>JACYMD010000006.1 GCA_015272215.1 Rivularia sp. T60_A2020_040 | reverse complement strand
CTATTCCCTTACATTCTAGCTGATATAATATCTAAATTTTCTTGCGTTTACCCTGCTCCATTAGTGATAAAGATTTTTTATTTTTCTTTGTAAAGCTAGAAGATGCACCAAAACCTGCAATCATGGGAAACACCTATGATAACTACATTTCAATAGCATATTATCATGTCATTTTTCTTGCGTTTGCCCTGCAATATGAACGATTTCAAAAGGACGATCTCCGTGACGAGGTGTAGTTATTTCTAGCAGCCATCGCGGAGGTAGTTTTTTATAAGCTGCGCGCGTTCCTTGTCGTTTCTTTATTTGCTTATAGCCTGCATATTTCTTAAGTCTCAAATAAAAAGTTTTTTGACAAGGAAGGTCTTCAATTATTGTTCCAGAAAGCTGCTGTTGAACCCAAACAGTTTTCAATATATTGTAAACTGCTGAACCATTTTTTTGTTTAAAGTTCTCGTAGTTATCTTCGATAACTTTATCGATAATTTCCCAAGCTTTATCTGAGTATCTAGAAGTGGAGTTTCCTTTTCGTTTATCTATTAGTCCTATAAAACCACACCCGTAAATTGAATCAGCTTGATTATACTTTGATTTCCAAAATCGGATAGTCCTTATAGGTATATTTTCTTCTGGTAATTCTCCTTTTAAGTATGCTTGGAGTATTGAGTAACGGCGATTTGCTAACTCTAAAGCATTGGGGCTTGCTTGTAGGAAAATTTTGGAGATTTCTTCTTTTTGATCGGATTCAGGTTTTTCTTGAAGAATTCCTTTAATTTGTCCGAGTCGAATTAGTGTGTCAAACTCTGATAAGGTAAGTGAGACTACACCTTCTTCTCCTCGCAAGTAAATATTTTTTTCTCCCTTTGTTGCAACACTAAAAACTTTACCGTCCCAGATAACAGTTGAACCAGACTTTTCATCAATATTTGTAAGGCTATTTATTCTGTTAATAGCAGATAAATTAAAAACTATAGAATAGGAAGAATATGTTGATTGGTCACGGAAAATATGGACTTGTTCTTGTTCTGTCAAACTAATAGTGTCCAAGTCAACATAAATTTTATCTGCGGCAATTAAAGCATTTATGTCATCCGAGCTAGCTGATTTTATCAAAGTGCGAAGTTGTGCGAAGGTAATACCTGGATTTGAGGTAACAGATGCAATTAACTTTGTCGTATTTTCTTCACTAACAACATATTTTTTATCTATATATGCTCTTAAATACTTCAGGTTACGGTACTTAATCCAGTTAATTTCATGACTCGAACGCAGCCGATAACAAATACCTAATTTTTTGGCAAATTCTTCGGCATAGAAATTATGCCACTGGTTATCCTCTCCTATAATGTAGCGGTCAGGATACTCAATAGCTAACTTTTCTAGTTTTGTTTCTGGTTTCCATTCTTCAAATAATATCGAATTTTCCCTAATAATGAAGAAGTCTGGTATATGTCCTATTGTGCAGTTTTTACCGCTACTAGATTTGACTTTTAAGGTAAACTTATATGCCTGATCCCAATACTCAAGTACATCTGAGTCATATTCATAAAATAACTCAATTGCTGGCAGTTCTACAGTGCGCGATTCAAATTGTACAGTCCTGCCCATTTTTTGACTAGGATAAGAGCCAGTAACATTCCCAAAGCTGCTACTAACTCTTCGCAATGGTTCTTGTGAGCGAATCTCATTAATTATCTGTCGAGAAACTTCGGATAAGTTAAGACGTTTATATAGGTTTTCTAACTGAGATCCGCTAAGCATTAAGACCTTCCTCCAATATTACAATAGGTCTTACAGATGTTTTGCTTTCATTTGCCGATTTCTATTTTTTAGACAAATTTATCACAGACTGGTTTTTAGCTAAATCATGACTACAGAAAGCCAACTCAATAAATATAAGAGAAATATATTTTATGCATGGTTTTTAACCGCTTAGTCTTTCTTGAGATAATCAAATTCACGCTTTAGTCTGATTAATAACCACCTTAGCTATAATTGCAAACATTGCATTAACCTTACGGAAGATTTATTTTTAATCATAGGATAATGACCTTTCTGGTTGAAGTTAAAGCAGCCTAAATTCTTGCTTATTGTTTATTTCAGGTTTGATTAATGATAAATGCCGCAATATTTCAATTACGGCAATTTCAAAGTCCAAAAATCCAATTACGGCAAAGTCAAAGTAAAATAGGCTTTTTTGATATGAATATATACGTTGCCGTTTGGAGGTTTGCAACGCCTTATGCGGCAGGGTCAAAGTCAAAACGCGGCAAAGTTAGATTACAAATCATAAGTTGTGGTAATCAGTACCAACAGGAATCATGATAATCTGTCATTAAATCCTTGATTTCACAGTTATTTTTACCACAGAATAACCGACTCCCACTCGCTTTGTAGGATTGCTTTGAGATGAAAACACTTGCTCCAGGTGCGCGAATTGTTGTCAGAGATGCGGAATGGCTGATCAAGTTAACTTCTAGGACGTTTAATGATTTCCTGGTGGTTGATGTGATTGGAGTAAGTGATTTTATCAAAGGTCGTGCAGCGCAGTTTATTAAGGAGCTTGAGGACGATTTAGAGGTTTTAGACCCGGAAAGTACGGCATTGGTTGCAGATAATACTTCTGGTTATCGAAATTCTCTGTTGTTTATTGAAGCGCATTTACGACAAACTGCTCCAACAGGTAATGACCTTTATGTCGGTCATAAGGCTGCAATGGATATTTTACCCTATCAGCTTGACCCGGCAATTAAGGCGTTATCGATGCCGAGACAGCGTTTGTTGATTGCGGATGCGGTGGGTTTAGGGAAAACTCTGGAAGCGGGGATTTTGGTTTCGGAGTTGATGCGACGGGGACGAGCAAAGCGGATTTTGGTGGTGACGACTAAGAGTATGCTGACGCAGTTTCAAAAAGAATTTTGGATGCGGTTTACTATTCCTTTGGTACGTCTGGATTCTGTGGGTATTCAGCGTATTCGCTCTCGCATTCCTACAAATCACAATCCTTTCCAGTATTACGATAAAGCAATTGTTTCTGTTGACACTCTCAAGCAAGACCGGGAATATCGGACTTATATTGAGCAAGCTGAATGGGATGTAATTGTTATCGATGAAGCTCATAATGTTGCTCGTAGAAAAAGCAGTAGTAAAGCTTCTTTGCGGTCTAAATTAGCTAGTCGTTTGGCAACTCGCTCGGATGCTCTAATAATGCTTTCGGCTACTCCTCATGATGGTCGTCCGGAGAGTTTCGCGAGCTTGATGAATATGCTCGACCCAACGGCGATCGCAAATGAGTCGGACTACACGAAGGATGATATTCGGGATTTGTATTTCCGACGTTTTAAGAAGGATGTTTTGGAACAGTTAGCGAAAAAGTTTCCCGAACGGCAGGTTTTGGCGGTGGAAGCTGATGCTTCAGAGCAGGAGGAGAGAGCGTTTGATGTTCTTGATAATTTAGAACTGGTTGAGATTGACGCTAAAGCTTCGGCTGGCAAGTTATTTAAGACTACTTTGCTCAAAGCGATGCTATCAAGTCCTATGGCTTGTTTGGAAACGGTACGCAATCGAATTAAGCGGGTATTGAAGAAGATTAACTTACATTATCTTTCCCACCGTTTGATACACTTTGATATTCCTTGGTCTTTAATGGCTTTGCAGCAGCGCAACGGACGCATTGACCGTTACGGACAGGAATCTCAGCCGCAAATTCGCTATATGCTGACTCGTTCGGTAAATGAAAGAGTTGATGAAGCCGACAAATCGACGTAAGAAGACTGCTATATATATGCTTGAGGCTTTTTTTAAGACCGCAAAAAATTTCTAAGTCCCTTTAAGAATAAGTACTCAATGAATACAAAATTATTCATAAGGGAAGCGAATTGCGTTAAAAATCGACTTCAGCACAGGAGTCAAACCCCGTTGAGATGCTTCGGCATAAGCTTGTTGTATTTCTGCTCGGAAGTTGTTGCTATTCGTCGTATCCCAAAGAGGATGTATAAGAATGATTGCTTCATTATTAGAAGTATCAATACCTGCGAATAAACTACCGAAAGTTTCTTGTTGCAAATCTAATCCTGAAAAGTACGAATTGGCTGTATTAGATACTAAATTAATCCAGTAATCGTAATTTAAATCAATTTGTGTGTTGGGATTTAGTGCAAGACGAACCATATCATAAGCAAGTCGCCAATCTAAAAGTGCGTGGTAAGCCATGTTGCCAAACTCCCGTAAGCACCGATAACAAGATGTAGAACATTCTTCTCTATGTTGATGAGAAAGTAATGGTGCAGAAAAAGTTGAATTGGAGGAATCTTCGTCGCCAAGAATAAAATGCAAAAGATGTTCAAAACGTTCTGGATCTGCTAGGTGCGAACTGTAACCTGCTCCATTTTCAAGACTATCGGACAAAAATATTCGAGCAGATGGAGGAGCAAAGGGGCTACTAAGGTCTGTAAAAGGTTGAATCCCAACATCAAGTTCGGATTCTGCTATGTCTAAAATTACAGCAGCCGCACGTCTAATAAGAAAACCAAATGAATACCAAGCAGATCTTGCTTCCGGTAACGCTGGGTTTAAATTTAGCCCAGAGCCGATATTAGGGATTCCTGCTATTAATACATCAGTCGTAGAAATAGCTGCCAAAGCTCTAACAATAGATGCAACATGGGAGTCAGGCACAGGTTCAGTAACTCTACCGCGTTCATCTGGGGATAAATCTAATAAAGCTTGGTCAAATGCATTTCTAGAAATCCAAACGTGATTGTTTGCTACTTTAAAAAATTCAAAATCTTGTCCATTATTATCGTTTATCCGATAAACCGAAGCTTGTGGAATACATCTAATACTGAAGTTTTTACGAGTACCAAAACTATTTTCTTCAGAAGGGGTTCCCAAACGTGCCCTTAATGCCCGTGGAGTAAATTCAAACGCTCCGTTATATTCAGCGTTAATTGACCACCATGTATTAAACCCAGGTGGTTCGCTAATATCAACAGTTCGATACCCGTCTTCATCTCTAGGAGCAGAACAATATGGACAATCTCCTTCTTCTGAGGGATTTTCTACTAAAGCTTGACATTGGCGGCAAACACCAACATGAATAACTTGTGCTAAGGGATTGGGTTGAAATGTAACTCCATTTCCTGAAGGCATAGGATTGATAATCCCCACAGCAGTTAGAAGCATATCATCTTTTACTGTTTGGGCTCCTGGAGCAAATTGACTAATTGCTATTTCTAGTTCTCGGTCTACTACACCAGTTTTAGGAGGCCATTCCCCTGCATTTGTATTAGGGCGCTCGTGGTACAAATAGCGAACCCGCGTCGGAAATCCAAACATGGGGAGGATACCATTCGATGCTAAACGCTGGCTAAGGGCTGAACTTGGGAAGTTTGCAGAGTTATTAACAACTATATCAATATCTTGCAATAATTGATTGTTAATATAATCAAAGATTACTGTTTCGTCTATAAAAGTACGATGTAAAATTGCTTGGCAAATATCTTGGATTTCCGATTGGTTTGATTGTATCCACTGCTCAATAGTTGGTCGATGTTGCAACCACTGTGAGATTTTACCAAATTCACCGTGAACGTTATCTCCAGTATATTCAAGTGGGATATTTTGAAATGCTCTATGTAGAATTTCTTTATTTACTACTCTTTTGGCAATTTCTTCACGCCTAACATCAACAACATATGGTTTTGGTGGTGGTTCAGCAGTAATAAGTCGTGGACGTTCAAAGTAGTAATCATCGTGACTGCGCCCACGGCATAATGTTAAAGCTACTGACATACCCAAGCCACGGCGACGACCTGCTCTTCCTACACGTTGCTGATAGTTAAAACGTATTGGGGGCATATTTGCCATACCAATAGCTTGAAGTGAACCAATATCAACTCCTGCTTCCATTGTCGTTGTAACGCTTAGGAGGTTGATCCTATCGGGATCTGGTTGTTCGGATGGTTTAAAAACATCTTGAAAACGGCGTTGCCGCACACGTCGAATACCAGGGTCAGTTTGACCTGTAAGCTCTTCAGAATTAAGTGAAAACGTTGGTTCGTTGCAACGTGCTAAATATTCGTAGTAATCACAATTTTCCAAGTTATCACTCAGGTTGTAAGTGCTTGGAATACTTGGTAAATCACTGTTACAACTAGTACAGATTCCTCCCGAACCATGTAGATGAATTCGCCCGCATTGTCCGCAGGTGTAAATACTTATTTGACTCAGACGCGGACTAATAACCTGCAATGATTGAGGAATAACTCTCCACTGATCTAAAACATGGTTAATAATATTTTGGATTGCTTCTGTTAATTCTTCACGGTTGTAGCCATTTATCTCAGCTACACGATTAAGATATTGATTAATGTAACCCGGAGGGTTCATTTGTCCTGGATAATTTGAGCCATTCCAACGCCGTCTTTGAGCTAATAATCGAATTACGGAAGCTGCGGCTTGTTCTTCTAAACTCGAAGGTGGAGAATTTTCAAGCCATAAAAAACCAAGTTTGAGGGACTCAAAATCACGAGCGCCACTAGCAAACAATACGGCTTTTACAACCGACTCTAACAAGGCAGTTTCAATTTCTCCCATTGCGCTTCGCTGTGTGGGCTGTAAATCTTGGCGGTACCTTCTTGGTGTTGAATCCCAATCAATCAAATCAGTCCACGAGCGCTCATCACGTTCGGTAAAGTTGTACTTAGCTAAAGAAGGGCTAGGTCCGCCAGGGTTTAAACCAATAGAAAGCAAACCTTCTCTAACAGCATTTAGTAAGGAATTGAATGGAAGTGAAATAAAATCTGCTGGTGGTGTTGGAGGTGTTAATGCTGAAGGTGGATTTCCTGTTTCACCACCTACCGCGTAAGCAGAAATACTAGCGATAACGTCACCAGGCAACAAACTGTACATTTGTTGTAACCGAGCCATGTTCGTATTTGTTGAACTTTGTATCAACTGATTGTGTAAATTGAAAAACTCCACAGCTAACTCATGTTGAGTCTGAGCTTGCAAATACTGTATTTGTGATTCTTGTGCCTGAGACAGAAGTCTTTCATAAGCAACTTGACGTACTGTATCAAGATAATGGTCGCGTTTAATACCTGTAGAAAGTTTTGCTGCATCTTGGCGGCTATCTGAAAATAAAACTAATTTACGTCCTATTTCTGGTGACATTTGCCGCATCAAGGCATCGGATAATACTTGTACTACCCTTTGGAAACCGGAGCCAAGGTCACGAATCGAAGAACTGACTCGTCTACCGCGCCAATCAGCTTCACAATGAGGACATTTTGATGGAAAAGCATTTGCTTCGTCTTTTGGTGAAATGAAAACATAACCAGAACTTAAATTGCTTGAGGTTGGAGAAGAAAAAGTCAAGCGTCCTAATTGGTCGAGTAATGCAGGTCTCCATTCATAATTTTCTCTATCTTCTTGCCACCGCCATTTTGGACCAGCATGGGTTTGTTTTATTAATGGTCTTCCGTTCGCAGGCCAAAATATCAAAAATTCTCCGAAGGTACGACTCAATGACGCTGCCTTATCTGGCACATTTTCAAGGTAAGGATAATCTGGAGACAAATACCATGCGTTTGGGGAATCTGGGTCTTCACGTTTAAAACCCCCTAGAAATACTTCGCCACATGATTGACAGTAAAGAAGCTCGATAACTCTGGAATTACAACAATCGCATAATGGTCGGGGTTCTAAGAATAATTTACCTACTGGTGGTGGTTGTTCTCCGGGTGGAGTTAATCCCGTTCGTCCAGAACAATTAGGTTCAAGGGGTGACAAGAGAAGTGAAAAATAGTCACAGCAAGGAATAGATGCAACA
>JACYMD010000105.1 GCA_015272215.1 Rivularia sp. T60_A2020_040 | reverse complement strand
ATTTGCTACATAAGTATTCTAACCTATTTTTGCTCTTATAATTGTTTAAGTCCCGTTAAAGAAAATATCATCTAAATAAACAAAATTATTTCCATCTAATTCAAATTTAAGTAGAGCTGATTTACCACGCAAATACTCTGGTACTTCTAAGTGAAATGTTTCAAATCCTTCTACTGCATAAGCAAGCTTGTAACTGTATGGGTCGCTATATATACCATTGCTGTAATCATAGTAACCTATTGCATTTTTGCGGAAATACAAATCGTTGTCATTTGGGTTAAGCGTATGTGGGTCGTGAGCTATGCTTAAGTTGATAGGATTTAATTCTTCCCATAGGGTAGCATTAGCTTCTTTAATGGAAACTTTTAATTCACCATTACCAGGGTTTGGTGTATGTAGGTCAAATCGCAATACACCCCAATCAGGTACTGTAAAGCGGTTGTGTATAATGCTTTCCCCAGAAGCTAATTCCAAGGCATAGTTAGGTTGTTCGGGATTATATCCCAACTTTTCTCGATGACTTTGTAAAGAGCCAACTTCTTCCCATTTTACTAAAGAAGCTTGCGACCCATTACTCGTACCCCCATGAAAAGACCAACCAGGAATAGCGGAAGAAACAACATTGCGGAAACCATCTTCGGGTTGGAAAACAGCATCAAAATTACCATTAAACAAAGTGGGTACAGCATAATCACCCCGCATTCTGGCATCATACGTATTATCAAACGTTACAGGAATACGAGTATTTATATTTTGGTATTTATCTTGACGGTCTTCTTCACCTCCACCAAGAACAGAATAATACCAACCTTCACCAGTACCTTCTTTTGAATACCAAGTCTTTAACTCAGAAGGATTGTTTTCACCTAACAATTTTTCTACATCTTCTTCACCTTGACGGTCATAAATTGGTGTTGACGCATTCTTCGGTTCCTTAAGGGGTTTATCGCTGTAGCGTCCATCAACATTAATGTCTTCCAAGCTTAAATCAATTGTTCCTGCATACCATGCCATAACCTGACCATGAGGACCACCAAAGCCGTTATCTCGATCAAAGCCAGTCAGTTTCAGGTTGGGGTCGCTAAGGAAAACTGTGTAGTCGGTTTGTCCACCATTCGGGAACTTCAACCCCGCAGGTTGTGGGTTTTTGCTTGTTTCTGACTCAGGAAGCTCAGGAATATTACGACCATTAGGAGTAGCAGTTAAACCATTAGGGTCAGCTACAGTTTGGTAGTAATTATCAGCAAAGGTAACGTTATCCCAAACTTGCACTTTTGGCTCGTAAAAATCTCTAAAAGCTTCAATTGCAAGGGATGGCTGGTAAAAATCGTGGGGGTCAAGGGCAGTCATTTGCAAATCCCCAGTACCGCGATTGATTTTGCCTTCTTCGTCTCTTTCTACACCTCCAGCATTAGGAAAATAGGTACCCAATCGCTGAATGATTTCACTATTAACTACCGTTCCTCGGCTGAAACCAATAAAGTGTAGGGGTGAATCAAAAATATCACCTTGCTTGCGGATTAGTTTTCCTTTCTCATCATACAAACGAACTAAATTACCGTTATTATCTTTTTCACCAATATCCCCTCCCAATTCTTGATCGAACATTACTAATGAAGCGAAAAATGCATCAGCTGCGGCTTCTGTAAATCCAGAATCGGGAATCGCAGACTCGTTTCCAGTTGGGTTTTCTGATTTTTTGCTCCACGTAGGCAGCAACACTAAAGGTTTGTTTTCACCTAAGAATTTTACTTCTTTACCGTCTATTTCTACGCCTTCCTTAAGATTAGTAATCAGCGTTGACCAATAATCTCCATCTTCTTCAACGTCTTTTTTACCTGTTAATTCCTCGATAACTTTACCATCTTTATCTACAGGAACCCAATAACCCGTAGCATGGTTGTAACGCATGATTAACCCTTTCTCGTCAACTTCCTTACCTGGGCGTGTAACGATACTATCAGCAATTTTGTAGTAATCCTTGGGGATGCCGTATTCATCTACAAATAGTGGTTCAATAATTGGTGGTGTAAAACCATGAGTCATCATGGTTACGCTACTGAAAGGAGTCTCAGTAGGCTGAGGTACGATTGTAATTTTATCCGTTTCAATTTCTTCTTCCCCTTCGTTGCTAATACCCCTTACAGCTACATTAAAATTACCTGTTCCTAAAGGTTTGTTCAGTGTAAAACTAGTACTGGTATTTTCCGGGTCATTTTCTAGAGCAACAATCACCGAACCATTATGATCGTACCAAGTATTAGTTTCTCGCTTCCAAGTTGCCGTCAAAATACGACCCGGATTGTAATCATCGTATCTATTCCAGGGGTCTGTCAGCAATTCTCGTTTCTTCTGTTCGTTAAGTTGGGGAAGGAACGAAGAATCGGATAAATCAACCAGCTTATCCGTCGGTAACAACCCTTCACCTTCACCAAAAGTACTAACAAACAAGTTAACTTCGCGTACATTTTCATACCCTTGATCAAACTTCCATTCAAAGGTAGGAGTAGTATCAGTTGTAGTATTGTCAGGTGCTACCAACTCCAACCAATCTCTCTTAGAAACCGAACCAAGACCCCAAGGATTACTACCAATACCCAAAGGAGGACGCACAGAACCATCCGGAGTTACAAACTTGATCCTTCCTCCCCCCAACTCAAAAGGTATTAAATCCCCAGCAATAACAACATAGGGGTTGATTTCATCAATCGGTTTCTTAGTAAAATCAATATTTGGATTCGGGTTTGCCTTAGCGTACTCTAAAGTGTCAATAATTTCCTCAACATCAAACCCAAATACACTATTAACCCCCGGATAAGCTGCATAAAGGAACTTATCATCAATATATCCACCATTCCCATTCCCCCCATTCAACACCAAATCCGTAGTCAATCCCATCGGAATCGGACGAGTTGCAGCCACCATCTTGGCATTCTCCGTCAACGGGTCAGCAATTATACCAATATTGCTACCAGATAGCGGACCATCAATGCTTTCAATTCCCGTACCAAATAACCGACCGTTATAACCTGCAACAAAAGCATACTTACCATCACGAGTCACAACTACAGACCGAGCTTCATTAACATCAAAGTAATCAAAAGCACTGCCAATTCCTACATTGGTATAGTTAGTCTTAGCTTCAAAATTGATGGGGTCATCGTTAGTAATAGTTAATAAACCAAATCCCTTAGCATCATTACCTTTATTTGTAAAGACCATCTTATCTGTTTCTGGAGTCGCAGCAATACCCTCAGTACCCGAATCGGCTTCAATTGTACCTATGACTTCATGCCATTTACGAAGATTAGACTTCGATTCGTCTTGTGGACGGTCATTGGGGTCTATATTAATAACATGAATTGAGCCGAGACCTGGTGTTTTACTCTTCGGTGAAGTCACAAATAGCTTTTTACCATCTCCATTAATTGCTAACTTCCGCAATCCACCGTCACCAACCTTAATTGTTTGTACTAATTGGTGATAAGTTTTAGAATTCGGGTTAATATCTACCACATAAACCGAACTCATAACTCGATCGGCAATATAGATAAACTTATTGTCTGGACTAATAACCAGTTCTCGTGGTGTTGCTCCACTTGGTAGGACAATCATGTCCATCTCTTGGGTTTGTAAGTTAACGTCCACCTGACGTAGCATTAACGTATCAACAACCGCTATGCTATGAGTATTTTCTAAAGTCACATAGGCACGAGTACCATTATTAGTAATAGCTACTTCCCTTGGTCTATCAAGTTTATCCACAGTCCCAACTTGAATATCAGTAGCTGCTATCAGGTCAAAGCTTGTAAGATTTTCATCCCCTTGAATATCATTCCATTGATCGGGATTAATTGCAGTTAACGCATCCTTCCAAACTTGAGCAACTAATACTAAATTACTTTCTTCTGGTTCGAGTTTGATACTTCTTTCACTCGCATACTTGACAAGTTCGACATCATCTGGATTAAGACCGCGTTTTTCATTTTGTTGCCGTACTAATTCAATATCAGATTCGCCTAAAATGATATTTGATGGTGGTGTAACGGCAATATTGTAAAGATTATCACCTAATTTCGTACTTAACTCTGGTAGTACTGTGCCTTTGTAAATACTGCCATTACTAGTGCGGAAATTAACGATTAAATCTTCTAATTTGCTACCAAGATTATCAGTATCAACAAGCACGTTATTGGCTGTAACGTAAACAATTGGTTCACCTGTTATATAAAAACTTAATTCTGCTCCGGTAATAACTGGGGGTTTGAATGCGTTAGCTTGTCCCGTAATTACATCATCAAAATTTACTTGTACCGAAGCAGTACCGTTGGGATTAATTTGAACACCTGAAGAGGTAATGTAAGGTAACTTACCGACTCTGGGAATTGCGACTACATCTACAGTTGAAATTGGAATTGATTGTAATTGTGATATGTAGCTCAGATACGAAGCAGCAAAACCGCTGAGTGCAAGAGTTGCACCACCTAAAGCAACATAGCTGAGTGGAATTGGGAATGCTAATCCATAAGCTACGGCAAATGCACCAAGTAATGCCGATTGTTCTACAAAATCTGCAATTAAGCCGATATCAGAATTCGGCTCTGGATAAGTAAATTTAGGTACGGCAATTGTATAAGTACCCGATTGCTTTACTCCAGCCCACGGTGGAGAAGAAGTACGAATCATCCCATCTGCACCAACAACTCCCGACTCTTCAACAAACCAGTGCGATCGCAAACTACCGTCCTCTGTAGGCAATTCTCCTTGACGTAGGAAGAAGACGGATTGTCCCACTTCCACCCCAAGGGGTGCAGGTACGGCTATTTGTGCGGGAATTTCAAAAGCGTCGTTTCCACTAATATCTAATTGGAATCCAGAAGCAAAGGTGAATCCGTCAGGTACTGGTAAATTTAATTGTGATTCGGTTAACTTCATGATGTTAACCGTGGTATCTGACGACAAGGCACCAGGAGCAACCATTACTGTTGCACCACTTTCATCTTGGACTACACCACCATCTGCGGTTATAGTCGCTTCTCCCCCTAATATCGGTTGATCTATGCGTACTGGGATAATTTCTTCTGCTGCTCCGTAAATTACGGTGACGTTTGCCGTACCGGATTCAGCTAATGCAGTGATTAAACCGTCTGAGCTAACACTTATGATGTTGGGGTTGCTAACAAAGTACCGTGTGCCTGTAGAATCATCTTTAAGTAGGGGGGATTGTTTTACTTCATTGAGTCCAACTAGTATTTGTCGGGTTACATTTTGTGTGAGGGTAACTGCTTCCGGGTATAGGTTTAAACCGTAGTTTTCTGCGATTGATACGTATAGTTCTTCTTGATTAGTGGGTTGTAATCTACCCACTCTTAGAGCAGTTACCGCTTCAATTCCACCCCTCCCAACACTAACAATCGAAACCCCA
Source organism: Rivularia sp. T60_A2020_040 (assembly GCA_015272215.1). GTDB lineage: Bacteria > Cyanobacteriota > Cyanobacteriia > Cyanobacteriales > Nostocaceae > Rivularia. The sequence goes on along the minus strand of JACYMD010000105.1, from coordinate 2,426 downwards.
TCACCTAGCCCACTAAGCACCCCAGTATCCGTAATCCTTGCTACCAACTCATTCTCAGAACCAAACTGTAAGTAAGAACCAGGTAATACCACATCATCTTGGTCACTGAAATCACCAATTACCACCAATTCCGTACTTTCCCCTACATCCAACCGTGGAGTACGGTTAACAATATCCAAATTAACCAAAGGTGCATCGCTGACATTAATATCAATAGTACTTGAAGCGGTACTGTAACCATCATCAGCAATCAAATCAAAACTTGCAGCACCGTAATATCCCGCATTTGGGGTGAATACAGCAGACTTACCATCCGGGGTAAAGCTGATACTACCTTGCTCCGGATTTGCAAGACGGAAGTAGATAGAATCACCTTCTGGGTCAGTAGCCAATTTATCTAAATCAATAAACGTTTGTAAATCAGTATGGGTAAGTATTTCACTTGCAGTAATCACCGGAGCGCGATTGGCAGTAAAGCCATAATTGCTACCTAATATCTGCATATCAGCAGCATTTACCACATTATCCCGATTGAAGTCGTAGATAATATTGTAATTATTATTGGCGATCGCGCTTCCAACCAATCCACTATCAACCCCATCAACGACACCATCATTATTTACATCCCCAGCAATATTCAGTTTCAGGGAGTAAGGAGTGGGGGAGGGGGAGAGTGGGGGAGTGAGGGAAATTAAATTTAATCCTGGGGTATCTATTGCGAATAGTGCGTAGTTACCGTTAGTTGCAACTGGGTTCAATCCCGCAATACTCGGTAGAGCATCACCCATAACTTCCGCACTTACCAGTACAATACCTGTAGCAGTAGATTCTATTTCACCATCTCGCAAACCAAAAGTATATCTGTCAATCCCTTCAGTTAAATTACCGTTAATCGTAGAACCATTCCACTGTACGACACCACCTAAATCGCTTTGTATAGGAGATATTTCCGGAGTCGTACCATAGCTAATTGCATTACCATTAGTTCCCGGATTTCCAGTTATTAACGTAAGTCCCGAATCATTGTAACCGTAACGTTGTACATTCCCAGTAGATAAATTCCTAGCAGCAACTAAGTTCCCATCAAGATAATCATAAACAACTTGCGTACCATCAGGAGCAATAACTTGTTTTAAGAAACCTTGCTCGTTGTTGACAAACTGCACCGTTTCCCCAGTAGAACTCGTAATCCCACTATCGCTGTAAACTAAACTAATTCCATTCGCTGCAATCTGCTCCGTAATCCCTTTTTTACTATCAATTAAATATTTTGTACCATCAGCAGCAGTTAAGATAAACTCTGCTCCCGCAAAATCCCCACTCGCTGGATTATAAGCTACCCCAGTATTTAGCTGATACAACCGATTCCCAGCCAGAGTTAACTTAGCATCAACAGAATTCAAAGTATAGTTAACACCAGCATCAGCAACCCATTCGGGGGTGTAATAAGTTAAACCGGGGATTTGCTGAAGAAGCGGAGTAAAGGTAAATCCGACACGCTCCCCAGTTGGTGTGGTGAGGTACAATCTCGTTCCCACACGGAAGGGTTCATATACTCCTAAATCTTCCCTTCCCGTCAACGGTACGTTGGTTTGAATGTTGGTATCGGTATTGAATCTCCAACTATTATCTAAGGAATTGTATGTACGGGTGAGATTGAGGGGGAGTGAGGAGAAGTTATATGTTAAATCCGTTTCGCTGCGGGTATAAGCGGTTTTATTGGTACTATTAACTTCAATAACGGTTTCTGTTGAAGATGCGCGATCGCTAATATCAGTTGCAGTCAATCGTAATTGATAGAAACCATTGTTTAGTTTATTGGGGTCAATTTGTGCGAGGATATCATTATCAACTATTCCTTCACCATTGGCGATCGCCCTATAATCAACTTCCCCAAAATCAGCTATTTCCAACAACCAGTTATCTAAATTAACGTCAGATACTTGACCAACAACATTAGTAATATTACTTATTTGATTCCCATTAATCCCAGGAGCTAATTTTACTATCGGTGCATCGTTATCAAGAGGATTGCGTACCTTGATTACTGTAGAATTACTACCAACTCTACCATCCGCATCAGTCGCAACTGCTTCTACTTCAACTTTACCAGGAGATGTGGGAGTAAACTTAAATCTGCCAAACTTATCAATTGTTACCGCTTCCCCATTAACTTTAGCGGTAATATTCGCAATCGAAGCAAAACTATCAGTTAAAGCCGTAATAGTAACACTTTGATTGGGGATAACCGGGAAACTCGGTGTTAAATCCAGATTTACGGTGGGATTTGTAGCTAAGAGAGCAACCTTAATTAACGCATTCTCCGTTACGATACTTTGTCCATCACTAACGGAGAAATTAATACTGTAATTATACTTTAAACGGAAACAATCTGAGTTTTATCAAAAGTCTGGAAGTTGAGAGTA
>JACYMD010000139.1 GCA_015272215.1 Rivularia sp. T60_A2020_040 | reverse complement strand
CGCTCTTTTATGGCTGGAAACTCGCTCTGGGTATACTTGTGTGTACACCGTAGCCTAATATACGGAGAGGGGTGCCCGGAGGGCGGGGTGAGGTAAAATTTGTATTGCACCCAAGTGAAAACCGCTATATTTTTACTTCGGGGGTACTCACGTGAAATTTTTACGTCTGTGAATGTAGGATGGCGCAAACAACTGTCTAATATAAACAGGATGAAAAATTTAAGTTACAAAGTTTTTAATCTATATTTTCTATTATGTGCTTTCTCTCTATTGACATTAGTTAGTTGTGGAACTAAAAAGCCTACTATCAACGAAAAACCAGATGAAACCGCATCAGTTCAAGAAGACGAAAGTAAATTTACTTTTCAAGGAGTAGCTTTAGAACAATTTGATGAAAAAGGTCAACCGATTTGGAAAGTAAACGCCAAACAAGCTAAATATACCAAAGAAAAACAAATTGGTGAAGCCGAAAATCCAGATGGTGAATTGTATCAAGACGGTAAAATAGTTTATAAAGTAACCGCACAAAAAGCTGATATTAGACAAGATGGAAAGCAATTGTTTCTCAAAGGTCAAATTGTGGCTACAGACCCAGAGAACGGTGTTGTATTGCGCGGTAATGAGTTAGAATGGCGACCACAAGAAGACTTACTTATTGTTCGTAATCAACTTAACGGTACTCATAAACAATTGCAAGCAGTAGCTCAAGAAGCAAAAGTTAAAACTCGTGAACAGCGGATTGATTTTTTTGGGGGAGTAGTAGCTAAATCAGTAGAACCTAATCTGCAAATGCGAACCGAGCAGTTAACCTGGATGATTAAACAGGAAAAATTAATTGGCGATCGCCAGATGCAAATTGACCGTTTAGAAGATAATAAAGTTACAGACCGTGGTAGAGGAGATGCTGCCGAAGTTTTTTTGAAAACACAAATTGTGAATATCACAAAAAACGCCTTGATCGAATTACTAGACCCCTTGGTACAAATAGCTAGTAACTCTATGACTTGGAATATCAAAGCCGAAACAGTAAAAACAAATGCACCTTTGAAAGTGGTACATCGTACTGAAAATGTAACCGTAAGTGGTAATCGGGGAGAATTAAAAATTCCTGAGAAAACAGTGTATGTTCAAGGAGATGCTAAAGGTGTCGGACAAAAAGGTCAGTCAATCCAATCGAATAATTTAACTTGGTATTTGGACAAACAATTAGTAGAAGCTTCTGGAAACGTAGTATACGCTCAAACAAGTCCTCGATTTACTTTTAAAGGTGAAACCGCTACTGGTAATCTACAAACAGAAAATGTGGTGGTTAAAGGGGGGAATTCTGGCGATAGAGTAATTACAGAAATTATTCCACAATTAAATCAGTAAACAGTTATCAGTAAACAGTTATCAGTGAAGCATTCTTAACTGATAACTGTTCATTTCAGCTTTTATACAACAGTTCATTCTGAGTTGGTTTACCGAATTCGGGTATTAGTTTTTTCCCAGAAGTCCGACTTATACCAGTTGAATCAGTTGCTTGCACTTCTAATTCTTTGAGCATTGTTTGGAGTAGCTTGTCCTGTTGGGAACGAAAACCAGGGACAAATGTACCTTTATTAATAATAGTAAACCAAACTAAACCGCGATTTTTTGTAGGCATGACTCCAGCTAAGGTACTAACATCACTTAAGGTGCCAGTTTTAAAAGTGGTGTTTTTAGGAATCTTTCTGCCATAAATTGTGCCGCGATAATCTAAGCCTGAAGTAGGGAAAAAGTCAGCTACAGTTAAGTTGTGAGGGGCTGCTAAACGTTGAATTGCCATTAACATCGCAGTCGCTGCTCGTGCAGAAATCCGATTTTCTTGTCCGAGTCCGGAACCATTGATCAATTGAATTTCCGATTGCGGTACTCTTGCAAGTTCGGCAGCAGTTGACTGGACTACCCTTGCTCCTCCGACTGATTCTGCAAACATTTCAGCCATTTCATTATTGCTAAAAACGTTCATCTCATTAATTAACTGTGTCATCGGTAATGAGTAATGACGTATGAGGGGAGTTTGAGAGGATTCCACCTCTTCAGCCGCTTCAACTTTTCCTGTAATCACAATTTGGGGTTTTGGAGTACCTTTAGCCATACGGGAGTATTGCATGGTAATATTCCTGGACCAAGTAGCAGAATTGATTGCGCTTTTGAATGCTTCTCCTGCTAATTGGGGATTGCGCTGGAAATTCATCGCAAATTTACCAACAACAATTAAATTGCCATTAACCCGCTTGATGCCCATTTTATTGAGCATATTAGCAATAGTTATTGCTTCTTCCCAGACAAATAAAGGATCTCCGCTAGCATTAACTACTAAATTTCCTTCTAAAACACCATTTTTAATTGGTCCAGTGGCACCGATCAAAGTTTCAAATTTATGATCAAGACCCCAATGTTTGATTACAGCTAGTGAAGTCGCAATTTTGGTTAAAGATGCCGCAGGTAGAGGTTTAGTAGCTTCATGATTAGCCATCAGCATCGGACCTGACTGTATCCAAATACCTTGAACGGGGGTTTGTTCGGGTTTGATTAATTTTAATGTTTCTAGTTCTTTTAAATATCCTTGGATCATATTATTTCTGGCTGGATTTGGATCGGGAGTGAGAACTAATCCAGGACCAGTTTGCCAAGCCAAAACATCAAAAGCTTGTATTGGCTGAACTTTGACTCCTGCCATATCTAACCACAAAGACATTAAACCCGAACCAAATAATTCCAGCATCCTTTACTCCTATACAAGTTGTAGCTACCATTGCGGCACGTAATACTACGCACGCATTGCGAACCCATTATTCATGCTCGTAATCATAGCCGTTGATTATTGTTTGCGTGAAGAGGGTAATATAACAAATTTTTGCTATTTACCTCAACTTTGCTTGAATTTTTCGTGCAACGTTTATGATCACACTTGTCGTTGCATTCACCTAGTGCAAGCTCGTTGCGATCGCACTAAATTGATGGGTGAAAAAGACCAGTTTAAGTTGAGTGTTTTCAACTGAATTCTAGATTACTCCCGTTCCGGTAGAAGATTACCGAAAAAAAACCGCAGAGGCGCAGAGTACGCAGAGGAAAGAGGTAAAAAGAGACAGGTAATCTTAAAGCGGAATAGGAGTAGCAATAGATTTCTAGTTGTTTGGACGATTGATTTTAATTGTTTTTGTAGAGCATGGAAGCGTTTAGTTTTCACCTTTAACTTTTTTCTCAATATACTTAGATACCTAGAAATCAAAAAAATATTTGATCAACTATACGGGTTGCTGACAAATAAATCCTGAGAACGCCTGTTTTTAATGATTGCCTGTTCGTAGCTGTGAATATATTCTTGATGTCCAGCACCCCGTCAGGTAAATTCCCCTAATTTGTGAATTTCCGATCGGAAAAATCATCTTGATTTGAATTATTTCGTTGATTTTAATGGACTTGGGCTTTGAGACAGGGAACTTAGAGTCCTTGGCTAATTTTCCATGAACAAAAATATTTGGTTTTACGGTGTGCAATATAAACTTTTAGTCGCGGAAATACAACTAGTACAATAAAATAATTAATGCAATATTTTTTACTTTGGGGTAGTTCCAAAGTGCTTGAGGCAATTTTGGCGTTGGGAATAATATTTTTTTATTAGCTTTGTGAATCAAATTTTGTATTAAACGTTTACCCATAAGGTTCGGAGAATGAAGTGATAGAGGCAAATTCATGTTATGTTGAGCAAAAGTAGAATTTGATGCCTTACTTGATAAAAGTAAGATTTGGTAGCGAAAAATAAAGCTACGACTAGCAGAAGCATCTGGTAAAATTTGTAAGGTTTCTGGAAGCTCTGAGCAATGGGATCGACTGGCGTAAGAATCGCTATTGATGCAATGGGAGGAGATAATGCACCCGGTGAAATCGTGGCTGGCGCACTGCGAGCTGTCGAAGAATTGGGTGTAAAAGTGCTTTTGGTAGGCTCTCCCCAAGATATTGAACCTATAGTACCCTCATCAATAAAATCGGAACAAGTAGAAATTGTCCCCGCAGAAGGTACGATCGCCATGGATGAGGAAGCTTTAAGCGGCATTAGACGCAAACCAAAGGCTTCTATCAACGTAGCGATGAGTTTGGTTAAGCAGGGACAAGCGGATGCTGTAATTAGTGCCGGTCATTCTGGTGCAGCGATGGCAGCAGCTTTGCTTCGTTTAGGAAGACTTCCGGGTATTGATCGTCCGGCAATCGGGGCGGTATTCCCTACGATGGTGGCTAGCAAACAAGTCCTCATACTTGATGTTGGCGCTAACGTAGATTGTCGTCCTCAATTTTTGGAGCAATTTGCCGTTTTAGGCTCGGCTTATTCTCAGTATGTTTTGGGTGTTACAGAACCCAAAGTAGGTTTATTAAATATCGGTGAGGAAGAGTGTAAAGGCAATGATGCTGCCATCCGCGCTCACCAAATGATCGCTGAAAATCCGTACATTAAATTTGTTGGCAACGCCGAAGGACGCGATGTACTTTCCGGTGATTTTGATGTGATTGTGTGTGATGGTTTTGTAGGTAATGTCTTATTGAAATTTGCTGAAGCAGTCGGGGAAATTTTGCTGCAAATTATTCGCGAGGAATTACCCCAAGGATTGCGCGGTCAAATTGGCTGTTCTATTTTAAAACCAAACCTGAAACGACTTAAACAGCGGATTGACCATGCAGAACACGGCGGCGGTTTACTTTTAGGGGTAAACGGCATATGTGTAATTGGTCACGGGAGTTCCCAAGCTCCTTCAATTTTCAATGCCATTCGTCTGGCAAAAGAAGCTGTTGATAATCAGGTATTGCAACGCATTAACTCGCAAAATCTCAGCGAAAAAGGCGTTTTATAATTTAGTCAGAGGGGCAGTTAATGTTACTAGTCTATAGTCAGTAGTTTGAAACTGGCTATAGGCTAATGATTTTGATCGTAATGATTTGGCTACAGTCCTTCTAGCGGATAGCTGTGGAGATAATGAGTGCAAAATTTAGGAATAGCAATTACAGGAAGTGGCTCGGCGGTGCCAGGAACTTTCCTGGATAACCAGGGGCTGAGTGAGCTGGTTGAAACATCAGACGAATGGATTACCACAAGAACGGGAATTAGTCAACGAAGATTGGCGACAGCGGCTGAATCGGTTACTAGTATCGGTACTGCTGCTAGTTTGAAAGCATTAGAAATGGCACAAATCGCAGCAAAAGATTTGGATCTGATTTTGCTTGCAACTTCTACTCCCGATGACTTGTTTGGTAGTGCAAGTCAGATTCAAGCTGAATTGGGAGCAAGCAGAGCAGTGGCATTTGATTTAACTGCGGCTTGTTCTGGGTTTGTGTTTGGGTTGGTAACTGCGGCTCAATATATTAGAACGGGTGTATTTCAAAATGTACTTGTAGTTGGAGCGGATATCCTCTCTCGTTGGGTGGATTGGCAAGATAGGCGCACCTGCATATTGTTTGGGGATGGTGCTGGAGCTGCTGTATTGCAAGCAAATGAGTGCGATCATTTGTTAGGGTTTGAAATTAAAAGTGATGGAACTCTTAATAGCTGTTTGAATCTTGCTTATACTCCCCAATCAACAGAATTGGTTGAAGGTGTAAATATCTCTAAAGGGAGTTTTGGCAATGTTTCCATGAACGGTAAAGAGGTTTATCGTTTTGCTGTAAAGCGAGTACCGGAAGTTATTGACAAAGCTTTATTTCGTGCCAATTTAACTGTCGAACAAGTGGATTGGCTGCTATTACATCAAGCAAACCAACGTATTCTTGATGCAGTTGCTGAACGTCTTTGTATTCCACCGGAAAAAGTAATCAGTAATGTCGCAAATTATGGCAATACCTCTGCTGCTTCCATACCTCTTGCATTGGATGAAGCAGTGCGATTCGGCAAAATAAAACCCGGAGATACCATTGTTACATCTGGTTTTGGGGCTGGATTAACTTGGGGTGCAGCAATTTTTAAATGGGGAAGGTAACAAAGTTGACAGTTATTAGTTGTTAGTTGTTGGTTGTTAGTTGTTAGTTGTTAGTTGTTGGTTGTTTTGCACTAACTACTAACGACCATATACTAATCACCATCCACTATCCACTATCGACCATCCACCATCCACCATCCACTATCCACTATCAACTATCAACTAACCAATCTGATGAGTAAAACCGCATGGGTGTTTCCCGGACAAGGTTCCCAAACTCTAGGCATGGGAATGGATCTACTGGATTTGTCCGAAGCTAAGGAAAAGTTTGTTCAAGCTGAAGAAATTTTGGGTTGGAGTGTCAGCGAAATTTGCCACAATGACGAAGAAAAGTTAGCTCGTACTCTTTATACTCAACCTTGCTTATATGTGATAGAAACCATTCTCGCCGATATTATAAGTAAAAAAGAGCAGCCAGATTTAGTAGCTGGTCATAGTTTGGGAGAGTATATTGCGCTGTATGTCGCGGGTGTGTTTGAATGGTCTGCGGGTTTGCGTTTGGTCAAACGTCGTGCTGAACTGATGGAAAATGCTGCTGGTGGTAAAATGGCGGCTTTAATTGGTTTTGACAGGGAACAATTAGATCAAATCTTGGCTGAAACAGATGATGTGGTATTGGCAAATGATAATAGTTCTGCACAAGTGGTAATTTCCGGGACTCCTGAAGCTGTAGAAAGTGTCATGTCCCAGGTTAAAGCAAAACGCAAAATACTTTTAAATGTATCGGGAGCATTTCATTCACCGATGATGGCAGGGGCATCTGCTGAATTTCAAGATGTATTAGCCTCAGTAGAATTTCAGAGAGCTATTGTCCCAGTTTTATCTAATGTCGAACCAGTGCCTACCGTAGAAGCCGATGTTTTAAAACAACGGTTGGTAGAACAAATGACTGGAAGCGTCCGCTGGAGAGAAATTAGTTTAGCTTTATCAGAACAAGGAATTGAACGAGTCGTAGAAATTGGTCCAGGAAACGTCTTAACTGGTTTAATCAAGCGTACTTGCTCCGATTTAAGTTTAGAAAACGTGCATTCTCCGGCGGAAACGTGATGAGTTGTAGAGACGTAGCAATGCTACGTCTGTACCGGAGTTAGGAGTTAGTACCACCGGAGCTATTTCCGCCAATTACCAATTACCAATTCTTAATGAAATATGTCTCGAAATCGCGAACCATTTGCTAGCCTTTTACTGTACCAAGCTTTTAAATTCTCGGTAGTTAATCCGATGCTTCGTGTTTACTTCCAAGGACGTGTTTATGGTGGGGAAAATGTTCCTCTTAGTGGCCCTTTAGTAATAGTAAGTAATCATGCAAGCAATTTTGACCCGCCGATTGTTTCTAATTGCGTCCGCCGTCCAGTATCCTATATGGCGAAGGAAGAATTATTTAAAATCCCGATTTTGAAACAAGTAATTGAAGTATACGGTGCTTACCCTGTAAGTCGGGGAACTAGCGATCGCAATGCGATTCGTAAGGCTTTAGAGTATCTTGAACAAGGGTGGGCTGTGGGTCTTTTTTTACAAGGTACCCGCACTTCAGACGGTAGAATTACAGACCCTAAACGAGGTGCAGCCTTAATTGCAGCTAAAGCCAAAGCACCGATTATACCAGTATGTTTATGGGGTACTCAGGAAATTGAGCAAAAAGGTAAAGCTATTCCTCGCAGGGTTCCGGTTACAGTCAGGATTGGGGAATTAATTCCGGCTCCAACTTCCACAACCAAGGAAGATTTAGAAACTATAACTCAAGAATGCGCGATCGCGATTAATAAATTGCACGATTTAGGACGATAAGACGCAAAAAAAAAATTAAAACTATGCTTTAAGGAAGTAGCGTTAACAGGGTAAACGCAAGAAAATTTAGATATTATATCAGCTAGAATGTAAGGGAATAG
>JACYMD010000113.1 GCA_015272215.1 Rivularia sp. T60_A2020_040 | reverse complement strand
GTGAGGACTGGTAACAGTCCAATCCTACCCGACAAAAGACGGCTGGTGTGGATGGTGAAGCGACCCGACAACACTCAATTGAGTGTAAGAGATCAGCTAAAATCGATTTCACTGGTTAGATACGCAGACGACTTCGTAATCCTGCATGAGGATTTAGAAGTTATAAAACTGTGTAAATCAGAAATAGAGAAGTGGTTAAGTGGCATTGGGTTGGAATTAAAACCGAGTAAGACGAGAATATCCCACACCCTGAACAAATTAGATGACGAAAAACCTGGATTTAATTTTTTAGGTTTTAACGTCAGACAATTTCCCGTAGGAAAACATAACTCAGGAAGGAATAGAAGTGGATTACTAGGTTGTAAAACCATTATCACCCCCAATAAAGAAAGTCAGAAAAGACACTATAGAAAAGTAGCAGAAGTAATAAATAAGTCACGAGGTCTAGACCAAGCGACCTTAATTATGAAACTTAACCCCATTATACGGGGTTGGTGCAATTACTTCTCTACCGTCGTCAGCCAAAAAGTATTTGAAAGGCTATGGCATTTAGTCGTCTGGAAGCTTCTTAAATGGGGTCATCACCGTCATAGAAATAAAGGCAGAGCGTGGATACGCCTTAAATATTTTAAAACTATAGAAGGCAATAATTGGGAGTTTGCAACCAGAGAGGGTAAAAACCCACTACGGCTAAAGCAGCACAGTTCCACAAAAATTACTCGCTATGTAAAGGTGAAAGGTAATGCATCACCCTATGACGGGAATTGGTTATATTGGAGTTCAAGAATGGGTGTACATCCAGAAGTACCTGCAAGAGTGGCAACGCTACTCAAGCAACAAAAGGGAAAATGCGCCCACTGCGGTAACTATTTCAAAGATGGAGATTTAATAGAGGTTGACCACAAAATTCCTAAGTCAAAAGGCGGAAAGGAATCTTATGATAATTGGCAACTACTCCATCGGCATTGTCATGATAAAAAGACAGCCAGCGATGGCAGTCATGGCACAAAATCTAACTGCAACAGTGTTAAGTCGAAGCCAATCATCAAATCATAATAGTTTGGTTTGAAGAAAATTTGGCAATGACGTATTGATGACAACAACCGTTTTACTGAGGAGCGTCTTGGGATGCGAAAGTATCACGTTTCGTTTTGGAGAGCAGTGGGGGAGGGGACTCCTTCACTGACTTTAATTATAAACAAAGTCGGGATAGGGCATTGCCACGACTCTAAACGGACACGGAGGCGGTGTAAGACTATTTCGGTAGCAACAGTCAGTGATGTGTCAAGTGTTTCCCCGCGCCTAAAGGCGCGGGGAGTATGTCAAGGGAGAGTGTCAAACAGATAACTACATAGCTAAAAAGCAACCGTGATTCTTCAGGAGAATAACGATTGCTTTTTGTACTCAAAGAGTTCATATGCTTGAATAACTAGTTAGCTTTTATATATGAGTCTGTATTATCCAAGCATTGACTTAGAACAGAACTAGACAGGATGTTTCTAATGATATATTTTACTCAGAGCGTGCCAAGTGCGAGGACCTACGACTCCATCTTGAGGTAAAGCCATATCCAATTGGAATTTTCTCACTGCTACTTCTGTAATTGCACCAAAATCACCGTCTATATTAAAGCCATAGTAACCGTGCAGTGATAAAGTTCTTTGAACCATCCTCACGTACTTACCAGTACTACCACGACTGAGAACTGGGATAGGTGGAACAGGAGGAGCGCCGCTATAAAGTGCTTTCCAAGTTAATGAACCGACGATACCATCTTCTTCCAGGTAAACACGATGTTGATATCCTTTAACAGCCCATTCAACATATTCGCTGAAGATACCATCGATTACATCATAATAAAAGTCCCAGTATTTCAAGAGTTTTTGCAGTTCTTCAACTGCTTCTCCAGTATCTCCCTTTCTTAAAGTTGGTTTACTCAACCTCGTTGATGTTAGTTCCGCGATGGAAAATGTAGGAAGGTTATTTACATCAATAAGGTGATTGTTTTCCTGTTCGTTTCTTTCTTGAAGTTGCATAATTTTATTTGCTCTTAATGCATTTATTCGGGTTTCTACTACAATACAGTGGGGTTATAGATGAGTTAATTTTCTATATAAAAATAATTTAATTAACTCATCTTAGAGAAAACATTGAAACCCTTGAAATCATCTTCTCTATACTTTTAATGTAAACAAAGATTGTGAGGAAGCTGTGAGTAAGAAAATATTTAATCACATAAAAGTAAAAACTCTGCGTCCCTCTGCGTATACCTTAGCGTGCCTCTGCGTTCATAGCATTTCTCGACTTTCTCAAATCTCCCACATTATTGCTTTAATAATTTAACTCTAATTAATGGGGTTGAGAGGATTTACCAGGGTAGCTACTATAATCATTGGTAATCCAACAACCAAGCAAATTAACCATATTTAACTACAATACTTGTAAAGATAAAATCGGCAATTGTCTAGCAAGCAGTACACTAATCAAAATCGTCATCGATTCACCACCGTTGACTGGGAGAATAAAGGCGATCGCTTTAAGCAAGTTCTGATAAACAGTACGCCCTTCTTCAACTGCTGCTTCGATGGAGGCAAAATTATCATCGGTTAAAATCATGTCAGAGGCTTCTTTGGCTACTTCTAATGCTAAAATGAGACATGGAAAAAGGTTTTGTTGTCATGAATAAGAGGACTCAGCTGCTCGAAGCTATAGTAGCCCTGCCGGAGGAGCTAGTTGACCAAGCGTTGATCTATGTGCAGATGTTGCAAAACCCGATTCAGATTACACCGGGAGTTTGCGGAGGACAGGCGCGGATTCGGAATACACGGATTCCGGTATGGACTTTGGTGGCATATCGGAAACTCGGTGCCCCGGACGAGGAACTATTGGCAAATTATCCTGGGTTGACGGAGGCTGACCTCAGTGCTGCTTGGGATTATTATGAGCAAAATCGCGAACAGGTTGATCGAGCGATTGTACAAGATGAGTCAATTTGATGGTATTAAAGTTTTACTCCAACGAAAATTTCCCGCTCATAATGGTGAATTTGCTTAGAGCAGAGGGGCATGATGTTTTGACTTCCTATGAGGCAGATCAGGCGAACCAAGGCACTCCTGACGATCAAGTTTTGCAGTACGCTACAGCTATGGATCGCATCTTGATTACACAAAATCGTCAAGACTTTATTGATTTACATCGTGCCTGGTCTAATCATGCAGGCATTATTATTTTTAAGCACAATCGCGATTATGCAGGGAAAATCAAGGTAATGACTAATTTTCTGAATGAGGATGGTCAATGTTTGGGAAATCGTCTGCTGCGCGTCATGAAGCAAAATATTAAGGCAGTAGGACCTAGTTTTGTTGTACAAGAGTATGACAAAGGTTGACAGCCTCCTGATTACTTCGCCTACTGTCTGTAAATAAAGAGGCACGATAAAACATCGGTTGTAAGTTGGGCGGCAACCCATAAAGATTTATTAGTCCTCTGCGTTAATAGGAATCCTCTATTTTCTCAACTAAACTACCCTACTCCGCTTCATTGTTTTGATAATTTAACTCTAATTAATGGGGTTGAAACGATTTACCAGGGTAGCTACTACAATCATTGGTAATCCAACAACCAAGCAAATTAACCATTGATTTAAGTTTAGTGGTGCTGTAGAAAATAAGAAATTCATTAAGCTCCATTGACTAAAAATTATTTGCAAAATTATAGTTAAAGCAATTCCAATTCCAATTGCTGAAGCATCCCTAATCTCCTGATTAATGCCACGAAGTTTGTTGAAAATAGCAATTCCTAATTGACTAATACTTAAAAGATAAAAAATTCTTCCTGCTACTAAAGCTTGAATTGCCATTGTTCTGGCTAAATTGATATTTCCTGTACTTTGTTCTATCCATTCAAATACACCGAAAATCAAAATCCAGTTAAAAATAGAAATTGCCAGGATACGCTTAACTAAACTTGGGGAAAGTAACCGTTCACGTGGGTTGCGGGGTGGTTTTTGCATCACCCCTAAAGACTTTGGCTCAAAAGCTAAAGGTACAGTCATGGCAATAGAATTAACCATATTTAACCACAATACTTGTAAAGATAAAATTGGCAATTGTCTAGCAAGCAGTACACTAATCAAAATCGTCATCGATTCACCACCGTTGACTGGGAGAATAAAGGCGATCGCTTTAAGCAAGTTCTGATAAACAGTACGCCCTTCTTCAACTGCTGCTTCGATGGAGGCAAAATTATCATCGGTTAAAATCATGTCAGAGGCTTCTTTGGCTACTTCTGTACCTGCACCACCCATAGCAATCCCAATATCTGCTTGTTTGAGAGCAGGTGCATCGTTGACACCATCCCCTGTCATCGCTACAACTTCGCCTTTGGATTGTAATGCTTCCACAAGACGCAGTTTCTGTTCTGGTGCCACACGGGCAAATACAGCCCCATCTTCTACCGCTGTGGCAAGTTGTGATTGATCCATTTGAGCAAGTTCGCTTCCTGTGAAAGCCATAACTTCACCATTTTTGTTAAAGCCCATACTTTCAGCAATGGCTTGGGCAGTTACCGCATGGTCTCCTGTAATCATTTTTACTTGAATACCAGCTTCTTGACAGGCTTGCACTGCTTTGATGGCTTCTGCTCTTGGCGGATCGATCATCCCCTGCAATCCCAAGAAAATCAAATCATTTTCGATATCTGTATGTTCTAAAGACGTTGCATTTAAGGTTTCTCCATTTGGCAAAGATTTTTTGGCAAAGGCTAATACCCGTAAACCAAGATTCGCCATTGCATCAACTTTTTGATGTATTATTTCTGCATCTACAGGAGCAACATTTCCCTGAATATTCAACATCTGTTGACAGCGTTGGAGAATTGCTTCAACGGAACCTTTAATATAAATAATTTTCTGTTGTTGTTTTTGTGTTGATATTTCATGCAAAGTCGCCATGTATTGGAACTCAGATTCAAAGGGAATAGCATCCAATCTGGGCATTTCCTGTTCTAAACGATTGCGTTCATATCCAAATTTATTGGCAACAACTACCAAAGCTCCCTCTGTTGGATCACCAATAACCTGCCACTGCTCGTCTTTTTTTTCTAGGTGTGAATCATTACATAGCAATCCAGCTTTGATACATTCTGCAACAACAGATGAATCATCCAAGTTTACTGGTTTTTCTTCAAGTAAAATTTCTCCTTCGGAAGCATATCCGACACCACTGACAGTATAATTTTCACCTCCAGCATAGATTTCTTGTACTGTCATCTGGTTTTCAGTTAATGTACCAGTTTTATCAGAACAAATGACTGTAGCACCACCGAGAGTTTCCACTGCTGGTAATTTGCGAACAATTGCATGACGACGCGCCATACGGGAAACACCGATAGCTAGTGTGACTGTAACTACTGCTGGTAATCCTTCGGGAATCGCACTCACAGCAAAAGCGATCGCAGCTTCAAACATTTCTGCCCAAGAGTAGCCGTATCCCAACCCCACAGCAAACATCAATGCTGCTATTCCTAAAATGATATAGAGCAATGTACGGCTAAATTTGTCAAATTTGCGGGTTAATGGAGTTTTGAGAGCGTTTCCTTGCTCCATTAACTGGGAAATGCGTCCTGTTTCCGTAGCATCTCCAATAGCAACAACTACACCCTTACCAGTGCCAAAAGTTACAAAGCTACCAGCATAAGCCATATTGATGCGTTCTGCTAATGGTGCATCTAGATTTAGCTGTTGCGTATTCTTTTCAACTGCAACTGATTCACCTGTGAGTCCTGATTCATTAGCTTGTAGATTCCGTGCTTGCACCAGACGTAAATCGGCTGGTACTTTATCTCCAGAAGTAAGTAGTACCATATCCCCTGGTACTAACTCTGTGGATGGAATCTGCATTTTTTGACCATCACGAATGATGGTTGCATCGGTTTTTACTGAGGAAGCTAAAGCTGCGATCGCACTTTCAGCCTTGGATTCTTGCACAAAACCAATAATGGCATTAATTAAAGTAACACCCCAAATTACCCCAGCGTTTACCCATTGTCCCAAAAATGCCTTGATTGCACCGGCAATTAATAAGATATATAACAACGGTTGGTTAAATTGCAAAAGAAATCTTAAAAATGGACCTTTTCCAGGTTTGCTTTTGAGTTCATTTGCACCAAAATGTTCTCGTTTTTTTGCTGCAACAGCAGAAGTTAAACCAGTGTCTAAATCAGTATCTAAATTTTGAGTTACTTCTTCTACAGACAGATGATGCCATTGAGTTGATCTAATAATCTCTTGCGATGTTGCTGTCATCTTATTCGCTTTTATCTGATATTTAGCATTGGCAGTGTAAATTCAAGACTATTAGCTATTGTTGTAGTTTTTAGCTAATCAGTGAGCCTTTGCATCTAGTATTATAAACAAATGTGATTCAAATGTGAGTTAAAAAGGAATAAGTAATCTCAGTAGAGAGCAATGCGGATGTGTAACCTGAACCAAAACGCACTCCTTTCCCTCTCCTTGCTTGCGGAGTTAGGCTTGCATTATTTACATAATTA
Organism: Rivularia sp. T60_A2020_040; assembly: GCA_015272215.1. Lineage (GTDB taxonomy): Bacteria > Cyanobacteriota > Cyanobacteriia > Cyanobacteriales > Nostocaceae > Rivularia. The sequence goes on along the minus strand of JACYMD010000113.1, from coordinate 1,349 downwards.
CTCGTGAGCTACATAAGCCCTGACTCTTCCCTCTTCCCAAGGAAATATTTAATTTATTTTGCACAACTACTTAGACATTTGTGCAGTCTGAGAAAACAGAGTTTTTTACAAAATAAATTCCTGAGTAAACACAGTATCTTGATAACTAACTTCAACTTTGAATTCTTTATTCGATTCTTCGCTAAACTCTAATTGAATTAGGTTATCAGTTTTTCTTGCACTGACTTCCTGACTGATAGAATCAGCAGTATTAGGATTTAGAGTAATTTTCAAATTCAAACCGGATGGTAAATATTCTGCTTGATGAGGAATAATTTGTACCAGTACAGTTTGTTCTCCATTTTCTTCTTGTTGAAGATTTATAATTAAAGCTAAAGTTTGATTTTGCAGTAATAGTCCAAAATCAAAAAACTTGGTTCGTGAAATAGAAAACTTATGTGAATTTTCGTTATTTCTCACATAACCCCACATCGGATTATTTAAAACTTTAATCCCAACCAAACTTGTAGATTGCCAACCTTCTTCAAATATATCATCCCACCATTTACTCAGATTTACTAATACTTTATCTGCTTGTTTTTTTACCTCACTTAGAGCGTTATAAGCTCTATTATTACTTGCTACTACAGGTAATTTACTCCTATCTCGGTCTAAAATGACTAATCTCTCTTTAGCTCTTTCCTCTGCGCTCTCTGTCTTGAAAAGTTGCTCCACTTGGGGGTACCCCAAGACCGCACTTTTCGCTGCGTCTCTGCGGTTTTTTATTTCTCCCTGGGGGAGACGCTGCGCGAACGGTAATCTTCTAACGCGAAAAGAGTAATCGCAGAAGGCTTTAAAAAACGAGTGTATAGCAAGAGATTATTTAACTCTGTATCAACTAAATATAGTGGTAATTGAAAATTTTCATCTGGTTGAGATTTGAAATCTAGTGATTGAGAATATCTAAATAGCTCATCATAACGCCAAAAGCCATAAATATTTAATTTTTCCTCTTCTTCCAATACCTCTAACAAAACATAAAAATGAGCAGCAATTTCGGCTGAGGTGATGAGTTTATTTGGCACAATTATCAAATTATCAACCAAATTATCAAAGATAATTAAACACAGACGAAAATCATTAATCCAAAGAAAAGAAACATCATCAATTAGATTAGCACTATTGTCTTGTTTAATTTTGATAGTGGGATTTCTTTCTTTCACATACTTTTTAAACCCAATTTGTCCTAATGCTTTTAAATATATTTGCCATTGATTTTTATCAGATAATTGGCTCAAATTATCTTTAATGATTACCCGTGCATCATCAAAATCTTCTGCTTCTAACCAAACAAATTTTGGAGACAAGTT
>JACYMD010000002.1 GCA_015272215.1 Rivularia sp. T60_A2020_040 | reverse complement strand
CCATATGCTTCAGCGTCAAGCTAACTGGACTGTAGATTATTTAACTGAATTGGAATTTGAACGTATACAAGAAATTTATTCTCCCGCAGCAGTAATATCAACTACTGAGCAATGATATTTTATCGCGGTAATCTTAACAGCCTTTCCGAAATTTTTCGTGGGGTAAGAAGTCGGGTTTTTATAAGGATTATAAGGGTATTATCGATGTTGATATCAGAAAAACCCGACTTCTATGATTATCTCGGAAATTTTTCGTGGCGTAATATATCGCGTCTTTACATTCTTTGTCGGAGATGTCTATTACCCATTACCAATTACCAATTACCCATTACCAATTACCCATTACCAATTACCCATTACCAATTACCAATTACCAATTACCTTAAATTAGCAGGGGGATTTTCAGGAATTGTCCATAAATAAACCGTATGGGTACGACCATTAACTTCAACTTTCTCTACACGCTCAGGTTTCCACTCACCCATATCAAAATCGTGAGAAACAATGCGAGTTCCAGGTTTTAATTGGTCAAATAACTGCGGTCTGAGTTTAACATTTAACGAAGGTAATAGATATAGTGTCATCACTGTAGCATCGCTAAAATTACTTTCAAATAAATCTTGGTTAAGAAAAGTAACTTTGTCAGTGACTCCGGCTTGTTGAGCATTTTTATTCGCTTCTTCAATGCGCTCCGGATTAATTTCGATACCTATAGCACGACGAGCATTGCGTTTTTGCACTGCTGTAATGGGGATACGTCCGTCTCCACTACCCAAATCATAAAGAACATCGTCTTTACCAACATTAGCCATTGTTAACATCCTATCAACTACCTCATTTGGGGTAGGTACATACACCACGTCAGGAGAACGTAAAGGTACTGAAGGTGTGGGAGTAGAAGTTGTCGGTGCTTGGGCTTGAATAGATTCACCTTGAGTTGTAGCGTTGGTAGTTGGGCTACATCCAGCGCTTACTAAGCCGACACCAATCGTGAATAATGCAATAGTGCGTTTGAGGAAAATCATAGTAATATCTTACAATTGAGGTTTTTTGTCAATTTGAAACTTTTTGTGTCCACCACAGCAAAGGTAATCCTAGTAGCAACACGGCGACACCTAGTAAACCACCCCATCCTGTGTAGGCTAAACTCGCTTGCAGCATATACAAGCAAATTCCACAAAATGCCAGGGGAGTCAAAGGATAAAATGGAACTTTGAATGAACGATTAATATTTGGCTCGCGTCTTCGCAACACGAATAGTGAGATACCACTCAATAGAAAGAAAAACCAGAATGCTGGAGCGGTATAATCCACCATGGTTTCAAAACCTCGACGAGCGAAAGTTCCTACCATTACAAGTAAAAGTGCAATGGCTCCTTGTACTATCAAAGCATTTGTTGGGGTATGTTCGCGACCGCGCCCTAGAAACGAAAAAATTGAGAAATCACGTCCTAGGGCGTAATTCGTCCGCGCTCCTGTTAAAATTGTCGCATTCAAAGAGCAAACTGTGGCGATCGCAACCAAAATGCTGGTCAATACGGCTCCCGTTTCTCCCATGTTTAACCGCATCAAGTCTGCGATGACAGCTTGAGATGCAGCCATTTGGGTTAATCCTAGCCCTCGAATCAATGCTAAGTTGACGAGCAAATACAGCGTCGTGATAATACCAATACTCCAAACTAAGGCTCGGACAATGTTTCGCTTACCATCGCGAACTTCTGCGGAAATATATGCTGCTTCATTCCAACCACCGTAACTGAGCAACACAAACACCATCATCAAACCTATATTACTGGAAGTGGCATTAGTTGTTTGTTCGAGCTGTAAAGCAGATGTTCCTTGAGATGAAACTCCGAATAAACCAATGGCACAAACAACGATTAATCCTAGTACTTGAGCAATTGCCAGCAAATTTTGCGTCTGTTTACCTTGCCGAACACCAAGCAAATTTAATCCAGTTAACAGTACAATTGCGATCGCAGCATAAATCGAAGGAGAATAAATTCCCAATTGCCATAGTTGCGAAGCATAATCCCCAAATACAAAGGCTAATAGGGCAATCGAACCAGTTTGAATCACACTCATACGAGTCCATGCGAACAAAAACCCAATTGCGCTGCCCAATGCTCGTCTCAGATAGTAATAGGTGCCACCAGGATGAGGATAAGTAGTTGCGAGTTCGGCGTAGCACAATGCACCAATTAAAGAAATTACTCCACCAAACCCCCAAGTAAGCAGGGCAAATCCGACATTACCAGCGTTTGCAGCGACTAATGAGGGAGTTTGAAAAATACTAGCACCAACTACTACTCCCACAATGATTGCAATCGTATCGAGCAGGGATAAAGTAGGTTTAAGCTCTACTATCGGACGCGCAACTAATTTCAAGAGGCTTCTCCTATACAACTGTTATCGTAATTACCTGGTTCTAAAGATAAAAGTCAAGATTTTATTTTTAGAAGATTAATGAAACTCATGTTCTTAACAATTATCATAATTTTTGAATCTGATTTTAAGTTAGTCACTGACCTCATCACACTAATTTTTAATTGCTTATTAACGGTGTGCATTAAAGTGATAGATAATATCATTAGTAAAAAAAATATTTCTATGATTCAAACATAGTTCAACTAAAAAAGTTTAACTTGTCTTATCAAAATTCTAAATTTTTTCTTTTTATGTTTGTTTTTTAGGCTTATTTTCTACTTGGTTCTCAACAAGAATAAAACTATCTGGTTTCAAAAAAAATCTATCTTAAGTTTTAATTTTGAAAGCTGATTTAAAGGTGAAATTATATATTTTTTGAATAAATCTATCTTAAGTACTATTTTTAGATATTCACAGCATCAAAAAAAAATTATGCTTAAAAAGACTTATATTTTGTTTATTTTAATTGCTTACACCAGTTTAATTTTGCTTGACGACAATATAAATTACACTCCCTGAACGAGGAAGTGAAGCATTCACCCGGAGGGTGCGGTTCATCCCAAAACCTGACGAAAAACCGTAAATAAAAGTATCTGAAGTTTTAGCCAAATCCATATTATTTTGATTATCTCAATCAAATGTGACAAGAAAGTGACGGCAACAACAAAGTTAAATAAAAAAAGTTAAATTAAATGCAATCCCAATCAATACCAAAATTTTGATTTGTTAACGACGCTTATCCAAGGCATTGGGACAAGTGTTTGAAAGTTGGCATAGTACTAGGGCTGCAATGTAGAATAGCTATTGTAGGTAAAGAAGCTTAATTTTTCGTGGCGTAAGAAGTCGGGTTTTTATTCATGTTTTCTGGTTTCACGGATAGAAGAGCCTAAAAACCCGACTTCTGTGATTGTGGGTAAAAGCGAAATTAGATAACTGGTAATGATTTTAACTATAGTTTTTAATCTTAAAAAATATGAGATTACTAATTACAGTGACAAGTAATTGTCTTGTTTGTTAAAAAAAAGTTAGTCTAAATAAAGATATCACTTTTTGCGCTCAACACGGACAGCGTACTCTTCCGGTACAATCGGAGAACCCTGCATTTTTGCATAAACTTTAGTAAATTCTGCGCCTAAAAATAAAATGTGAGCCGCATAATAAATCCAAGTAATAATAATTACAAAAGAGCCTGCAACACCGTAAGCAGAACCAATATCAATTTGACTAAGAAATAACCCAAATAAAAACTGTCCAATTATAAATAAAGTTGCAGTAATTGCTGCACCCACAAGAGTAGAGCGCCATGCAACTTGAGCATCTGGTAGAATTGTGTAAATTGCGGCAAATAGTAGGGTGAGAATACTAAACGAGAGCAGAAAACTCAGAAGTTGCCATAGATAACCTAAACCTGGTAATAAAGCACTTAAATAATTAACTAATACTACTAAACTGTTGCTGATTATATAGGAAACAAATAGTAAAAAAGCAATGACTACTATCATTGAAAAACTCAAAATGCGTTTACGAAAAAAGTTAAAAATCTGCCGTTTAGGTTCTGGTTTTACTTCCCAAATTTTATCGAGTGCATATTGAATTTGTGCAAAAACTCCTGATGCTCCAAAAGCAAAAAAAGCAAAATTAAAAATCAGTCTAAATACACCTCCACGGGTATCTTCTCTCATATTGGCAATTGCAGTAGCGAGTAATTGTGCGCCTTCTTTCCCGACTATTTCTTGTAATTGCTCAATAATCTGTTGTTTGGCTGTTGGTTCTCCATAAATTGCACCGAGAATTGTGATGATAATTACCATTAAAGGTGCCAGAGAGAATACCGTGTAATAAGCCAAAGATGATGCTAATAAAGATTCTTCGTTAAATTGCCACTCCGAAAATGTTTATTTTAAAGCTCTCCAAATTCTTCTGAAACTCATCATATTAATAACTAATCCTCATTACCAGGTTCAACTTGGTAAGGAGGTTTATAATAATACAAATAATAACTATTTGGCTGTCAGCCTAATTATATTTGTAAAATTGTTCTAGCTAGCATTAAATAAATAAAAACTCCCAAAACATCTACAACAGAAGTAATCAAAGGAGCCGACATCAAAGCTGGATCTAAACCGAGCGCACCAAATAAAAAAGGTAAGCCAGAACCTGATACAGCAGCTATAATAGTAATTATCAGTAAGCTGATTCCAACAGTAATTGCAATTGGCAAACTACCTTCAAGGAAGTAAGCCCAGAAAATCACTGCTATCCCTAACATCAGTCCCAATAATGCCCCTGTAATTGTTTCTCGTGTGATTATTTGCAAAGCTTTTTTAATACCAACTTCCTTGAGATTAAGACCTCGAATTACCACCGTTGATGATTGCGTTCCCACGTTTCCACCTGCATCAATCAACAAGGGAATAAAAGAAGCTAAAGCAACAACTTGTTGTAAAGCATCCTCCTGAGCGCTGATTACAGCAGTAGTACCAGTATTGGCAATTAACAGTAAAAACAACCACACAACTCGTTTACGAGCTGCTGTCAACACGTTGGCTTGAAAGTAACTATCACCACCAGCTTCCACCCCACCCAAAGCGTAAATATCCTCGGTAGTTTCTTCCTCTAAGATATCGATAACGTCATCCACAGTCACAATACCAACTAGACGTTGTTCTGTATCTACTACAGGTACAGCGACTAAATCGTAACGTTGGATAATTTGCGCGACTTCTTCTTGATCTGTGTCTGTGTGGACAAATACCACATCACGGGTCATTATTTCACTCAACTTCTGCTCTGATTCAGCAATTACTAAATCTCTAAAGGAAGCAGTACCCGTAAGACGACGTTCTGTATCAGTTACATAAAGATAGTAAATCAGTTCAGTTGTATTAGCTAAAACACGAAGCCGCTCGATGGCTTGACTAATTGTTAAATCCTCTTTCACAGAAAGATATTCTGTGGTCATAATCCGTCCAGCAGTATCTTCGTTGTAGCCTAGAAGCAGAGCAGTGGCTTCCCTTTCTGCTGGACTGAGTTGTTCCAATAGTCGCCGGACGACAACAGCGGGTAATTCATCAAACAATCGCGCTCGGTCATCCGGGGACATCCGATCTACAATATCAAGAACCTCTTGGTCTCTCAATTCTGCAATTAAGGACTGCTGGACGCTAGAGTCGAGATGTTCATAGACTTCAATCGCATCCTGTTTTAATAGTAAGCGAAACGCTATAGCCTGCATAGCTTTTGGTAAATCCTCAATCGCTTGAGCAATATCCACAGGTTGTACAGGTACTAACAGAGCTTTCGCTCCCTCGAAGTTTTCTTGCTCTAGCAATACTTGGAGTTGCGATCGCACTAACTCCACAAGTTCTTGTCGAGACACACTCGGGTTTTGTGGTGAGTAAGGGGAATTCTCAGTCAAAACACATTCTCCTTGATTTTGATAAAGATTTAAAGATTTATTGGTAAGCTCACATCTTGCACCCTACGCATAATTAACTAGATAATCAAAAATATCAATAAAAATATTACTAAAAGAAAAATATAATATTTTAGTCCATTTTAATGGACTTCTGCTATTAGACTGGGACTTGCAGTCCCAGGCGGGTAAGAATGAAGTCAAACAATCAGTAATTATTTTGAGTTAGGAGTTTTGATGGTGCAAGATATGAATAAGCAAAATAGTATCAGAGAATGTTTTAAAAGTCCAGGTGAGTTTGAAATTATGCTAATCTTCTGACCATGATACGTATCATGGCAATATAAATAAACGTTTCTGAAGTTTGAGGTAGATGCTCATAATCCTTACTTAAACGGCGACACCAATTGAGCCAACCAAACGTTCGCTCTACAACCCAACGCTTGGGTAGGAGTACAAAACCCTTTTTCTCCAATGGTCTAAGCACTATTTCAACCACCCAGCGAAATATATCCATTACCCAGCGCATAAAATCTTCTCCACGATATCCACCATCCATCCAAATAGTGTGTAAACGTTTTACGCGATTAGCGAAGCTAAACGCCCGAAGGGCGTAACGCCACTATCATGGACTTTCTTGAGGATTTTTTTGGCTCCAGCACGTTCTGGGATAGAAGCAGATGTAACCAAGACTCGTAAAACTAGTCCAAGCAAATCCACGGTTAAATGTCGTTTTCGCCCGTGTATCTTTTTACCTGAATCATAGCCAACTTCTTTATATATCATTGTTGCCGTTTCCACTGATTGACTGTCCACAGCAACTTCCGAAGGACTAGGTTCACGTCCTGCACTAACTCTAACCCACTGATAAAGTTTATCGTGAATTTTCAACCAAGTACCATCTTCTCGCCATTTTCTCAAATAACCGTAAACAGTAGGCCAAGGTGGAAAATCTCCGGGTAATCCTCGCCAAGTACAGCCTTGGCACAATACGTATAAAATTGCATTTACTACTGCATAAATTGCTACAGTACGTGGGCGACCACCAGGCAATGGTTCCGGAAATAGGTCTTCAATTAACAACCACTGTTCCCATGTCAGATTACTAGGATATGCTTTAGTCATGTCTCATAAGGTGCTGATGTCTTCAATTTCAGCTTAAACCTTGTGAGCTTTCTTACAATAGCCCCCCACTTTTAAAACATCCTCTCAGATTAATACCTAAATACAGCAGCTAAAGGGGTATTACCTGGAACTAATTCCGGTGGCACTGCATAAACAGTTCCACTATTAAACAAAGTATGAATTGCAGCAAAATCCATTAAATCCTCATCACCAATTTGTTGCTGAGAATGCAATTCAACTTGATTCGATTCTGGATTAAAACTTCCCCACTGCTGAACACTTGTACCCACAAACAAAGTATCAATTCGTTGATAATAAGCAGCCGCAACAATTTCTTCAATATTATTACTAGTTTGTCCTGTACCAACTAATTCTTGATAGTGGTTAACTGCTGTTTGTTGAGATTGCTCAAAATATGGTTGGATAATTTTCCAAGCCGAGGAATGTAATTCTTCTGCTGTTAAATTTTCAGAATTACCTGTAATCCCTTGCTCGATTAAATTAATGTAATTGTTAGCTTCTTGATAAATTGGAAATAGATATTCAACCCCCGCCAAAATTAAAGGTAATTGTTGATTTTTAAGTAATTCTTGCAAACCTTTATCTACCTGACGAAAATATCGTAGGATATCATCTTTTTGTTCATCATTACCACCACCTTGCCCGTGAAAGATAGCAGCACGTTCACCACCACTATTTCCACTACCTGGTGAAGTCCCTGTATGGAATTGTAACTGTTGTTCAGCATCATCATATCTCAGTGCTTCGGCAATACCTTGAGGCACGTTTTCTAACTCAATTTCACTGACACTGTAGCGTGTGCCTTGAAATAATTTTACTTGCTTTTGGCTGAGGGCAAGAATATAAAATTGTCCGTCACCTGTTAATAAAGGTAGTAATGGTTTAAAGTGAAAACGGTCATTGACAACTACTAATTCTGGAAAATCAACTGGTAAACAGTAGTAGCTAAACAGGTTTTTAGATATGAAAATAGCTAATCCATCACTTTGGTGCTGCCAAAATTCATATTCATCTATTTTTTGTGTTGGTTGAAGCAAATCTCTTGCATCTTGAGGACGAATACCTCTATTTATCAACTGTTCTTCGGCTGTTCGTAGCAAGTTCTTAAATCGAATTGGATTTTGTTGAGTTTCTACGCCTAATTTAACTGTAGGTAGATAAATTGAAACACAAATATCTCCTGGTGTTGCTACTATTTTTTTTAGTTCATCGATGGATAATAATTTCAGGTTCTTCAGTACTTATTATGCTAAACTAACAATTAAAGTGCCAATTTAATAAGC
>JACYMD010000108.1 GCA_015272215.1 Rivularia sp. T60_A2020_040 | reverse complement strand
CCCAATCGGGGGTTTGGGGGAGAATCCCCCAAGTCTTGGTTCTCAATAAATTGATTGACGGACAACCTTAACTGAACCGTATTAGGATGCGCTCAAGAAACTGCACGGCATTGGATTGCAATGGCACAGACAGGTAACGCGCATCGTTGGAACGATCGCTTAATGGGACGACCAAAAACCGTAAATCAGCAATATCTTGAGCGTCCTCAAAACCCAACTTCTGAACGTAACTATCAAATTAAGCTTATGCTTTCGGCTCAAATTCCAGCGATACACCGTTCATGCAATAACGCTGACCAGTAGGTTTCGGACCATCAGGGAATACATGACCCAAATGTCCACCACAATTACTACAATGAACTTCAACTCTAGTCATGAAGAACTTTTTGTCTACCGATGTCTCAATTGCGCCTTCTATAGGTGCGTAAAAACTTGGCCAGCCGGTACCGCTATTAAATTTGGTTTCTGAAGTAAACAGAGGTTGACCACAACCGGAACATACGTAAGTCCCTTGATCATAATTTTTATCTAATGGACTTGTACCAGCACGTTCTGTACCGTGTTTACGCAAAACTTGAAACTGCTCTGGTGTCAATGTTTGCTTCCATTCTTCTTCAGTTTTATTAACTTTAAATTCACTATTTGAAGTTGTCATAATTCCTAAAATTCCCAAAAAACAGCGTAATACCTATAATTATATTAAAACGCAATATTTCGTTACATAACACTATCTCTAGGATAGGGTAATGGAGGGATGGGGCATAACTGCTGATTGTTTACCCATTACCAATTACCAATTACCCATTACCAATTACCAATTACCCATTTATAATTTATTCTTGATTCATAATTTTGGGGACTTTGAAATATTCTCCTTCTTGTTCTGGTGCGCTTTGGAGGATGGCTTCTCGATCTGGGTAGGGCTGTAGTTTGTCTTCGCGGGTGACGTTGCTAACATCGATCGCTCTAGTTGTCGGTGCCACGTTGGTGACATCTAATTCGCTCAATTGCTCGAAGTAATCGAGAATATCGCCTAATTGTGTGGTGAATTTTTCTTCTTCTACTGCTGTTAATTCTAATCGGGCAAGATGGGCTACTTTACGTACTTGTTCGCGGTCAATCATTTTTTTTGTGTAATATTTGTGTAATATTTTAACAATTAAAAATTAAGTAGTTAGTCATCAATATAACAACAACCAACAACTAACTACTAACAACTAACAACTAACCACTAACGACTAAAAATATACATCCATTTGCGATCGCCCTGTGGTTTTGAGCCAGTTTTGCGCTTCGATGTAGTTATTGGGAGCCATACGAATTGCTCGAATCCAATAGTCTGCGGCTTGATCGAATAGTGCTTCCCCTGCATCTGCATCTCCACCTTCTTTAGCTTTTTCACCTTTGTAGTGGTAAATTACGGCGATGTTGTTTAAGGCTTGGGGCAGACGGGGATTAAGTTCTATTGCTTCATGATATAACTCTAATGCTTTGTCATGGTCGCCGTTACTGGCGTAAATTAACCCCATATTGTAGAGAATATAGCTTTTGTCGAATAGGTTTTCTTCGAGTGTCAAAGCTTCTTCGTAGTTGTCTAAAGCTTCGGCATATTCTCCGTCTGCTTGGGCTGACATCCCATCTCGATAGTAAACAAAGGCTTCTTTAGCTTTTTGATTGGTTGGCAGAAGTTTCAATATGAGGTCTGCCATTACTGTAAAAGATTTGTCGATAAAGTTATCGTTTTTCTGAGTTCTTGGCATATCTAAATTATTATGATGATTGACTTTGAATAGCTACTAAAGTTATTGATAGTTAATTATTATAAATTCCCTTAATAGCTAATTTAACCGATCGATTTATAATTTATTGTTAATTTTCTTCTCTTTCTGCTGCAATTGAGTCCGAATTTTGATGATAACTATTCCCTATTCCCTGACTTTCTGGTACGATGCAGTCCGGACTTTGATACTGCGGATTATTAACTTTTGTGCTGACTGCATAAGCACTCATTTGCTCGGCTGGGTAAGGTTGCAATATTTCTTGTAATATTTCGGTATCCTGTAGTTGCGGATCTAACCAGTTTTCGTAATCTTGCTGTGGCAGAATCACTGGCATCCGATGATGAATTGGCTGTAATAATTCGTTGGCATCTGTGGTAATTATTGTACAAGAGGTGATGTTTTCTGTGTCGGGATGCCATTGTTCCCATAAGCCTGCAAAAGCAAAGGGTTGTTTGTCTTGTCGCTGAAAGTAATAGGGTTGTTTTTTGTTTTCTAAACGTTTCCATTCGTAAAAACCGTCCGCAATTATTAAACAGCGTCTGCGTTTAAAAGCGGAACGAAAAGAAGGTTTTTCTGCTAATGTTTCGGCTCTGGCATTAATCAATTTTGCTGCTATTTTGGTATCTTTTGCCCAACTGGGAATCAATCCCCAATGTTGCGATCGCAATTTACGTTGTTTGGTTTCTCCGTTATATAAAACAGTCATCACCATTTGTGTTGGGGCAATGTTATAGTTTGCTTCCCATTGGCAATTACTATTGTCCAAAATTTGAAAAATTTCCCTCAAACTTTCTGCTTCTGCTGTCAAAGTAAATCTTCCACACATAACATATCTTTTTTATTTTGTTAAGTAGCCGTCAGTCTAATTCAGAATTGATCATGATTAATTGTTTGCTCATAAATTAAATAAATGCACCAGGAAGAATGAAAAAAAATATTCTTTCCCCCTACTCCCTACTCCCTATCTAAACTAAGAAATAAATATTCTAGATGTATATTCTGGCACTCCCTTCACGTCAACCTGAAGATGAAAGATTGCTCCGGCTCCGGCACCTTCTTGAGAACGATCGTTTCCTCCTGCTGTTGAAACATACAAGTCGCTATAATCGGAACCGCCGAAAGTCATGGACGTAACTTTCAAAGCCGGAAATGGTATACGTAAAACTTCGGAGCCATCAGGAGCATAACGATACAAACTTGAACCATTCCAACGAGCTGACCAAATGTAGCCTTCAGCATCAACCGTCATTCCGTCGGGAACTCCTTGATCTTCGGGAGTAATTATATGATTTTGTTGATTGGTAATATTCCCGGTTTGTTGATCGTAATCAAAGCGGTAGATGGTGTGGGTGTCGGAGTCGGTAAAGTAAAAATATTTTAAATCTGGAGAAAAACCCATGCCGTTGGGAACTAAAAGTTCTTCTAAAATTACATGAATCGAACCGTCGGTATCTATACGGTAGAGTCTTCCTTTATCTTCCTCTGTTGCCATTGTACCGGAAAAAACTCGTCCCATCGGGTCTGCGATCGCGTCGTTAAAACGAGTGTGTTTTTCTGCGGGAATTTCCTCAACTATAGTATTAATTTTACCTTCTTCCCAACGTTCGATGGTTCCTCTGGTCTTAAATAAAAGTAAAGAACCATCAACTTGTAGAGTTAAACCACCAACGGGTTCTCCATAATAAATTTCTGAATAAATATCTGTCTTTGGATAGTAGCGGAAAAGCTTTCCTTCGGGAATATCTGTCCAGTAAAGACATTGTTGCTGGGGATGCCAAAGGGGACATTCGGCATTGTGGTGTTGGGAATCTACAATAATTTTAGGTTCTATCATGAGATGGTAGAAGATGTTTTAAAGGCAAAGGTAGGCATCCGGTTAGCGCAAAGGCACCCAGAGGAAAAGAATGTTTATGTTAAATTTACACAGTAGCATTTTACAATCCAAAATCTAAAATTTAAAATCTAAAATCTAAAATCCCCTAATCTGCTCACCAAGGTAATATTTCACCGTTAGAATGCCAAAAGGTTCCGGTATTTTGCAAGTTTAATTGATCGATACGAGTCAATAGTCCTTTTACTGATTCTGTGGTGGTAATTCCGGAATCGGTAAAGCCTGTCATCCGGGTTTTGACTAATCCTGGATGCAAAATCGCCACTGCAATACCTTGAGATTTTAAGTCATGGGATAAGGATTTACCTGCCATTGACAAAGCCACTTTGGACATCCGATAACCGTAGGAGCCACCGCTCGTGTTGTCGTCAATAGAACCCATACGGCTAGTCATAATCACTACTTTTGCACCAGATTTTAAGTTATTTAATAAAGCCTGAGTTAACCGTAAAGGACCGATTGCATTGACTTCAAATTGTCTGCGAATGCTATCAAAATCTAAGTTATCAAGGCTAACTTGTTCGATAATACCGGCATTATTAATTAAAACATCAATTTGTTTACCGTCAAGTCTTTTAACTAATTGAGCAACTGAGGATTCAGTGGTAATATCAATATCTGTTTCTATTTGTACTCCTAAATCTTTTAATTCATTTGACACTGAGCGACATACAGCAATCACATTATCTCCTCTTTGTTTGAGTTGCCGGCAATATTCTAAGCCGATACCTCGATTTGCACCCGTTACTAAATAAGTTGACATATTGATGTTAATGTATGTTGATGTTTTTACTTTGTACAGCTTTATATTATCAAATGTTAAATAAATCAATCAATAAATCAATAAATCAATAAATCAATAAATCAATAAATCAATAAATAATTTTTTAATCTTTTATATATATAGCGGACAAGATGTCCGCACTACAATCAGGAATGAAAAGGTTTGAGCAAATAAATCAATCATCCTTAAGAAATAATTTTTTCTATCAAAAGACCAATATTTAAAGTTGACATTAACAATCCAAATATTTCACTGATTAATTATTTGCTACAATACAAGAAAAATAATATTGAATCATTTTAATTAAGGAGGAGATGTAATGCAACGTCTCAAACAGATTTTTCAAAACACTTTAATTCGCGTTATCGCTGTTTTTTCGGTTTTATTTCGTTCAATCTTTGGTTTTCTAGGAAATATCTTTGGCTCTATAGGTAAGAATCTGGGAATTTCCAATTCGGAGTCGGGATATTTCGTAGATGCCGATGAAAAAAAAGCTATTGAAGAAACCAAAATACCTGTTGCAACTGTTAAATCACCTGAACCTGCTATTAGTAGTAACCGTCGTCGTCCAAATAAATCTTCTAACATGGACGATTTTATGAAAATGGCGAAAGAACTAAATAAAGGTTAATTCAGTTCAATATTAATAATGTATAGACGTTGCAATGCAACGTCTTTCTCATCTAAAATAGCAACATCTTTATAATTATCTAAAAAATAGATATTTTTTTAAAATGCAAAAAACAATCCAACAAGCAGCAGAATTTTCACAAAATAAAGTCAATAAATCACCAGCATCAGGAGATGTAGTAACAGCATTAATTGCAGCAGAAAAAACAGCGAAACAAAATAAAATAAATTATAGTTATTCGCAGTTAATCGGTAATTGGAGATTAGGGTTTATTACTGGAACTAAAAAGACTCGTAAGCGTGCGGGAGTTGTTTTGGGTGCGGGGAAATTTTTACCGAAATTGGTGAAAATTCAACTTACTTACAGTCAATCGGAAGATTCGCAAGAACAAGGAAATGTTGAAAATTCTGTAGAGTTAAGTTTATTAAAAATAATTTTAACAGGTCCGGTACAATTTTGGTCGAAAAAAAATATACTCGCCTTTGATTTTACTAGAATGCGGTTATCTTTATCGGGATTAAAGCTATATCAAGGTTACATTCGTGGTGGGAAAGATAGAGAAGCAACTTTTTATAACCAGACTTTAAAACAGCAAGCATTTTTTACTTACTTTTTAGTAGAAAATAACTATATTGCAGCCAGAGGTAAAGGTGGTGGCTTGGCTTTATGGGTGAGAGAATTTTAGATTTTAGATTTTAGATTTTAGATACTTCGGCAAGCTCAGCACAAGTTTTAGATTTTGAATTATAAATTTTTTATTGATAAGCTAAAAAGCGTTTAATTTGTATATAGGATTTACGCAACCGGCACATTTTCCTTGTAGAGTCAGTGACGCTTCGGAAAAATTTTGAACGCAGGAATAAGACTTGTAGCTTCACGCACCACCCGTGTATTGTGACAATTGCGGCTATTCCTAATATATTCAAATTTTATTCAAGCCTTGTAGTGCGCGTTATTAGCCCGCTAGAAAAATATAAATTAAATGCGCGACAGCTTAGTAAGAAAATATTTTGAAAGTAACCGGCAATTCAAAACCCACTGACTCTACTTAATGTACTTTAAACCCGTGCAGACGGATACTGGTTTGTATAGCTAAAGTAGCGCTGATGGCGGAGTCTCACTCATCAGCGACTACCGTGCCGTAACAAAGCGCCGAATAAAACTATATTGATACAAATCTTTACATAAGAAAAAATATTTTTAATCTAGCCAATATCCGCGAAATTACCTTATTATTCTAAAGGTATCTCAAAAAATAGGTCTTGTAAAAAAAGATACCATGATAAAAATTCACGATAGTGAAAATCCAAGCCAAATACCGCAAACCTTTGAAGAAGCTGTTTTGATGATTCAAGAATTTGCTCTTGTAGAAGTGAAAAAAGAAGTCGAAAAAAAGCAGCTTTACTTTCATAATTATGCCCATGCACAGACAGTTAAACGCAGAGCAGAAATAATTTTTAATGCCATTGAACCCTTTTGGGAGCAAATTTGCGATCAACCTATTTTATCGGATAGTCAGCGAGTAAAACAACTAATTGATATTTGTGCTGCCAGTCATGATATTGTTCAGGAATTTTTGCCTATAACTACACCTCAAACAGCAAGACAGCGAGAAAGCGGAGTCAGTGAGACGGCTACAATCAACAAGTTAATTAATTACATCAAACATTTAAATCAACAATTTCTTGCTCAAAATCCCGAACTTCCTCCCTTATTTACTCAAGCAGATTTACAAATAATTAAACAAACTATTTCAGCGACAATTTGTCTTTTTGATGACAGCGACAATTCAATTTATCAACCAGATTTATATAATTTAGAGCAACAGATAATCTTACCGGCACGGATAATTGCATTAGCAGATATTGGTGGATTGGGTATTGACGGAATTCCAGCTTATTTTCAAGAAGGAAGCTTAATATTGTTGGAAGAAAATCTTGATATCATACCGTTAATTAAAGAATTTCTTCGTGAGACAGACTGTGATGATGAAAAAAAAGAATCCTACTATGAAAATCTTAGACAGCGCTTGTTGGAAAGAACCAAATTTCAGCTAAGTTTTGCAAAAGGGCGTTATGCAAGATTGAATCGAGAGCTTGAAGGTTTACCCGAAGAAGTTGTTTTGGTACTCAAAGAGAAGGTTTTTAAATACCTTAACGAGCAAACAATTCAAAAAATTGAAGCTTTAACACCTACCGCTGCTAATACAAGTCTGAAAGAATTAATTGAGTTTTTTGAGTTGGAGAAATATATTTATAATTAGGATTAATTAATCAAATCTATTAGTGGAGAGCCGATGAAATAACTTTTTTCCAGGATTTATATTAAGCTGTCGCGCATTTAATTTATATTTTGCTAGCGGGCTAATAACGCGCACTACAAGACTTGAATAAAATTTGAAGATACAAATTAAACGCTTTTTAGCTTCAGTAAAACTTTAAACAAATATAAAGTTATATGATCAAAAACATGAATCCTGATAGAATTGCCTAAGAATTTATAGTTACAGAGAAAAATGCCACTTTCTAAACGGTGTTTGGCTGAGTTTATCGGTACTTTTTGGTTGGTATTCGGTGGATGCGGTAGTGCAGTTTTAGCTGCTGGATTCATTGCTAATGCAACAAAAATAGGTAACGATATCGCATTTCCCCTAGGAATTGGATTGGTAGGGGTTTCACTGGCATTTGGTTTAACAGTTATGACAATGGCTTATGCTATTGGACATATCTCTGGATGCCACTTAAATCCAGCTGTATCCATCGGTTTAGCAGTCGCAAAACGTTTTCCATCAAGAGAGCTATTTATGTATATTGGCTCTCAAGTATTAGGTGGTGTAGCGGGTGCTGGAGTGCTAGCGATAATAGCTAGTGGAAATCCGAAGTTTAACTTAGTTACTAGCGGTTTTGCTGCTAACGGTTTCGGAGAACATTCTCCAGGCAACTATACTATACTCGCTTGTTTTGCTGCTGAATTTGTTTGTACCTTCATGTTTTTGATGATTATTTTAGGTGCAACGGATGAGCGCGCACCAGCGGCTTTAGCACCGATGGCGATTGGTTTGGGATTAACACTAATTCACTTGATTAGTATCCCTGTTACCAATACATCTGTAAATCCTGCTCGTAGTTTAGCGCCAGCTTTGTTCGTTGGTGGTTGGGCAATCGCACAATTATGGTTATTCTGGGTTGCGCCAATTTTAGGAGCAATTGCAGCTGGATTCGTTTATTCTAATGTTTTTGAAGTTCCAAAAGCTGACATAGAAAGAGATTTATCTGAAGTCAGAGGATAGTTTTTCAAGTTTGATATCTTGGCTAGAGCATCAGTTTTTTTTTACTTTTGTAATGCGGGTTGAACAATCCGCTATTTTAATGTATTTTTATTGAATAACTACTCTAAACGTGCTTCTTTGCTGCGAAAACAAGGTAGAAGAGAGATTTCGAGTCAATAAACTGAGATAAATACAAATAAATTACACAGGATTTAAACTAATCGCTACTATTTAAAAGTTAGTAGTTATGAATTAAAAACCTTTGACGCAATAGTTATGAATAACCTAAATATAAATCAACCAGTCAATACACAATTAGTAGAATCTTTAGTACAACTTATTCACTCACTTTCTCCAGCAGAACAAGCTTTACTACAATCAAAATTATTTAACGATATTCTCTACCCTTCAACTACCGAACTTACAAATCTTATCGAAAGTGGTAATACATTGGATTTTCTTCACGACGAACCAGATATTTACACAATCACAGATGGAGAACCAATTTAGGGTTAGAAACTGAATAATTCACTGATTGTTAAAGCCAAATCGGCTAAAATAAAAAATAAAAAGCTTTAAAGCTAATTAAAAAATTATGACAGTCAAAGAATTAGAAGCACAGTTGTTATCTTTAACAGCTGCTGAAAAAATCGAAGCTATTCGTATATTAACTCAACATATCAATCAAAACCCTCGTGGAATTATAAAAACTCCCGGTGTTATGGGTGGAGATGCTTGTATTGCAGGAACTCGTATTCCTGTATGGTTATTATTGAACTATCGTTGTCAAGGTGCCAGTGACGCTGAAATTTTAGAAGCTTATCCCCAACTCAATGCGACTGATTTAGTAAATGTTTGGGTTTATGCTCAAGCATTTACAGATGAAATTCAAACAGCAATCAAGCAGCAAGAAGAAGCTGATGATTTAACTGGTAAACTAGTTCGCGTAAATCGTATTTCTAATTAAGCTTTGCGTTGCTCCGCGTTTACCTTTGCGTAACTCTGCGTTGTAAAAAAAATTAAACCTCATCCCAATTTAACAAGGTTAAGATTTCTGATTTATTAATTCTTTCCCCTGTACTCTTTCTTCCCTACACATTGTCATACATTAAGAAATACTAAATAATCTGATGCTTCCGGGGATTTACTGCTTATCTAGTTAGTGGCAAAGCTGAAACAGTGAAACCAACTAAGGTAGTCAATTATTTATGGAAATTTTATCTAATACTGTTGCGCTCTCAAGGATGCAGTTTGCCTTGACGGCGATTTTTCATATGTTATGGCCAGTTTTAACTACAGGCTTGGGTATTTACTTAGTTGTCATAGAAGGAATGTGGTTAAAGACACGCAATCCTGATTACTATTTTCACGCTCGCTTTTGGTCGAAGCTTTACGTGCTTAACTTTGGTGTTGGAGTAGCTAGCGGGATTCCCATGGAGTTTCAATTTGGTACTAATTGGGGACCGCTTTCGGAAGCTATTGGTAACTTTTTTGGCAGCGTTATTGGTTTTGAAGCTTCTTGGGCTTTTATGTTGGAGGCTGCTTTTTTAGGAATTATGGTGTTTGGTTGGGAACGAGTAAACCCGAAAATTCACTATATGGCGACTATTTTGGTGGCTTTTGGGGCTAATCTGTCAACTTTGTGGATTTTATCGGCTAATTCTTGGTTACAAACTCCTGCTGGGGGAAGTTTTATTAATGGTGAGTTTGTAGTCAGCAATTATTTCCAAGCTGTGTTTAACCCTTTTATGGCTGTGAGTGTTTCTCATATGTTCCTTGCGACTTTGGAAACTTCGCTGTTTGTGATTGGGGGAATCAGTGCTTGGTACATTCTTAACAAACGTAATCCCGCTTTCTTTTCTATTGCGTTAAAAATTGCGATCGCGGTTGCAATTATTGTCGCACCTCTACAAATTTATGTGGGACATTTAAGCGGGGAACAGGTTTATCACTATCAACCTTCTAAATTAGCTGCCATGGAAGCGCAATGGGAAAGCACACCCGCAGGGCAAGCTGCTGATTGGAGTATGTTAGCGATACCCGATGAGAAGGCGGAAAAAAATGCTTGGGAAATTACCGTTCCTAATGCTTTAGGATATATTTTAGAATTTAAGGAAAAACTTTCGGAACCTGTACAGGGTTTGAAAACATGGAAACCGGAAGATAGACCCCATATGGTAGGGTTAATTTATTACGCTTTCCGCATCATGATTGCGATCGGTTTTTTCTTTGCAGGATTAATGTCATTGAGTGTAATTCAGTGGTTACGCGGAAAGCTATCAGCAGAAAATATTACTCAGCAAAATTGGTTAATGGTTGGTTGGATTTTCGCCGCACCCTTGGGTTACATAGCCGTAGAATCCGGTTGGATAGTACGTTGTGTCGGCAGACAACCTTGGACTGTATACAATAAAATTCGTACAGTTGATGCAGTATCAAATATACCACCAGGTAATGTATTAACAACTCTTTTGAGCTTTGCAACCGTTTACAGTGTTTTATTTGTAGCTGCAATGTATTTCGGTAGTCGCATCATCCGTCGGGGACCTAATTTTAATTTACCTGTACCGGGAATAGAAGAAAAACCCGCAGTGGAAACCATACCAGCAAGATTCATCCCCGATGAACGTCCTGTTGAAGCACAACAATAAGAGTTAGGAGTTGTAGAGACGTAGCAATGCTACGTCTCTACCGGAGTTAAGAGTTAAGAGTTGATTATTTATTTTGCTGCTTAATAACTGTCAACTGTCAACTGTCAACTGTCCACTGTCAACTATCAACCAATGGAAACACTAGATTATCTATTACCGCAGATATGGTTCGGAATTTTAGCGCTGTTTTTATTTCTTTACGTAATGCTCGATGGTTTTGATTTGGGAGTTGGAATTTTATCTTTAACTTCCTCAACTGAGGAACGTCGCGGCATTTTAATGACTAGTTTAAGTAATATTTGGGATGCCAATGAAACTTGGTTAGTCTTGATGGGAGGCAGTTTATTTGGTGCCTTTCCCTTGGCTTATGCTACCATCCTCAGCGCTCTTTATATCCCAATTTTTATCATGATTTTTGGGTTTATTTTTCGTGGAGTTGCTTTTGAATTCCGTGAACAAGCAAAACGGAAATTCCTTTGGAATCTCTGCTTTGCTACAGGAAGTTTTCTGGCAGCATTAGGACAAGGATTTGCGTTAGGAGGGGTACTTGCAGGAATCAAAGTTGACGAAAAAGGACATTTTATCGGTACAACTTGGGACTGGTTTAATATCCCATCAGTATTAGTCGCTTTAACCTTAATTCAAGGTTATGTCTTGATTGGTTCTACTTATTTAGTTTGGAAAACTGAGGGAGAATTACAAGAAACTCACCGAAAAACTGCTAAACTTGCCGCTATCACAACTTTAATTGGAGCAATTTTAATTACAGGTGTTACTCCTTTTATTTACGAAACTGCTCGAATTCGTTTACTTTCCAAACCCTTAGTTTATATCTTTGCTTTAATACCTTTAATCGGTATTTTTCTAATTTGGCAACTACTTAAAAGCTTGAATCAAAAAGCAGATAGAACGCCTTTTATTCTGACAATATTGCTTTTCCTACTAACATTTATTGGACTAGCTTTGATTGTATTTCCTTACATTATTCCCAACAAAATTACCATTTATCAAGCTGCTGCTGACCCCAGTTCACTGGTAATTATGATTATATTTATCGGTGCTTTAATCCCGATTATGTTGTTCTACAATCTCTATTCGTATATCGTTTTTCGGGGTAAAGTGACTGGAGATAGTTATCACGGATAAAAACGATAAGAAAGAAGTCGGGTTTTTCAAATCAATATTTGTAATCATAGATAAATTCTCAGAAAAACCCTACTTCTATAAATTTTGAATTACATAGATTACTCCTATCCCGCTCGAAAATTACTTATTTCTGTTTATCTCTTGCCTTTGCGTTCTCTGCGTCTCTGCGGTTTTTTTCAGTAATCTAAAAAAGAAATCGGGTTTTTAGAATCAATATCTGTAATCATAGATAAATTTTCATAAAAACCCGACTTCTATAGATTGAAGCAACGTATCATAACTACTTCAAAGCCATCCAACCACCAACCCACAATCCTGTATAAAACCGAAGTATTTTACTAAAACCAGCTTGTTCCAATAATTCTAAAACTCTAGTTTCTGAAATTTGATAAACACCTTTATCTATTGTTTCTAAAAGTTCTATTTGTTTCGCTTCTGGTATTCCTGTTTGCTGCCAAAATTTCTTTATTAAAGAAACTATTTGCTGAAAATCATCTGTTCCTTTCTCACCAAACACATCAACTAATATAAAAGTACTAGATGATTTCATTTGCTGAGCAATACTTTGTAAAAATGCTAATTTACCACCATCATCGGGAATAAAATGCATGACTAAAATACTTGTTGCAGCATCATAAATTGAATCTTCTGGTAAGTTGTCCGTATATCCTTGAAACAGCTTTATTTGCTCGGATAAATTATGCTGCTGTATCTTCTCTTGAGCAATAGCAAGCATCTTTTCAGAAGGATCAACACCTAAAATTTGCCATTTAGAATTACCCTTTGCAAACTTAATTAATTCCATTCCCGTACCAGCACCGACAACTAATATATTAGCTTCCGGAGGTAAATTAGCCTGCAAACAAGCCAAAGCCATTTGATGCATCGCTTCATAACCAGGTAAAGCTAAAGGTGCCATGTTATCGTATTCACTACCAGCAATCGGCGCATTCTGATCAAAATCAATAGTTTGCTTAGTCATGAATTATTACCGCTAATTCTTAATTACTAACTGATTCTAAAGCTTTTAGAGCAGCTTGAATAATATCGTAGTAAGGAGACTCAAAAATATCAACTTTTTGAGCTTGTTCCCGATTTATTCCTAATAAACCAATATCCTCTCCTGATTTAATTGCTAAAACTTTTTCTTCAGGACTTTTAATTCTTAATTCTGCTGAATCACCATTTTTATATATACCACAAATATACTCGCGACCATTGTATTCAAATGTAGTTCTAACGGGTTTATTTTGATAACTAAAAGATAATTGAGAATCGCTTGACAGTCTAATTCCTAATAGTTCTAACTCAATATTAATATTACCATTAAAGTTGTTTTCTTTAAGTTTATAAGCAATATCAACTAGCGGTGGTAAAGGAAAATAATCGCGCCATCGCCAAGCAATACCCTTAATTTTATATTGTTGTCCGTCGATAATTTGAGCAACTGTAAACTTAATATGCCCTTTACCAACAATTTGCTGTTCAATTACTCTAACTTCTTGAGTGCAAAATACTGGATTGGGGTTATCGATTCCACAGGGTTCTAAAGCGTTAATTTGTTGATAAAGTTCTCTATTAACTTGATCGAGATTGGCTAAGGTATCAATTTTAAGTAAAGGTTTGAGGTGCTGCAATTCTAGACATTGATTTGCAAATTCACTCAAACGCTGACGCACTAATTCTAAATTTTCTACTGGTAAAGAAAAGCCTCCTGCTGCTTTATGTCCTCCGTATTTACCTAAGAAATCATCGCAAGATTGCAAAGCTTCAAACACGTTAAATTCGGGAATTCCTCGCGCCGAACCGCGAATATGTTTATCATCTTCATTAGTGCCAATAAACACCGGAACTCCATAACGTTCCACTAACCTTGAGGCAACAATTCCAATAACTCCATGATGCCAATTTGGTTGCACAATAACTAATACTCGGTCATCTTTTAAAGAAGCAACATATTCAGTTTCGACAATTTCAATAGCTTGCTTTCCAATTTGCTCGCACATCTCCTGACGACTTGTGTTAGTAGCTTCGCACTGCATTGCACGTTCAAGTGCTATTCCCATATCGTCAGTGGTGAGTAATTCTATCACAATTTGTGGATTGCCGATTCTACCTATAGCATTAATTCGTGGTCCCAAACGAAAACCGATATCATCAGGCTTAAGGGATTTTGGATTTTGGATTTTGGATTTTGGATTGTTAACTATTTGCTCCCCATCTCCCTTGCTCCCCATCTCCCTTGCTCCCCATCTCCCTTGCTCCCCAAGGCTTGTACACCAGCCATTTGAATCAACGCTTGTATACCTGCTAATTTAGATTTGGGTAACAATCGTAAACCGCGTTTTACCCAAGTACGGTTAACTCCTACTAAAGGAGCTAAATCTGCAATTGTTCCTAACGCAAACAGTTCTAACATTGTATCTGATATCTCTTCAGTTCTACCTAACTGTTGCGCTAAAGACATCGCTAAGATATATGCGACACCGACACCAGCAACACCACGATACACAGAAGTAGTCGGTAGCAATTTAGGATTTAAAATCGCGTCGGCTGGGGGTAATTGCTGAGGAATATCGTGATGGTCTGTAATAATTGTTTTTAATCCTAATTCCTTGGCTCTCGCAATGGGTTCAAATGCAGAAATCCCATTATCTACCGTTAAAATTATCCTTACACCTTCATCGTGAAATTCTTCAATAATTCGTTTATTAATACCATAACCTTCGTGCATCCGACTGGGGATAGCATAATCCACATCAGCACCAAAAGTCCGCAGACTCCGTAATAATAAAGCAGTGCTAGTCATGCCATCAGCATCGTAATCACCGCAAATAGCAATTTTTTCTTGAGACGCGATCGCACTTTGCAGCAATTCTACACTAATGGCTAAATCTGGAAACTCATCTAAGGGTTCGGGTAAATTTAATGATTCTGGATGTAAAAATATTTGTGCAGTTTCGGGTGAATCAAAACCGCGATTGATCAACAATTGGTTAATTAAAGGTGACATATCAGTCACCATTGCCAATTTTTGCGCTAATTGTGGATTTTGCGGATAAATTTGCCAGCGTTGCTTGGGTAAACGTTGACTACGAGGAGATTTCGGTTTAAGTTCGTCTGGCATAATCAAAAGTAGTTAAGAATTAGG
This sequence comes from Rivularia sp. T60_A2020_040, assembly GCA_015272215.1. Taxonomy (GTDB): domain Bacteria; phylum Cyanobacteriota; class Cyanobacteriia; order Cyanobacteriales; family Nostocaceae; genus Rivularia. The sequence goes on along the minus strand of JACYMD010000108.1, from coordinate 45,410 downwards.
CGAAACTAATTGCGATCTGTAGCATACCTTAAACATCAAAAGATTTAAGGTTAAATAGTTTTCTTTACACTTTATTTATAGGTCAACTTAGCCAGATATTTTTAGTCTACTAGATCGAATATTTTTAATTTTGGATTGCAGTGGATGCGATTGCTTGGACTTGTATCAGTATGCAGGCGGTTATTTACGTATAATTTTTTTATTCATTAAAAAACTCCAAGATTTTATTTTCTCTTCATAAATAAAATCAGCATCCATACTGTAGCTATAAAGCATTATTAAATATCAGTATTAGATAGAGGTAATAGCAGTTCCCATTTAAAAACTTTGTTTACTTATTGGGGTATATATGACATTTAATGGCGTAGATAATAAATTAGATACGACCAAAAGCTTGACTATCTTTTCCGAAAGGCAAAAAGATTCGTTAGAGGCAAATATTAATACTAATGGTAGTAGTACTAGCTATGGCAACATTATTAATGACGCAGTGCAGGAAGCACAAGTGTCATTACAAAAATTTGCTGCAAGTTCAGATTTTACAGGTTCGATGAATACAGCCTTTGGTACTAGTTGGGATGCCAAAGCTGTATCAAAGCTACAGCAAAGCTGGTTGATGGGGAATTTTGATGATTTGCCCCAAATTAAAATATCTGGGGATTTAGATGTAATTGCTGCAAATGGTGCTTACGCAAGTAAGACTGACACTATCTATTTATCTCAAGGTTTTATAGAGCGAAATGCTCACAATATTGGGGAAATTAAAAGTGTTTTATTAGAAGAAATTGGACATTCGGTTGATTTTCGGATTAATCAGAAGGATGCTGCTGGAGATGAAGGTGATATTTTTAGTGCTGTTGTTTTGAATAAAACTCTTAGTAATGAAAAATTATTTGCCTTAAAAGTTGAAGATGATACTACTTCAGTCGTCATTGAAGGGAAATTTACCCAACTAGAATTATCGGCAGCACTTAGAAACAAAACAGAAATGCTTTTAGGAAATCGGGTTGATTTCAATGGTGATGGCAGAACAGATTTCCTGCGTCAAGAAAAAGGTCACTTTGCTGACGATAGCTTTGGAATGTTTGAAACCTATCTCTCAAATGGTAATGGCTCTTTCAGAAAAGCTTGGGTAAGTCAGGATGCCAGCAGAGGTTTTCATGGGGACATGACAAATCTATTTATGGGAGATTTCAATGGGGATGGTAGAACAGATTTCCTCCGACAAGAAAAAGGTGCTTTCGCTTCAGATGAGTGGTGGATGTTTGAAACTTTCATCTCCAATGGTGATGGTTCTTTTACTAGTCGATTTGTGATGCATGATAATGCAATGCATGGTGATTTAAGCAATTTATTTATTGGCGATTTCAACGGGGATGGTAAATCAGATTTTATTCGCCAAGAGAAAGGTCATTTTGCTAATGACACGGGACGAATGTTTGAAACCTATCTCTCAAATGGAGATGGTTCTTTCAGAAAAGCTTGGGTAAGTGAAGATGCCAGCAAAGGTTTTCATGGTGACATGACAAATCTATTTATGGGAGATTTTAATGGTGATGGTAGAACAGATTTTCTGCGACAAGAAAAAGGTGCTTTCGCTTCAGATCAGTGGTGGATGTTTGAAACTTTCATCTCCAATGGTGATGGTTCTTTTACTAGTCGATTTGTGATGCATGATGGAGCAATGAATGGTGATTTAACCAATTTGTTTATCGGCGATTTCAACGGTGATGGTAAATCAGATTTTATTCGCCAAGAGAAAGGTCATTTTGCTAATGATGCGGGACGAATGTTTGAAACCTATCTCTCCAATGGAGATGGTTCTTTTAAAAGAGCTTGGGTAAGTGAGGATGCCAGCAAAGGTTTTCATGGTGACATGACAAATCTATTTATGGGAGATTTCAATGGCGATGGTAGAACAGATTTCCTCCGACAAGAAAAAGGTGCTTTAGCTTCAGATCAGTGGTGGATGTTTGAAACTTTCATATCTAATGGTAATGGTTCCTTTACTAGTCGATTTGCCATGCATGAGATACCAATGAATGGCGATTTAACCAAGTTATTTGTTGGCGATTTTGATGGGAATGGTAGATCTGATTTCTTACGTCAAGAAAGGGGAAGCTTTGCAAGTGATAACCTCGGAATGTTAGAGACTTACACCTCTAACTCAAATGGTTCATTCACCAAGCGTTGGCGTGTAGATCAGCACGCAATGCATGGGGATTTTACTAACTTGTTCACGAATAATTCTACACGTCCTCAAGTAACTATCGCTCCCCCAGTTCCATCTGGCTATTTCCGCGATGAATTATCTTCATTAACAGATAATGATTGGGATATAGAAAGTGGAGATGATACTCGATTTGATGGAAATTTCAGTAATGGAGAAAGCCGAGATTCAATCAAACAAATTTACCGAGATTTAAGCGCAGCAATACTAGGAAATCCTCGGGCAATGAATGCTGGTTATTTATATGATGCAAGTTATAGACGGGTAATTGGTAAATCTCATTCTGGAATTGACATGAGAGCTATTGCTGGCGAAGGCGTACAAGCAGCCACTAATGGTAGAGTTTTATGGACAGATAGTACGAATGCATCGACAAATGGTCACTTTATAGCTGTTCAAGATACAAATGGTAGAGTTTGGGTTTATGGTCATTTACAAAGTTTAGGAGCTTGGAAAAAAGACAATGTTGTAAAAGTAGGAGATCGAATTGGTGTTGTTGGAAATCAGTTAGGAAGAAACGCACATTTCCATTTAGCAGTTGGAACTAAAGCGAATGGTGGTTCTGTTGCTGGAGGTACGGAAATAAATGTTAGAAATGCAACAGTTAGTCCTTTGCAAGCTTATTGGGAATGGAAGAATAAAAATAATCAACAAGCTACAAATAGTCACAGTTCGGTATTAATTGAAAATGTGGCTAAATCTGCACCTCCACAAACACCACAAACTGGAGGAAGTAGCTTTGACTATGGTGGAAAGGCATATCAGTGGACTCGTTACACAATTAAGCCTGGTGATAATTTAAGCGCGATCGCACAAAGAACATTAGGTGATGGTTCTGCTAATGGATTTAATTTCATCGCTCAACGTAATAAGATTTCTAATCCCAGCAGAATAAATGCAGGACAGGTTATAGACGTTCCCCAGTTGTTCAATGTCTATAATCCTCCTGTACCAACACCTTCACAAACACCACAAACTGGAGGAAGTAGCTTTGACTATGGTGGAAAGGCATATCAGTGGACTAGTTACACAATTCAAGCTAGCGATACATTGAGTGGCATTGCACAAAGAACTTTGGGTAATGCCAATAGCTCTAGTTTGATTGCTCAACGCAATAATATTTCTAACCCCAATCGAATCAATGCAGGGCAGGTTATAGAAGTTCCGCAGTCGCTTAATGGTTATAGTCCTTTTCGCCGTCCTCAACCGACACCAACATCCATACCAAATCCTAATTTTCCGGTTGTTGACAATAGAAACTGGAAAGCTGAGTTGTTTAATAATGTAAATCGTGCAGGAACCCCTACAATTGTTCAAGATTGGGGTAGTGGTAGTCAAAACTTCTCGCGTGATTGGGGGAATGGTTCTCCTGGTGCAGGAATAAATTCTGATAATTTTTCAGTTAGAGCCACAACTCAACGTTACTTTGCACCAGGTCGTCATGAAATTCAAACGATTTCAGATGACGGGGTTCGAGTCAATATAAACAATCGTACTGTAATAGATCGACTTGTAGACCAAGCATTTACTGCTCATACAGGTATTTTCGATGCTGGTGGAGGTGGTTGGTTTAATGTTGCGATTGACTACTATGAGCGTGGTGGTGGCGCACGTCTAGATTTTAAAGCTGCTTCTGGTGATACTTATAGAGGAAGCATTACTGGCAAAAATTATCATGGTCAAACAGAAAACCAATTAATCGGAATTAATAGAGTTGACAATAACTACTCTGAAGTTGTGAGTTCAAACACAAAAACTTGGCTAATTATTCATGGAATGAATGGCAAGCCATATTCCGGCGATATGAGTGATGATGTTCAACTTTTGGCATCTGCAATTGATGGTTATGAACCTGGAGATCAAGTTTTTGCTCTAGATTGGTCACAAGCAGCTTTTAGTAACAGTATGCTTTTTGGTGCGCCCAATCCAAATTTTGGAGCTACATGGATTGAAACTGTTGCTGGATGGGCTACAGACAAGCTAACAAGTTGGGGGATTAGTGGCTCTAATATTAACTTAGCAGGGCATAGTTTAGGAGCTTACGTTGCTGCTGAGATAGCAGAACGGATTGTTGGAGGTGTTAATCGATTGCTTGCTTTTGACCCAGCAAGTAGTAATCTGGGGCTTGGAGGTTATGACGCAAACTCTGTCAACTTTAGCGCTCATTCTCAATGGTCTTGGGCATTTTATACCAGTTATTTGGGTAACTCAGGTCGAGCTATGACTGCTGATGACACATTTACTATGTGGACTAACTGGCCGAATAAGCCTATAGATGATCATGGTAATGGAATGGATTTATTTGCTTCTATGCTTACAAGAAATGATAGTATTAGTAACTTGTTCAAGCTAGATAGAATGGGGCAAAGACCTTGGATGACAAATCAATTTAATGAGAATGGTAAAAGATTTAGTCCATATGACGGAAACTATGAGGGAGAAATAAGAGCCAAACTTGAAAATGGTCGTTGGGTTCCATCAAGTCTTATGTATCGCTCTGCTGATGCTCAATGGTGGGATTCTGATATCGTACTGTGGGCTTAATTACTTTTAGTGGAGACCATTTATTTTCGTGAGTGAGTTGGGTTGACGCTCTTAAAGCTACCGCTGTTAATGAATGGTATCAACTAATTACTAGTTAGAAGCCTATAAATGTGATTTTTTAGACTATTAATTATATGTGATCGCACTCTCTTCCCAACATGCGATCGCGTTTGTTGGGTTTGGGAGTTTATGCGTCGGCTTTGTATCCAGAGTGCCATCGCTTTCCCATTGTCATATTTGATGAAGTGCGATCGCCTTTCTATCTGTCTTTTACTGGAAAGTGATCGCTATACTAGAAGCATGAATCTTACCTACGAACCGTAATGACAATCAAAGAATTGCTGTTGTAGGAAATTGATAATACCCCAAACGAACTTCTAGAAGATTTACTTAATTTTTTGCGTATCGAGCTTTATTTGTTGTCGAGGAAGATGTTGTTTCAATTCTTCATGTTCGTCATAGCAGGCAATCTGATTTAGGCGAAGAATCTGAGTAATTAGCACTTTTTTCACAAATTACGTCGTGCAAGCTTCGCGTTTGTTGAGTTTGGCAGTTTACGCGATTACGCTCTTTTTCCACAATGCGATCGCGTTTCTGTATTTATGCATAAAGTGCGATCGCAACAGTTCTAAACTACGCACTATATAATCATTTGACCTAATTTTTTCAATAAAATCAAAACATTATATAATTCATTTTCTCGTTTATATAAAGTTAATCTCTCTGACAAAGCATAAACTGGTTTATTGTCAATAATCACTAATCTTAGAAATTGAAAGTCCTCACCATTCGTGACAAATCCATAAATATTTTTTTGTGGACTTTGAATTAAATTGGGACTAGAAAGCATATATGTCAAAGCTTGAGGAATTGCTTTTTGTAAGGAAAAATTTGTTCTTTTTGATTCAATTACCAACAGCCAAAACTGTTTATACAATACGAATACATCAATTCTTCCTTTAATTATTTCTTTTTGAATTCCATTATTTTCTTCACCATCTGTAATAGCGATTTCCTCACTAATTTCTATTGGTTCTTCTGTTGCAATCTGAAAGGGTGAACGATAAAATCCTGCTAAATCCAGTAATGGAGATAAAATCACTAATTTTACGGCTTCTTCTAAAAGCGGAGAATTTTCAACTAAACTGATATAGTTCGTTTTCACACGCTCTAAGTATTGCTTTTCTAAATCCGTCAGTTCTGGTAAATATTCCAAACATTCATCAAAAAAACTTTCATCGGTAGACTTTTGTAAGCTAAATCTTTCCTTTAAATCGGCAAGAGTAATATCTTGAGGTTGAATAATTTTAGGCATAATTTTTAGTTAACCATGTCTATTTTTAGGTTGGTGGAGCGTTTATATAACCTCGAAAATTGGTTGATTATCCACAATAACAAATGAGAAATTTAAACCAACAACTTAAATGCTTTGTCGTCTTTCAACTTTCTGTCAAATGTTACTCAAAACCGCTTCTCGTAAGTTACCAATCCAATCATTAATTCCATCCGCATTCAAACGATAGCTTAAAGGATGAGCAATTAACATCGCAGTACTTTCATATAAAGTTGCTATTTCCACCAAACCATTTTCTTTGAGGGTTTTGCCGGTGGAAACTATATCAACAATCGCTTCCGACATTCCCGTAATTGGACCTAATTCTACGGAGCCATATAAGGGTATAATTTCTACAGAAAAATCTAAACTTTGAAAATAATCACGAGCGCAATTTACATACTTAGATGCAACTCGACAATCTGCGGGTAAATCCAAAGGTGATTTGTAAGAACTAGTAGCTTTTACCGCTACCGACATCCGACAATAACCAAACCCCAAATCAACCAAACGTGCTACTTGCGGCTTTTTCTCTCGTAGCACATCTTCACCCACAATACCCAATTGAGCTTGTCCGTATTCTACATATACAGGTACATCCTGCGCTCTAACTTTTAATCCTCTAGCTTTGCCGCTAGCATCTAAAATTTGTAATTGACGATTTTCTTCAGCCAAAAAAGCACTAAAATCCAAACCTACAGATTTTAGTAAGCGGATGCTGTCTTTGAGAAGTCCACCTTTCGGGAGTGCAACGGTTAACATAATTTTGGATTTTAAATTTTGGATTTTGGATTGAAGAGTTAGAAGTTGGTAGTTAGGAGTTGTAAAGACGTAGCAATGCTACGTCTGTAGCGGAGTTGGGAGTTAGGAGTTAAAAATTATCTTCCTCTTTTTCTTCTCTCCTTAAATTACCATTTATTAAGTGACAGATAGATATATTAATCCAAAATCTAAAGCTTGTACTGAGCAAAGCGAATGTATCTAAAATCTAAAATCTAAAATCCAAAATTGATATAATCTAAAATTAAAAAGATGCGAATATTGATAGTTGACGACGAAGCCGAACTCACAAACCCTTTGAGTCGGTTGTTAACCCGCGAAGGTTACAGCGTTGATGCCGCTTTTGATGGTACAACAGGTAGCGAACTTGTACAAAAAGGCAATTACGATTTACTTATTTTAGACTGGATGCTGCCGGGAAAAACGGGTTTAGAAATTTGCCAGCAGTTACGACAGCAAGGAGTCACCACACCTGTATTATTTCTCACAGCCAAAGACACTTTAGATGACCGAGTAAAAGGGTTGGATGCAGGTGCTGATGATTACTTAATAAAACCTTTTGAACTGCGGGAATTACTGGCAAGAGTGCGGGCTTTATTACGACGTGCGGGTGTGGAAGAGTACGCGAATACAAATAAAAGAATTGTTGTAGAAGATTTAGAATTAGATTCTCAAAATCAAATAGCTTATCGTCAAGGAAGAATAATTGAGTTATCAGAAAAAGAAAGTCAATTATTACAATATTTGATGGAAAATACTGGTCAACTACTAACTCATAATCAAATATTACAACATTTATGGAAAGAAGACGAACAACCCAACAGTAATGTGATTGCTGCATTAGTTCGTCTGTTACGAAGAAAAATTGAAGTTAATCAGGAAACGCAATTAATTCATAGCGTTTATGGTAAAGGTTATCGTTTTGGTATTTCTTGAATGTGATGTTTATGATATTTTTAACTAACTATTATAAGTCGGGTTTTTACGATAATTTTGCGGTGTTTCGAGATATTTAACTTCAAAAACCCGACTTCTCACCCCACGAACAATTAGAAGTCGGCTTTATTCAAGAAACCCGACTTCTCACTCAACAGTCGATTAATTTGAGTTTGCATTTGCTGTCTTAATTCTTGTGCTTTTTGATAAAATTCTCCGCGATTATTAACATTATTAACTTCAACTAAAGGTTGAATAAAATAACGTAATTTAGTTTTACCAGCCCAAACACCCATACTCGGAAAAATAGCAAACCAAGGAATTAAAGGTGATATTGGTAAGAAAGGTAAATGAAATGTTTTTTGCAGCCAACTAATATTTAAAGTGTAAGGATGTAGATTTTCACTACCAATACAAATAACAGGTAAAATAGGGACTTGATATTTTTTACTCAACTGAATAAAACTAATATCAAACTTTTCTAATTGATACCTTTTTTTCCAACCTTTTCCAGGTCCTCTTAAACCTTCCGGTGCATATAATAAAATTTTTCGTTGTTCAATTGCAGCTTCAAAATCATCATACTTTGCTTTGATACCACCTAACACTTTTGACCATCCCGGTGGTACCCACCAAGTCATCCAAGGATTTTCAAATAAATCAATACCAGCTAAAGGATATACTACCCATCCTTGCTGTTTACTTAATAAATATCCCAAAGCTAAAATATCCCACGGGAAACACATTCCTGCATGATTCATAGCTACAATTATCGGAGTATATTGTGGTATATTTTCAATTTGTTGTAATTCACCATGAAAGTAATATTTAACAATTGGTTGTAAAATTTCTTCCCGAAAAGCCGTTTGATAATTTGGATTAAATTCACTCTGTTGAGTACATGGAACACGACAACCTAAACGCAACCAACGAATCAATAATGCTAAATAAAATCCACAGGGAATTAAGAATAAAATATATTCCAACCAGTTCCAACCATCCGGGTCATCATGATAATGTTGCCAGTGACGGTTGAATAAAATTAGCCAGCCTGGAGGATACCACAGACAAAACCAGTCAAACCAACCAAAGTTAAATTCTCCAACTGATTTTTGCTGGAATTGAGGATTATAAATTTTATGGGAATGTTGGTCGCTTGCAGACATTGAGACTTTTTACTACAACTAAATTATTCAAATTTTAACTAAAATGTGTTGTAATTTACCTCATGCTATGGAGGTATAATAACTTTTGTCAAAAATGTTCAAATAATGTTGTAAAAACCGGATATATCCTATCTAAATTTTTGATACATTAAAAATGTAGAATTCTGTTTTAATTATGTCAGAAAATAAACCTTTAGTTCTGACCAAAGAAGATGAGATAAACCAACTTTTTCCTTGTCAACCAATTCTCACCAGTCAAAACACTGGATGGGATGGGATGTTCTTTAGATATCTATCTGTACCAGCATACGAGACTCCTGAAGTTTCTAGTCCCCTGGGACACAGTATTACTATTTTTACTCACGGCAACTATATTATTCATGCAGATAGAAAGCTTGATGGACGTTTTCAACGGGACTCAGTAATTGGTGGAGATATAGTAATTACCCCTGCAAATATCGGTCAAAAGTGTGCTTGGGATGCTGAAGGTGATTTTATTCTCCTAGGTATTGATCCAACAGTTTTTGCACGTGCTATTGATGAATCAGGAGAACCACAACAAGTTCAATTAATACCACATTTCGCGACACCAGACTCTTTAGTTTTACAAATTGGACTTGCAATTAAAAAGGTTTTAGAAAACAATCCATCAAAAAGTCGTTTATATGTGGAAACAATAATAAATGCTTTGATTGTACATTTATTACAATATTATTCCACGCGAACACTAAACATTAAAGAATATACAAATGGTTTATCAAGAACTCAATTAAATCAAATTATTGAATACATCAATAATAATTTAGCTCAAGATTTAAGCTTGAATGAATTAGCAAGTTTATTACATATGAGTCTACATTATTTTTGTCATTTATTTAAGTTATCAATGGGAGTTACACCCCATCAATATGTGATTCAAACTCGCGTTAAACACGCTAAAGAATTATTACTAACGGGAAAGTATAGTATTGCTCAAGTTGCTTTTATTGTTGGTTTTGCCAATCAAAGCCATTTAAATCGACATTTTAAAAAGTTGCTTGGGGTAACTCCGGGGAAAGTCGTTCGATTTTAGATTTTAGATTTTGGATTTTGGATTGACTCTATAGATAAATCAAATCTAAAGATAAATATGGGAACTTATATGTACCAGCAAATAACTATCGCTCATCAAATAATTGATCATGAATATATTTTTCTTTATTTTATCTATGTAATTTCAATTACAAATCATTTATTTAAAGATGATTTTCTCAAATAAACCCGGTTTCTATGGAAAATCCTGGCTTGAATCCCAGATATCAACGAAAAACCCAGACTTATGACTTCAAAAGCATAAACATCGTTAAAAAGTAATCACCAATACTCTCAAAAATATAAATGCTTATCTCTAATTTATTAATTGATTTATTAATTGATTTATTAATAATATATTAAAATTTTTTTCGCGGCGGTAAATAAATCAATAAATCATTTAAAATCATTTTGGGGACTGCAAAATTAGTATGACTTTCTCGCCTTAAGGCATACAACAAGATATAAGACAAACAGATTCTTTTTATCTTTGACAGCCTTAAATCAGCCGACACTTATCAAGGGTTATGGTAGGAAATTATTACCCCGATTGTGCAATCTCATAACTGATTAGTGATTAACGTAAATTCTCCGCAAAAAAAAGTAATCGAATTCACAGTAAAACAGAATTTCTCCTTCAATCTCCAAAATTCTGTTTTATAGACACCTAAAGCGCAAGTCGCAAGTATTATTTTTCCCAGATATTTTTAACAGTGAACAGTGAACAGTTATCAATTTACCGAATCGTCTAAGTCTCACCAATTGCCCAAAAGTGTTGGTAACGAGTCTAACCACCATAGGTATCAACAAACTGATAACTAATAACTGATTTAAGTCTGGGTTCGCAAACTTTTATGGTAATTCTGAGGTAATTGTATGCTTAACCTTAATTCAGACAACACATCTTTAGGATTGACATCCAATCAGCTAAACAATATTTCTAGTCTTCAAGCAGCAACTCTAGAAAATCAACAAGCATTATTCCCCGAATTAAACGAGACTTTAATGTTACAAAATAAGTCATCTTTTAATTTTCTCGGTGGTGGAGAAGTAGAGGATATACTCAATGGTGGTATGGATAAAAACTCCTTGCTAGGGGGAACAGGAAATGATATTCTAATCGATGGCAACGGTGGTGACTTGATGATGGGAAAAGAAAGTGCCGATCAATTCTGGATTAACAGTTGGGATAAGGCACAGACATCAAGTACTATATTAGACTTCGATCCTAGTACCGATAAGGCGATCGCCAGTCAACCACCAACAACAGAAACCTTCGGCGGCTTAGCTGGGAAACATACTGCTGATTTTTCCAGTTTACAAACAGAAACACCCAACAGTAACATTGATATTCCCAACTTTAACTTTCCCAACATCGATCAATTTTTCTCCGGTTTTATCTCCAATATGTTGTCAAATACAAGCCTCCAAGACTTTCTGGGTTTGATTACTGGGGAAGCATCTCCTTCTCAATCCCCATCCACATCAATTTCAAGTTATCCTAGTTCGATGGAAGAACAAGACACTGGAAAACCCTTTACTCAATTAACCGAACAGACTGCCATCGAACCAGGATTGGAAGATAATTTTTACAGAATACCAAAACGAATACCTGGGAATCTCATCTGATAATTGTTGTTAGTTGTTGATGGTTGATGGTTGGTGGATAAGTTAAAAAGCGACAGCTTATCAACCATCAACCATTGCCGCAAAAACGTACAAAAAATCGGACGAATCTACAAGACAAAGACAAACGCTAACGCCGGTAAAACACTTGCAGTAAGAATGGCGATCGCAATCACCCTATCAGGTGCTCAACGCCTTACGGCAATCAAAGGTAAAACACATTGTAGACGCGATTGAAGGCAAGCAAGTCATGGTGTGCTCAACGCCTTACGGCAATCAAAGGTAAAACACAAGGGATTCATGATAAGGAAGATCGATTGATTGATGTGCTCAACGCCTTACGGCAATCAAAGGTAAAACACAAGCAGAGAATAAGATAAGAGAAGATTATCCCGATGTGTGCTCAACGCCTTACGGCAATCAAAGGTAAAACACAAATGACAGAACAAGATTATGCTCATGATTCTGCTGTGCTCAACGCCTTACGGCAATCAAAGGTAAAACACGCTAAGTGCAAGGAAGGAAAGTCATGCGGTGACTATTGGTGCTCAACGCCTTACGGCAATCAAAGGTAAAACACCTTTTTCATCCATCTTGACACGTACAAAGTAAACTGAGTGCTCAACGCCTTACGGCAATCAAAGGTAAAACACAATTTGATAGCCGACATCCTTGAGAAAGTCTACATTGTGCTCAACGCCTTACGGCAATCAAAGGTAAAACACTTAGCGAAGTATTTCTTTTTGTTCTGAGTGTGTTGCGTGCTCAACGCCTTACGGCAATCAAAGGTAAAACACTTCCAATACTCGCAGTATACCTACGCGGAAAATACCGTGCTCAACGCCTTACGGCAATCAAAGGTAAAACACAGACCAAGACAAAAGCTGACCAAGATAATCAAATTGTGCTCAACGCCTTACGGCAATCAAAGGTAAAACACGATGATAACTTACGCTCAAAACTTAGAATCACAACGTGCTCAACGCCTTACGGCAATCAAAGGTAAAACACGGAAGCTATCACGCGATTACTCGGAAGTGCGATCGGTGCTCAACGCCTTACGGCAATCAAAGGTAAAACACCGAGGCTTTAATCTTAGTTGATTTAGCGGTTCAGTTGTGCTCAACGCCTTACGGCAATCAAAGGTAAAACACAGGAGAGTGATTCAGAAGTAGAAAAAGAGGTGAACTGTGCTCAACGCCTTACGGCAATCAAAGGTAAAACACCATCCGCAACGCAAATTAAAATCACTAGGGCTATGTGTGCTCAACGCCTTACGGCAATCAAAGGTAAAACACTAACAACTTTTTAAATGATTTAAAAGACTCACCAAGTGCTCAACGCCTTACGGCAATCAAAGGTAAAACACGCAAGTTCAAGCTTCTTCTTACTTCCCAGTAAGTTAGTGCTCAACGCCTTACGGCAATCAAAGGTAAAACACTTAGCAGGATTAAAAACCCTTACACTGAGTAGTTCCCTAAACAATTTTACAAGTACCCTAGGCAAAAAGACAAGCATATACTAAAAAAGAAGCTGAAACCCAACTTTTGTAGAAAATTAATATCACTATAAACCATACTGTATAAGCAATTTAGGCATTTTACAAGCACCTGCAATAAAATTCTACCGCCTCAAACATTTATCAGATAAGACTTATCACTACTTTTATTAGTAAATTGGGTTTCACAAGCAGATGTGCTTGTAATTTGATAGCGAAAAAATTAAATAGACTATAGGTTATGATTATCTTGTATTTTAAAAACTTTGATGCCATTCACTAGGCGTTGAGCACTTTCGTGTTTGCAAGGTGTAGAACCGATCAGCAATACAGGGCGGATGGGCTTAACATTACCCTTCTGACTCCTAACCTATGATGCCTTTGGGCGATAAACAATTTTAAGATAAAGCTTGACATAACAGGTGGAATGTGTATAGTATATATTTATTCAAATGTTTCGTGTTTGAAAATTAAAAATTAAAAATTAAAAATTAAAAATTAAAAATTAAAAATTAAAAATTCAGTTAAAATTCAATAACCTCAGATGCCTTTTTAGGTTTTGAACATTTTAGATATTTCGATAATCATCAAAATATTCTTGTCTAAATATTTTATAAATTAGGGGGAATCCTGAAATGATTGCATCTGTAGGATTTGCTGCATCGCAAGATGCAGATTTGAGAAATGAGCCATTTGTTGAGTTGTGTTTTCCGGTACAAGGAAACTATTTACCTGCGGATCATGGTTATGCGCTATTTGCTGCTTGTGTTCATCTCAATCCAGAAATCAGACAGCAAGAGACTCTCAGTATTTTGACAATTCCTGGTTATCCCGATAAACAGGGAAAGATACTTCTTACCGAACAGTCTTGTTTACGAATTCGTACACCAATTTCACTAATACCCTTGGTTTATAAATTTGCTGGAAAGTCTATTTGTTTGGGTATACATGAGATTAGAATTGGTATTCCTGAAATATTTACATTGAAACCAGTAGATAAACTCAAGTCTAGAATTGTTGTCATCAAGGGACATCAACAACCTGAATCATTTGTAATAGCAGCACAGCGTCAGCTTAATGATTTAGGGATATCTGCCCAAATTTCTATTCCCAAAGATAGAAAGGGTGAATATTGTCGCAAAACAATTAAAGTGAAAAGTTATACGGTAGTAGGTTTTAGTGCAGAAGTTTCTGGTTTAAGTGACGAAGATTCTCTGAAATTACAACGGTGGGGAATTGGTGGTAAAAGGCACTTAGGATGTGGATATTTCTTACCTTGCAAAAGAGGTAGAAATGTTTAAAACCCTACTGGCTAAGTCTTTATCTGTTGAAGAACAGAAATGCCCAAAAATCAAAGGAGCAGCAAAATATACTGGGCATATCAGTTTAGTGATGCAAGCTGCTGATATTTTGGTTGATAAAATCGGTGTGTCTATTCTCAAACAATTAGGTTTAGAGCATATTGATTTTCGTTATTTTGCAAATACAGTTAGATTAGGTGCCTATCTGCATGATTGGGGTAAAGCAAATCAACATTTTCAAGAAATGGTTTACTTGAAAACTCTCGAAAAATCACCTGAACCAAAACATCAAGATTATCGAAAGCAGATTCTAAGAGAGAGACAATCAGATAGACAAATGCTGCGTCATGAAGTGATTAGTGGCATTTTAGCATTGCAAGTACCAACTTTCCGAAAATGGTTAGAAAAGTGTCCGAATGCCAATTTGATGATTGCAGTTTGGGCAGCGATGGGGCATCATTTAAAAATTGGGTTGGGTAAAGATAAAAAACCATCGGGTTGTATTGCAGAAATTTCTTCTGGTACGGGAGATGAATTAAAAATATATACTTCTCATTCCGATTTTCAAACAATTCTAAAAATGGGTATTAGAGATTTAGAATTACCCAAAAAATTACCAGAATTGCCAAATGAGATTTGGACGAAAGATGAGTTGAAAGAAGCTTTAAATAATTTACGTAATGAGTTTAATGATTTTGAGCCTGATTGGGAACAACAAAGATTGATTGCAGCAGTCAAAGCAACAGTAATTGCAGCAGATTTAGCAGGTTCTGCACTTCCTTTAGGAGAAGAAAATTTTAAAGAATGGATTGAAGAAGTATTATCACTGCAACTTTCAAAACAAGATTTACAAAAGCTAGTTAAACAACGTTTGAATGGTAAAAAATTACGACCATTTCAAGAGTTAGTTGCTAATTCAAAACATCGAGTTACTTTAGTTAAAGCAGGTTGTGGAACTGGTAAAACAGTTGCAGCATATGCTTGGGGGCAAAAATGGGCTGTTGGACGTAAATTATTCTTTTCTTATCCAACAACTGGAACTGCATCTCAAGGTTATATTGATTATGCACATGAAACGGAAATTGAATCAGCTTTAATGCATTCCCGTGCGGATTTGGATAGGGAATTACTATTTTCGGGTGATTCGGATGATTCCGAAGGAATTGAATCTAGATTAATGGCTTTTCAAGCATGGAGAAAAAAATTGATTGTCTGTACAGTTGATTCAGTGCTGGGTTTAATTCAAAATAATCGTAAACCGCTTTATTCATGGGCTGCATTAGCAAAAGCAGCTTTTGTATTTGATGAAGTTCATGCTTATGATACACGTCTATTTGGAGCATTATTGAAGTTTATTAAAGCCTTTAGAGGTGCGCCAATTTTATTAATGAGTGCGAGTTTTACTCCTGAACAATTGACAGCAATTTATCAAATTTTATCAGAGCAACGAGAAGATTTAGGAGAACCAATTTCGGGACCAAAAGAATTAGAAGAATTACCACGTTACGATATTAACTATATCTCCGAAGTCAATAATTTTGATGAATTAACAGAAGTTTGGGAACCTGTAATTACAGCATTAAGGAACAAACAAAAGGTTTTATGGGTGACTAATTCAGTTAAAACTTGTATTGAAATTTATCGTACTGCAAAAAATAAACTTGCCGAAAAAGTGCCTGAATTAAATATTACTCCCTTAATTTATCATAGTCGCTTTCGTTATAAAGATAGATTGAAAAAACACCAAGCTGTAATTGAGGGATTCAAGGAAGATAAACCTATTTTGGCAATTACTACCCAAGTATGTGAAATGTCTCTGGATTTAAGTGCTGATTTATTAGTTTCGGCAATGGCTCCCGCAGCAGCTTTAATTCAACGCTTGGGTAGATTAAATCGCAGGATGATTAAAGTAGAAGAAAAAGCCAAACCAGCAATTATTTATCCTTGGGATAATTCAAAACCTTACGAGAAAGTAGAATTATCAACTGGAGAGAAATTAGTTCAAGAATTCGCGGATAAAACAGGTATTTCGCAACAAGATTTAGCAGAATTTGCTGCAAGTTTGAATTCTGAAGAAATTAAACAAATTAAATCGAATTGGTTAGAAGATAATTGGTGTTCCTATCAAGATTCCTTGCGAGAATCAGGATATACAATTACCGTAATATTGGGTGAAGATGAAACAGAAATTTGGAAGATTGCTGAACAAAAAGAACAGGAATCAATTCAACGAGGTAAGAAAACATCTCGCATGAAATTATTTAAACAAGAAGCACAAAAATGGACAGTACCTATCCGCATCGAAAAAGATTATTACGAATGGAAACGTAGAGGATTTTATCCCGTAACACCATCCGGCAGAATTCCCTACAGTGAAGAAGTAGGAGCGGAACAGTGAAATTAGAATTCGATTTGGGTAATCCTAATTTTACCTTGCTGCATCGTGCTGGAGTAGCTGGATTATGGATGACTTTAAAACAGTTTGAAAAGGAAAAAATTGCAGTTAAATATGAATTAAAATGGCAGCTAAGTCAACGTCAAGTTAATTTAAGTTGGGAGGGAAATGATAAAGAATTTTTAGATTGGTTTCTGAAGGAATCCTTTCAATTAAATAATGGCATTATTGCATTACGCGGATTAGATACCCAATCAATACGTGAAGATGCACAAGTGATAGTCCATCAAGGTATTTTAGGGACTTTATTACAACATACTAGTACCCATAAATCCGATGGAGTTGTCACAAAATCCTTATCTTTGGGAGAGAATGAGCCAGAAATTCAAGTCAAATACAAAAGCCTAACAAGATATGCTTATCAAGAATTTGCTGGTAATTTATGCGATAAAAAAGGACAATTATTAACAAAAGCAATTAGTGTTGCTGGATGGTTAAATCCGGGTGCAGCAGTTAGACATATTGCTTTTAGTTCCGATACGAGCTTTGAAGAGTTACCAGAAAATGCTTTTATTTTATTATTTGCACCTGTCGCTTGTTATTACTATATTTTGCGTTCTAAATTGCGAGATAAACGCGCTCAATATGCTTTAGTAATTCCAGAGATTACCAATTTAGAAAAATATGCTAACTATCGCCAAAATCAGCATTTGCGAAACGCAAGTTACAAAGATTTTCACGCTTCTGGTTTAGGTGATGCTGGTTTAAAATTTCTAACTTTAGATGCAACTGCTAATATTGCTCAAACTTTCGGTATCCAACGTTGTCAAGTTTTAACATTAGGAACTGTTGCATGGGCAACTCAACAAAAAACTCGCACTGATATGTATGTGATAGAAGCAAACGATGAGGTATGTCATAACTATCAAGTTTGCGATAATTGGTTGAAAGATAAGGGAATTGCAGGTAAAGATGGTGGATTTGTTGCTACAAGTTTCGCAAAGGAATTAATTGCTGAAAATTTAGCAAAAAATCTACCTTGGTATTTTGGAATTTCCGATAAAGTAAATAGTAATGAACTTTTTAAAAAGTTAGCCTACGAAAGAGGAGGATTATATCAAGTGATACAAAAAATTCAATCGGATGAATTAGAAAAATTATTTGTGAAAACTTGTCATGAAGCAATTAATTATACTTATGGAAAAATTTCAGATGTGGCAAAGAAAAGAAGAGAAATACCAAATTTTGACCGTGAAACAGTACGGATTAGAACTGGTTTAGGAAGATGTAAAAATTCGGAAACTTTTCGAGAATTCATTACTGATTTTTGGTCGAGAGCAGGTAAATTACCAACTTTACAGAAACATTGGGAAGAATTGATGGAGTTTGTCATGTTAGAAAAAAATTGGAAGAAATCTAGAGATTTAGCTTTGTTGGCATTAGCTAGTTATAAAGGAACTGGAGATTCGCAAAAAGGTAAAGAAGATTCTAACGAGGAAGAGATTAATGATCATGAAAATACCGTTGATGATGAGAATATTATCGATATTGATATTTGAGGAGCAAAAGATTTCCGACTTCTCCAAGAAGTTGGGAATCTAAACTCGTAGATTGGAAATATGAAGCGCTAAAGCGCAACTACAAACATTTTAATTTTAAGGAGATGCAAAAATGTCGTTTCATTTATTTGGAAATATCTTGACTGGCTATGGTACTGCTGCAAATAATCGCGGCGAAAATGAAGGAAATATCACTACTCTGCAAAAGATTTTGTGGAAGGGTGAGGTACATACCACTGTTTCTGCTGAAGCAATCCGTTGGGCTTTACGTTATTATTGGCAAACTTGTGGTGATGGTTATCAAGTAAATCGCTGTTGGAATGATGATAAAAATGATAATATTTGGCAAAATGAAAATTTTGATGATGTCACTTTTATTGATGATGATGTTTTAGGTTTTATGCGGGCTGAGGGTGCAAAAGTTGAAGCATCTGATGATGAAGAAAAGCCTAAAGGTAAAGCTACAAAAGCTGCTGTTCCTAAAGGTACGACTACAGCTAAACGAGGTGTTTTAGAAGTAACTCGTGCTGTTTCTACAACACCTTTTAGTGGTGATTTAACCTTTAATTCTTTGAGTGGTAAAAAGGGTAGAACATCACTTTATGGTACGGAACTTCATGCGACTTGCTACCAATATGGTTTTGCATTAACTCCTGAAAGATTAAAAGACAAATCTCGTATAATTCCAGTTTTAAATGGTTTAAGTTCTTTGGGAGAAGTTGCTGGTAATCACTCACGTTTTCTCTATGATTTTTCTCCGGAAAGTTTAATTTTAAGATGGACACATGATTTTTCACCTAGAATTTTGTATTGCTTTGAAGAAAATGACGGGGAAATATCAATGGGAGAATTAATTAGAAAAGTCAGAAATCAAGACATCGAACCACAGGAATTATGGATAGCTGGTGCTGTTAGCGAATTACAAGAAGTTAAAGAATTAGGTGAATTAGGTGTAAATGTTTTTCCTGGGATTAAATTAGCTGTACAAAGTCTCAAACAAGTGATTTCGAGAGATTTACAGCTACCTCAATTGGAGTTAACCCGATGACAACTGCAACTGATAACAAAATATTAACTTTAGAAATAGAGGTTCCCATTGCTTGCTTTCGTCAATCTCGCGCTAGGGAATATGCGGAAACATATCCAGTCCCCCCACCATCAACAGTTTACGGGATGTTGTTGTCAATTGTGGGGGAAACTAATAGATACAAACATTGTGGTGTGAAAATTGCGATCGCGATGCTAACCTCCGGTAACGCACTTCTTTCTCAACCCTATAAATCAACTGTAATTCGCACATTTCGCCGTTTCAAAAACAAAGACATTCACCATCCAACCAATTCTAGACCGGATTATCAAGAATTACTAACCGATATTAAGTTTATTACTTGGATTAATTCTCAAGACGATAAATCCCAACCATCATTATCAGAACAGTTACAACAAGCATTTACAAACCCCGCTTCTATCAATCGTTTTGGTGGTTTATGTTTGGGAGAAAGTCGAGATTTAGTAAATTCTGTAACGATAGTGTCGGAAAATAATCAAACTCAATCTCTGCAATGGTTAGTTCAAGATGAGGATGGGTTATTAACCTTACCTTATTGGGTAGATCATGTTGGTTCCAAAGGTACGCGATGGCAAAGGTATTTAATACTTGAACCTTCTGAATTTTCCCAACCTCCTGAATCTGCTTGGACGGTAATTCAGTCTAGCTAAATTTGATCAATCAACCTCAGATGCCCATAGGTGTTAAATCAAAATGTAAGTGAAATAGGGCGATGCCCCGTAGGAGCCGCTACGCGATCGCCTAAAATAAAATAAACCTTTTTATCTTAGCTAACTATGGTTCAGTCCCCTAATAAGTGCTTAACACTCGAAGAATTTCTTGCTCTCCCCGAAGGAGACATTACCTACGAGTTTGTTAAAGGTGAAGCTGTCCCCAAATATAAAGATGATCAAATGTCTCCCAAATTTTTTCATTCTCGGTTTCAAAAAACTTTACTTATCTTTCTAGACGAATGTTTACAAAATCACGGTCGTGTAGAAGTTGAATGGGCAATAAAATTAAAGATTGAAAATGAGAATTGGATGCCTGTACCCGATTTGACCTATGTTTCCTATAACCTCCTTCCTGCTGATTGGTTAAAAGATGAACCTTGTCCAGTTGCACCAGAATTAGTGATAGAAATTATCTCACCTGGTCAAACTTTTGGGGAGATGACTGCAAAAGCTGCTGATTATATTAAAGCTGGTGTTCTGCGTGTTTGGGTTGTGGATACAAAAGCCAAAACTATTACTATATTTACACCTGCTTCTGTTCCTGTCACCTATCGAGAAAATCTCATAATTAAAGATGATTTATTACCGGGATTGGAAATTACTCCCAAAGAAGTATTTCAACGGGCTGGTTTAATTAGTTAGAATCATAAAAAATACAGATTATTCAATTCCTCCGATGTCGTAAGGCGCTAAAAATTGTTACTTCCTTACAGACATATATGCAAACTCTTCAAAACATCGAAATTTCCACCAAATTAGAAACTATCCGCGTTTCTGCTCTCCACGCTCTTGCCTACTGTCCCCGCTTATTTTACCTCGAAGAAGTGGAAGAACTCTACACCCAAGATGCGGCTGTATTCGCTGGACGTAGGTTACACGCAGAATTAGAAAAGCAAGAAGATGAGGAATGGGAAGAATTATTCCTCGTCAGCGAAGAATATGGTATTCGCGGACGGGTAGATGCATTACGTACCCGCGATGGGGAAACTATTCCCTATGAACACAAACGGGGAAGATGTTATCGTGACGAAAATAAACAACCCCAAGCCTGGGAAAGTGATAAATTACAAATTCTTGCCTATTGTTGTTTACTGGAATCTGCCCTTGGTATCTCCATCAAAGAAGGTCGGATTCGCTACCATGCCGATAATGTACTGGTACGTGTAATTTTGGATGATGCCGGACGGGAATTGGTTCGAGAAGCCGTTAAAAAGGCGCGTCAACTCCAACAATCTAATTACCGACCACCCGTAACCGACAATGAACGTCTGTGTACTCGTTGTTCTCTTTCCTCCGTATGTTTACCAGAAGAGGCACGTCTTGCTCATGACAAGGAATGGCAACCCGTCCGTTTATTTCCTGAAGACGATGACAGACAAGTAATTCATGTTCTCGAACCAGGAACTAGAGTTGGTAGAACTGGAGAACAAATCAAAATCACTCGTCGCAATCAACCAGTAGAAATTATACCTGCTCGCCAGATAGGACAGTTGGTATTACATAGTTTTTCTCAAATTTCCACCCAAGCGCTACACTTTTGTCGTGAGCAGGAAATTGGTGTACATTTCATTTCCGGTGGTGGACGTTATATCGGTAGTTTCGACAGTCGCCAGGGTAGTATTCAACGCCGAATTCGTCAGTATTCTGCCCTTGTTGATAGTCATACCTGTTTGGAATTAGCCCGAAGATTGGTGATTTGTCGCGCTCAAGGACAACGTAAGTTTTTGATGCGGGGAAAGGCTAAAGCTAAAACTAGTGAGAGATTAACAAAAGCCATCAGTCAAATGAAAGCTGTTCTCAAACTGATTCCCCAAGCGGAATCCTTGGAATCTTTATTGGGATACGAGGGTAATTTAGCTGCTCTCTATTTTGGTGCTTTACCCGATTTAATTTCACCCGATGCACCACGGGAAATGGTTTTCAACGATAGAAATCGTCGTCCACCCAAGGATAGATTTAATTGCTTGTTGGGGTTTGGGTATGCTTTGTTACTCAAAGATGTGATGAATGCCATCTTGACAGTTGGACTAGAACCTGTATTGGGCTTTTATCACCAACCTCGCTCCCAAGCTGCTCCTTTGGCTTTGGATTTGATGGAAATTTTCCGAGTTCCTTTAGTAGACATGACTGTCATGGCTTCTGTGAATCGCAACCAATGGGATGTCAAGGCTGATTTTGATATTCGTGGACAACAAGTTTGGTTGAGTGAAACTGGTAAACGTAAGTTTGTGGAACTTTACGAAAATCGCAAGCAGGAAACTTGGAAACATCCAGCTACAGGTTATTCCCTTACCTATCGTCGGTTAATGGAGTTGGAAGTGCGGTTACTGGAAAAAGAATGGATGGGTGAAGGTGGTTTGTTTGCTCAGTTGATTGTGCGGTAAGGCATTTTAGATTTTGGATTTTGGATTTTAGGCTTTGCTGAATCCTGGTAGAAACTGAAAATGTAGAGACGCGAAACCCTTGCGTCTCTACAAGGTTTTTGAATAAATCAGCAACACCAGATTTTAGATTATCTACCTGTTGTGGATGAATTATGGCAGAATTACGGAATTTGTATTTGATTTGCTACGACATTCGCTGTCCCAAACGCTGGCGTAAAGCTTATAAATTATTGCAGGGTTACGGAGATAGAATCCAATATTCGATTTTTCGCTGTGTGATGAATCAACGCAATCGCGAAAAATTACGTTGGGAATTGGAAACTATTTTAGCAAAAGAAGACAGTATTTTGTTCGTGCGGTTGAGCGATCGTTGTGTGCAGGATATTCCCAAGTACAATCGACCAGGTGCGTGGGAAAATACTAATAAGCCCTTTTTGATTATCTGAAAAATGCAAGCACCTCTGCTTGTTGAAGTCATGAAAGGGATTCTAATTGTGTTTAAACCTTTGATGCCGTAAGGCGTTGAGCACACTGGTTTAAACGATAGATTAAATTGGAATTTACGTGTTTAAACCTTTGATGCCGTAAGGCGTTGAGCACACCCAAGTATAAGAGAATTCCTAGTGCGATCAAGATGTTTGCACTACCTTAACTCATGAAAATTAATGGGACAAAGCATTAGTACTTCACCACATAAGTTTTGATGGGTAATACATTCGTAGTGGGAGCGTCTCGCTCCCTCGTCGTAAATAGCAAGGGTTTCCCTCGTGGTAAATAGCGAGCTAGAAGCTCGCACTACCAATTACCAATTTATTACTCCTCATAACTAATGAAAAAGACTATTAGTACTTCACCACATAAGTTTTGATGGGTAATGCGTTCGTAGTGGGAGCGCTCGCTCCCTCGTAATAGCTAGCGAGCTAGAAGTATGCCCTCCGGAGCAGGCTACGCCAACGCACTACCTCAATTCTCGCAAACCCGACCGGGAATCAAATTGCCGGTCTAATAGCGCAAGTCCTATGAATAGGACTAAAAAAATCAAACATAAAATTCTAGGTCAAGTAGTTCAGCAGTTCTATCCAAAGAAATACTCATAACTTAACTTTAGAGCGACAAATTCTAGATTTATTATTGGTATTCTTTAAATATAAGCAACAGAGCAACAACACTGGATGGGGGTTATGCCGCAGTGACTCAGCACCAAATACCGAAGAAGAACGAATTGGCAGGTATTCGGACAGTGTAAAATAGTTTTATAACCTTGGACGTTGTAGAGTTTTTATCGTTTCCTCTATTTCGTCGCCATCGAGGGGAGGCGCAACCCTCCATCAGAGCGGTCTTAGATGGCGAACGTCCGATACACGTTGCTCACACTATTTCCCTATTGAATTATACATTAAAGTAGCTACTTCATCATAATTAATTTCGATGATGAATATTCGATAGTTACTCGAATCACAAATAATTACCACTAAATGCTGTCATTTGGTCTTGGATAATATACTTGTCCAAGGCTATTTATTTTTATGTGTAAGCAAACTACGATAAATATAATCCCACAATTATAACCACAATCAAAAGTCGGGTTTTTAAGTTAAATATTTGTCAGATAAGACAATGATGAAAAAACCCGACTTCTAACCCCACTGTCCACTGTCCACTGTCCACTGTCCCAGGTCAACTGTCAACTGTTAAAACCTTCTCTCATACATAAATCTAAATTCACCCGCTTCATAATCGTAGGTAAATCTGGCTGATGAATTTTCATTGATATCTTTTAAACCTGTCAAGGAAGGAAATACTTGTAATCTAGTTAACCCAATTGATTTACCTAAAGAGTTTACAGGTTGTTGTGCTTGCCATAAAAATTCTTGGGTAATTTCGGTTTGTAAAGGTGCAAGTACATAGTCTAATACTAAAAATTCTAATAATTCGGTTTGATTTCCACTAGTAATTTGCTGTTCGAGTTTTTGTAATGCAGCAAAAGTCCGGTTTCCTAACAATGATAATATTTCCGAATTGTTGCGAGTGGGAGTACTTGTTAATGAAATTGCGGGGTTATCAAGTATATCTCTAGTTTGGATGCTGACTTGACTATTAGCGTTGATACAATTGGCAACTTGTTCTAATTGAGTTGCAGAATTGGGAACTAATGTTCCTAATCCCGAAAATCTAATATTTCTTTGATATGTTAGACAAGCATCTCCTGAAGATGTATTATTATTTAAAGATGCAAGCAGCTCTGAGGCTTCACCTTCTACAAGAATTCTAATATCGATTTGTTCGGGGTTAGCTGGTGCAACTACATCATCTCTAATCTCGGAATTTTCTGCTTGTAGACGGTCAAACCTAGGTGCATCAACTACAGTAGTTTGTAATTCTACATCAAGTTGGGGATTTAGTAAACTACGACCTGGTAAAAATGTTACTGTTTGTTGGCGATCGCGAGTGATAAAGAATGAATTTTCAAATAGGGAGAGACTTCCTCTTGTCAGTTCAATTTGTCCATCTCCTCGGAGGTTATCTAAACCACCATTAACTGTAAAATCCCCTGCCATGCGGAAGTTAATTCGTGGTAAATTTTGAGTAAAGCGGAATCCTGGTCCTAAACTGACTTGAAAATCAGTAAAGGTTGGTTGAATCGGTAAATTTGGGGTTTGTTGTAGTCGAGTTATAATTTGACCATTTTTTACTTCTTGCGTGTTATCACCTTTGTTTTCTCTGCTTTCTGGTATAAAAACACGACCGTTCCCCAAAGAAAGATTTCCTCCAACTACTGGATTTATTGCTGTGCGGGAAACTTGAAGGTTAGCATCAATTCCACCCCGGTATAAACCTTGCAAATTTAATCTTCCAGGACCTAAAGTGATATTTAAGGGTTGAAGGTTGCCCAGGGGTTGAAATAAAGGTAAACTGCCAGTGATGATAAACGGACTTTCGGCTAAATTGCCGGATATTTGTTCTACTTGGAGAATTTCGTTATTTAAAATCGCCTTACCGGCAGCGGTTAATTTAAGATCATTATTTAACTGCTTGGTTCTAATTGTGGCGTTTTCAATTTGAATTGCACTATTGGCAACTAAATTATCAAATAATCCTGGAATTGTATCAGCTTGGGGATTTAATTCACCGTTAATCGCGATCGCAATTTGTCCATTTCCATCTATCCATTGTATTTCACCTTGGGTGAGAGCATCTAGTAAAGCAAAAGCTTGGTTATCAATGCTTGCTTGTAGAGCAACAGTATTAGTTCTATTTGGTTGGAGAGGATAAGCAACTGCGGCGTTAATATTAATAACGGAATTGGGAGTGGTGTTGAGTCGAGCGATAGAATCGAGATAGTTGAAATTTCCAGCGAATTCACCCAATTGTTGTTGGTTAATGGTACCATTAATTAAAGAAAAGGCACCTTGTTGAATTTGTGGTTGAAATAAATTTCCACCTAATTGGGCTTGTAAATTCAAGTTACCATTGATATCAGCGGGTAAATCGACAAATCTTTCGATTATGTTTATAGGAAGATTTTGAATTTGCGCTGTTGCCGATGTTTCTATGCCATCGAGAGTACCATTGAGAGAAATTAAACCACCATTTACGGCGAGTTGTATTGGTTGTAATTGAATTATGCCATTTTGATAACTTGCTTGAGCAATTACCTGAGTGATATCTAAAGGTTGATTTTGTCTGACAACAACACCTTGACGAGAATTATAGGTGACATATTCTTTTTGAGGTCGCCATTGCCAATTGTTACCTTTTAGTTGAAAATTAATTTGGGGATTTGTAAGTTTTCCCGCAACAGCAAGTTCTGCGTTATATTCTCCTTGAATATCAAACTCGATGGTATTATCTTGTTGTTGTAAAGCAGCTTGTTTTTGAATCCTATTGACAATTTGGGTGAACAAACGTAGTTGTGCGAGTATTGGAGAATTTGGTTTTCCGACTCTTTGAGTTTGTACGTCAACAGCATTACCGTATTCTGGGTTGAAAATGCTATCAACTCCACGTTGTAAATCTTCTAGATTAAATACATTTACAGCAGCGAAGATATCTTGTATTCTTCCAGCATTAGCGACTAATCTACCGTTAATATCACCAGAATTTAAATTCAAACCACCATTTAAAGCGTATTCAGTTTTCCCGATTTGTAAAGTTGCTGCATTGACACGAGCAATTTCCCCATCATAAGAGAAATCGGCGATTAATTCTTCAGCTTTCACAGCACCGATGGCAGGATTATCTATATTAATATTTCCAGCAGTTGCTAAATTGAATAAGTTCACGTCAAGATTTCCGCTAATTATACCACTGAGGGGATAAGGAATGATTTCTTCAACGACGGGAACAAAATTTAATAAGGATAGGGAAGCATTTTGTAAATTGATATCTAAAACATCCCCTTGACGAATACCGCTGAGAATAATCGGATTTTGGGTATTGATTCCTTGTTGTAGTGAGAAGAATGTGGGAAGATAAGGTGATAAACAATCTTGTCTTGTACAAGGTTGTAAGTTAGCTGCGATTCGATCCGTTTTACCGCGTAAATCGAATTCGATGCTGTTTCCTAAGTTTACGTTAATCGGTCCTTGTAATAAAGGTTGAAATTCTATCCTGTTATTTATAGCAAGATTTCGCAAGTTTAAATTGCCTGCTAATCTGACGTTACCGGGAGCAAAAGGTTGTGAAATTAAATTTTGAGCAACAAGTCTACCGGAAAAATTAGCTGCTCCTTGTAATACTGGTAAATTTTCTTGAGCTAACTCTCTTGCTATAGATTGTAAGGGAAGTCTTGCTAAGTTAGAATTTACATCAACATTTAAATCGGTAGCGACATTCCAAGAAGATATTCCCTCATTACCAGGTACAATTACAATTTGTCCTTGAGCGTTTAATTGTTGTTGTTGGGTATTTAAATCAACTTGATTTGCTTGAATTAAAATCGGATTCCCTTCCATCCAAGCTTTTACCTCTCCGGTTAAGTTTAATTTTGCATATAACTGGGAAAGTTCAGGACAAGATATATTAAAACTGCGACACAATAACGGTGTATTGACGTTACTCGCATTGATATTACTAGCAATTTTACCATTATTGAGATTTGCGATCGCGTTTACTGTACCTTGAGCAACTACTAAATTTGCATTCAGATTAGCATTGAGGTTTTCAAAGTTGTTTACAAGTAGTTGGTCTATCTTACCCGTTAAATTAACGGTACTATTATTTAGTGTTACAGGTAAAGATGAATCTCGAACAAGTTGATTTAAGGAAACTCTATTCGCAGTTGCCACAGCTTGTAAATTATTAGTTGCTAAATTCCCATTGACATTAAAATTGATATTACCTCTACTACCCGGTACAATTAATTGTCCGTTAGCAGTAGCTTGAAAACTATTTAATTTATCTAAATTTTCGATTGAATCATATTCTAAAAGTTGATTTAGTCTACCAGAAAGGTTAACTTGAGCATTTGCAAGGGTAATTGGTAAAGGTAATTCAGGTAAAAACCTATTTGCTCGAATATTATTCGCATTGACATTCGCTTGTAATATACCTTGATTCAAATTACCGTTAACTGCGACTCTACCATTATTAACGCTCAAATTTAAATCAGCAGTACCATCTACCTGATTCAAATCGAAATTATCTATAATATCCAAATTTCCAGCTAATCTGACATTACCTCGCTGTAAAGTCACTGGTTGATTTAATCGAAATTGCTTTCTTTGTGCTGCCGATAATAAAGCATTCACAGGTAAAGAATTGGCATTCGCGACTAAATTCCAATTTTTGGTTGCAAAATTTCCATTCCCATTAAAATCGATTCTACTGTTTCCCTTAACTTCCGGTAAAAACAAATTTCCATCAATACTCGCTCGAAAACTATTTAAACTATCAATCGATTCAAAATTAATTAACTCCTTTACCCTACCCGAAACATTAACTTGAGAATTTGCCAGCGTGACAGAAGAAGGTAACTCCGGTACAAATTGATTTAAACCAATTCCCGCAGCATTAGCATTCGCTGTTAATATACCTTGATTTAAATTTCCATTGACAGCAAGATTACCTTGATTAACATTTAAATCTAAATCGATATCACCTCGAATATTCCCAGCGTCAAAATTATTCAAACTCCCCGCTAACTCTACCTCACCCCGTCGCAAAAATATGGGAGTCTTTCTTATCCTTTCCCCGACATTTTCAATTTTTGCTAAAAACGGATTTAAACTTAAAGAATCAGCACGAATAGCAGCATTCCAATTATTTGTAGCGAAATTGGCTCTACCATCAACATTTATTCCACCGTCAGCAGTTTGTAAAGTCGTATTCTCTAAAGTAACTAAATTTCTTTTTAAATTAACGTTACCACTACCAGAAATTTGCCCAACCCCTTGAGTTTGAGCTTGTGGTAACTTCCACGATAAAACACCTTGAGGATTTCCTAAAGTACCGCTAACTTTACCTTCTGCTGATAAACTTCCCAACTTCACCATATCATTGGTAACACCATAAGCAGTAACAATTTCTCCAGTATTAGCAATTAGAGCATCAAAATCTAAAGCTATCTTCGATTGACTAAAATCTTTAACGGATAGTAACGACTGAGGAAATAAAACCTCACCTTTGGCTCGGATATCACCACCCGTTGCTGGAGTAGCGCGAAATTCTTGTAAAACAACCTGCTGTAAATTACCACCAAATATCGCATTAACTTTACTAAATACCGTTTTATCTACAATAATCCCTCGTTGACTGACGACATTACCCAATAAAATGGGATTCTGTGCATTTCCCTTAACTAATAACTGTGCTTGTAAATTACCATCTATATTTACGGGAGATTTTATAGAAGTTGTTTTCAACAAGTTTGCAATATTAAAAGAATTCGTATCAACCTTTAAATCAAAACCTTTATTTAAATCCGCAACTCCAGAAACCCCGGCAATTAAATTACCATAACTAGCTCTAGTTTCCGCAAAACTAACCTTTTGTCCATCAAAACGTAAATTAGCAGTAGCATTAACAGGAACTTTCAACTGTGGAGATTTTACCTGTAAACGCTGTAAATTCGCAGTACCCTTCACAAAAGGTAACTCAGATAAACTCGGTAAATCAATTTCCAAATTAGCATTTAACTCACCGCTGGGAATTGTCACCGGAATATTATCTTTGACATAATTACTCAAATCCGGTAGAGAAAGGTTATCAATCCTGGCATTAATCTGACTCTTCCAACTATTTAACTGAGTTTCACCATCAATATCCAACTTTCCCTTAACAAATGGCGCATTCACACCATACCGTAATAATAATGGTTGATTTTGATTGTAATTAAGAAACCCGTTGATTTCCTCGACAACAACAGGATTCTTCAAAGCTTGAGGAAGTACAGCAACCTTCGCTCTTTGCAACTGAATTTTAGCATCAATATCAAAAGGAAGTTCCCCTTCACCCTTATCCAAATTCAGCCGAATCCATTCCCCTTGCTTATCTTGCTCAATATAAACATCCGGTTCAATCAAACTTATTCTTAAAGGAAGCGTCTGAGTAAACAACAACCCGATTGGATTAAATCCGATATCTACAGCTTTAGTTCTAACATAATTTGGATCATTTTCAGTCGCTGGAATCGAAGAGTTTTCTAATCTTACACCAGTAATCGACCAACTTCTTACCTCACCAACCTTTACTTCACGATTAATGAATTCACTGAGTTGCTCATCTAATAAAGGAGGTAACTTGCGACGAATCCAATAATCTAAACCAAAATAAGCAGCAATACTTATTCCCAAAAGAGAAACACCAGATATTATCACTGCATTACGTAGCCAAACACGCTTTCGTGGCTGACTTGGCGCGGTTTGGGAATCAGATTCGGGAGGAGGATTTGCCGGTGTCATGACTGATTTAAACTAGGTAGAGTGCGATCAATTTTCAAGCTATATCAATACTTCGAGTAAAGATATTTTGGTTATTATGATACGCATCCAGAAAAGTTTATACAAGATTAATTGCTTACTTTTTGATTTTTTTGTTATAAGAATCAGAATTAATACTTTTCGGTGACAAAAATCTCGGTATTTTATGACAGTTTGTCATCTGGAATATTTATACAAATTTAGACATAAGTAAAGTTTAACTGCACGGTTGTTTTATTTCTTCCTCCGCGAGATTGAATTTATGTTGTTTGAGAGATATAGGTGGGTTGGGTTAGTAACCCAATATTACCATCTTGGATAATATTGCTTACATACAATCGGTTTTGTTGGCTTACAACATGATTACTCCTATCCCGCTGGAAAATTACCTATTTCTATGAAACCTCTTTCAATAAGTGTACTCTGCGTCTAGAAGGGTTTTTTTATCGGTAATCTTCTGCCCGTAAGGGAATAATGTAAATTAAGAATGACAATTCCCAATTGGTTTTGCTGTCTAATTCAACCTACTAACTAACTACTAACCAAACCTACTAACTAAAGCCAGCTTTTTTTTGTCGTAAATACTAAAATATTGATTACAAACTGAAAATAATGTGTCAATTGGCTAAATACTAGGTATTATAAAGATAATCCTAACTTCTTAACAAAATCGCCCGTACTATTTTCGAGAACGGGCGATTTCCTCATATCATGTTTGATTAGCTGGAAATATAATTTAACGTAATTACTCGCTAGAATTCTAAATGGGGGAGACGTTGCACTACAACGTCTCTACAATATACTGGGTTAAGAAGTTTGCTGATCTAACTTTAACACTGCCATAAAAGCTTCCTGGGGAACATCCACTGTACCCACAGACTTCATGCGCTTTTTACCTTTGGCTTGCTTCTGTAAAAGTTTCTTCTTCCGACTGATATCACCACCATAACATTTGGCTAACACATCCTTCCGCAATGCTGGAATATGTTCAGAAGCTATTATTTTACTACCAATCGCCGCTTGAATTGGCACTTTAAATTGATGACGGGGAATTAATTCCTTCAATTTCTCAGCCATTGACCTTCCAACATGATAAGCCTTATCACGGTGGACAATCATTGCTAAAGAGTCAACTGGGTCGCCGTTAATCATCAAATCCAGTTTTACCAAATGATTTTCACGATAACCAATCAACTGATATTCCATACTAGCATAACCACGCGATCGCGATTTCATCTGATCAAAAAAGTCAGTGACAACTTCGGCTAAAGGTAACTCATAAGTTAACGTCGTCCGTCCTTGAGTAAGATATTTCATATCTTTAAATATACCCCGACGACCTTGGGATAACTCCATCAAAGTACCTACATAGGTTTCCGGTGTAATCATTTCAACCTTAACGTAGGGTTCCTCAATTTTTTCCCGTTCGTTAGGAGAAGGTAAATTACTGGGATTATCAATATAAACTTCTTCGCCCTTATTAGTAATTACCCGGTAAACAACCGAAGGAGCAGTAATAATTAAATCAAGATTATATTCGCGCTCCAAACGTTCCTGGACAATTTCCATATGCAGCAAACCCAAGAATCCGCAACGGAAACCAAAACCCATAGCACTAGAAGTTTCCGGTTCAAATTGTAAAGCTGCATCATTCAGCTTAAGTTTATCTAAAGCTTCCCGTAAATCCTTAAACTGGTCAGAATCGATGGGGAACATTCCGCAAAAAACCATCGGTTTAGCTTCTGCATAACCGGGTAAGGCTTGTGCAGCTTTAGCTTTACTTAAAGTAATGGTATCACCAACCCGCGCATCTGCCACAGCTTTAATTGCCGCTGCAAAATAACCAACTTCCCCAGCATGGAGTTGATCAACCGGCTTTTGAGTCGGAGAAAGCACCCCCAACTCATCAATTTCGTATTCCTTCTCAGAAGCCATCAGATAGACTTTATCGCCAGTTTTCACCGTGCCATCCATCACCCGGAAATAAACAATCACTCCCCGGTAGCTATCATAATAACTATCAAAAATCAACGCTCGTAAAGGCTCGTCAACAGTATTCTGGGGCTGCGGTACTCGTTCGACAATCGCTTCTAAAATTTCGGGAATACCAATGCCTTCCTTCGCCGAAGCCAGAATTGCACCGCTGCAATCCAAACCGATAATTTCTTCAATTTCACCAATTACCCGTTCCGGTTCAGCACCTGGTAAATCAATTTTATTCAAAACCGGGATAATTTCCAAATTATTTTCAATAGCCAAATAAACATTAGCTAAAGTTTGAGCTTCTACACCTTGAGAAGCATCAACCACTAACAGCGCTCCTTCGCAGGCTACTAAGCTGCGGGATACCTCATAAGAAAAGTCCACGTGTCCGGGAGTATCAATCAGATTTAGGACATACTCCTGACCATCTTGAGCAGTGTAATTCATTCGGGCAGCTTGCAGCTTAATAGTAATGCCGCGCTCCCGTTCTAAATCCATATTATCGAGAAACTGCTCTTTCATCTGCCGATTTTCCACAGTACCAGTGGTTTGTAGAAGTCGATCTGCCAGAGTTGATTTCCCGTGGTCAATGTGAGCGATAATGCAAAAATTACGAATGCGAGCTGCGGGAACGTCAGTCATATACTTAATAAAGCGATAGGAATACTATTTTATTAATGAATATAGTTATCTAGGAAGGCAAGAGGCAAAAGGCAAGAGTAAATAAAGGAGTTACTTTAAGTATTGTAATGCTTTATTAGAAAATAGGCTTATATAGAAAGGGAATAGGGAGCAGCGAACTGTCAACCGCTCAAACTTTAACTTTATTTATAGAAAAGATCAAAGACTATTTATTTAGTACTGGTATTGTTATTGTGAAAGCGTAAAATAAACGTCAGGGACTCCCAGTTAAAACAAATCTCACAATTGACAACTAAAAATCGGGGCTTGTAATTAGTGCAGTCCGATTCGTCTGAATTCTGAACTGAACCACGTTAAAAGGAATTACTTTCCCATGCTTTAAGGCAGAGAAAGGGGTATCCGAAACGCAAGGTTTTTTGATGACTTGATGCAGTAAGAAGTACTAACAGTTATGTAAAACTGTTTTCCACAACCTTGGAACAAATAACGCGCAGAGAAGATTAGCTATGAATATGGAAGAAAGACCAGATTTCTCGGAAAATATATTATCGGAATTATCGGAAAAAGTCGAAGTTGCGATTCGCTTGGATTCGGAGTTATTAGAAAAAATTAATCACTTGAGTAATGATCCCTCTAAAGTGATTGAAGTGGCGCTGCGTCAATGGCTGCGCGGTGATATTCCTAGAGATGATGAACTAACCCGCACTCCTCACCGGATTAAAGTACCACCGAGGGGTGAGTGGAACGATTGAGAGATATGATTAATTTTTGGCGACTGATTCGGGGAAATA
The DNA here is from genome assembly GCA_015272215.1 of Rivularia sp. T60_A2020_040. GTDB lineage: Bacteria > Cyanobacteriota > Cyanobacteriia > Cyanobacteriales > Nostocaceae > Rivularia. The sequence goes on along the minus strand of JACYMD010000108.1, from coordinate 11,470 downwards.
CAATAAAAATTCCCAAAAAGTCTGCTAAAGCTGTAAAATTTTATGCCAAACTTTAAGCAGTTATTAGCACAACTTCTTTGGGTCATACTGTTTCTATTCCACTCCAGTCATGAGCATTGCTGCAAATTCTCAATCACCGCTATTGTCCGAAAATTTGGAATCTGTTACCGAGTGCACCAACCCATTAGCTTGTTTGGGGGCTGAATTGGTGTACATTCAAGATGCAACGGGGCGTTACCTCTCGTTCTTTTTGCAGCAGAGTCAACGTTTAGGATTAACGCCAGAATGTATAGTTGATGATGGCGATCGCCATCATTTCGCTCCAATTGATAAAGTGGCTTATCTATCACATCTGGAGCGAGTATTAACAACTTTGACTCCCCAAAAGCACCAGTGTTGGTTTAACTACTCACAAGGAAGCGTAGAATTAGAGTTGCTGATAACTCCGATTATGCCAGTTTTAGGCAACGCTGCAACATCAGTATTGGTAATGGGAAGATTGTTGCAGGTTGCAGCCAGCAAAAGTAACATCGAACTGGCACCTACATCTAGCCATTCAAAAGAAAATATTCGCTCCCAGGAATACCAGAAACTGATTAATAATATTACCAGAAATATCCGCAGAACCCTGGATTTAAATATTATTTGGCAACAAACTGTTGATAGTTTAGGTACTACATTAAAACCGAAGCGCTGTATAATATTTCCTTATTATGGTCAGTCAAAAATACGTGTAATTGCTGAATCGTGCCAGCCTGGGACTAATTCAATGTTGGGATGCGAAATAGATGTACTTACTGAAGTTGGATTTACTCAAGCTTTAAATATTCTCAAGCCAGTTATAGTAGAGCAAACAAAAAATTCTTTATTTCAAGCAGAAAAACTTCTAATAGTTGCAACTTCCCATCAAGAGCAACCCAATAGCTTAATCGTTTTGAGTTTAGATGCTGGGTGTTCATATTTGTCAGCAAAAGAGCTTGAATTAACCAAAGAAGCAGCAGATCAAATTGGTACCGCCATCGCCCACGCAACTTTGTACAAAGAATTAGAATTAGCCCGTCAACAAGCAGAAGAAGCTTCCCGGCTCAAAAGCGAGTTTCTTGCCAACGTTTCTCACGAAATCCGTACACCATTAAATGGGATGATTGGCTTTTTAAAGCTGGTTATAGACGGAATGGCGGACGATGAAGAAGAACAATCCCTTTTTCTTGGAGAAGCTCATAAATCATCCTTGCATCTACTGAATGTAATCAACGACATTCTCGATTTCGCCAAAATAGAAGCAGGTAAAATGGAGTTAGAACTTAGTCCAGTGAAACTGGATGAGTTATTCAGCGATGTAGAAAACTTCATGCGTATACAAGCGGAGCAAAAAAATCTCAGCTTCGGGATGCAGTTACCCGATACCAATGATCAAATTATCGTTTACAGCGATTATCTTCGTCTCAAACAAGTAATGATAAATCTAGTGGGTAATGCCATAAAATTTACCCATGAAGGACATATAACCGTTACCGCCGATGTAGTTCGTAAAAAAGTCATATTTAAAGAACAAGAATTTCCTGGCATGGTAAAAGTACGGGTAGTAGATACAGGTATCGGTGTTTCTTTAGACCAGCAGGACAAATTATTTCAATTATTTTCCCAAGTCGATGGTTCCCGCACCCGTCAATATGGAGGTACCGGCTTAGGATTAACCATATCTCAAAAGTTAGTAGAAGCAATGGGTGGTGAAGTGCATTTTTACAGCTTAGGTGAAGGACTCGGTTCCACTGTTACCTTTACAGTACCGCTTTACCAGCAACCCGTTATGGTTTCAAGCCCAGACAACGAGTCGGAAGGTTGAGGAGATAGGGAGAAGTTATCAGTTATCAACCAACCACCATCCACCATCAACTATCAACTGTCAACTGTCAACTGTTTAAAGTTGTTTCAAAAGCTGCTTAATTTTTGAAACTTGCTGGTCTTGAAATTTATCTGGGAATTTTAATTCAACAGTAATTTTACCAGTATTATCTTCTTCTACAGTATCAATCTCGGCGATAAATCGACTGGGTTGTGATTTATCTAATTGTTTGCTCAAAACTAAACCAACGGGTGGTTTGATAGTTTGCATATTGTCCAAATCATTTTCTCCAAGCACTTTATTAGAATATGTGGCTTTTGTGCTGTCTAGTTTCAAACGTAACCCTGTTACTCCTAAATCGGTGACTGTTCCAGTAAATCGATCGCCATCTAAATATAGTTCACCAAAAGCCAGTACTTGTTTGCGTATCTGTTTGTGTTTGACTGGTTGAATATCCTGTAGGGAACGAATTAAACTAGTAGCGATAAATCCCAAAGAAGCGATTGGTCGATCTGTATATTTACGCTTTTGAGAATACCATTCTTTGACATCAGAATATAAAACTAAGGATAAGTTATCTTTTTGCAGTTGGGTAAGATTAACGAAATTAATCGCAAGGTGGTTTCGTGTCTTGCTAATGGGAGATAATCTGATAATTCTTGCAGTTAAAGATACTTGTTTACCATAATCTCCGGTGAGCTCAATTTCGATTTCATCTGGTAAGTTTGGCTGTGAATCTAAAGCAATTAAAGCCCCAGTTTCCGAAATATTTACTGTTTCGCCGATAATGGTTTGGTTGTAACTGAAAATCATCGCAGGGAGACATCTTTGTAAACGGTGTTGCTTGCGGATTTGCGGCTTTTCGTAAGCAACTAGTAGAGCAGCTACGACTAAAATGAGGTTTAAGACACACCACATGGTGTTAACGAAAACAGCTTCCCAATCTTCTGGACGTAGTAATACCCAATAAGGAACGGCAACTAAAGCTAGGACTACAAAGACTGCGACAATGATCAAACCGAGCATTGATTTCCAGTCGAAACTGCGTTTGGTGACATTTACACCTTTGTCGGTAACATTAAAAGAACCGAACTTGGGATTGATTAACGCGATTAATGTTACCCATCCCACCTGAAAAGACATGACAAATTCAAAAACTTCATTCCAGAAGCTAAAACGAGCATTTTTATGAATAATGTAATTAGTACTTAGGGAAAGAATAATATGAGGTATAGCATAGGCAAGAGTTTCCAAACCCAAACCTCGGACTGGATTAACACCAAACAGTAAAAACAGCGTGGGTATAATTGCGTATATTATTCGCGGAAAACCGTATAAAAAATGAGATGTAGCACTGAAATAACAAAGCCGTTGGGGAATTGTTAACTTGAGTTTTGGGTTAAATAAGGGATTCTCTAAACGAAGAATCTGCGCCATTCCTCTAGCCCAACGCATTTGCTGACCCAAATAAGCAGGATAAGTTTCCGGGGCTAATCCTGCAATCATGATTTTGTCGTAGTAAATAGACTTATAACCCCGTGAATGTAAACGCAATGCTGTATGACAATCTTCTGTCACCGTTTCCACAGCAATTCCGCCGATTTCTAAAACATGAGATTTACGAATTACCGCCGCAGAACCACAGAAAAATGAGGCATTCCAAAAATCATTACCTTTTTGAATAACTTTATAAAACAGTTCGTTATTGACAGGAATTTTACCACTGGTGAGCAAATTACGCTCGAAGGGATCGGGGTTATAAAACCAATGGGGAGTCTGAACAAAAGAAACTTTGGAGTCATAGAAAAAGCCGACTGTATGCAACAGAAATTGACGGGATGGAATGTGGTCGCAGTCTAAAATTAATACTAAGTCACCCGCTGTTTTCTGAAAAGCATGGTTAATATTACCGGCTTTGGCATGGTTGTTATTATCCCTAGTTAAGAGGATACAACCAAGTTCGACACACATTTTTCTCAATTCTTCCCGTCTAGCGGCGAATTCTTTTCGACGGGAATCGTATTCTAGATACTTTTCAGGACGACCATCATCAAGAATATAAACCTTTTTCTTACCGCGAGGATATTCGCAAGCCAAGGCTGCTAATGCAGTTTTCCGAACAATCCCAACATCCTCGTTATAGGTGGGGATGTAAATATCAACGCTGAACCATTCCGCGAATGGAATTTGAGCTAAACTAATTGGCTCACGTTCCTTAAGTTTTAAAGTTTGAAAATATGCCAGTACAAGGGTCAAAATTGCGTATAATTCAGCGAGAAATAAAACAACGCAGGCAATACTATTGACCCAGGAATTAAAGTTAAGAGTATAAGAAGTACGGTAAAAAAGGTAACGTGTAGTAGTCACTAAACTCAGCCACACCATAAATAAATGGTAATAATGGCTAATTTCTGGAGATAATTCGTCTTTTTCGGCTCTGACAACTAGTTGACCGAAAATAATTAGAAATACTGCGACAACTGCTTGTTGCCATACTTCTAATGGTGTAACAATCAAAGGCAATGAAAAGATTAATGTTAATCCGATCAACCATTTAAAGCTTTTAACACCGACTTTATCTAGAAAACGGTCAAAAAATCGGGGAGTAAGGTCAGTTAACCATACACCAGGGTTAAATAAATTACGCTTTTTTCTATGTTCAGTTGGCAATGAATCTGACATTTTAAAGTTAATATTTTGACTTATTTGTGATTATGTGAAATTTAATATTGCTGATAATTTGGGATACTAAGAAGAAAAATATCCAAAAAACAATAAATCTGTTGCGTATCAGCCATGTGTAGAGACGTAGAATTGCTACGTCTCATGTATTTGGTTAGATTGAATTAACTCAAACCGTCTCTATGTATCGCTAGAATTGAGACGCTTCAGATACAGTTGAACAATTCCGTAAAGAAAGAGTGATATACCAACAATTCCCAGAGGTAGCAACAGCCAATTTTGTTGCAGCATTAAGGACATCTGACTCAGAGAACTGGCTTTAGTTATGCGATTTTTAGAACTACTGGTGAAAAAGTCTAATTCATAAGCATTCTCATCGTCAGGATTGGGATTAATTTCATCGCTACTAATTAATACAGTGTCTTCCTTTAACTGGAAAAACCAAGAATCTTGATCTAATACTTGTCGTACCCGATTCAAACCAGATTCCGTTTGAGCAGTTAAAGCCAAAACAACACGATCGCGATTCCAAGGAGAAATAATTTGTTTAATCATCCCTTGGTCATTTTTCGGGACTTGAATTTTTGCCTGTTCTTTTTGCTTTTCGTCACCAAATATACGGGTAAATGACTGGCTCAAATTAAACCCTTGACTTTTTTCGAGTGCCTCTGGTAGAGGGAAATTCTCTTGTGTACCAATTGCCACTAAATGATTGTTGTTTTTAGCATTATCTGCTTTCGATAAACTATCAGGTGTATGAACATTGAGTTCTACTGAAGAGGCTTCTGATAGCCGACCTAAACGTTCGCTAAACTCCAATAATGTCAATACATCTGTTTGAGAAGGATTTTGGGGGACAACAATCGTTGTTTTTGATAAATCTTGGGGAGAAGCAAAAGGAAAACCAAATTGCAACAGTTCTAAGTTTGGTAATGTCGCAAAAGTTTCACGCTTCAAATCAAAGCTACTTTCGTTGTGTACCGTACCTATAAGCTGACGATCAGGAATATAACGACACTCTTGGTTAGAATCTTCTCTTGCATTCATGCGAAAGAAAACTTGAATTTTGGAATTGGGTTTGATTAACTTTGGTGGTAAATCTAATTTGAGGGTTTTGCGAGTCTCTCCGGATTCATTTGACAAACGCTCACCACCAATGAAGTTACCATCAAGTAACACCTCAACAGTAGAAGTTCTCGGATTGAGTTGCGGCCCATAGCTGTAAACTAAATTCATCGAACTTCCCCGTAGAAAACGGTCATCAGGTAAAGCTCGAAAATCAATTGTTACTGGTAACGCTTCAGAACCCCGCACCGTGACATCTTTAAATTTCTCGTCGTTTACAGTCTCAATTTCGCTGAGTGGAAAAGAGTTTTGATTGGGTAAATAACGAGACCATTCACGTTCCCCAGGAGTCTGTAATTCTGGGACTTTATCGACAAAAACCACCGGACCAGTACCCATTTTGCGCTTCGAGGGCTGTAACAAAAACTGCACAGCTTTCTCGACTGCTTTTTCTCCATTGCCAGTAGCAATTAAAACTGGAGCGCCATTGTTGGTGGCAGTCAAAATCAGAACTCCTCGATCTTCTGCTACAGGATTTTGCTCTGTATCGAGAATTTGTTCCCCTTCGACTGTAACTGGTAAATCGATTTCTGCTAAAGCTGGTTGTTGGCTGGGAGTACCGATAATGACTAACTTTTCTCCAGACTTAACATTGGCGATATCCGTCACTAGTTTTGTATCTACGGAACGGAAATTTGCTTTTCTGCCCAATGAAGCTTGTAAACGAGATGCAGCAGTCAACCATTTGGCATCAGTCTGAGTTGGTTGCAGGTAATTAATTTGATTAGATTTTAAATCCAATTCATCAATAATCGGATAAGGATAACGACTGAAGTTATCAGAAGCTTTTTTGAGTTTATAGTCAAAAATTATTTTGGAATCTGGTTGAATCTGCGTCCACAAACTTGGATCGTAAGGATCTACACATATTTCATAATTTCTTTGCTGAGCAATTAATTTGACTTCGTTATAGTCTTTAAGTAACTTTGATGGAATATTAACCAGTAGTTGACCAGTTTGGGACTGTTGACGGTTGAGAGGTATGCTACCGACAGCTGTATCGTTAACAAAAACAGCCAAATTAGAACGTTTCCCATCAAGTGCTGTTGAATGTTGAAAGCGAATTAAAGCTTTGACATTCTCTACATCCCAACTACGGGGGCGGGTAAAACCTAAACTACCTTCAGCATAAATTCCTCGTAAGCGCATCCGCTTACCGGCAATGGAAGCACGGTCAAAATCTAAACTATGAGTAATCTTACTCCCTACAGTACCAGTTTTGGAAGTTGAGTCTATATCATCTGCTGAATCCGTGGTGTTTGCTTGCTCCAAGAGGATTTCCGATTCTTGTGCTACAGCTTGAGCAGTTAATAAAGAATAGGGAGATAGTAAAAACCAACAAAAAATAATAAATACTTTCGTACTGGCTTGAGAAAAATAAACTAATCGTTTCATGAGTTAATCCTATAATTATGGGTTTACTAGATGAGTACAAAAACTTATATTCCAATTGCTGATTATTCTTTCTGAATCAATTAATTTTGTCCGTATATCAGATTCTTACGGTTCATCTCCATGTAATCTCTTTATCTCTTTCCTCCGTGTTCTCTGCGTCTCTGCGGTTTTTTTAATAATCTTTCAGCAGAAAACGAGTCATTCCCGATCCGTCGATTAGCATCTTCCCAAAAAGGTTGAAAACCACGTCTGAGCAGAAAATCTTCCTGGATTTGTTGCATTTTGCGAGATAATTCTTGATCTATTACACCCTCTCGATTTTGTTGATTTTGTAACTGCTGCATTTGTGCTAAAGCAGCCATTGGTTGATCTAAAATCCCATACAAATCAGCGATCGCCATTTTGGCAATTTCATCATCAGGGTTTTGGATCAATATTTGGGAATAAATTTTCTGCGCTGTCTCATATCGACGTTGTTCAAAACGTATTCCCCCTAATGCTGTTAAAGCATCAATGTCATTTGCTTGGGTTGCCAAAATTTTCTCATAGGCAATTCCGGCTAAATCCAAATCTCCAATCGCTTTCGATAATTCTCCTTGAACTCTTGTATTCTTAGCGAATTGCTTGACTAATGTTCTTGCTTGTGCAGGGTCGCGCTGAGCAATAACTTGTAACAAACGCTTTTGGATTTGTAAGTTATTGGGTTCCAATTCCAAAAGATACTTATATAGAGGCTCCCATTCGGAGGCAGCAGGAAGTTGCCCTACTAAACTAGATAATTCCGGAGGGGTTGAAGTTGCTTTTTGGGTTGCCAACCATTTATTAACTACTGTAGTAGCTTGCTCTTGACTGATTCGGTTGGCTTGATAAGCAACACTAACTTGTCCTAATTGATAGATTAAATTTTGCGGTTGACGAATCCGCAGTTGACTGTAAGCCGCTAAAGCTTGCTCAAAACGCTTTTGTTGGGAATGTATCCCCGCTAATGCTCTTAAAGCACCGTTATAAATTTCTGCATCGTCTGGATTTCTATCTAAGACATTTTGATAAATTGCAGCACTTGCTTCTAAATCTCCTGCTTGTAACTCAATTTCTGCCGTTAACAATTGAGTAGCTAAATTATTGGCACCTTCGGGAGTCGCTTGATAAGCTGCTAAAGCCTTTCTGGCTGAGGTTGTATCTTCCTGCTGCAAATACATTTGAGCAAGGCGGAAATTGAGAAAAGGAGCCTCAACACCACGAAGCAAAACATTTTGATAACTGGGAATTAATGCTGAATCGCGAGTATTAATTTGGACTAATGCATTCGCTAATTTTTGTAATTCTCCGGAATCTTGCGGCAGATTTTCTAGTATAGAAATTAACCTTTCTCTCAAATCCTTTTGACTAATCAAATCTAGCTTATTTTCTAAAGCCAACTGACGTAAAACCAAACTTTGATCGTTCGGTAATTTGACAGCAACTTGTTGATAAAGTTGTAACGCTGTTGCTTCCTGTTGCGGTAAGCCAGAAAAAACATCGGCAACTTCCAGCAGTAAGGAAGTAGAAGGATTAGGATTATCAGCAAGTACTTGTCGGTATAAACTAGCAACTTCTTCAGAAGCAGCCGAATCATTTTTAATCTTACGAATTTCGTTTAAAGCCCGAGCTAAAAGTAACCTAGTATCCGGTTTATCGCGCAAAGGTTCTAATACAGCCAAAGCTTCAGCCGGTTGTTTGTTGACAACATAAGCTTGAGATAGTTCTGCACGAGTTGTAATTGCCAACAAATCCAAACTATCAGAACGACTTAATTGAGCTTTTAAAACTTGTATTGCTTTCGTGGAATTGCCAGTTTTTTGTAAAGTTCTGCCGTAAGCGATTGCCGCATTTCCAGTAATACTTTTTCCCGTGGAACTATAGCGGTTAAACAATTCTAGAGCTTGTTGATAATTGCTCGCGTAAGTAAAAGTTTCCGCAGCATTGAGCAGAATCTCTGGTGTAGGATTGTTGGCAAGTAGAACTTGGTAATCTGCGACTGAATCGTTAATTCTGCCTTGGTAGTAGTAGAGTAAAGCTCGGTGTTTGCGGGCTTCTAAATCATTAGGAGTGCTATTTAATAAAGTAGTCAGAGACTCTATACCCTTTCCTTGCCACTGCGGACGATAGGTTCCTAGTAAACCCACAGTTTTGAGAGCAGATTGATTCAAGGGGTCAATTTCTAATACACGCTGATAGGAATTCCAAGCAGCATCAATATTTCCCGCACGATTATAAGCTATCGCTAATCCTAAATTTGCCTGTAATGATTGTGGATTAGTTTTGATGGCTTGACGAAACACTTGAATTGCATCGTTTACCCATCCTTTTTTTAAAAGTGTATTCCCTCGCTGGACTAAATTCGATGATTTTTGAGCTTGAACGGGTGCAACTGTCAAAAAAGTTGTCAGTAACAAGTAAACAGGAACCAACAAAAACAGTTTGAATGTTTTACTTTTATTTTGATTATTTGGAATTTCTAATTGCTTACTCATCGAGGTTTTCTCCTTTTTGGAGTAATATCAAACTCAGATTTTAGTCTTACACCCAAAACCGACTCATCAAAATTGTCCCTTCCTTGGAAAGACAAGCCAAAACGGAGATTGGGAAGTAATTTTAAATCGTAAAAAAGTTCTACTACATCTGGCTGTTTCCCTTGACGCAGAGCATCGTTAGAAAGAGCGCTTCCGTAGGCTAAACCAAGTCGATCATCGGGTGTGAACAAATCCAAGAAACTCAATCCCAAAGAATAAGTATCCGCACCTTCCCCCAAATCCCGATTCTCATAACGACCGTAACGTCCAAATAAACCTAATTTATACTTGGGAATAAAAACTTCCGCATTGATTCCATAGGCTGATTCGCGATCGTCTTCTAAAGGTCCAAATTGATTATTACCTCTGGCAATTCCAAAGCTTTCCGCAAATGAATCACGATTACCTGCATCTTTGGCTGTGGAATAAGTGCCGCGAATAATCGCATTACCGTAACGGATACCAACCTCACCTGCAAATCCATCCAAACTAAAATTATCAAATCCGTCTGAAGAAGAAAAAATTGCCGCTTTCGCAGCGATGTTATCAGTCGCATTCCAGTTAACCAATAAACCTGTTCGTGAGCCAATACCCGTAGAAGATAATGCTGGATTTGTTTGGAAAACTGGATTAAAAAAGTGACTTGCTCCATCTTTAGCAAAGCTATTGCGGTCAAAATAAGAAGTTAAATCCATTTGACCGATAATAAAGCGTAAGTTGGGTAATCCTTTTAAAGAAGTTGCGAAATAAAGTTCGTTGATATTTAAGCCTCCACCACGGGAGTCATCAAAGCTATTATCTTCACTGGTTAAATCTAAAGTACCACCAACTAAACTTTGAGGAGTTAACGGATAAATTCCCGTGACTCTTGCTCGTGCTGAACTATCACCACCTTGATTAACATAAACTCCTTGGAGGATCGCAGATGGTTTTCTTAAAGGTTTACCTTTGCCTTCAACCTCTGACTCCGCTTGTTTTTCCTCGATTGATTCTTGAATGCTTAACGGTACTAGAGTGTCTTTTTCTTCTAACTCTTGTTGCGGTAATTGCAGATTGAGTAGTTGATTGAAAGTTGTTCCTGGAACTTGGCTAATTTGCTTTATTTGTGTACAGTTGCTATTCAAATTACAGCTTTGAGAAACCTCAACTTGTCTTGGTAATTCAAACCCAAGCTGAATTATTTCTCCTGCTGTAACTGCTGTGAAGTCGCCAAAAAAACTGTCACTTGGCAATGAACGGTTAGAACTCTGATTTTTGAATTCACTTATTCTAGTTGAAAGTGATTTTTCTCTCACAGAAACATTGTCTAAATCCTGAATATCATCTTGCTTCAGAGGCTCTATTCTACTTTCTAGTTGATTTATGAGTGTTGCTCCCCCAGTCGCCTCACTTGTCGATGAAGAACTGATTTGGGCAATTGTCGAACCGCTAAATACCATCATCCAGAAAATTGAACAGGATGCAGAACAAAGCAGGGGATAAATCTTAGAACTAGGTTTAGAGTCGATATTTTGCTCAAAATCCAATACTTTTTGGCTCATTACCTTATGGCATAAACAGGTATAATCTACGACTGTAAAATAAATACTTAGGGGGGAACACTGATACAAGTTGAAGATACTTTACAGCTTTTATCTCTATAGATCAAGTATTTTTTTTTGTCAACAATACATTTAATTTTGAGATGCTTTTAACAAACGGTTTTGAGCGAATAGGATAACTTACAGCATTTTGATAAGTACTTGTGCAAAATAAATTAAACATTTCGTTGGGGGCAGGGAAGAGGGAAAAGGGAAGAGTCAGGGCTTATATAGCTCAATACAGTTCAGTTAAGGATATAATTAATTATCGCAAACAAAACAGATCGACT
>JACYMD010000107.1 GCA_015272215.1 Rivularia sp. T60_A2020_040 | reverse complement strand
TGTCGATTTTACCAGTATTGATGGTTTTGGTGTTTTGACTGTTCAAACCCTAATTAAAGCAATGGGATATAGCGACGGCTATTTGATGATGATGTTAATGCAAGAAGCTTTGATTCTCTCGGTATTAGGATTTTTCCCAGGTATGTTGTTATCGATGGGTTTATATCAAATTACTTTTGCAGCGACTTTATTACCTATAGCAATGAAGATTGACCTGGCTATATTCGTCTTGAATTTAACTATTATTATGTGTAGTTTTTCGGGTTTGGTTGCAATGCGAAAACTTTAAAGTGCTGACCCTGCTGATGTTTTTTAAATTTGAGAAATAAAATTTTCTATGTTGTTGTAGAAATGTTTTTTAAAAAAGCTGTTGAAATGAAGATTATTGATTAAAAAAAACCGCAGAGACGCAGAGGACGCAGAGAAAGAAGATGAAGAGAGATAACTAGTTTTATCAAAATCTTACTTCTAATAGTTGTGGATTAGTTCGGTCTAAGGAACGTTAAATTTCTAATTTAGAGACCCAAGGGTTAGCGTATTTACAAACCATATACAATTAAAAAAAACTATGTCATCACAACTCGTTATTTCTATCGAAAATCTCAATCATTACTTTGGAGATAAAAATATTCGTAAACAGATATTATTCGATATCAATTTAACTATTAATAAGGGTGAAATAGTTATTTTAACTGGTCCATCTGGCTCAGGAAAAACGACTTTACTCACTTTAATGGGTGGTTTACGTTCTGCTCAAGAAGGTAGTTTAAAGATTTTAGAACAAGAAATTTGTGGAGCCACTAAGCAGCAGTTAACTAAAATTAGGCAGAATATCGGCTATATTTTTCAAGCACATAATTTGATGAGTTTCTTAACAGCAAAACAAAATGTGCAAATGTCTTTAGAATTACATGATAAATATTTAGAGCAAGATATTGGTGCTAAAGCTATGGCAATTTTAGAACAAGTTGGATTAGGAAATCGAGTTGATTATTACCCTGAAAAACTATCGGGAGGACAAAAACAAAGAGTTGCGATACGCGAAGCCATGCCGAAGGCTTATCGCTCGTGCTTTAGCAAGTCATCCAAAAATAGTTTTGGCTGATGAACCAACCGCTGCACTTGATAAGAAATCGGGACGGGATGTAGTGGGAATAATGTATAAGTTAGCAAAAGAACAAGGCTGTACAATTTTGTTAGTTACTCACGATAATCGGATTTTAGATATCGGTGACAGAATCATTTATATGGAGGATGGAAGGTTAGTTAGTGATGGAGTTGATGTTACGATGAAAGTAAGTTAAATAAACGATTTTTTAGAACATGAGCCTAATTCAAAACATATCTTCTTTATCAAAAGTAAAACCAGAATATCAAATACTATTAAATCAATTAAAAACTAGAGTAAAAACATACTTTGCTACAGATTTAATTGCTTATTACTTATTAGGAAGTGTCGGAAGAGGAAACGATAAACCTGGTGTTTCCGATATGGATATACAAATTATCCTCAAACGTAAAGTTAGCGATGAAGATGAAGCATGGATAAACAAAGTTAAATCCGAAATTGAACCAAAATATTCCGCACTTGAGAGACTTGATATCGGATTAATAGATGTAAAAGAATTAGATGAACCAGATATAGATAAATTAAAATTTATTTTAACAACCGACAGTGTATTAATTTGCGGTGAAGATATCACAAATTCATTTAAATCATTTGTACCTAGTTTAGAACTTGCTAAAATTTTAAATAATCAATACCGTAATACACTTGATGAAGTAATAAATTATCTTCCCGAACCAGATGAAGAAGACCAAAATCATCCAGAATATATCAAAGATCATGTACGATGGATTGCAAAAAATGCATTACGTTTAAGTTTGGGTATTATCATGGTTGATCAAGCATACTATACAAGAAGTATGGAAGAAATGGCGGATAAATTTGCTGAAAAATATCCTATTTATCAATCTCAAATACAACTCGCTTTACTTCAATATCATCAACCAACAAATGATTTAAACCAAGCACTCGCTTTTTTAAACGAACTTAGCAAAACAATATATCAACTAGCTGATGAAAAATTGATTAAACTAGAAAAAAGACGCGAAATCGATGGATAATTTTATGGTTGAACAAATCTTAGTATCTGACGATAACTTCTACATCCCAGATGCTAACAAATTAATTACTGAAGACGATACCCCTGTGGATAACTTTGCATCTGCTAAACAACAACGACTTTTAGTCAGTTCTCTTTACAGTTCTTTACAAAACCAAATTTTTATCGCAGAATCCAATGTCGGTATCTACCATATTTACAAACAACCTCCAATAGTACCCGATGTCTTTCTCAGCTTTGATGTTCAAGTACCAGAAAAGTGGTGGGAGAAACAAAATCGTTGTTATATGGTTTGGGAATTTGGTAAACCCCCAGAAATTGTAATTGAAATTGTCTCGAATAAAATTGGTGATGAACTAGGTGATAAACTAAAAACTTATGAACATATGCGAGTCAGCTATTACATAGTATATGACCCAAATCGGCAGTTAGGAGAAAAACAGCTTCACATATATCAACTTGTGGGAAGACGCTATCAAGAAACGAACCAAACATGGTTAGAGCAAGTCGGATTGGGTTTAACTTTGTGGGAAGGAGAATTTGAAGCCAGACAAGATACTTGGTTGCGTTGGTGTTACAAAGATGGTAATGTTTTACCCACTGGTGATGAACGCGCTCAAAATGCCGAACAACGCGCTCAAAATGCCGAACAGTTTTTAAAAACCGCAGAACAGCAAAAACAACAAGCACTTTCTCGTGCAGAACTTTTGGCTGAAAAATTACGCAAAATGGGTATCAATCCAGATGATTTAGATTAATTTTTCGCAACATATTTAGATATAACTTCCTTCCAAATTAAATAAGCTTTGCCATTTAAATGTACTCCATCTATAGTATATTGAGCATCTAGTTGATTATTGGCATCTACTAAATGCGAATATATATCTATATATTGGTAACTAAATTCTTTTGCTAATTGTTGTAATTTCAAATTAAATTTAACTATAATCTCGTTATTTTGCCAAAACAAGGTTATATCATTATTTACTGGTAAAACACTTTGAATAAATACTTGTGTATCTGGAGTATGAGTTTGTAACTCGCTCAAAATTTCTTGATATCCGCTTAATAATTCGATAATCGATTTATTCTCATTCGCAAAATCATTAATACCTACCATCAAGAAAATTTGTTTTGGTTTTATATTAATAATAGTATCTAGACGATTCAATATTCGACCAGTAGTATCACCAGAAATTCCGCGATTTTTGATCTGAGGATTTCCTAATAACTCGAACCATTCACCTTCATCAGTTAAACTATCTCCTAAAAATACAATAGAATCATTCGATTTAGGCAGTATTTCAAATTGACTCTTTTTATGTTTATAATAAGCATTTATATTCCAAACTTTATTTTCTGATTTACTTCTCAGATTGGAAATTTTGCTTTTTATATAAAATATTCCTCCTTTGCGGAGAATAGACAAAATAGCAAATAACAAAAAGAAAATATTCAAGCTAACAGAAATTAATAATAATAAATTCTGAATTGTATTATTCATTGTATAGAAACAGGTTTTAATTTTGTTTTATTCTCGATTTTTATCTAAGTCAAATTATCGGAATTTTTCTCTCTGATAAACTCTTGGATTCTCAACCAAACTTGTTCTAATAAATCTGGAGACTCAGTATCAAACCATTCAATCGAAGAATCTTTCCTAAACCAAGTACGCTGACGCTTAGCAAATTGACGTGTATGTAAAACAATTAATTCCTTCGCTTCATCCAAAGAAATCTCTCCATTTAAATATTGTTTAATTTCTTGATATCCCAAAGTATTGAGTAGAGGTAAATCCACCCCATACTTTTGACAAAGATATTCTACTTCTTCAATCAAACCATCTTTTACCATACTCTCTGTTCGCCGTGCAATCCGATTTGTTAGATGCTCGACATCACAATCCAAACCAATTTGTAGAATTGGATAATCCGGTGGATTTTCTCCTTGTAAATCAGAAATTGGCTTACCAGTAATATAAAATACTTCTAATGCCCTTAAAGTCCGTACCGCATCGTGGGGATGAATTTTTTGTGCAGCAACAGAGTCAACTTGCTGTAACATAGCGTAGAGTTGAACTTGATCGATGCTAAGAAATTGCGATCGCAATTCCATCTGAGGTGCAACTTGAGGAATTTTCATTCCACGCACAATTGATTTAATATACAATCCAGTACCACCAACTAGGAAGATGGGGGGACAAGGGGATGGGGAGATAGACGGAGAATCCAAAATCCAAAATCCAAAATCCAAAATCTTCTGTGCTTGTTGTTGATAGTCAGCAACCGTCATTGTGTCAGTTGGGTTGCATATATCAACTAAATAATGGGGTACTAAGTTTAGTTCAGTAATTGTTGGTTTAGCCGTACCGATGTTGAATTCTCGGTAAACTTGTCGAGAATCAGCACTAATAATTATCGAACCACAGCGCTGAGCTAAAGCTAAAGCTAACCCAGACTTACCTGTTGCTGTTGCACCGCAAATTACAATTAACTTTGTCATCGATTGATATGTAATTTATTATGAGTCTACTCCTAACACTGGATTTTAAACTTTCTCAAACGAATGACTGATTTTACCGTAAATTAATATGAGTCAACCTAAAATTGTTTGGTCAAAACTAAAAAGAAATAATTTTTAACCTTTAACTTTTAGTTTCTCGTAATCGCATTTTTCCACAATCAAAACCTTTATTTACAGTCATATAACCTACTGAGGGGGAAATCAAAAAAGTCACATTTGCTAACAATACTGTTATTTAGGACAGGTACAACCCCTATAATAAATTTCACTTCTAATAGCTCTAGGGTCGCCCGCAAGGCTTTTGTGCTACAATTTGGGAGTGTTTTTGACTTTTATGCTTTTTTAGGCGACTTTAAGCCCCAAGAATCAGGAGATTTTCATGACGAGCAGTTACAATGCCGAGCAGATTCAAGTTCTCGAAGGTCTCGAACCCGTTCGTAAACGACCGGGGATGTACATTGGTACTACTGGTCCGAGAGGACTGCACCACTTAGTTTACGAGGTAGTAGATAATTCTGTTGATGAAGCTTTGGCGGGTTACTGCACCCATATAGAGGTGGTACTCAACGCCGATGGTTCTTGTACTGTAACAGATGACGGTCGCGGTATTCCTACGGATGTTCATTCCAAGACCGGAAAATCGGCGTTAGAAACTGTATTGACTGTATTGCACGCTGGAGGTAAATTTGGTAGCGGCGGGTATAAGGTTTCTGGAGGATTGCACGGTGTAGGTGTTTCTGTAGTAAATGCCCTTTCAGAATGGCTGGAAGTGACTATTTGGCGAAATAATCAAGTTCACACCCAACGCTACGAACGCGGTGCAGCGGTTTCGGAATTAAAATCTGTTCCCTATAAAGAAAATCGCACTGGAACCCGTGTTAGCTTCAAACCAGATGCACAAATTTTTACTACTGTTACTGAGTTTGATTACGATACTCTAGCTAGTCGTTTGCGAGAGTTAGGCTATTTGAATGCGGGTGTGAGAATTACGTTTACAGATAACCGTTTAGAATTGTTGAAAAACGGTGAACCCCATATTGAAGTTTATGAATATAAGGGCGGAATTAAAGAATATGTAGCTTATATGAATGCCGACAAGCAGTCGCTACATGAAGAAATAATTTATGTCCAAGGCGAGCGCAATAATGTACAGGTAGAAGTTGCTTTGCAGTGGTGTGTTGATGCTTACTCGGATAGTTTGCTGGGTTTTGCTAACAATATCCGTACCGTTGATGGTGGTACACACCTTGAAGGTTTAAAAGCGGTTCTAACTCGGACTTTAAATAGCGTTGCTCGTAAACGTAATAAGATTAAAGAAAATGAATCAAATCTGAGTGGAGAACACGTCAGAGAAGGTTTGACAGCGGTTATTTCAGTTAAAGTACCCGAACCGGAATTTGAAGGACAAACTAAAACGAAATTGGGTAACACCGAAGTTCGCGGAATTGTTGATTCTTTTGTCGGAGAAGCTCTCAACGAATATTTAGAATTTCACCCTCAAGTTGTCGATACCATTCTAGAGAAAGCAATTCAGGCATTTAAAGCCGCAGAAGCCGCTCGTCATGCACGGGAATTGGTACGGCGCAAATCGGTGCTAGAATCTTCACCATTACCTGGTAAGTTAGCAGATTGTTCTACTCGCGACCCAGCTGAATCAGAAATTTATCTTGTGGAAGGGGATTCTGCGGGTGGGTGTTTTGATGGTGATACCCTTGTAGCATTAGCTGACGGACGTTCGCTTTCTTTTAGAGATATTGTTGCCGAACAAACCATAGGTAAAGAGCATTTTTGCTATACCATTCGTAATGATGGCACTGTTGGCATCGAACGTATTATCAATCCTCGTATCACCAAGGCAAATGCTCAAGTTATCAAGGTAACTTTAGATAATGGGCAAACAATTATTTGCACCCCGGATCATCGTTTTATGTTGCGCGATCGCACTTATAAACAAGCCGCATCATTAACACCTGATGATTCTCTAATGCCGCTATACCGTAAATTATCTGATTCAAGCGAACCAAGAATTACCATTGATGGTTACGAGATGGTTTGGAATCCTCGTTCGGATTCTTGGCTATTTACTCATGTTTTAGCCGATTGGCATAATCGTTGGAATGATGTTTATCAATTTGCACATGGCGAACATTGTCACCATATCGATTTCAACAAGTTAAATAATAATCCTACAAACATTCAGCGCTTGAGCGCTCAAGAACATTTAGCGTTACACCGTTCTCACATCGAAAAAACATTACATCGTCAAGATACGATTGATAAATGCCGCGCAATTCGTCAAAGTAAAGAATTTCGTGCCAAGATGAGTCAACGGATGCAGCAACCTCAAACTCGGCAAATTCTTTCACAACAAGCGAAGGCGCAATGGAATTCAGAGAATTATAAAGCTTATATGGTAAATAAGTGGCATAATTTTTACGAGAGTAATGAAAATTACCGCATTTCCAATCGCGAACAACTTAATAAAGCGCAGCAAGAATATTGGAGTGATGAAGCAAATTGTTTAACTCAATCCCAAAGAGTTACCAGTTATTTTGCTAATAATCCTCAAGCGCGTCTTAGAAGCTCGCAAATTGCCAAAGAACAATGGGATAATCAAACATTGTTAGAATGGCGACGACAAAAAACTCAAGAACAATGGACACCTGAATTTCGCACTCAGCGTCTAGCAGCACTCAACCACACCTACTATCGTAAAACGATTGCGGCTCTCAAGCAAATCGAAGTTGAACAAGGTACTCTTGACTTAAATGCTTATCAAGAATTTCGCTTGAAAACAAAAGATACGTCTTTGTTGCGCTTTGACAAATTCTGCCAACGCTACTTTGAAAGCGATACTAACAAAGCTTGTGAAGCCGTTGCTAACTACAACCATCGTATAGTCAAGATTGAGCGTTTAGAAGAACGTATAGACGTTTACGATATCGAAGTTCCTCATACCCACAACTTTGCTTTAGCAAGCGGCGTATTTGTACATAACAGTGCCAAACAAGGACGCGACAGACGTTTCCAAGCAATTCTACCTTTGCGCGGTAAAATTCTTAACATTGAGAAAACCGATGACAGCAAAATCTACAAAAATAATGAAATCCAATCTCTAATCACCGCATTAGGCTTGGGTGTTAAAGGTGAAGAATTTGATTCAACGCAACTGCGATATCACCGCATCATTATCATGACTGATGCTGACGTAGATGGAGCGCACATCCGGACTTTGTTACTAACTTTCTTCTACAGATATCAAAAAGCTTTAGTTCAAGAAGGTTTCATCTATATCGCTTGTCCGCCATTATACAAAGTAGAACGGGGACGCAATCACTACTATTGCTATAGCGAGCGCGAATTGCAAAATTTAGTTACTAATGAGTTTCCCCAAAACGCTAACTATACGATTCAACGATTTAAGGGTTTGGGTGAAATGATGGCAACTCAACTTTGGGATACCACTATGAATCCTGAAACTCGAACTTTAAAAAGAGTAGAAATTGAAGATGCAGCCGAAGCCGACCGAATTTTCACAATTTTAATGGGCGATCGTGTTGCACCTCGTCGCGAATTTATCGAAACTCACAGTTCCAAGCTCGATCTCATAGATTTGGATATCTAATATCTACCTTGTTTCAAATTCCAAATTATTTATTATTAGCGATCGGTAAGTAGTTTTCAATTACCGATTGCTTTTTTTCATTTGCCTAAAATATTGCTAAAACAGGACAACCGCAATCAAAACCCGACTTCTGAACTCAACCGTCTTACTGGAGTTTAGACTAAACACTACAAAATGACTCAGGAAGGCTGAGTTCAGAAATC
>JACYMD010000048.1 GCA_015272215.1 Rivularia sp. T60_A2020_040 | reverse complement strand
TTATCAGGCTTACTTTTCCTAGAACAAAACTCAGTCTATGACCGTGCAAAGTATATCTTCTAATTCTGTTTTGTTAGGTGAATTTGTGGAACGATTTTGATTTTGATTTTGGTCTGGTTTTTTTTCTGTTTGGGGTGTAGAAGGTAAAGATGTGGAAGAATCTTCTATTTTTGGGTTTGGAGAAGGAGTTATAGAATTAGTTGGTAGGGAATCTGGAGTATTTTGAGGTTTAGGAGTTAGTAACTCAGGACTAAAATTTGTATTGTCTTTTTCGTCTTTTTCAAATGTCGAATTTTTGGGAGCGGAAATTCTGGGTTCAACAGGTTGGGGTAGAGATTCTAATCTGGGTTGAACTTGATTATCCCTCTGTTTTGATTGAGAAGGTTCAGGAGCAATTTGATTTTTACTATCTTTAAAAAACGGTATAAAAGGTAAAAAAGTTCTATTACTGTCTGTTTTAGGTGTATTAGCAGGTAAATATATTATCGGTGGATTTTGATTGTTATTTTGATTGTTATTTTGATTATTGGTAGTCTGAGGTGTAGTAACAGAAGGATTTATTTTTTTAATAATAGTATCTTGAACCTCACTGAAAGCGGGTTGATTGCCATCAGAATTCGGTTGAAAAAAGTTCCATCCAAAAACTCCTAAACCAAATCCAACTCCCATTAAACTAAGCAATCCCAAACTTTGCAAAATCGGAGGATGAGACTTGCGAATAGTTGATGGTAAAGTCACAGGTGGCGCTTTGTAAGCCGAGGAAGTTAATGGTGATATTAGTATCGGCGATTTGAGTGCAATTAACGCTTCTGCTGCGGTTTGATAACGCTGACTAAAGTGATGACGTACCATTCCCGTTAAAATTTCAGCTAATCTGTCACTGATTTTTGCCGAATCGAGCCAAATCAATTCACCGTTATCAGGGTTAAATGGTAATTCACGAGGAGACATTCCAGTTAAAGCTTGAATACCCAGCATTCCCACGGCATAAACATCGCTACACAATCTAGGTTTACCATTTGCTTGTTCATCTGGCATATAACCGGGGGTACCGATAATCAAAGTCGAATTGACATCCCCTTGTTCGTTTTTGCTCAAACCTTTGATTTCTTTGACTGCACCAAAATCAATGAGTACGATTTTATCGTCTTCATGACGACGCATAATATTTCGCAATTTAATATCGCGATGAATTACATTATTTTCGTGAACAAAAGCTAAAACTTCCAGGATTTCTTCTAAAAGCTGAACAACCTTTTCTTCACTCAATCGATGACGTGGTTTAACTTCCTTGGTTAAATCGTGTCCATCTACGAATTCTTGAACCAGATAAAATTCGTCATTTTCTTCAAAATGCGCGAACATTTCGGGAATTTGTTTGTGTCCCTTACCTAAACGGTAGAGTACCTGTGCTTCTCGTTCAAACAATTTTTTCGCAATCTGCAAAATTGTGTTATCGGAATTACGAGTTTTGAGTTGTTTGACTACGCATCGAGGATTTCCTGGTAAATCCATATCTACCGCAAGATAGGTGACACTAAATCCACCGCGTCCCAGTTCTTTAAGAATTTTGTAGCGATTACGGAGAATCGTGTCTGTGAGCATTAGCTTATCCTATCATCAATAGAGAATGCCCTTAATGTTGACAAAAGACATTTTTAATTTCAGTTCCAATCATGACTAATCTGTCTTTACCTTGCCGAGTAATTATAAACTTACCCGTAAGAGGAGATTGTGATTAAGGAACCATTAAGAATCATTAAATTTATAACAATTAATCCTACTATATTGAATTTTTGAATTTATTCTATCGTGTTTTATCTCAGAAGGGAGAAGGGCTTGTCCCTACACTGGATAATAACCCCCAAATATCAATCCTATAAGCTGTCACTTGCATCTTAATACATTTTTAGTTTTTTTTGATTAGATATTACCAAACAATTACTATGAATAAATTATGTATACAATATGTATAAAAGTTTGTCCATCAGATTTATTCAACTCAAGGAATCGCATTTTTATCGTCTATTTTACTGATATTCAAAGCAATAGTAACTACAATAATTGATGTAAAAATACCAGAATAATCATCTATATTTTGATATAACTTAATTGCCTTAATTACAGTGGACAGTTGACAGTGGACAGTTGACAGTTAACTTTTCATCACCGCATTCAATAACTTATCTCCACCAAACCTAATTACGTCGGTACAGGGTAATCCGGTTTCGGCTTCTACTTGCGCCATCGCAGTTTTTGCCATTGATTCATCAAAATTCTTGGTGTTCAAAGCAATCCCAACTACAGGTACTGTTGCAAAAGCACCTGCACCACTGGCAACGATTTCATATAATTTAACTACATCAGATAAAGGGGGAATTTTGACTCCTTCTACCACTTCATTTTGTCCGAGACGATGGACTAAAATCATCTGAGTTGGTTGGGAACCGCGTATTAAAGGTAATGTTGCTGTAGAACCCGGATGCAATAAGGAACCTTGTCCTTCAATGTGTAAAATATCATAGTTTTTACCGTAACGTACTACCACTTGTTCCACTGCACCCGCAGCAAAATCAACGCGCACGGCATCTAAAGGGACACCATCTCCTTCCAACATTAAACCTGTTTGTCCTGTGGCGATAAACTTGGTACTTATACCCCGTAACCGCGATGCACGATGTAACTCTAAACTTGTAGACATTTTCCCAACTGCCATATCGGTACCTACTGTCAATACCCGTCTACAGGGAAGATTTTTTGCCGCAAGAGTACAAACACTGATATTAGATGGCTCTTTACGAACATCCCAAATTGATTGACCGGGTTTGAGCAAAGTTCTTAATTCTGGACTAGTAGCCAAGGGAGTATGTAAACCGTTGACGATTGACATTCCTCCTACCAAAGCATCTTTAATCTCATGCCAATAATCATCCGGTAAACTACCACCTTTAGGAGCAATACCGATTACCAAGACTTGGGGATTAAAGGCTATGGCATCTTTAACGGAGGCAACAATTGGCACATCGCGCTGAATCCCCGTTAACTCTGGTAAAGACTGTCCAGGACAATCGCGGTCAACGGCAACAACTATCGGCGCATCGCTGTAGCGTAATAAAGATAACCCGGTTTTTCCATGAGTTCCGCGAATTCCCTCATGTAGCAGAACGGCAATTTTTTGATTAAGCGGTAAACGCACTCAGTTGTACTCCCAACCCTGGTAAGTTATTTGGTAAAATTTTACCCTCTTCAATTAATGCACCTGTAAAAGGATCATCAATTAAATTTAGGTGACTATCCAAGTCTAAATAATCCGCTAATGGTGCAAGTTGTGCAAGGGCGGTATTTGCGATGGCGCTATCGGAATAGCAACCAAACATTACCTGTAAGCCGCAAGCACGGGCTGTATGTATCATCCGCATTGCTTCGGTTAACCCCCCGGATTTCATCAACTTGATATTAACACCATCAGCGCATTCTGATAAATAAGGAATATCGGTACTAGTAAAGCAGCTTTCATCAACAAAAATGGGTAAGGGAGACGACTTTTTTAATTCAATCAAACTTTGTTCTTGTCCTCGTGGTAAAGGCTGCTCTACATACTTTACACCGATATCAGCAAGTATAAAACACATCTTTTTTGCATCTTCCAAACTCCAACCACCATTTGCATCTACGTATAAGTCGGGTGTTGGTGCTTCTTCTCTTACAGCATCAAGCATTTTTCTATCTGCGTCAATACCGTCAGGGTTTCCTAATTTGACTTTGAGCATTTTGACATCCATAAATTGCAGCCAATCCCTGACTCTAGCTTTTGCACCTTGAGGAGAATTAATCCCGATAGTTACCGAAACCGGCTTAATATTACTTCTATCAAGTCCCCAGATTTGCCACAAAGGTAATTTGGCACGTTTTCCCATCCAATCGTGTAGAGCGGTGTCAAGAGCCGCCTTGGCAGCGGAGGGAATTTGTGCTTTATTTAACATGAGTTCAATTTGCTGACGTTGGGATGGATGTAATTCTAGTAAACTGGGGGCAATTTGTAATATGGATTGTTGAATAATGTCAGTAGATTGCGGATAATTACCAACGTTAAAAGGTGATGCTTCTCCCCAACCTTCGATACCATCTTCGGATATTTTTACCCATACATTTGTTGTTTTGGCTGTGGTACCGCGACTAATTGTTAAGGGAAAGCGTTTATTGACGGTGAATAGTTCTATGTCGATTTGCATGATTGGGGATTGGATAAAATACTTGGTGATTTAGTTTATTATGAGTCAGTTTTGTGTAGTAAATAAGATTTTTTGAAACGCAAAGGTACGCGGAGGTTAAGCGCAAAGTTTCGCTGAGGGAAGAATGATTTTTTTTGAAATTTATATTTAATTTTATTCACATTTAACCTAAAAATGGCTAATTTAAATAAATGGAAGATTTTACAATCAAAGATGGCTTTAAATCATCCTTGGTGTAAGGTAAGACGGGATGAAGTTGAGTTACCGAATGGACAAGTAATTGATGATTATTTTGTTTATCTTAAACCGGATGTCGCAATAATTTTACCAATTACTAGCAATCAAGAAGTTGTTTTTGTTAAGCAGTATAGGCACGCAATCGGTGATTTTTTTATTGAACTTCCTGCTGGTGGTTTTAATCCAGAAACGGAAAGTGGTGAGGTTGCAGCAGTCAGGGAGCTTGAAGAAGAAACTGGTTATGTTGCGTCACAAATTAAGAAGATAGCGACTTTTTACGATAAGCCGAGTAAGGATACTAATCAATTACATTTATATGTTGCTGAAAATGTTGTTAAAACGGGGAAAATTAAGTTTGATATTACTGAAGAAATTGAAGTTATTTTAATTCCTATAGATGCAGTTTTATCGAAAATAATTAAAGGTGAAATTTCTGTTGCTGGAACTGTTGCAGCTTTGTTTTTGGGTTTGGATTTGGTTAAATAACATTTTTCACTCCTAACTCCTAACTCATAACTCCTAACTCCTTTACCTCTTCCACTGTTGCAAAATATAATTATAAAAAGCTTGTTGATCTACTTTGTCCATTACTGAAACTTTTCTTCCTGGTGATGCAATTTTTGTTCTTCCTTGACTTTTGCCATTGGTAATAATTTCTGTTTCGATTTCTTTTAATTCAAATAATTCTGGACGTGCTAAATAAGCTGTTGCTAATACATCCCAAAAATAATAATCTTGGGGAATTACTAAGGCATAACATTGTCCTGCTAAATCTGATATGGGATAATTTCTTTGTTTACCCATTTGTTGGACAATTTCTGATGTCACTGGGACATTATTAGTAATATCTAAAGGACACATAATGATTTCAATTTGAGTATCCCATATTTGTGCTACCGAAATTGCGTCCCAATAAGCATTCCATTCGGCAGTTCCATCTTGTCCCGGTTCCCAATTTTTTTCAACGTTACCGGGTACATTTAATGCACCTCCCATCCACACAATTCGTTGAATTTTTGTTTCGATTTCTGGTGCTTTTTGTAAGGCTGTTGCAATATTTGTTAATGGTCCAGTTGCCATGATTGTAACTGGTTTGGGTGCTTGTTGCAGTACTTTAACGGTAAAATCTTCACCGGGTTCTGTAATTAAAGGTGTGCTGATAATTTCCTGTTGATTAAGTATAGGAAAATGGTCAACGACAAAGGAATCACGACGGTAAAGATTGGGAAATGAATTAATTCCCCGCACTTTACTTTCTGCGACTGGAATATTAGAAAATCCCATTAAATCGAGAATTTTCCGAGTAGCATTAACCGCAGGTTGTGCATAACAATCAGCCGCTGTCACCACAACACCAAGCGGTTGGACATTATCCATAGTCATTAACAACATAGTTGCCAAATAATCGTCCACACCACCATCATGATCCATTAATACGAGTTGTTTTGACATAAAAATAAAATCAAAAATTAAAAATTAACAATCAAAAATTAAATCCAATTCCCTGTTAATGAAAAATTGGTCGTTGCTGGTATTGTAGAAGCAATAATTTTCCCTTGAGAAATCACGTAGCGGGGTTGATTGCGAATACGAATAGCGTCGTAGTAATCCCGTTCATCTAACACAATCAAAGATGCAGATTTGCCGATTTCGACTCCATATTTATCTTCTATATGTAATGTTTTAGCTCCATTATTTGTAACCATTTGATAACAAGCGTTGACTTCTTGTCTTCCAGTCATATGACAAATATGTACTCCCATATGAGCAACATCTAACATACTTCCTGTGCCTAAACTATACCACGGATCTTGGACGCAATCGTGACCGAAACTGACGTTCAAACCATTTTGCCATAGTTCTTTAACACGAGTGACTCCTCGACGTTTGGGATAACTATCTGTACGTCCTTGTAAGGTAATATTAATCAGTGGATTGGCAATAAAATTAATTTGAGCGCGTTGTAGGAAACCCATTAATTTATAAGCATAAGCATTATTATAGGAACCGAAAGCGGTAGTATGACTGGCTGTAACTCGATTACCGATTTTTGTCCGAATAGCTTCGGCTGCGACAACTTCTAAAAACCGCGATTGTTCATCATCAATTTCGTCACAATGGATATCAATTAGACGATTATATTTTGCTGCTAATTCAAATACTCGTTTTACTGACAGCACTCCCAAATCTCGTGTCAATTCATAATGGGGAATTCCTCCCACCGCATCCGCTCCCATTTCTAAAGCTTTTTCCAGCAACATTTCGTTTTGGGAATTTGAGTAAATCCCATCTTGAGGAAATGCAACTACTTGTAAGGTTATCCAATCTTTAACTTCATCGCGCAATTCTAATAATGCTTGGAGTGCAATTAACTGCGGTTCACTGACATCTGCATGGGTTCTGACAAATAATATACCCTGTGCTGCTTGCTCTTTCAACATAGTGAGAGCGCGTTTTTTTACATCTTCGATAGTAATTTCACGTTTGCGATCGCTCCAAATTTGAATTCCTTCAAACAGTGTCCCACTTTGATTCCAACGGGGTTCTCCTGCTGTCAAAACTGAATCTAAATGAATGTGTGACTCAACAAAAGGCGGTGAAACTAACTTTGATGCTAAATCGATTTCTTGATGCGTAGATTCGCGTAAATTGGGAGAGATAGCCGTAATTAAACCATCTTTAATCCCAATATCCACAAGTTGACTATCTTCAGTATCAAATGTAATTAATCTACCCCGGCGTAAAATTAAATCGTAAGTCATTCGATTTTGGATTTTAGATTTTAGATTTTGGATTGTTTTCTCTTAGTAGTGCGTTAGCGAAGCGTGTCCGTAAGGACATACATCTTGCTCGCTAATTGTCAGCAGCGAGCATCTTGCTCGCACTCCCTATTCCCTATTCCCTATTACCAAAAACTTATCAAATACAACTCTATCAGGTAACGAAGGTTGTGCGCCGGATTTGGTTGCTGCTAATGCCCCTGCTGCTGCACCCCATGTCACGGCTTGACGTAAGGAAAGTCCCTCGGAAAGCGCTGCCGCTAAACCTCCATTAAAAGCGTCTCCTGCGGCTGTGGTGTCTACTGTTTGTACTGAAAATGCTGGTGTAAAAAAACTTTCTGTTGCGGTACCACAATAAACACCTTTTGCACCAAGTTTAACGATTGCACACTTTACACCTTTTTGTAATAAAACTTCGGCTGCTTTCTTTGCTGAATCTTCTCCATTAACTGTAAAACCTACTAATTGTGCTGCTTCAACTTCATTCGGTGTCAGAATATCTACTAATGGATAAAGTGATTCTGGTAACTCGGATTGTGCGGGTGCGGGGTCGAGAATTACTTTGACTCCGGCTTTTTGTGCCTCTTTTGCAGCTGCAATTACGGCAGATATCGGGATTTCTAATTGCAATAACAGCGCTTGTTTTCCGGGTAATAATCGTGAGAGTCTTTCTACATCTTGTTCACCGACACACCCGTTTGCACCGGGAATCACGACAATTTGATTTTCTCCCAAATCATCTACGGTAATAATTGCCACACCGGAACTTACTGCTTCATCAATAAATACGTTATCTGTTTTGACACCAGATTTTTGTAAGTAGTTGAGAAGTTCTTCACTAAAACCTTGTTTTCCGACACGTCCGACAAGTTCCGTAGAAATGCCTAACTTTGTCAGTGCGACTGCTTGATTAGCACCTTTACCACCGGGTACTTTAAAAAAATCGTGTCCTAATAATGTTTCACCTGCCATCGGTAAATGAGGTGCTGTTGCTACTAAATCTATATTGATGCTACCGAAAACGATAATACTCATTTGAATTTTGGATTTTAGATTTTAGATTTTAGATTTTGCGGAAAGTTGAGCCACTGCTCGGCTATGGTTTCCCGACTTGTAGCAAGTGGCGTTGGGGTGTAGATTCTCGAACCCCAAAATTTTCCAAGACGGATTTTAGATTAATATACTGTTCAATGCTTTTCCTATTTCCTGTTCCCTATTCCCTTGGCTTACTAATAGTTATAGGAATCCGGTTCGATTTCGATGATGATTGGGAACTTTCAAATATAATGTATTGTCAATTAAATGAGATTTTACTGTTGACAAATTTTCAGTTTATCATGGATTGTTCAAAGCAAACAAAACTAAAATAGTTAATCGCGAGCAATCCAATTTCAGCCTGTATACTTAATATTTTGAGTTGTCATTATCTATTAACCTGATGAAAAAATTATTTTTAGCTAGTTCGATTTTTTTTGTAATTGCGGGATGGGGATTAGAGCAAAATTTAACAAGTGTGAATGCTCAACCTGCTTCTGTAGTGATTCAAACTCAAAAGCAATCTACTAAACCTACTAGTGTAAAATTACCACAATTAAAAGTTATTAATACGGGAACTGGTAAAAAAGAAAAATTACGTTTTACCCCAAAAGTCGGAACTAAGCAAACTATAAATATTACCTTGAGTAAAGACACTTTGATGTCTATTGGTGATTTTAAAATGCCTAGGGCAAAGTTACCAGCTTATATTATTACTTTAGATTCAACAGTTACTAAAGTAGAACCCAATGGAGATATTTATTATGATATTGCTTATAGTAATGTAGATATTCAAGGTGACGCTCAAACTAAACCAGAATTAATTAAAGTTATTAGCAAGCAAATAGAACAATTGGAAAATTTCACAGGTTCTGCTGTGATTGATAACCAAGGTATAACTAAACAAATTAATTACGCAATTCCAGCAAAAGTAGATGTAAATATCAAGTTTCTTGTTGAACAATTATCTAATTCATTACAACAATTATCTTCACCAGTTCCACAAGAGGCTGTGGGAATCGGTGCAAAATGGCAGATTAATTCTGAAACAGATATTAACGGAATTAATCTCAAACAAACGACTACTTATGAATTAGTAAATATCAAAGATAATGTTGCTACTTTAAATGTTGATTTACAGCAACAAGAAAAATCATCTCAAGTAATTGACTATCCCGGATTGCCTTTAGATGGTATTTTAACTCTACAATCATTTAAAGGTAGTGCAAAAGGAAAAGCTACAATCCAACTTGATAAAGTTATGCCGATAAGTTCTCAACTTGGTTTAGTTGCTGATAGTCAATATATTGGCAAAAATGTGAATACTTTAGAAGAAACTCCCATGACTTCTCAGTTAACAATGGATATGAGTATTCAAGGTAAATAGTAATAACTTAGAGACGCGATATATCGTGTCTCTAAATTTTTTTCCAATATATCTATTTTCTACTGTTCAAATTATCAAAATTTAAATTTTTAATTTTATTCTTTCCTTTCCACCCAACAAAAGCAAAGCTCAATGCTGCTAAACTCCATATAGAAGTTGTTTCGGGAATCGGTTTGACTTGGCTGATAACCGTTACATTCTTATCTAATAAATCACCAGTCGAATATACATAATCAAAAGCTTCTTTTTCCTCAAGCACGCTAGCACGTAAAAATAACCCACTCCAACGTGCAACAGTTTCTACCGCTACATCTTGAGGTATTGTTGGAATATTGGGGTCTGGTATTGGACCATCAGGATTATTAGTATTAGTAATACCGTAGTGATTTGCACCTAAAATACTAATTAAGGCTTTGGGAGGATTTTGAATATTATCGTAAGCCGCCTCGGCTCGGAAAGGAAGTGCTATACTATCACGGTTTCCCTGTATTAATGCGGTAGGAATTCCAGAATTATTGATGGGGATAAATTCGTCTGTAGTTTGATCTCGGAGGTTTCCACCAAAAAATATCCCTGCAACTAATTCTTCGGGTTGGTTAAAAGAACCTTCACATAAAACTGGTTGAATACAAATGTTTGCGATCGCGCTTAATCCTACAGCACTCCCTGCGGAATGACCTAATAAAGCTAGTTTGTCTGTATTAACAATGCCATTTATAGGTGAAGTAGAATTAGCATTTTCGATCTTTACCTGTGCGAGAACATCATTGATTTGCGAAGTTTCCGGTAAAAGTCCATTAAATCCGAATTGCGGTAAAGACCTCGGATGATTGGGTACGACTACTACAAAACCATAGCGAGCGACAATACTGGCATATTCAGAATAACTTGATTTATCTACATTGGCACCTTGCAACAATAAAGCAACGGGAAAGGAATAGTTACCACTGTTTAAATCTCTGGGCTTGGGAAAGTAAATATCTGTCTTATTATTATTTCCAGAGATAGTTGTACTGTACGTTCCGACATCTTGATAAATCGGTGCGGGGTTGAAGTTTGCGGCTTTAACTGTTTGTGCTGTACTCCAAAAAATCAATGCTGTACTAGCAGATGTTATTGATAATGCTTTGAGCTTCACTACACCAATCACTCCTTTTGTAAGTATTTTTATATAAACTTACTGTTAGATTACCTAATATTTTGTTGCTCAGCAAGTGATTTCACTGTGTCTTTTATATTACAAAAATTTAGCTCTAAACAACGAAGTATTATTCGCAGATTATTTAAAAGAGTATCTGTTTAATGAGAATATATCTTCACTATCAGAGCTTTTGTGCAGTTGAGATAACTGTACTGCAATTTTAATAACATGAAATGTTTAATATTGAACCAAAGCAAATTATTAACATTTTGAGATTTCACAGGGTATTTATAATTATGATTTGTGTCTGTTTGTATATTATATAATTGCAGCAAATCACAAGATTATTGATAATAATTTAGGCAATTTAGGCAATTTAGGCAAAGATTTATATATCATATCAGTTGCTGAATAAATACAAATCATCATACAGGGAGAATCATCAAAATGCCTTTTAGGATATTAAGTTTAGATGGTGGAGGGGTTAGGGGAATTGTTGCAGCAAAAATTTTAGTTGATATTGAAAATCTGATTAATCAACCGTTAAATGAGTACTTTGACTTAATCGTCGGCACTTCTACAGGTTCCATTTTAGCAGCAGCGATCGCAACAGGACGCAGTAGTCAAGAAATTGTCGATTTTTTCCAAAATAAAAGCTCAATTATCTTTCCTTATCAAAGTCTTTTTTCTTTAAAACGAATACCTTTAATATTAAGGTACGGTATATCTGCTCCTAAGTATTCTAATAAAGGTTTGATTCAAGTTTTACAAGGTGTTTTCGGAGAAACAAGATTGTTTGATCTTGCTAGTTCACCAAGACTATTAGTTGTATCTTATGACACGATTGAACGCGATCCAATTATTTTTAAAAGTTGGCGACCAGATAAAGCCTATGGTAACGTTCCATTGTGGGAAGTATGTGTTTCTTCTGCATCGGCTCCTACTTATTTCCCAGCATATAAATTAGAGAAAAGAGTTAACGGGAATGTTAAGGATGCAAGTATAAATAGTATTATTTTAAGCGATAATGAATCTACGGTTGATGATGTATATCAAAACGCCGAAATTAGAATTACTGACGGTAAAGGTAGCGGACAAACTCGGATTATTAAAAGTTATATTGGTGCCATTAGACAAGCAATAGTCAATCCTGCTTGGGATAGAATTCCTGATAAAACATCTGCTTATTCAATTAAAACAATATATTCCGCAATTGATGGTGGAGTTGCTGCAAATAACCCTTCTAGTTGTGGTATAGCTGAAGCATTACGATGCGGCTATTCAAATGAAGAAATTTCCGTACTTTCCATCGGCACTGGAGATAGAACCCGAATTATTCCTTTTGAACAAGCACAACGTTGGGGTTTATTACAATGGGCTCAACCAATTGTTGGTGTATTGTTTGATGCTTCTTCTGATATTTACGAGTATATTAGCAAGCAAATACTTCATGAGCGGCTTTTACGCTTGCAATTTAACCTTGATAAGTCTTTAACTGGTAAACGTTTAAGCGACGATTTAGATGATGCTAGCGAAGAAAATATTAATAATTTACTCGAAGCGGCAGACGCTTACATGAATTTACCACAAGTAAAAGCCGGGGTAGAAAAGTTTTTGCAATTTTAGATTTTAGATTTTGGATTATGGATTGTAAAAAGGCGCTTTATTACCGCAGCTACACAAACCGGCACCCGTCTGCACGGGTTTCAAATACGTTAAGTACATCTTACGGTGTACTCCAGCCTCTATAGTAGCGGTAATAAAGCGCCGAGTACTTTTAAAATATTCTCTAATCATCAGAGTTTATTAACCTTTAACCTCTAACCTTTAACCTTTAACCTGATACAACACATCACCTGACTCAACATCGAACCAGTGGATGTTCTTAGAGGGTAGAGCGAGGGTAATTTCTTCATTGTGCCAACTTTGGTCGGGAGGTAGTAAAGCCCGTATAATCGGCGATTCTGTTAGGGAGCTAGCAATACGCACACTAACCAATTTGTACATCCCTAAATTTTCGACTAAATATACCCGCCCTTTAACAGTTTGCGTATCTTCCGGTAATGCAACACGAACGTGTTCCGGACGAATACCCATAACAATTTGCGGTGGTAAAGTCGGTAGCTGCGGTAAATTTACTGAATAATCACCAAGTATGGCATTATTTCCTTGACAAGGTAAAGTAAGTAAATTCATTTGTGGACTACCTACAAAACCAGCGACAAATAAATTAGCTGGACGGTTGTAAATGTCTGCTGGTGGTGCAAATTGCTGTATATAGCCGTTATTTAGCACCGCGACTTGAGAAGAAAGCGTCATCGCTTCCGTTTGATCGTGAGTAACATAAACTACCGGCGCTTGTTGGGCTGCAAATATCTGCTTAATATCGGCTCGGACTCTTTCCCGTAACAAAGCATCAAGATTGCTTAAAGGTTCGTCTAGTAAATAGGCTTGAGCTTTCCGTACCAAAGCTCTACCCACAGCAACACGTTGTCTTTGCCCCCCAGAAAGTTGTCCGGGTTTGCGTTGAAATAGTTCTTCTAAACCCAAAAGTCCCGCTACTTCCGTAATTCGGGCTTGAATTTCTGCACGGGGTACTTTTTTTAACTTTAATCCAGAAGCGAGATTTTCCTCTACCGTCATGTGGGGGTATAGCGCATAGCTTTGGAATACCATAGCCATATTGCGATCGCCAGCACGTTTGTAGGTAATATCCTCATTTCCTAAGAATACTTTTCCTCGCGTCACTTCTTCCAAACCCGCAATCATTCGTAAAGTTGTAGACTTACCACAACCGCTAGGGCCAAGTAAAGTGAGAAACTCGCTATCCTCCACAGATAAACTAATATCCTTTACCGGAACAACTTTGGGAGAAAAGGTTTTATTTAAGTTTTTTAGTTCAAGTTTAGACATTTTTCAATTTTGGATTTTAGATTTGAGATTTTGGATTGTGAATTTAGGATTACTATTTTTTTACCTTTGAGATTAACATGAATTCGATTTGCGGTTAATTATTGAATCAGAGATCAAAAAAAATTGTAAAACCTTAATCTTTCGTGGGGTAAGAAGTCGGTTTTTTATCAAAAGAATGGTAACGGCTATATAACTGATTAGTAATTATATAAATATTTTTACTTTACTACTTATTTAATCCAAAATTCATTAGCGCAGCGTGTCCGTAAGGACATAATCTAAAATCTAAAATTGATTCATCCCTTGACTGCTCCTGCGGTAAGTCCTTGAACAATTTTCCGTTGGAAGAACAATACTAATAAAACTAAAGGTAGTGTTCCTAAAACTGTAGCCGCAGCGATAGGACCATAGGGAATTTCAAAAGTTGATGCACCGCTTAATTGGGCTGCTGCAACGGGAATTGTTTTCATATCTTCGCGAGTAATAAATGTTAAGGCAAAAATAAATTCATTCCAAGCAAAAATAAAAGTAAGAATTCCTGTTGTTACCAAAGCCGGGAGAGTCATCGGTAAGATAATTTGAGTTAGCATTTGCCAAGTATTGTAACCGTCAACTCTAGCAGAATCTTCTAAATCTTTAGGTAATTGCTCAAAAAAGCTCCGTAATACTAAAATAGTCAGTGGTAAATTTATTGCAGTATAAGGAATTATCAACGCTAAATAATTATTACCCAAACGCAGCACTTGGACAATTTCTAGTAATCCTAAGAATAATAAAATCCCTGGGAATAAAGTTACAATTAAAATACCCGCAAGAATAATATTTTGACCCTTTGGACGCAACCGCGCTAAAGCATAAGCAGCAGGCGCACCTATACCCAAAGAAAAAGCTGTAGAAACAATGGAAACAAAAGCACTATTTAATATATAACGCCAAAAGGGACGACGAGTAAATAATTCAGTATAATGACTCAAAGTAATGCGAGTCGGAAAATAAATTGTGGGTAGCTTGGAAATATCTTCGTTAATCTTAAATGAGGTTAATAGTTGCCATAAAGCTGGTGCCAAACTAAAGACAACTACAAAAATAATTGCTATCCATAATAATATTTTTTTTAAAGATTTTTTTTTCATATTAAAGGTAAAGGTCAAAGGTCAACTGTCAACTGTCCACTGTCCACTGTCCACTGTCAACTAATTAACACGAGATATACGAAGTAGTAAATTAGCAATTAAAACCGCGAAAACTAGCAACATAAAAGTTACTACAACCAACGCTGCACCGTAACCAAAATCTAAATAGCGCATGATGGTAGAGTAGATGTACAATGATACAACTTCCGTTGCTCCTCCAGGTCCACCACCAGTCATTACCGCAATTAAATCGAAGATTCCGAATGCTTGAGCAAACCGAAATAAAACGGCTATTAGAATTTGTGGTATCAAAAGTGGTAAGGTTATTTGCCGGAAACTCTGCCAAGCTGTTGCTCCATCAATAGAATGTGCTTCATACAAATCGGCGGATATTGATTGCAAACCAGCTAATAGCAAAATACTGATAAATGGCGTTGTTTTCCACACATCAGCAACGATAACAGCAATCATTGCTAAAGTCGGTTCTCCTAACCAATTAATCCCAGTTTCAATAAAACCCAACCGCAGTAAAATATCGTTGGCTACCCCATATTGATCGTTGAAAATCCAAGCCCAAGCTAAACCAATTAAAGCAGTAGGTAAAGCCCAAGGTAAAATTGCAGTAGTTCTTACCACACCACGACCGAAAAATTGCTGATTTAAAACCAAAGCTATGATCAATCCAAACAACAATTCCAAAGTTACTGAAGCGCTAGTAAATATAATTGTTACCAAAAAACTTTGCCAAAAACGTCCATCTCCCATCATTCTTCCGTAATTATTTAAACCCGAAAAAACAGGCTGTAATTGTGTTCCTAAATTTTCTGTAAATAAACTTAACCAAAAAGCACGAGCAATCGGATAGCCAAAAACCAACAATAGTAATAGTATGGCTGGTATTAACAAAATCCACGCTGTTTTTTGTTCTCTACTCCGAATTGTTTCCATCTGAAGAATTTTAGATTTTAGATTTTAGATTTTAGATTTTAAATTTTAGATTAGGGACACCGGAATACAACCCGAATTCTTTCCCCCCATCTCCCCTGAACCCTACCTCCCTAATAACTGACGAGTCTCCGAGGCTGCATTTTTCATTGCTGCTTCGGGAGTCATTCTTGAAGTTAATGCAGCAGAAAGATAGCGTTGCAAAATATCGGAAGTTTGAGCATATTGAGCAATAGGTGGACGTAATACTGCTTGATCTACAACTTTTAATAATTCGGGATAATGGGGATATTTAGCAACAATTTGTGGATCAATAAATAACGAACGACGACTTGGTACAAAACCGGCTTCTAAAACAAATTTTCGCTGTGCTTCCTCAGAAGTAAAATAACTAATTGCTTTCCAAGCTGCTTCGGGATGTTTGGTAGATTTAGATATTCCTAAAGCCCAACCTCCCAAACAAGCACCACTATTTCCATTTTTGGTATGTACCATTGGTTTGATCGCAATTTTACCGTCAACAGCCGAAGATTCTGTATTTGCTAAGGGCCAAACGTAGGGCCAATTTCTTAAAAAAGCTGAATTTCCATTTTGAAAAATTCGTCTAGTTTCTTCTTCTTGATATGTCGTTACTCCAGGAGGAGAAATTCCAATTTGAATCGTATTTTTTAAAAATTCAATTGCTGCTAATGTTTCTGATTGATCTAATCCTACTTCTAAAGTTTCAGGATTTACCCAATAACCGCCAAAACCTTCGAGGATTTCCACAAACATCGCAGCCAATCCTTCGTATTGCTTTCCTTGCCAAACATAACCCCAATCAACTTTACTTTTTTCTTGTAAAGATTGGGATATTTTGACTAAATCATCAAAGCTTTCTGGAGGATTAAATCCCGCTTCTTTGAGTAAATCTTCTCGGTAATAAAGCATTCCCACATCACTCCGCATGGGAATTGCATATAGTTTACCTTTGTAACGTCGCCCTTCTACATCAGGGCGTGAAAATGCTGCTAATTCCTGTTGAGTAATTTTATCTGTCAAATCCAACAACCAACCAGCAGCAGCAAATTTTGGTGTCCAAATAACATCCATATTTACTAAGTCATAAGGAGAATCACCCAAAATAAAGGCAGAAGTATACAAATCTTCTAGTAAATTTGTGGCGTTAGGACCTTCAACAATATTAATCCGAATACCGGGATTTTTCGCTTCAAAATCTTTAATTATCCCCTGTCTCCAAGGCTGAGCATCAGGGGCTGTCATCAGCAAATTTAACGTTACCGGCTGCTGTGTTTGGGCTGGCTGTATTGACAATATTGCAATCCCAAAAACAACAGTAATAAATATCGCTGCAACTCGAAATTTAAGTTTCTGGAATATTTTTCTGAATTTGTTTACCACTTGTAAATTCAACATTAATTGTTAGTCAAATAACACTCGTAACGACACCACATTTCATCCGAGCAATAATTTTTGTGATGCCTTATAGGCTTAATATTTCTTTCTTTGTATTTATTAAGTTATTTAAACCTTATTTGCAATTTTAAGTACGGACATTATAGCTTTTTTGAGCAAAATCTCTAAAGCGCGATATCGCAAACAAATAAGTACCTGTGCGAAACTAATTAAACATATTGTTGGGTGGGTTGGGGGGAATAGGGTTCGTAGTGGGAGCGTCTCGCTCCCTGGTAGTAGCGAGCGAGCTTTCCGGTATGCCCTCCGGGGCAGGCTACGCCAACGCACTACCTCAACTAGCGAGCGAGACGTATGCCCTCCGGGGCAGGCTACGCCTTCACCCGGAGGGTGAGGTTAACGCACTACCTCAAACCTCAAACCTCTAACCTTTTCGCTCAAACACCACATACCGAGCCTTTCCTTGCTCTTTAGCTTGATACATGGCACTATCTGCATCATCTAGTAAATCTGCTGGTTGTTCATGACTAACCCTACTCAAAGCAATGCCAATACTAGCCGTGACTAATATCTTATGCTTGTTAATATCAAATGGCGTTTCTAGATTTTTTTGAATCCGTAGAGCAACATTAGTCGCATCTGTTACATCTTTGATATCTTCCAAAAGAATCGCAAATTCATCACCTCCAAATCTAGCTACAGTATCACCACCCCGCAAGCTAGACTTCAATAATTGACTTATATCTACCAACAATTTATCACCCATCCCATGTCCAAATTTATCGTTGATTCCCTTGAAACCATCTAAATCTAGGAACAAAACGCTAAATCGATAATTTTTTCTTCGCTTACTATGTTCAAAAGCCTGTGCTAATCTATCCCTAAACAAAATTCGATTCGGTAAACCTGTTATCGAATCATAAAAAGCATTCCGTATCAATTCCGCTTCAGTTTTTTTGCGTTGACTAATATCTTGAAATACCAATACCGCACCTAATATTTTTCCATCTTGATCGCGCAAGGGTGCTACAGTATCTCCAATCGATGTTTCGCTTCCGTCTTTTGCAATTAGTTTACAGTTTTCTGGTAAATTCAAAACTTCACCTGTTTTTATTGCTCTTGCAGCTAAATTATCAATTTCTTCCTCTGTATCTGTATCTTTTAATTGGAAAACTTCTAATAAGTTTTTACCAATAGCTTCTTTTTTTTGCCATCCAGTTAACGCTTCTGCAACCGGATTAATAATTTCAATACAAGAATTGATATCAGTGACAATTACTCCACATCCCATACTGTCAATGATTATACTTAAATCTTGCTTTTCTTGTTGCAATCCTTCACGTATTTGGTGTTTGTAGATAGCCATTTCTATAGCCATAGTAAGTCTCTTTTAATAAACTGTTTGAATAGGGAATTAAAGGTCGGAGATACTGTTTTTATACCTTCCGAATTTTCTGTAAAATTGAATACGAAAACTGAATAATAATTTTGAATATTTTCTGCGATTTGCTTACTATCTGTTTTTACTATCAGGCAGATACTAATCAGTCATAAACCTGGAATCATTTCTACAATTGTTGCGATTTCCTGAATTAGCAATTCCTGGAACGATATACCAGCCATGAAGGTAAACTCTTTTTAACATCAAAGGTTTAGTTTTCTTCATTCTCGTTAACTAAAATTTTTGAGATGTTCATTATATCCCTTCACCAAACAATTTTATATTCAATTACGTTAGCGGAGCTACGCCCTTCGCGTTCACCGAAGGTGCGGTTCAGCGTCTCCGATAGCAGAAAACAAGGCTTATTGCCCATTTATTTTTTTAGCCAAATTTAAATATCCATAGCTCTATGATAATAAATATCTAAAGTTACATTGTTCCTGCTTTACAATTATATTGATCAAAATTATCTTAAATCACAGGTTAATGCCGTTATTACTATGTTTCACATCTATTTAATTGCTTAACTTAATTATTTAACAGATTTAATATCAAGTCATTATAACTAAACATTAATGGATATGAAAATGTTCGGTATAAAAGATATCTTAAAAGCAAATGCTGTGATTCTTTTGAGCAAAAATTCCTTTCATTACGGTTATTACTTAACAAAAGCCAAAAATATTACTCTCAAAATAGTCATACATCATATAACTAGCCGCAAAAGTTTTGATCAGCCTTAACCACAGCCGAAGTTTATCGTCGAATCATTTATCAAATAATCCCCCAAACTACTGATATTAAATACAACTGCATTATGTATTTTATTCATCAGATACGACCTTCATAATACTGATTACTGAGAAATAAAAACCTGGATATTGGTCTTGCAAATACCGACAAACACCCCAAAAATTAGATATACTCAAGCATTTGTTTAAGTAAATTATTTTTCGTTTACGTCTAAAAATTAAGCCCATATAAATATTCAAACTCCAAATAAAAAGAGTTTTAAATATTGTTAACTTACAGGAAAGAAAAATTCCCCCTTTTCTCAGAATAAACAAGATAAGGGTGATTTGAAAATATGCTATTAGACATAAATTCAAAAATATATCTTAAAGTACTGGACTTTTTTGTGTAGTTTAGGTAGGGAAGTTAAAGCTTAAGTAACATAAATTCAAGGATAAAGTATTTAATGCATTGATAATCACTGTACGTACCTATTTACTTCTAATTAATTCAATC
The DNA here is from genome assembly GCA_015272215.1 of Rivularia sp. T60_A2020_040. Classification (GTDB taxonomy): domain Bacteria; phylum Cyanobacteriota; class Cyanobacteriia; order Cyanobacteriales; family Nostocaceae; genus Rivularia. Next base: position 148,034 of record JACYMD010000048.1, on the reverse strand, counting down.
GTAATTTTGCCACCAAAATCTGGAATTGGTGCAGCAGGTTTACTCAAAATTACTTGGACTTGCTTTACTAAATCCTCAGAATGCAAAATAGCATCTGCAATACTACCAGCAAGACGCTCGACTAAAGCAAATTTTGACGTTTTGACCAAATCTTTTACTAAACTAATAACGCTGCGGTAATCGATAGTATCTTCAATCGCATCACTTTGAGCAGATATACTTAAATCTAACCATAACTTCACATCCACTTCAAACCATTGTCCTAACACCTGTTCTTCTGGTAGATAGCCGGTGTAACCGTAAGCGCGAATTCCCGTTAAGTAAATGCAGTCCATAAAATGAGATAGTTGATAGTGGATAGTTGATGGTGGATGGTGGATAGTTGACAGTGGACAGTTGACAGTTGACAGTTGACAGTGGACAGTTGTTTTTGACCTTTGACCTAATTATTCCATGCCGATTGGATTTAGAAATATTAACGAACTTTGGGCTTCTATATTTACCGAAACTCTTAAACAAATGGGTTTAAATTGTGCGGTAATTTGTCCGGGTTCTCGTTCGACTCCTCTGACAGTTGCTTTTGCGGTAGCGGAGGGTATAGAAGTAATTCCGATTCTTGATGAACGTTCTGCGGCTTTCTTCGCTTTAGGTAGAGCGAAAGCTAGCGGATTACCTGTTGCTATAGTCTGCACTTCGGGAACCGCAGGAGCTAATTTTTATTCCGCAGTTGTGGAAGCAAATCTTAGTCGCGTACCTTTATTAATATTAACTGCCGATAGACCGCAGGAATTGCGTAACTGTCATTCCGGACAAACTATAGACCAATTAAAACTTTTTGGCAATTATCCTAACTGGCAAGCCGAATTAGCAATACCTTCCACAAACATGGAAATGTTAGCTTATTTGCGCCAAACGACGATATACGCATATGAACAAACACTTTACCCCGTTTCTGGAGTAGTACATTTAAATATACCGTTTCGTGACCCTTTAGCACCAATTAGCGAGGATAATCATCTAAATACAACGTCTTTACAATCATTACAATCAGACTTTAACTCAGAAGAATTTTTTGCAGCATTAATAGATAAATTTAAAGCAACCATAACTCATTCTCAAATACCTATTCCCCAAAAATGGCTGGAAACCAAACGAGGAATTATCATTGCTGGAGTAGATCGATCGCAACAACCGCAAAAATATTGTACTGCGATCGCGCAACTCGCTCAAAATTTGAAATTTCCAGTTTTAGCAGAGGGATTATCACCAGTGAGAAATTATACTTCACTCAATCCCTACATTATTTCTACCTACGATTCAATTTTAAGAAATAGAAATTTAGCAACCGAGTTAACCCCAGAAGTAGTGATTCAAGTCGGCGAAATGCCTACTAGCAAAATATTGCGTCAATGGTTGAGTGATAATAATTCTCTACGCTGGATAATTGAACCTTCTAACCACAATCTTGATGCTTTACATGGAAGAGTAGTTCATTTACGGATGAATATTGAGGAGATAGAGGGATGGGAAAATCAGGGGATGCGAAAACAAGGGGATACTTATCTTGATATGTGGTTAGGTGCGGAAGTTGATGTGAGAAAGAATATTGATACAATTTTGGCGGAAAAAACCGAATTATTTGAAGGTAAAGCTGCTTGGTTGCTTTCTCAAGTTTTACCACCGCAAACGCCTTTGTTTATAGCTAATAGTATGCCAATACGGGATGTAGAATTTTTCTGGAAACCGAATAATTTAGGTATTCAACCATTTTTTAATCGGGGTGCAAATGGTATTGATGGAACCTTATCAACAGCTTTAGGAATCGCTCATAATCAACAAAGTAGCGTCATGTTAACGGGTGATTTGGCACTACTTCATGATACCAACGGCTTTTTAATTAGAAATAAATTTATTGGACATTTAACAATAGTATTAATTAACAATAACGGCGGTGGAATTTTTGAAATGCTGCCGATATCCAAATTTGAACCACCTTTTGAAGAGTTATTTGCAACCCCACAAAATATTGATTTTGCTTTGCTTTGTCAAACCTACGGAGTCAAACACCAATTAATTACTTCTTGGGAAGAATTGCGTAGTAAATTGAATCCATTACCAAATACAGGAATTCGGGTTTTAGAAATAAAAACCTCCCGCAAACAGTCAGCGAAATGGCGTAAAGAGAATTTGATAATGGGTAATTGGTAATGGATAATGGGTAATGGGTAACTGATAACTGATAACTGATAACTGATAATGCAAATCAACTGGCAAACCGTCAAAACTTACGAAGATATTCTGTACCAGAAAGCCGATGGCATTGCGAAAATCACTATTAACCGTCCCCACAAACGCAATGCTTTCCGCCCTAAAACTGTTTTTGAACTTTATCAAGCTTTTTGCGATGCCCGCGAAGATTCTAGTATTGGCGTAGTTTTATTTACTGGTGCTGGTCCCCATACTGATGGTAAATATGCTTTCTGTTCCGGCGGAGACCAGAGCGTGCGGGGGAAAGCAGGTTATATCGATGATGATGGCACTCCCCGTTTAAATGTATTAGATTTACAGCGTTTAATTCGTTCCATGCCCAAGGTGGTAATTGCCTTGGTTGCAGGTTACGCAATCGGTGGCGGACACGTTTTACATTTAATTTGTGACTTGACAATTGCCGCAGATAATGCTGTATTCGGACAAACCGGACCAAAAGTAGGTAGTTTCGACGGTGGATTTGGTGCTAGTTATTTAGCACGCATCGTCGGACAAAAAAAAGCCCGCGAAATTTGGTTTTTGTGTCGTCAATACAGCGCCCAACAAGCTTTGGATATGGGGTTAGTAAATACAGTAGTACCAGTAGAACAATTGGAAATTGAAGGTATTGAATGGGCGCAAGAAATTTTAGAAAAAAGCCCTTTGGCAATTCGTTGTTTAAAAGCAGCTTTCAACGCTGATTGTGATGGACAAGCTGGTTTACAAGAACTTGCCGGAAATGCCACATTACTTTACTACATGACAGAAGAAGGTGCAGAAGGGAAACAGGCATTTTTAGAAAAGCGCAAACCAGATTTTCGTCAATATCCTTGGCTGCCTTAGAATATTTTGGATTTTAGATTTTGAATTTTAGATTTAAATATAAATATAATCTCACAATCATAACCAGAATCAGAAGTCGGGTTTTTAGGTTAAATATCTGTGAGAAAACACAATCATCATAAAAAACCGACTTCTTTTCCCAATTCCCTCTTCCCTCTTCCCCATTACCCATTCCCAATTCCCATAAAAATTGCACTCTGAGAAACAAAGTGCAATTTTTATGGGTGCAAGAGCGATTAAAACACTCACAAAGCAAATTTTAAAAAATAGATTTTATCAACGGTTAAATTTTCTCTAGATTAAAACTACCGCGTATTTTTTGTCTTGAAACTGAACTGTTCAAAATTTTTCAGCGATTAGGGAAAAACTGGAAAAATGCTTTTCATATCAAAAGTTAGCTTAACAAAGCTTCTACTTTGACTGGACTAGATATCCGCTCAACAGGAGTTTCTATGTTCTTGACTGCGAAATTATCAGAACTTTTGGCTAATACTGGAGTTGCATCTGGCAAACTCAAAGCATCTTCCAAGCTTTCCCATGAGGGAGCAAAGGGAGAGGCTGCTAAAGAACAAGCTTTCCAACTTCCACGTACCGGCGCTGCCAGTTGCTGACAAACCCCTCCACGTCTACCTTCTGGGGTGAAGTAACGACAATTTCGGCAAGCTGAAGTGGAGATTTGAGTACTTTTCATTTTTTTATGCCGCCAGCTGGCTGATTTACATCTTCTATTGTGCTTCTAGATATAAATACTGATTAAATCAGCAACCCATTATTGTGCATAGCTTTTAACGATCCCAGCCCCAAAATAACTTTATAATCTCTTTATGTTTGTGTCATATTTTTAAATTCTTATGTAACGAAAAAAAACAAAATCTTGAAATCCATTCTAGACTTTACACTTAAACCAATTAGGGATCGCGATTAATTATCCTACTTTAGATATAGGAGCATAGATATATCCCGCTTCAAGGAATACTCCTTTAGACCAATTAATTGACTCTTTAACAACAATTTCCTATGCCCAATTCCCGATTCAAAAAGACTTAGCGGCACAAATCGAACAAACGCCCCAACGTTCTAATTCTCCCTTGGGAGTCGGAGATTTACATTTAGGGCAAAGAGGTAAAAATTGCGATCGCGTTTTGATGGTTTGAGCCCAATTAGCAAAAGCAGTATGAGCATTTTTTGGTAAGGAGTGAATATTCTGGTTTGAGTCAAGGATATTTCCTAAGTAACTGGGATGCGACTCCGGTGAAATATTTTGTTGCGGGAATGATTTTTTTTTGGTACGCTGCCAACGAGCAGTAGAAAAGCGTATATCTACTAAAGGAGTTGGTAATATTTTATTTAACTTTTTCAGCAGTCTTTGGCGTTCAAAAGTCAAATTTTGCGCCCAAGCAGCGCTAGAAGTTGCTACCCACAAAACTTCCCGTTCAATTGAGATTGGCTGGGTATGAGTGGCAATGACTTTTCCCACAACTTCTTCCCAACAATTTAGTAAGCGTTGTAAGGGCTGTTGTTGGTATAAAGTTTCAATTTGGAGAATTTCTAAAATCTCTGGAATTGATTCAAAGGACATTTTTAATCAAGGTGGGTCAAAGAATTACACCTTGGTGAAATCATATATCTATGATAATTTTCGCTAGGATTAACATAAGGGTATTTGTTTCACAAGTTTGATAATCGCAGCAGGCAGTCGGCACGGAGGCACACGGGCAATGAGTGAAAACCCACTATCTTATTCTTCTGGTAATCAAACATCAAAACCATCCAACTTAAAACCCGGAATCAGCGCGGCACTAGCAAGTTTAGAAGTCCAACTTGATCAAGAATTGGCGCGATATCGTCGAACCCGAATTTCCCATAGAACACCAATTCAAAAAGGTCTTGATAGCTTGATAGCTGGGAAACCGCAACCTCAAAGTGCCATAACTCTGGCAAATACTCAATTACAGCAGCAAAAGCTCACTGGTGAACAAGCTGCCGCTTATATCAGACAACAGCAAGCAAGTAACTCCCAAGCTAAAACCCAAACTCCTCCTCCCCCTCCTATACCAGAAACTTTTCCACGAGTGGGTACTAAAAAAGAGAGCAATTCTCAAACTCAGCAGATTTCTGGTGACCAGCAAACAATATCATCATCCTTAAATCAAAGCAGCATTGTTAAAGCCGATATTAATCCAAATACACAAAACGAAAATTTATCCCCATCTAACGATACGACTACTAAGCAGCCAGACGACTATTTAGAATCATCTGAAGCTTTGTTGCGAAGCTTAGCAGAAGAACCACCCCAACCTCAAAAGCCGAAAACTCGTAATGATAGTCTGCTGTCGCCTTTGAGTATTGGCTCAATGCTGTTGCTTTTGGTGTCAAGTATTACCTTTGGCTATATAATATTTAACTTTGATAACCTTCCTCCTCTGACTATAGGAAGCTTATTTAAACGCAATTCCGAAAATAATTCAAGTAATAATACGGATAATGTTAGTAGCGTAGAACCAGATGAAATAGAATTAACCCCCATACCGAAAAATCCCAATCTAGCAGCCGATGCACTTCCAGATATCAATAGTATTGATGATGTCGCAGGAGCAACACCCAAAGCTCAACCCACCCAAGCCGCAAGTCCAGTTCCAGCAGTGCCTGCAACCACAGTCGAGCCGGTAGCACCAACAGTTACAGAAAATACTCCAAGCGAACCTGTTGAGCAACAGAGAGCAACAGCAACACCCCAAAACCTGGATGAAATCAAACCATCGAATGGTGGATTTTATAATGTCATCGTAGATAATACAGATGATACTTTGGCTCAAGTTAGAAAAGTAATTCCAGATGCCTATGTGTCTCCAGAAGGTAAATATGTTTATTTGGGTGCCTTCAAATCCAAAGAAAGAGTCAAACAACATTTAGAACTTCTCAAAGAAAATGGAATTACGGCGAGGGTAGAAGAACCAAATTAGAACCGAGAAAAAATGGAGGCTTAACTTATGGGGCTTATCGAGCGTATTCTGCGCTTATTTCGTTCAAATGTGAATAGTTGGACTGCTGCACGGGAAGAACCAGAAAAAATTCTCGAACAAACCGTTTATGAGATGCAGGAAAATTTGGTGCAGATGCGACAAGGAGTAGCGCAAGCCATCGCCACGCAAAAACGCACCGAACGACAAGCACTTCAGGTTGAGTCAATCGCATCCGAATGGTATCGTCGCGCTCAAATAGCTTTGCAACAAGAGAATGAGACTTTAGCGCGAGAAGCCCTTACCAAACGTAAAGCCTACCAACAAAATGCAGCCGCTCTTAGAGAACAAGTTGGGCAACAAAAAACTTTAGTAGCTAAACTGAAAAAGGATATGCAGTCTTTAGAGTTAAAAATCTCTGAAGCTAAAACTAAAAAAGATATGTATATTGCTCGCGCTCGTTCTGCTGAAGCTTCTTTGCGACTTCAAGAAATGCTCGGTGACGTTGGGAATACCAGCTCCCTTAAAGCTTTTGAGAACATGGAAAACAAGCTTTTAGAACTAGAAGCAAAACAACAAGCGATCGCCATATCTGGTACAGACGAATTAGAAAATCAATTTGCAAGCTTGGCAGACAGTGATGATGTGGATACCGAACTTTCGGCAATGAAAGCACAACTACCAAGTAGTACCAAAGAAAATCAACAACCTCCCCAGTAATGAATGAAATTTGACAGCAAAGCCTGTAATATTTCTTTTGATATTTGAGGTTTACAAAGGGGACTAACACAGAAAAGTAAGATTACATTGAAATAGGTAAATATATAAGTAGTAAAAAACCTAACTTTTTATTGCCAGAGCGTAAATCTCAAGAGGAAAAAAAATTATGGGATTATTTGATCGTGTAAAACGAGTAGTCAGCGCTAACCTCAACGACTTGGTGAGCAAAGCCGAAGATCCAGAAAAAATACTCGAACAAGCCATCATTGAGATGCAAGAGGACTTAGTTCGCTTGCGTCAAGGGGTTGCTCAAGCGATTGCTGCTCAAAAACGTACTGAGAAGCAATATAACGATGCTAATAACGAACTTAATAAGTGGCAGCGTAATGCAATGCTAGCGTTGCAAAAAGGCGATGAGAACCTAGCTCGTCAAGCCTTAGAACGTAAAAAATCTTTTACTGAGTCTGCAACCACTCTTAAAGTAAGTTTAGACCAGCAAACCGTTCAAGTTGACAATCTTAAGCGTAGCTTAATCCAGTTAGAGAGCAAAATTTCTGAAGCTAAAACCAAGAAAGAAATGCTCAAAGCTCGGATTACCGCAGCCAAAGCCCAAGAGCAACTCGAAGGAATGGTTAGCGGCATGAATAGCAGCGGTGCAATGGCTGCATTCGAGCGCATGGAAGAAAAAGTCATGATTCAAGAAGCCCGCGCTCAATCGGCACAAGAATTAGCTGGAGCCGACTTAGAAAGTCAGTTTGCACAGTTAGAAGCAGGTAGCGGTGTAGATGATGAATTAGCTGCTTTAAAAGCACAAATGACTCTACCCGGAAGCGGAACAGCAAGCCAACCCCAACTACCAGAACAAACTGACAGCAAACAATCAAACCAGATTAAGAGCGAACCCGTGGATGCAGAATTGGATTCACTACGCAAAGAGTTAGACCAAATGTAATTGTTTATAGTTTATCGTTAATTGTTCACAATAGTCCCACAACCAATACGGCTGTGGGATTTTTGCAATTAAAGGTCAAAGGTTAAAGGTTAGAGATTGGGAATAAACAACTGTCAACTGTCAACTGTCCACTGTCAACTTTCTTGCCATTTCCCCCTTGAGCGCATATTGGGATACATTTAATTTGTGCGATCGTTAAGGATGCTATTAAATGGAGACCAAAATGAGTCAAGGTGTAATCAACATTAATGATGCAGATTTTGAACGAGAAGTACTGCAAGCCGAACAACCAGTATTAGTATACTTTTGGGCTTCGTGGTGTGGCCCTTGTCAGTTGATGTCCCCAGCGGTTGCTGCTGCTGCTGCAAAATATAGCGACAAGCTCAAGGTTGTGAAAATGGAAGTTGATCCCAATCCAGTTTCGGTTAAACAATATCAAGTCGAAGGTGTACCTGCTTTGCGATTAATTCAAGGAGATCAGATATTAGCCTCTAGCGAGGGAGTTGTTAATAAAGAAAAATTGATGAGCTTATTAGATAATCATTTAAGTGGATAGTTGATAGTTGATAGTGGATAGTGGATAGTGGACAGTTGACAGTTGACAGTGGTTATTAGAAAAACCAACAACCAACAATCAACAACTAATAACTAACAACTAATAATCAACAAACAACATTAAAAATGCAATTTGCGAAGCGTTTAGAACCCCTGCAATCGAATGTATTTGCAGTTATGGACATTGCCAAGGCTAAAGCTTTGGCTAATAATCGTCAGTTAATTGATTTGTCTTTAGGATCTTCCGATTTACCAGCAGAAAGTCATGTCATCGAAGCGATCGCCAAGTCTTTGGATGACAAAAGTACTCATGGTTACTTGTTGTTTCATGGAACCCAAGACTTTAGGAGAGCCGCAGCCGAGTGGTATTCGGCGCGATTCGGTATCTCGGTAGACTCGGAAACTGAAGTGCTACCCCTAATTGGTTCCCAAGAAGGGACGGCACATTTACCTTTAGCTGTGTTAAATCCGGGAGATTTTGCTTTATTACTTGACCCTGGCTATCCTTCTCACGCTGGGGGAGTTTACTTAGCTTCAGGTCAAATTTATCCGATGACTCTACGGGAAGAAAACGATTTTTTACCCGTATTTGAGGAAATCCCCGCGCCGGTATTGGCACAGTCGCGGATGATGGTATTAAGTTATCCTCATAATCCTACTGCTGCGATCGCAACTCTATCTTTTTTTGAACAAGCTGTATCTTTTTGTCAGCAGCATAATATTGTTTTGGTTCACGATTTCCCTTATGTAGATTTGGTTTTTGCAGAAAACAAAGCTCAAGCCAGCAACAATCTCAAGTCTCTTGTTCCTTCAATTTTGCAAGCGGATTTAGAAAAAAGCGTATCAATTGAGTTTTTTACTTTGTCCAAATCCTATAATATGGGCGGTTTTCGTATCGGCTTTGCGATTGGCAACCGCGAGTTGATTGGGGCTTTACGTCGAGTCAAAGCAGTAGTTGATTTTAACCAATATCGGGGAATTTTGAATGGTGCGATCGCCGCTTTAAACGGTCCACAATCAGGGGTTCAAGCGGCTGTAGACAGTTTCCAAAAACGTCGCGATGTTTTTGTTAACGGTTTGCACCGCATCGGCTGGGAGGTACCCACACCAAAAGCAACAATGTATGTTTGGGCAAAGTTACCGGAACCTTGGAGTCAAGATTCGATGCAGTTTTGCCGCTCCTTAGTTGAAAATACGGGTGTTGCAGTTTCTCCTGGTGTCGGTTTTGGCAAATCGGGAGAAGGTTATGTCCGCTTTGCATTGGTACATGAACCACCTGTATTAGAAGTGGCTGTAGAAAAAATTTCTCAATTTTTACAGTTAGTTCATTAAATCTTCATTTAAAATTGATCCAAACTTAACTCATTTGTATCAATAGTTATAGTAATACCACGTTAAACTGAGCGTGGTATTACTGATTTATCCATGATATTTTTTTAATCTTTTAATCGTAAAGGTAGTCCCTAATGAGTTTGCGGAGGAGATAGAGGGCAATACAGTTCAGTTAAGGATATAAATTAATTACCGCAAACAAAACAGATCGACTTTTTTGGAGGGGGTTTGGGGGACGCAACCGTCCCCCAATCGGGGGTTTGGGGGAGAATCCCCCAAGTCTTGGTTCTCAATAAATTGATTGATTGACGGACAACCTTAACTGAACCGTATTGGGATAGAGGGGGTATTTTTTTGAATTAATTATGACTCCTATATAAGTTTTAAAATATTCTAATTTTTTATTAGCCATTACCAATTAACCATTACCCATTACCAATCTTTTATGACAATAACTATCAAAAAAATTCGTAATTACGCATTACTTGGTACGATAATTAGCGTCAGTTCTACAGCCCCAGCACAAGCAAGTTCATTTCAAAATGTTGTCCCTGATGATGCTTTAACAAAAATTCCACAAAATCCAGCGTCATTTGATAGTAAAGACACCTTGTTAAATAGAAGTATATCTAATCAACCAGATTATTGTATATCTTTCCCCGAATTGGATTTGTGTAATCAATTCACCAAGGATGAGCATAAAAATTCATTAAATATTTCATTGTTTCAAAAAGCTCAAATCAGCATACAATCAATTCAGGATGCTGAAAGAATTGAAGTCAAAACTTCGGGAGAAGGAATTCAATACATCATATATAATACTGAATTTACTCCATCGCAAAAACAACAGCAATCAAATTTAGATACTTATACTACTAGTTATACTACTGTTTGGCAGTCTAAAGTTGATCAGAGAAAGAAAGTTCCGGAACCTTCGGCACTACTAGGATTTATTGCATTCTATTTATTCGCTGCAAAGTATAAATTGGCAAAAAATAGCTCAGATTAATAAGTTAATTAATTTGTAATCGAAGTTAATATTATTACTTGTATCCTCTCGCAAAAACTGCGAACATTACACAGAGTTTACTCTTAAACTAAGTAAAGCGTTCAACTTTTCTCATAGTCAGTTGAACGCTTTACTTAGTTGAAATTTTACCTTTTGGGAATATAAATTAACCGTATTGTGTTAAATAAAACCACAAGTAATATTTATCGATGTCAACTTATTTATTTTATCCTTTAAAAAACGTAAAAATTATCATCAAAACTTAAGGTATGGTTAAAAATTAGTTTAACTTTACCTTAAGTTTTTATTTTAAGCTAGGATGAATAAGCAGAAATAATCATGAAGCTAAATTTTATTGATAGATAACCATTGACTAATTAGCTTTTTTTTTGGACATATATTTTTAAATCAGTCCGATTGAAAATGATATATTTCATTGTTTGACGAATAATTCACTTGTAACCTAATTATGATAGGTGAAAATGACAGTGCAGCTAATAAGTGCAAAGCAGCAATTAAAGTTACATCAAATCAAAAAAATTTTATTAGTTGAAGATAATCATGCTAATCGGATGCTGTTGGGTGATTGTCTAAATTTTTGTGGATACGAAGTCAAAACCTTATCTAATGGTTCTAGGTTTTTCTCTACAGTGGAGACTTTTCAGCCAGATTTAATTGTATTGGACTTAAAGTTACCTGATATTGATGGTTACTTGCTGCTAGAAAAAATGCAGCAAAACTCACAAACTGCTAAAATTCCTGTAATTATAGTTTCAGGGTTAGCTTTTAAATCAGATTGCAAAAAAGCGATAAATTTAGGCGCTCGTCGCTATTTCATTAAACCTATAATTCTCAACGAACTTACTCAAGCGATTGAAAAAGAATTATCCTATCACCAGATATAGTATTTGCTTGACAAATTGGACTTGAAAATGCATAAAAAATCATCTTTATTCGGACTTTTCCTTAATTAGATATTCTTCTACGCTTTCACTCAAATTTTTGACCGAAGAGCCAATGATCGAAATTTTACGTTGAGCTTGTGCTAACAGTAAAATTGCTGATTGCAGTTCGTTGAGTGTTTGATTCATAGCTTCACGATACTGAGATTCAAAGTCTTGGGAATTCATGTTTTTTCTCCTACTTTTCTCTTATTATATTTCTCTCAAACAGTCTCAACTAAAAGGTAAATAAATAATTTCCTTTCTATACCTAAACTAATTAATCTCAAAGGATACATGAGTTTGTGATTAGTGTGTAGTTATATTTATACCAATCATAGTCATTCGACAGCAGTCTATGAATCCGTTGATTTTCTTAATTATTAAAGGTTTTGAGAAAATCAGAAATTTTGCTGCTCGAATTTGGGCAAATATAACGAATTGATTATCAACAGCCGCTGAAGTATTCAGATTTGACCAAGAAAAGGGTCAAAATAGATGTATTCTTATTTGAAATAACTTGAAATAAAATTTATATCTATGTGTATAGCAATCCGTGTCGGATTTGTAAGAAATTTGGATATAATCTGGCGAAAGCGCCCGATAAAGTATGAAATTAGACTTTTCAAACAACCTCTAACGCAGCCGAAAGATTGGCAACTGAAAAAAAATCAAATCTGTGCCAAACAACTAGGGATTTTACCTAAAATAGTAAATATGGTCGATTAGTAAAATTTTCCTTTGTTGATTTGTGATAAAAACTGCTGAAACTTTACCACTGCTTAAAAATCCCGAACGTCTGGAAAATCGTCTTAAAGAAATTCCTCCAGAAGCGGGAGTTTATTTGATGCGGGATGCAACTGAGCGTATCGTATATATAGGTAAATCGCGAAAATTGCGATCGCGAGTTCGTTCTTATTTCCGGGAATCGCAAAAATTAACCGAACGTATCGCTACCATGGTAAGACAGGTGACAGATATTGAGTTTATTGTCACTGATACTGAGACGGAAGCGTTAGCCTTAGAAGCAAACTTGATTAAGCAGCATCAGCCATATTTTAACGTGCTGCTCAAGGATGATAAAAAGTATCCTTATGTTTGTATAACTTGGTCGGAAGAATATCCGAGAATTTACATGACCCGCAAACGCAAACTTGGTAAAGAAAAGGACAAGTATTATGGTCCCTATACCGATTCTCGCTTGTTGCGATCCATATTGCATTTGTGTAAGCGGATATTTCCTTTACGACAGCGCCCGCAACCGCTTTTTAAAGACAGACCTTGTTTAAACTATGATTTGGGAAGGTGTCCTGGTGTGTGTCAGCAATTGGTTACACCAGAGGAATATCGCAAAATCGTGCAAAAAGTAGCAATGGTTTTTCAAGGTCGGACTTCTGAATTAATTGATACACTGACACAGCAGATGCATCAAGCTGCTGAAGAACTCAACTTTGAAACTGCGGCTCGGATGCGTGACCAAATTGCCGGTTTAAAATCGTTAAATGCCGACCAAAAAGTATCTTTACCTGATGATACTATTTCTCGCGATGCCATAGCTTTAGCCGCAGACGAAAAACACGCTTGCATCCAATTATTTCAGATTCGTGCCGGACAATTAGTAGGGAGATTAGCATTTATAGCCGACGCTCAAGCCGAAGTTGGAGCTATCTTACAACGAGTATTAGAAGAACATTATCAAACTGCTGACTCAGTAGAAATCCCTACAGAAATTTTAGTTCAGCACGATTTAGCAGATGCGGAAATTTTAGCGGATGTGTTGACTCAGCGCAAAGGGAAAAAAGTCTCTATCATAACCCCCCAACGTCAACTTAAAGCAGAATTAATTGAAATGGTAGAGCGAAACGCTAGTTATGAATTGCAAAGAGTGCAAAAACTTGGCTCTCGCGATCAATTAGCACTACAAGATTTAGCTGGTATCCTGGATTTACCGGATTTACCGCACCGCATCGAAGGTTACGATATTTCCCACATTCAAGGTTCTAATGCCGTAGCTTCCCAAGTAGTATTTATTGATGGTTTACCCGCAAATCAGCACTATCGTCGTTATAAAATTAGAAATCCCAAGGTTACAATCGGTCATTCGGATGACTTTGCTTCCTTAGCTGAAGTTATCGGAAGACGCTTTCGTAAATATGTAGAAGAGCCACAATTGCAGCGAGTGGGTAATCCTGATTTCCCCGATTTAGTGATGATAGACGGTGGAAAAGGACAACTATCTTCTGTGGTAACAGTTTTACAAGAAATGAACTTATTAGAAGATGTGCGAGTTGTCAGTCTGGCAAAACGACAAGAAGAAATATTTTTACCCGGAGAATCCCTACCCTTAGAAACAGAAGCCGAACAGCCGGGAGTCCAGTTATTGCGACGTTTACGCGATGAAGCACACCGTTTTGCTGTGAGTTTCCATCGTCAACAGCGTACCGCAAAATTAAGGCGATCGCGCTTGGATGAAATTCCTGGTTTGGGACACAATCGTCAGCAGCAACTGTTAGCCCATTTTCGTTCCATAGATTATATCAGGTTAGCTACACCCGATCAAATCGCCGAAGTTTCCGGAATTGGTTCGCGTTTAGCACAGGAAATTTATGATTACTTTCATCCCAGTAAAGGTTAATACCACGGATTCAAAAGGATTGCACGGATTACACAGATTTTAATTACCAATTACCAATTACCCATCACCAATTACCAATTTTATTTTATTGAAGGTAATACTTGTTTTTCAACTAATACACGTCTGTCCATACTAATTTCAGCAACATATTCCCTATTATCAAATTCATAAAAAACTAACAAAGTTCTGGAATTTTTTTGATGCGAACCTAAAAGCCGATCAATTTGATCAATTACTTCTGTATAATCGCTTCCTGAAACATCAGAAATGGCGATAGTTTTCTGATCTTGTTCATCTAAACGTCCATCATTATTGCTATCAGCTTTAACTACTTCATACCACATCCCCGTGACAATTTTATCTTCACGTCTTTGCAATACGACTTCTTGAGCATTTAAAAACAAAAACTTATTTCCAACAACTAATCGCTGTGCTGATTTATCATTAGTATTGAAAAATAAATAATTATAGGCTCGTAAAGCATTTTTATCGTAATAGCTTTGACGAGAATTATCTTGAGAATTTACAGGTGCCATTAAATAAGGTGTACCTTCAAGTTCTCGAAAACTACCCAATGTCATTTTTATATTATTATCCTTTTCGGTTTCCTTACTTACCAAATTACTTGTTGTACCTCCGCTTAAAAAATAGCGTCCCATTTGATAGCCTCCGTAGCCGAAGACTACAAGTACAATTAAACCAACACCCAAAAATAGCCAGCGATTCGCGGATTTCATCTTTAATTTGACAATTTTAATGGAAAATAAACAATAATTGTTCAATCAATATGAAATTAAATCGATTTGACAAATAAATATATTATTCCATTAATTATTACACAAATATGTTAAGTAAAATAACTGGGCAACACGACGACAAACTATAAAAAAGTCGGGTTTTTCCCCAAATATTTGTCACACAACACAACTGTTCAGATCCCCGACTTGTTGAAGAATTCGGGGATCTAAATTCTCATATATGATTTAGGATTGCTATATTAAGTGCTATTCATTTAAGCAACATTTAATGAGAAAATATAAAAGCATCTCGGAATTTTGACTGGAGGTATAGAATTATGGGTAAACCAACTGTTTTTATCGATGGTGCAGAAGGTACTACAGGCTTGCAAATTCACTCGCGTTTAAACGATCGCCATGACATCGAAATTGTCAGCATACCTCCAGAAAAACGTAAAGATGCCGAAGCGCGATCGCAATTAATTAACTCAGCAGATGTGACAATTCTCTGTTTACCCGACGACGCAGCTCGCGAAGCTGTAAGTTTTGTCACCAATTCCAACGTAAAAATACTCGATGCAAGTTCTGCCCATCGCGTTGCAGATGGCTGGGTATACGGTTTTCCCGAATTAGAACAGAACCGCAGAGAAGAAATTAAACACGCAAAAAGAGTCAGTAATCCGGGATGTTATCCCACGGGATTTTTAGCCTGTGTACGTCCTTTAATTGTATCTGGTATTATCCCCAAAGATTTCCCCGTCACTATTAACGCTATTTCCGGGTATTCAGGAGGAGGAAAAAAACTAATTGAAGAATATCAAAGCATTTCTCAACAGCAAGCAGATAGTTATGCTTATGGTATCTATGGTTTAAGTTTCGGACACAAACACGTCAAAGAAATGCACAACCATTCGGGATTGCAATTTCCACCTTTGTTTGTTCCTGCTGTGGGAAACTTTGAAAAAGGAATGTTGGTACAAATTCCTCTACCTCTACACGCACTGCAAAATCAACCCAGTGGTGAATTGATTCACAATACGCTTAAAGAATATTATCAAAACGAAAAATACGTTTATGTTGCTGCTTTGAATGATGATTCATTGCGTAAAGCTAAATTTTTTGATGCTCAAGCAGCAAATGATACTAACTTAGTGCAAGTATTTGTGTTTGCGAATGACGAAACAAAAGAAGCTTTGTTAGTAGCAAGATTGGATAACTTAGGAAAAGGTGCTTCTGGTGCAGCGGTACAGAATTTAAATATTATGCTGGGTTTGGATGAAGATTTAGGGCTTCGTTGAATATTTTTACGATTCTTCTGTGTTTGGTATAATTTCCTGTGCGCCATGTATCACAGCAAGTACGTCTATTTGTTCGGGTTTGATGTAATAAATAATTCGGTATGAACCTTCGATAACCTCTCGAATTTGCTCGGTTTCAAACTCAATTACAATTCGACCAGATAGAGGAAAATTCGCAATCTGTTGGGAACGTTTGGTTATGCGATCAATAATCCTGTCTGCATACTGAGGTGAGTTTTGAGCAATATAGGTATAAATTGCTGATAGATTCTCTACTGCTGTTTCTGTCCAGAAAACTTTCACTCTGGTAATCCAAATTTTGCCCTAACATCTTGTACCGAAATTACTTTACCAGCGTTACTATCGGCAAGTCCAGCTTCAACTACTTGTCGAACATAAATCTCGTACATCAAGTCATCCCACGTAGAGTCATCGGGCAATTTATCGATCAGCTTTCGAGCTTCTTCTTTTATATTGAGCTTTTCCATAGAAATTCCAGATAACTTACTTTTTATATTCTAAATAAAAATACTTTTTTTATCTGTATTAAATATTATTTATTCAGCTTCCAGATTTAAAATAATCGAACAGGCAATAAGCCTTATGTGTCACGGACACTTTTTGCTAAGAGTTATGCGCCAAGCGATCGCAGAAAAAAGGACGAAATAACTCGCATCTCAAATTTGCCATTCTACCATACAGACGCACCAACCCCATATTGCACAACTGTCCGGCTTGCACAGCCTCGCAATCTACAGGACTTGATTGGTTAACAATTTCTGTAAATAATGGCAATAAATCGGGATATCGTAGCAGGTTCCACCATTGTGATTCTAGATGATCTGCATAAATGGCAGCAGCAATTGAAGAATTTTCTAAGAGTTGTTCAAGGGTTATTGTCTGCTGATGTAGATGATAAAATGCCGACTGCAACCGATAGGGATGTCCTCCCAGAAGGGTAATCAATTGCTCGATTTGTTCCGCCGTTATTTCTTCTCCCCATCGATTTGCCAATTCCTGCACCTGAGCATGGGTAAACTCAGGTAAATTCAACACTAGCCCTGTATTCAAGAGGGATTTATTGATCGAAACTGGTATCTGGATTTCGGTGGAATGAACCGTCACCAGTCGGAGGTTGTGCCAAGGATTGCTCTCTCCTACCCTTGCTTTAGCTCGCTCAGACCAGATTCGCAAAAGTAGGAGAAATTCACGAGCAACGTCTGGGTAGGCGAAAAGCTGGTTAATTTCATCGATAGCAATGACTAAGGGGCGATTTTCCCTTGGAGACGCTGCGCGATCGAGGTTAGCTAAGATAACATCCTCGAAGTAGTCAGTGGTGTTCGATTTGCTACCAAAATTGTTGTTATAAAAAGATGCAATCGCATCTGGTAAGTCTAGCTGCTTGCTGACTCTGGCACAGAACCATTGTAAAAAGCGTTCTAGGTTCTGTAAAATATCGTCCTCGGCAAGTTGCAAGTTTATCGAAACTGTGTTGTGTCCCATGAGGCTAGCGGAAGCTAGAATGCGGGTCATTAACGAAGTTTTGCCCATTTGCTTGGGAGCGCGGATATTGAGCAGCGCACCGGGTTGCTGGATGGCTTCGTAACAAAGGGATTCAAGCATGGGACGGTCAACGTAAAAGGTTGAATCCAGGGGCATCTGTCCTCCTGGTATGGTTGAGGCACGAAATTGCCGATCGTCTTGCGCTTGTTCCATTCTGTGGGTTTGAGGGGAATTGGTGCGAGGATTGTAAACTGATGCGATGGCACAGATGTTTTCATTCGTGAACATTGAGCCAATGTCGGCAAAATTGTCCTGGTGAGTCTCCAGATCAAGATAGTGATAATCGTCTTTTAATAAGGTTAGATTAAAGGCATTGAAACAACATTCTAGGGTTCGCTTATCGACTCCTACTGAGCAAGTAAATACCTTGCTGAGGGTATTAGGGGTTAACCCGCATTTCTCACTGAGGTCTTCAAGAGTGTATCGCTTAAAATTTCGTTCAATTTCTACTTCAGCTTTTGCGTGGTTGAGTTTGCTTGAGCCTTGAGCCGTCAAAGTCGCACCCCGCCGTCGTAGCTGATTTTTTGATTGTAATCGCATTTTTAACTGTAAATCCAAGTATCAAAATGTGTTTAGTAATCCACCGACTAATATATATAGATGAATACTGTTATGACTTATGCACTTTGCAAATTTACGCAGTATAGTTATAAATCTTACGAATACAATTCTAAAAAGTTTATTTTCAACAAGCTTATTATCTACGAATCCAACAAAAGTCTATATTGTCAATACTTCTAAATATATAAATATATAAGTTTTGAATTGAAGTTTTCTATGGGAAAGGTAAACAGAATTATATTTATTAACTTAGGGTTTTTTCCAAAGTTAAGAACGGCGTTAAATAATGATTACAAGGTTCTTAAATTTTCGGTGACTGAAACCAATATGAGGAATGACTTTAGGAAATTGCTAGTGCTAAATCCTTAACTTTTTTCTTAAAGTTGTAAACTTTGGTGGTTTGGTTTTAGTTGAAGGTGCAAACTAAGAGCAATAGTTAAATAGTTACAAAGAGCGAAAGAAATAGTTATCAAATTAGTTAAAGGTGGGTGTAATTAGTTAATACATGGCAACTATAACGACTGACTTTGCCGACATTTCAGTATTGCCTGGACTTAAATCACTTTGGAATGAATCTCTGGGTACTCCTGGCATATGCATTGCCATACTTGACGGACCAGTTGACCAGTCTCATAGCTGCTTTGAAGGAGCTAATCTTACTCGGCTTCAAACCTTGGTTTCTGGTGTCGCCGATCGCGGTTCTGCATCCCAGCATGGAACTCATGTTGCCAGCATCATCTTTGGTCAACACATTAGCCCTGTTCCTGGTATTGCACCCAATTGTCGAGGCTTAATTATACCCATGTTTTCTGATGGCAGGGAAGGGCTTGCTCCTTGTTCCCAAATAGACCTTGCACGAGCGATTACACAAGCAGTTGAGCAGGGAGCCAATGTCATCAACATTAGTGGCGGTCAGTTGGCTGCATCGGCTGAATCTGACCGATTACTGGCGAATGCGGTTCGATTGTGCCAAGAAAACAACGTTCTGATAGTAGCAGCAGTAGGTAATGATGGTTGTAATTGTCTCCATGTTCCGGCTGCCCTTGAGTCGGTACTGGCAGTGGGGGCAATGGATGCCCAAGGCAATCCGATTGGGTTTAGTAATTGGGGTGAGGCTTACCAATCCCAAGGCATTCTCGCTCTTGGGGAAAATATCTGGGGTGCTGTCCCTGGGGGTGGGACTGCGGTTAAAACGGGTACTAGCTTTGCTACTCCCATCGTATCAAGCATTGTGGCGCTGTTGCTCAGTATTCAGCTACAACGAGGGGAAAAGCCTGACCCCCATGGGATTCGTGATGTCATCCTCCAAAGTGCCCTGCCTTGCAATCAATCAAAGGGTCTAGATAGCCGTCGCTGTCTAGTGGGAACACTGAATATTTCTGGGGCATATGCCCTAATTACCAAAGGAGGAATTAAACCAATGACAAACCACACACTAGAAGAAGTCACAATGCAACCAAGTGAATCTGGCAATGCGATACCGGAGGTCAGCTTCGCTATCGCAGAACTCCCACCGAATGAGGTGATTGAATTCGATTTGAAACAACCTATTATCCAGTCTCCAGCGATCGGTGTGCAGGCTGCGGGGGCTAAAACATCAACACTTATGCCAACAACTATGTCAATCCAGGAAAACCCAATGATGATTACTTCTAGCAAGCAAACAAATACTTCTGTCACTCCGTCTGAGTGTGCTTCTTGTGGTGGAGGTGGTCAAATTCAGCTAGTTTATGCTTTAGGAGAGTTGGGCTACGATTTCGGTACTCAAGCTCGTCGAGACTCTATTCAGCAGTCTATGAATTTGAATAGACCACCTCTTACGCAAGAACTGCTCTACTATTTTTCTGGTGAAGATGTAGAAGGTAATCCCTTTAGACGCGATCCTCATCCTTGGGAAGCTCAATCAATTATTTGGACTCTTAATCTCGATGCTACACCCATTTATGCGATCGTGCCCAATGGTCCTTATGCTAGCGTTACTTATGAGCGACTGCGCTCCTTCCTGCGCGACGAGAACATCGAGCGGGTTTCGATTCCAGGGTACGTCGCAGGCAATATAAAGCTGCTTTCAGGTCAAACCGTTCCTGCCATCATCCCAGAAGTGCGAGGGATGTACGGATGGTCGGTTGCCGCATTAATTGAAAATTTAACACAAGCTTATCCAGCAGGTCCCTCAGAAGAAGACTATAGCAATAAGATTCGAGAATATCTGGAGCGGATTTATTATGAATTCCGTAATCTAGGTGTCACACCCCAGGAACGGGCGCTCAACTTTTCCGCGACCAATGCTTTCCAGATTGCCGATGTCATGTCTACTGGCACGGCTGCTGATGTTGGACTGGACACTATTACGGTGGAGAAAAGTCCTATCTGTCGCCCCGATTCCGATTGCTACGATGTGAAATTACAGTTTTTTAACCTACAAGATAGTCGTAGAGCCGGAAAAGTCTATCGGTTCACAGTGGATGTCAGCGATGCTATTCCTGTCTCTATCGGTAGAGTCCGCTCTTGGTCTGTCGCCAGCTAACTGGCACGAGGATAAAGCATTCTTTCGGGCTGTGTCTGCCCGTTATCAGACACGACTTGACCTGTGAGGGAGAGATTTTCTCGGTTGCACCTCATAGAACGAACACTTAATACTAAAACACAGAAACAACATGAAACTTCCAATTCAAGCTCAACCGATTAACAGAAAAGTGAGTTCTACTCACAATCTGCTGAATAGTTCTAACGGCGTGAAGCCCCAATTCTTCTGTCCGGGGGGGTGTAACCAGTCGTGGTGTTCGCATGATGGTCGCATTTGTGTCCAAGACGGCTTCATGAACTGTGAGTGCGTACCCAGATAAGAAATCCAACGGCTCTACGAATTGTTTGTGCAATCTAGCTAGGCACAGTTAAAGCGAACCCCGAAAATTATAGTTGAGGATGTGCGAAAAATTGACATCCTCAACTATATTTCTAACTATTGAAACTAATTGCCTAAAGAAATTACCCAATCTATCGTGGAGAATGGTTCATTTGGGTTCAAAATTGGAATCAATGTGACCCTGGTTGGGTAGCAGAATGCAGTGGGAATCGTTTCAATTATTTCTGTCGTTGCTGCAACGGCTCACAATGCACTGCTTGGCAGGCATAACTGTCACTAATTTAGGAGCATAAAATCCTAAAGAATCATCTGGCAGGTCTTGAATTCAATGCTTCCAATCTGTGTAGCGCTTTTGGATTCAAAGATTTGTAAATGAGTGCGATCGCTAAGCTTTCTTAGGGTGCGTTAACTAAGTAACGCACCATATAATTCCTACGTTTCCATTCAGTAAATCATTGAAAATTAAGGAGAAAATTTGATATGGATCTTGTACAACAAGTTATTGCATTGACAAACACTGAACGTGCTAAACATGGTTTAGGAGCGTTGCAATGGAATGAGCAACTGTTCAAAGCGGCACAAGGACATTCTCAAAACATGGCACACGGCGATTTCTTTGAGCATGGCGATCCCGTTAAACGTGCCAGAGAGGAAGGATATCCATCTTCCTTTGTTGGAGAGAATATTGCGGCAGGCAGACCTACACCAGAAGCTGTAATGCAACAGTGGCTGAATAGCCCAGGACACCGCAACAATATTCTTAGTCCAGATTATACAGAAATTGGTGTCGGTCATTGCTATCTAGAGAACGACCCAGGTCGATTGCAATACAAACATTATTGGACGCAAGTCTTTGGAAAACGCTAACCCAAACTAATGAGCCATCCTTAAAAACTTTATGATCGAGAATAGAACGTGCTTAGGTTTTACTCTCGATCATAAAGTGCGATATACCTTTGGCATTAAGCTCCGCTTATCGCAATCTCCTGTAGGTTGGGTGAGGTTTTGCGTAACCCAACATAAGTAGTTTGACAACAACTTAATTGATTAACTCAAGTTCTTGAAAGAAAAAATTATGGCGAGAATTCAGGGAAATCCTCCAACAACCCATACCGTAGAAGCCGGAGACACATTATTTGATATAGCTCAAGCATACTATGGTGATGGCAATCAGTGGCAAAAAATCTCTGCTGCTAATGGTAATATTCAGCCTCAAAGTTTACAAATTGGTCAACAACTTCAAATTCTAGCAGTTGGTACTCCTCCCTCAAATCCCCCTTCTCATCCTGGCGATGGGTTTGCGGGTATTGTATCGCGCCAAATCTTTGAAGCTATGTTCCCAAACCGTAACAGTTTTTACTCCTACGACGGTCTAGTGTCAGCAACGCAGAAATACCCAAGCTTCTGCAATGAAGGATCGGACGAACAACATAAACGTGAGGCTGCTGCGTTTATGGCAAATATTGCCCATGAGACTGGGGATCTAAAATACATCGAAGAACTGAACACAGCAAATTGGCCTCATTACTGCGATCCAGCCAATAATACCTATCCGTGTGTTCAGGGTAAAACATATCACGGTCGCGGACCGATCCAGTTGTCGTGGAACTACAACTATGGTGCGTGCGGGACAGCCCTCGGCATTGATCTGCTCAACAACCCCGATCTGGTTGCAACGGATAGCTCCATTTCCTTCATGACCGCCCTCTGGTTTTGGATGACTCCCCAATCACCCAAGCCGTCGTGCCACAATGCCATAAGTATGTCTGGCTTCGGTATGACCATTAACATCATCAATGGAGGCATCGAATGTGGTAAGGGGCAGGTGACTCCACAGGCTCAGAGTAGAATACAACTCTACGAGCAGTTTGCCCAGAGGTTGGGTGTAACCCCAGGCGAAAATCTTTCGTGCTAGAACACGCTTCGCTTTTAATCTGGTCGGTTGATATACAATACTGGTCGGTTAAGGAAATAAAGTAGGCTGTGGACTGTCTTAAGAGGAATGCGTAGGCGTAGCCCGTCGTAAACATCGCTCCTGATGGTTAATGAGCGGACTATTTTTTTCGTACAAGTGCGATAATATTGATTTAGTCAGTTGCTGGATCGGGAGCAATCGTGATTACACAGTTGAACATCAACGATACATTGCTGCAAGAGGCACTTTCCCTGGATGACCAGATAACCGTTGATGCTCTGGTCGAAACCGCGCTGCGGGAATATATCCAACGTCGCAAGCGACTCAAAGTGTTAGACCTCTTTGGCTCCATTGATTATGACCCAGACTACGACTACAAACAGCAACGTCAGCAGGTATGAGGGTCATAGTTGATACTTCTGTTTGGTCACTGGCTTTGCGTCGGAGAACCCCACCCGATTCTTCCCCTGTAGTCACCCGATTACGGGATTTAATTACCAATGACCAAGTTGCTTTGCTGGGTGCGATTAGACAAAAAATCCTTTCTGGCATTCGCAGTTCGGAACAGTTTACCCGTCTACGAGATTACCTGCGGATATTTCCAGATATGGAACTCTTACCTGAAGACTACGAACTCGCCGCAGAGTTTTTTAATACCTGCCGTAGCAATGGTATCCAAGGTTCAAATACTGATTTTCTGATTTGTGCAGTTGCCCATCATCGAAGCTACAGCATCCTCACAACCGATAACGATTTTCAGAGTTTCCAAGCACACATTCCTCTTATTCTATTGAGTGTTGAAGGTTAGTGCGTTAGCGTAGCTTACCGTAGGTATCGCAATACAAGATTGGGTTGACGCAAGGAAACCCAAGATTATCTATAATTAATCTGAATCCCATAACCTTTGAATAGAATAAGCATCAAATTTGACATCTCGGCTAATCAAGATCAAAGAGTGATTCATAGCTTGAACGGGTTTAGATGAAAATTTAGGGCTTTGTTGAATTTAGATGATACAGATTGCTTTCACCGAGGAATATCGGGAGTAAAATATCAGCAGTGAAAAATTAATTATTCTTTATAATTTCCAATAATTCACAATAATTCATAATTTCTTTTTCCCATCATTTTACCAGCAATTAAGACAAATATTTACTTTTAAGATGCAATTTCATGCAATTTTTAGCGCTTCCACATTTTGCTGCGAAATTTGTAACAAAAGTTTGTTAAGTAATGTAAAAAAATGCCTAAATTTACTTGACCTTAAAAGTAATAAATAAGTTTTTGAGTGTCTGAGTGCGGTACTCTATATAGAATATCCCCACAAGAACGACACATTGGTTTATGACATCAGTTGTTTCGAGTTCTATCACTACTATTCGCATTGGTTCTCGTAAAAGCCAGCTCGCTCTCATTCAGACGCACTGGGTACAGGAACAACTTTCTCAAAGGTTTCCTCATATTAAGTTTGAAGTTCACACCATGTCTACCAAGGGTGACAAAATCTTGGATGTGGCTTTAGCAAAAATTGGTGACAAAGCACTTTTCACCAAAGAATTAGAAACGGGAATGATCAATCGGGAGATTGACTTTGCAGTTCATTCTCTCAAGGATTTACCGACTCGTTTACCATCCGGGTTGGGTTTGGCAGCAATCACCGAAAGAGAAAACCCAGCTGATGCTTTAGTCGTGCATGAAAAGCACAAAGATAAACAACTTGATACCTTACCCGAAGGTGCCGTTATTGGTACATCTTCTCTACGACGCTTAGCGCAATTGCGGCATCATTTTCCCCACTTCGAGTTTAAAGATGTACGTGGTAACTTGAATACCCGCCTTGCTAAATTGGACGCGGGAGAATATGACGCTTTAATTTTGGCAGCAGCAGGATTAGGGCGCTTAGGAATGTCAGAACGCATTCATCAAGTTATTCCCTCAGATATTTCCCTTCACGCCGTCGGACAAGGTGCATTAGGTATTGAATGCCTTGCCGACAACAAGCAACTGATATCCTTGCTCAAAGAACTCGAACATCCCCAAACTCGCGATCGCTGTCTTGCAGAGAGAGCTTTCTTGCGCGACTTAGAAGGTGGTTGTCAAGTACCCATAGGGGTAAATACGGAAATTAATGGTGACGAATTAACCTTGAGGGGAATAGTCGCGAGTATTGACGGTACAAAGCGCGTCCAAGATACCGTTTTCGGTTCCATTTACGAGCCTGAGCAGATTGGAAGCGAACTAGCGCACCGTTTGCGTCAACAAGGAGCGCAGGACATCTTAGATGAGATTTTTGCAACCATTCAGCGAGGGTAAATTTCAGTTGACAGTTGACAGTTGACAGTGGACAGTTGACAGTGGACAGTGGACAGCTGACCACTAGCAACCAACCACCAACCACTAACAACTAACCACCAACAACTAACCACTAGTAACCAACAACTGATAACTTATAACTGACAACTGATAACTGATAATTCAAATGCGGATTCTATTTGTGGCAGCGGAAGCGGCTCCGGTGGCGAAAGTTGGCGGAATGGGTGATGTTGTGGGTGCATTGCCGAAAATTTTACGACAAATGGGGCATGATGTGCGGATTTTCATGCCTTATTACGGTTTTCTACCGGACAAGATGGAAATTCCTTCCGAACCAGTTTGGAAGGGATCTGCCATGTTCAATGATTTTGCGGTTTACGAATCAGTGCTTCCCGGTACTGATGTTCCTTTGTATTTATTTGGACACCCGGCTTTTGATCCACGCAAAGTTTATGGCGGTGATGATGAACATTGGCGCTTTACTTTCTTTTCTAATGGTGCTGCTGAGTTTTGCTGGAATTACTGGAAGCCAGAGTTAGTTCACTGTCACGATTGGCACACGGGGATGTTGCCGGTGTGGCTACATCAATCTCCTGATATCAGCACAATATTTACGATTCATAATTTAGCTTATCAAGGTCCTTGGCGCTGGTATTTAGAGAAAATTACTTGGTGTCCGTGGTATATGCAAGGACACAATACCATGGCGGCTGCGGTACAGTTTGCTGATAGGGTAACTACAGTTTCTCCAACTTATGCCGAGCAAATTAAGACAGCTGATTATGGTGAAACATTAGAAGGGTTGCTGTCATTTATTAGTGGTAAATTATCGGGTATTGTCAACGGTATAGATACTGAAGTTTACGACCCTGCAAGCGATAAATATATTGCTGAAAAGTTCACTAGTGATAGTTTAGAGAAACGCAAAGCTGATAAAATTGGTTTGCAAGAAGAGTTGGGATTAGAAGTCAACAAAAATGCCTTTTTAGTTGGGATGGTATCCCGTTTAGTAGAACAAAAAGGCATCGATTTAATGATGCAAGTTCTTGATCGATTTTTATCTTATACAGATGCTCAGTTTGTGGTTTTGGGGACGGGAGATCGAAATTACGAAACCCAACTGTGGCAAATGGCATCTCGTTTTCCTGGAAGAATGGCAAGCTATATATTATATAACGATGCTTTAGCTCGTCGTATTTACGCTGGTAGTGATGCATTCTTAATGCCGAGTCGTTTTGAACCCTGCGGTATCAGTCAAATGCTAGCGATGCGCTACGGTTGCGTACCAATTGTGCGTCGTACAGGGGGATTAGTAGATACGGTATCTCATCACGACCCGATGAATCAAGCAGGTACGGGTTATTGTTTTGATCGTTATGAAGCTTTAGATTTGTATACTTGTATGGTACGGGCTTGGGAAGGCTTCCGTTTCAAACCACAATGGCAAGAATTGCAGCAACGCGGTATGAGTCAGAACTTTAGTTGGAATCTTTCGGCTAAAAAGTACGTGACTCTGTATAATTCGATTTTAGGTTTACCCGAAGAGGAAGAGAAACTGGAGAAATCGGTAGCGGTTAAGTCTTCATAACCGATAGAAGTCGGGTTTTTAGGGAAAATATCCATCACCTACAACAAATCTCACAAAAACCCGACTTCTTACCTATGTGGGATTTATTTAAATATTAATTAAAAAAATAATTTTTTTAGAATAATAATCATTAAAATTCAGTATATTCTCTCAAATTGAGATGAATAAAAAAGCATTCTATGGCAATTCATAGCCGATTAAGTTATCCGTATTTATGCTAATTATTTTTCTTCCGATAAAGATTACTCGAAACCCCTAGCCATTTCAAATTTATTTTGGCAAACTTAAAAATAAGTTACAGAGCGAAAGCAACACTAATAAAACTGAAGATTGTTTCATACAGTAGTTCAAAAAAACTTAGTTGATGTTTAGCTCAATGATTTGAATTAAAGTTCTCAGGGTGCAGCCTTTTAGTGATGTGATATCCACATTTTTTATTCAGTGAATATTGCAGTTGTTGAAAGATAGTGTCAGGGATTAGTGCAAATACCATCTGTTAATTAAACAAGATTGTACCTTGACCTTAGAGAATTAAAATGAAAGAAGTTTTAGAATTGATTGAACAGAAAAAGCAAGAATTTGCGAAGTTGCCATTTTTTGAGTTTTTAGGAGATGAAAGTATAGATCCTAGGCAAAGATTAGTTTGGGTTCCATATATCGCTCCATTTGTGATGACTTTTGGAGAGTTAAACCAATATTTTTTACGTAATGAGACATTTGTTTCTGAAAAAGTAGCGGATAACCAACTTCAGGAATTAATTAATCAGCATACTTATGAAGATCAGTATCATTGGATATGGTTTCTAGAAGACTTAGAGAAAATGGAATTAAATCCTTTAGTAAATTTCACAGATGTCTTAAGATTTATCTGGAGTAAGGAAACCCAAGCAGCACGTAGTATAGCTTATGAATTAATAGTATCTGCTTTTAATGAAGACCCTATACTTAAAGCAATTGTTTTAGAGTCAGTAGAAGCTACAGGAAATGTAGCGTTTTCAGTATTTGGAAAATTAGGTAAGGAGCTCGAAGAAATAACTCAACAAAGCTATCGTTATTTCAGTTACAGCCATTTGAAAGTGGAAACAGGTCACCTGATCGCAGAAGTTAGTAATTTAGATGAGTTATTAGAAACAATTTATCTTACACCCAATCAAAAAGAACAAGCTTATAAATTAGTTGAGAACGTTTTTGATGGTTTTATAAAGTTGATGAATCAAATGATGTTAATAGCAAGCAAAGAAGCTTGTGATAAATCATTTATATATACTAGTTCTAATCAACGTTCATTAGTGTCTGTATAAAATGCTTAACTTGAAGTTAGCAGGATATTAACATTAATCCTCATTGACAGCGAATTTAATGAAGGAATTAAATAGTTTTAGGATTGCTTCTTTAACTTCGCCTTATTTATAATGATATCTTACGTTTAAATATGTACGTCTATTTAAAGACCATATTCGGCACCCTGAAGTATCAGACTACAAATTTTAGAGGGTTAAGGATGGGGAATTTGGATTTAAAGCTAATCTAAAAAAGACTTACACAAACCAAAATTGTCATTACGAACGCAACGGAGATTAGACAAGCAAACAAGCGTGTTTTGTTAGATTACGTCGCTATAACCCTAAGAATACGGTTCATCGCTTGTAATAATGACGTAATTGCCTTATTTTTGCGTAAATACTAATATATAATATTTAAAATTTTAACCAAATCCTACCATAAATGTTTAAAAAACTGAATATTGGGGAACCCTAGATATACAGTATATATTTATAGTCATCTACAAAGGATTGTGTAATGCTCACATCTACCTTGGTTCCCCGTTATGAGGTTACGGAAGTCATCTATGAGGGAATCAACACTATTATTTATCGGGGTAAATCGCATCTAAACCAGGAAAAAGTCATTCTTAAAATCCTTAAGGAAGATTATCCTACTTTAGATGCGATTACTCGGCTTAAGCATGAATACAAAATTACTGAAAATCTTAATTTAGAAGGTATCGTTAAGATATTAAGGCTTGAGACTGAGCAAAATCGTTTACTGCTTGTGTTGGAAGATTTCGGGGGACAGTCTCTTAAACAAGTACTTTCTCATCGCAAATTAGAATTATTGGAATTTTTAAATATTGCGGTGCAATTAGCAAAAGCTTTGATATCACTGCATTCCCATAATATTATTCATAAAGATGTCAAAGCTGATAATATTATTATTAATCTTAAAACAGCAAAAGTTAAGCTGACCGACTTTAGTATCGCTTCAAGACTCGGTACAGAAAAACTACAATTAACTAACCCTAATCAACTCGAAGGCACATTAACATATATGTCCCCAGAACAAACTGGAAGAATGAATCGCGTCCTTGATTATCGCACTGATTTTTATTCTCTGGGTATAACTTTCTATGAAATGCTTACGGGAAGATTACCTTTTCAAAGTAACGACCCTTTAGAATTAGTTCACTTCCATATTGCCAAACAACCCGTTGCAATTCAACAATTAAATCCAGAAGTTCCTAACGCGATCGCAAATATTGTAGAAAAGTTAATGGCAAAAAATGCCGAAGATCGTTATCAAACAGCAAAAGGACTTTTAGCCGATTTAGAACTATGTCGGGAACAATTGGAAATAACCGGAAAAATTCTTGAATTTCAACCCGGAAGATTGGATGTATTGAGTCAATTACTGATTCCTCAAAAACTTTACGGTAGAGAGACTCAAGTTACTAAACTTCTGGATGCTTTTGAAAGAGTCAGTAAAGGAAGTTGCGAAGTGATGCTCGTTTCTGGCTATTCAGGAATTGGTAAATCATCTATCGTTTATGAAGTTAATAAACCAATCACTCAAAAACGCGGTTACTTTATCAGTGGTAAATTTGACCAATTCAAGCGGAATATTCCTTACGCTTCATTAATTCAAGCTTTTAGCAGCTTGATGCAACAATTACTTACAGAAAGTGCAATTCAACTCGAACAATGGCGCAACAAAATATTAACTGCTGTTGGTGCAAATGGACAAGTAATTATTGATGTAATTCCAGAAGTAGAATTGATCATCGGTAAACAAGCAGAAGTACCTCAACTTGGTGGAACAGAAGCGCAGAACCGTTTTAATCGGGTTTTTAGCGAATTTATTCACCTTTTTGCTAAAAAAGAACATGCCTTAGTTATCTTTCTCGATGATTTGCAATGGGCAGATTTTGCAACATTAAAGTTAATCCAAATATTGACTGCTGACCCCGAAAGCAAATATTTACTATTAATTGGGGCTTATCGTGATAATGAAGTTAACCCTGCTCATCCTTTAATTCAAACTTTAGAAGAAATAGAGAAGAATCATGCAATTGTTAATAACATTGTTTTACAACCACTGGAGAGTACAGATGTAACTCTGTTGGTTGCAGAAACTTTAAACGATAATACAGAACGAGTCAACACTTTAGCAGATTTAATTTGTAATAAAACTGGCAGAAATCCCTTTTTTATCACTCAATTACTGCAAGCACTTTATCAAGATAATCTGTTAAAATTCGAGTTTACTCCCTTTTCTTCTCTAACTAATAAACAGAAAAATCAAGGAATGTGGAATTGGGATATTGAACAAATTCAAGCTATAGGCATCACTGATAAAAGCGTAGTAGATTTGGTTGCCAATAGAATTAAAAAGTTGCCAGAATCTACACAGCAAGTACTGCAACTAGCTGCTTGTATCGGTGATAAATTTACACTTAATGTGCTGTCAATTGTAAATCAAAAATCTCTAGTGAGTACTGCTAAGCAATTAGATGCAGCATTACAAGCTGGATTAATTTTACCTTTGAGCGAAGCTTATAAGATTCCTTTAGTATTTGACGAAGATATAGAACACTATGAGCAAGATATAGATATAAATAATCAAAAATTTTATCCAAAAAACTTAAAATCAAATATTACTGAAGTTGGTTATAGATTTTTACATGATAGAGTGCAGCAAGCCGCATATGCGTTTATTCCTGAATCAGAAAAACAAGCAACTCACCTTAAAATAGGTCAACTACTATTCAAACAAACGCCACCAGAATTACTTTCAGAAAATATCTTAGATATTGTAAATCAGTTAAATTTTGGGGTTGATTTAATAACAGAACAAGCAGAAAAAAATGAGCTAGCAAAACTCAATTTGATAGCTGGGAAAAAAGCTAAGACAGCCACAGCGTATGAAGCTGCTGTTAAGTACTTGAATTTAGGATTGGAACTTTTGAAACCAGATAGCTGGCAAAGTATCTATCAACTTACGTTTGACTTATATGTTGAAGCTGCCGAAGCACAATATTTAAAAGGTGATTTTCAAGATTCAGAAATTCTTTGTAATCTTTCTTTAAAACAAGCTAAGACTATTTTGGAAAAAACTAAAATTTATGAAATAAAAATCCAGTCTTATATTTTACAAAATAGAATATCAGAAGCATTAAAAGAAGGAATAGAAGTTCTAAATATTCTTGGTGTCAGATTACCTAAAAAACCTAAAATTTGGCATTTTTTAGAAGCAGTAGTTCGCACACGAATAATTTTAGCAAGACAACAAATAGAAGATTTAGTTTATTTGCCGAGAATGACTGACCCTTATAAACTAGCAGCTATGCAAATTTTAATGTTAGTTAATCCAGCAGCTAGTCAAGCAGGGTCTTTAATCTTTCCATTAACTATATTAGGAATGGTCAGATTATCTGTTAAATATGGTAACTCAGCACCTAGTTCTTACGGATATAGTATTTATGGCGCAATGTTATGCGATAAGTTTGGGGATATTGAAGCTGGTTATCGATTTGGACTGTTAGGTTTGTCGCTTCTAGACCGTATGAATGCTAACTCATACAGATGTAAAGTCTTCTATGTCTTCAATGCGATGATTCAGCACTTTAATAAGCATGACAAAGAAACTATAACTTCTTTGCAACATGGAATGCAAAGTGGTCTACAAACAGGGGATATAGAATTTGCTAGTTATTGTAATTGGACTGTAAGTATTAACTTATTTTTAAGCGGGAATAGTTTAGAAGTTGTTAATCCTAAGATTGTTAATTATGTTTTACTAACTCAAAATTTAAATATGACAGCGGTAGCTTTATCTATAAGCGCTATCAGACAAGCAATTTTAAATTTTCAAGGAGGCTTATTTACAAAAGATATTTTCAAAACCGAGGCTTTAGATGAAGCCGAACTGATAGCTGGGTTAGGCAATAATTCTTCTTGGTTAAGTACTTTTTACTTTACTAAAACAATTCTAAATTATTATTTTTACAACTATACACAAGCAATTGAAAACGCTCGCCTAACTGAACAATACCAAGAAAGTAATCCAGGCTTTTATCTATACTGTGTCAACAATTATTACTACTCCCTTGCACTCCTGGCTAAGTACAAAAATGTCACATCAACTGAACAAAAGCAATATTTAAAAAAAATCGCCGCAAATCAAAATAAAATGAAAAAATGGGCGCATCATGCAGCCTGTAATTTCCAACATAAATACGATTTAGTCGAAGCTGAAAAAGCGCGAATTTTTGGCAAAAATATCAAAGCAATGCAATTGTATGACCGTGCGATTGCTGGTGCTAAGGAAAATGAATACACCCAAGAAGAAGCACTCGGTAATGAACTTGCAGCACAGTTTTATCTTAATTTAGGTAAGGATAAAATTGCTAAAACCTACATGACTGATGCTTATTATGGTTATATTCGTTGGGGTGCTTTAGCTAAAGTTAAGGATTTAGAAGAACGTTATCCTCATTTAATTATTCGCAGCGAAGCCATTGTACCACAACAAGATATCAGCAGAACTATTGTGAGTAATTCTGCGAGAATGTTGGAATCATCAAGCAATACCAATAATATTCTCGATTTAACTACGGTAATGAAGGCTTCCGAAGCTATTACCAGCGAAATTGTTTTAGATAATCTCCTCGACAAGCTATTATCTATTATTCTTGAAAATGCTGCTGCTCAAAAGGGTTGTCTTATTTTACTCAAGGACAATCAATTGTTTATTGAAGCCATTGATAATGATCAAGATAGCGATTTTGTTGTATTACAATCAACCCCGGTAGAAGAAAGTCAAGATATCCCCTTGAGTGTTATTCACTATGTCTCTAGAACTCAGCAACCTTTGGTACTTAACAACGCAACTCAAGAAGCGATTTCTAAAGATGATTCTTATATTCTGCGAGAAAAACCTAAATCGGTTCTATGCGCTCCTATCTTCTACCAAGGTAAGTTTACCGGAATTATTTACCTGGAAAACAACCAAGTTAATGGTGCGTTTACAAACTCCCGTTTGGAAATTCTTAAATTACTTACCTCACAAGCCGCGATCGCAATCGAAAATGCTCGTCTTTACGCTCGTGAACAAGAAAAGTCACAGCAGTTACAGCAATCTCTGGAAACACTTCAACAAACTCAAGCACAATTAGTACAAACCGAAAAAATTTCTTCTTTAGGACAATTGGTAGCAGGTGTTGCTCACGAAGTCAATAATCCGGTTGGTTTTATTGCGGGTAATTTATCCATTGCCAATCAATATATCGAAGATTTGCTGCAATTGTTAAATCTTTACCAAGTTAATCTACCTTCGCCACCGGAAGAAATTGAAACTTTCCAAGAAGAAATCGATTTAGATTATCTCCTAGAAGATTTACCCAAGATGATAACTTCCATGGAATTGGGAACCGACAGAATTCGCGATATCATGCAGTCTTTGCGGAATTTCTCCCGCACTGATACTGCTGACAAAAAGCCGGTTAACGTTCACGAAGGTATTGAAACAACTTTGATGATTTTGCAACATCGCTTGAAAGCGAAAGCTGAGCGTCCCACAATTCAAATTGTTAGAAAGTACGAAAAATTACCTTGTGTTAAGTGTTATCCCGGACAACTAAATCAAGCCTTCATGAACTTGTTAGCAAACGCAATTGATGCTTTAGACGAATCCAATGAAGGTAAAAGTTACGCAGAAATTGAAAAAAATCCCAATGTTATTACTATTCGTACTTCAGCAGACGAAGAAAAAGTTACCATCCGCATTGCAGATAATGGTCCCGGTATGGTAGAAGAAGTCAGAGGTCAACTATTTAACGCATTTTTCACCACTAAACCGGAAGGAAAAGGAACTGGTTTAGGATTATCAATTAGCCATCAAATAGTTACCGAAAAACATAATGGTAAACTATACTGCATTTCCTCTCCTGGAAATGGTGCGGAATTTGTCATCGAGCTACCGTTGGAAGTAACAGATGATGAAGAGTGAGGAGTGTTAGCGCAGCGTGTCGGTAAGGACATGGAGTGAGGAGTTATGTTGACGATTGGGTGAGAAGTCGGGTTTCTATGATAAACCCGACTTCTGGGGATTGCCTAATTCCTAACTCCTAATTAACTCCTAAAAACCCCCGTACAATTTCTAAAATCCGCTGCGAAGCGTAACCATCTCCGAAGGGATTTATTGCACTTGCCATTGTTTCATAAGCTGTGGGATTGCTCAATAGTTGTGCTGCACTAGCGACAATTGTCTGGGTATCGGTTCCTACAAGTTTGGCTGTACCTGCGCTTACTGCTTCGGGTCTTTCGGTTGTTTCTCTCAGTACTAATACTGGTTTGCCTAAACTAGGTGCTTCTTCTTGTAACCCACCTGAGTCAGTAAGTAATAAGTGCGATCGCATTACCGCACCCACGAGTTGAGCGTAGTCTAGAGGTTCTGTTAAGAAGATTCGGGGATGATTCCCCAACATTGCCTGTAAGGGTTCTCTAACCGTAGGATTACGATGTAAAGGTAACAATAATGCTGTATCAGGAAATTTATCTAATATTTGTAAAAATGATTTGGCAATACTTTGCAGCGGTTCTCCCCAATTCTCTCGGCGGTGAACTGTAGCTAAAATTACTCGATAATCATTCCATTCCAAACCCGGTACATTACAAGGAGGTTCGCTTTTAGCCACATTCAACAGCGCATCAATTACGGTGTTACCCGTCATGTGAACTTCCCCTAACACCCCAGAACGTTGTAAATTTTCTGTAGCCAGAGGTGTCGGCGCAAAATGCAGTTGAGCAATTTGGGAAATTAAACGTCGGTTAGCTTCTTCTGGGTAAGGATTAAATAAGTCATCGGTTCTTAAACCAGCTTCCACATGAGCGATCGGAATTTTTTGATAAAAAGCTGCTAAAGCTGCTGCAAAAGCTGTAGTTGTATCTCCTTGCACCAAAACTAAATTTGGTTGGTTTTCCTCGAATAACTCTTGCAAACCACGCAAACTACGACAGGTAATATCGCTCAGAGATTGTTTTGGCTGCATAATCTCTAAATCGCGATCGGCTTTTAAATTGAACAATCCCATCACCTGTTCCACCATCTCCCGATGTTGTCCGGTTAAAATCACCTGAGTTTCCAAGCCTTGATAGCCTTGGAAAGTTTGAATCACCGGAGCCAGTTTAATCGCTTCCGGACGAGTACCTAAGATAATACAAACTCGCTTCATAATTAGTCATAAATCACTAGTTAATAGTCAATAGTCATTACCATAGGGGTGATTCGTCAATAGTCGATTGTCACAAAAGTATATATTTTATAACAAGGTCAAAGATTAAAGGTCAAAGGTCAAAGGTTAGAAGTCAACTGTCAACTGTCCACTGTCAACCATGAAAAAACCCGGATGAACCGGGCAGAAATGCACTGTTTGTCGAATTAGTTGTGATGGTTATAATTTATTGAATTTATTGCAAGCTGAGGGATTCAACTTCGCAAGTTAAAGGACAAGCTGCATAAACACTTGTGTTTAACTCTTCTTCTTCTCCATGCAGCCAGCTCAACCATTTAATTTGATTGGGATGAACACCTCGCAG
This sequence comes from Rivularia sp. T60_A2020_040, assembly GCA_015272215.1. Lineage (GTDB taxonomy): Bacteria > Cyanobacteriota > Cyanobacteriia > Cyanobacteriales > Nostocaceae > Rivularia. Next base: position 112,126 of record JACYMD010000048.1, on the reverse strand, counting down.
TGTTAGTACACCAGCAGCTACTATTACTGCCATCACATTAAACATTACTAAGCTACCGGCTACAACCAAAACCGCGCTAGCAGGCATTACAGATTGCAGAACAATCGACAGCAAACATCCAATCGTAGCCATCAAAACAACCAAAGGAAAACCGACAACCAGCAAACATACTGCCAGTGTAAACGTCCAGATTAAAAAGCTTTTTATCATTAATAATGAGTAGGTTTTTCCCATATCAGTAGTTTGTGACAAAGACATTATTTTTCCTCCAAAGTACAATATATAGATTGAAATCGAGCAATAGTTTAATTAATTCCCGTCGGGATCAAGATATTCAATTGTTCAACGTATATGAAAATCAAGTATATATAAATTGCCTCGGAAGATGAGCATTTATTTAATAAACTTTACAGTTAATATTTCGTAATTATGTATTGGGATTTCTTTGGGCTTTAATTTGTTTTTATCATCTATCTGAAGACATACACGCCAATCCAAGGAAAATAATTTCCACTTGAAACATCAGACTTTAACTTTGTTTGCTTAATATTTCTTATTAAAATACCCGTTGATTCTGATAGTTTTTCTTTTAATTTCAGAAATCAGAGATATGCTAATGACTGATGAGTTGTTAAAACTTATGGTGTTGAGAAACTCGGTTTTTTCAAAAAATGGGTTATTTAATGATTAGTTAAAATTCGGTTAAGAGTGGAAAAAAATACTGTTTTTTTTCTTCCGCAAATTGGGACGGGGTAAGCTTTCGGTGTACGATAGTAATATAAAATGTCGAAGCCTTTTTCGGGATTGCATCTCTACCTAAACCTTGATGTCATGCCTAAACGTCTGCTGATAGTAGAATCTCCTGGTAAAGTTAAAAAACTGAGTAAAATTCTGGGAAGTGATTGGATTGTTCGTGCTAGTTGCGGTCACATTCGAGAACTCAGTAATGAAGGTGAGGATTCTTTGGGCTTTATTATGGATGGTCACAATGTGCGGTGTCGCTACATTCCCCGCAGTCAGCAAGCGAAGGAAACTATTACTAAGTTAAAAGCTGCGGTTAATCAGGTTCAGGAAGTGATTTTGGCTACAGACCCCGATAGGGAAGGGGAAACGATCGCGTGGCACCTCAAGGAAGCTTTGGGGTTAAAGGAGCCGAAAAGGGTAGTCTATACGGAGATTACAGAAGCTGCGGTGCGGGCTGCTGTGGCTAAACCCCGCAAGCTTGATACTAATTTGGTTGGTGCCGGATTATGCAGAGATTGCTTAGATAAGTTAGTTGGTTACAAGGGAAGTCCTTTGGTTTGGGCTTTGAATAATGGTGCAAAAAGTGTCGGAAGAGTTCAGAGTGCTACTCTACATTTAATTTGTCAGCGTGAAAGAGAAATTCTGGTTTTTGTACCCCAAGATTATTGGAGTGTTTGGGTAGACTATGCTGAAGGATTCCGCGCTTTTTATAAAGCAATGGTAAATAATTCTCCACCGGAGACAGCACAGCAAGATAATCAAGAGAATGATGACACGGTGGTTAAGAAATCAGAAACCGCAGAATCGACTCGTGTACTTTCCGAAGCTGAAGCCGAACGGTTGGTGACTCAAGCGCGAAATCATCCCCATCAAATTGTCCAATACGAAGGGAAAATCGCCAGCCGTCAACCACCTCCACCTTTTATTACTTCTACTCTGCAACAAGCTGCCGGTTCACGGTTGAAGTTTGCTCCGGAAAAAACTATGCAGGTAGCACAAAAGCTGTATGAGGCTGGTTTAATTACTTATATGCGGACGGATTCGGTCATGTTGAGTCCAGAGTTCTGTGCTAGCGTCCGTAAGTGGTTGGAGCAAAATGACCCGCAAAATGTACCGCAATCCACAGCCAGACATCGGAGTAATAAAACTGCTCAGGAAGCTCATGAAGCAATTCGTCCTACTAATATATTTCGTCCTTCGGTTGAGTTGCGGGTTGAACTTTCCCCGGATGAGTTTGATTTGTATGTAATGATTTGGAAAAGAGCCGTTGCTTCTCAATGTCGTGCAGCGCAGTTACGTAAAACTTTGGTGATTATTCAATCGGGTGAAATACTTTGGCAAGCTAGAGGACAGGTAGTGGAGTTTCTCGGTTATGCTAAATATTGGTCAAATTTGAGTAAAGATACACTTTTACCCAATTTACAACAAGGACAAATATTAACTTTAGAAAATGCTGGTCATGAGAAGAAACAGACTCAACCACCACCACGATACAGCGAACCCAAGTTAGTTCAATTAATGGAACGCAAAGGAATTGGTCGTCCGAGTACTTATTCTCCCACAATTGCAACTTTGAAAAAACGTGGTTATGTGGAGTTAACAAAAGCAATTTTACAACCGACAACTTTAGGTCTTGAGGTAGATGAATTTTTAGAAAAAGCTTTACCAGATTTATTAAAAACTGAATTTACTGCCAAAATGGAAGATGCTCTTGATAGTATTGCTTCGGGAAAAGAACCTTGGCAAAAATATCTTACAAGTTGGAATCAAGATTACTTTGCACCAGCTTTAGTAAAAGCCAAAACTATACCCGTCGCTGCGTTAAATGGAAAGAAAACAACAGCAACTGAGCGTGAATATGAAAAATCTAGAACTCGTTGTCCTGAGTGTAATAATTATCTAGCAAAAATTAAGAGTAGTAAAGTTAAAAAGAAATACTTTCTTAAATGTGTCAGCGGTTGTGAAAATGTGGTTTTATTCTGGAACGACTATAACAAAACATGGCAAGTACCAGGTTCTAAAACAGAAAAAACTACAGATGATCAAAAATCTCCGGTAAAATTTACTAAGTATCCTTGTCCAGTATGTAAGAAACCTTTGGAAGAATATAGTTACACAAAAGATGGACAAAAGAAAACTATGTTACGGTGTTCCGATTCCAAAGCAAGACAAGATAGCAAGCACAAAGAAGCCGTTTACTTTAACACAGCTAAAGGATGGTGGAGTCCGAAGTTTGGCAATTTATAGGTTTTTTAACGCAGAGGAGCGCAGAGTTTTTTAAGTTAAGAAATAAAACTAAAAGGTTGACTTTTACTCGTTTCTCGTTGTTGCTGTAAACGTTCTTGCCATCTTAATACTCTTTCCCATCTTTGTTGAGAAGAACTTAATTTCTGAGCGAGAATTTTCTCAACCATTGGTGTAAATATAGGTTCAATTTCGTCAAATACTTCTAAGGGATTTTTACCATAAATACTAGGTATAAAAGGAATTTTACCGATAATAGTATCTTGGTGTTCCGCTTCAAAAGCTTCAACTTGGGGAAACTGATTGAGACATTTATTTAAAACGTAAACTACCGGAATTCCCAATTCTTCATCAATAGCGCGGATATCCTCGGAAATTGCGATCGCGTCGGGAGTTGCTTCTACTACTACAACTACCACATTGGCACCAATAGGTAAACCAAATCTACCGGAATCCTCACCACCACCACAATCAAGAACCACAATACCGTTTGTAGACAGCGCTAACCACGCTTTTAAAGGGTTTAACGTTGCGTGAGAACAACGAGTAGAGTAAAGTTCTTCCATCCGCATTGCACTGGTTCCTACCGACATCAAAGCGAGTTTATCATCAAGGGATTTTGTATACTTTTGGGTAAAATAGTCCGGTGGTTCAACTGAAAATTTTTTGACTTGCTCGAATGGAGTACCGTAAAATTCGCGGTAGGTTTGTTCCGAATCTAGTTGGTGATAATCGTAAAAATCTTGCTCAGCTTGAGTTATCAGTGGAAGTTGTTTTAATTCCTCTTCCCCATATCCCAAATAATGAGCAGTAAGATAGCGCGAAAGTGATCTATTCGTGTCTGCATCCGCTACAATCATTTTTCGATCCAACTTTCTCAAACCTTGGATTAAACCCAGTGAAGTGAAAGTCTTACCCGTTCCACCTTTACCCATCAAAGCTATGACAAGTTCCTTATCAAAAGATGCATTAACTGTATTCATAGTCATTGCGATATCTTAAGGCTGACAAAATATTTGTTTCAATGACAATAATAATCATTCGCGTTGAGAGAAACAAGTAGTATGAGGCAATATAAAACAAGTGCTAATTATAACTTTATGTTAGAAAAACTACTTTTCAACAAAGCTTTGCGTATTATCTTGATTATTTTTAGCGTATCATTTTATGGTTGTAATAATTCGGATAATTCAACAAATAGTTCATCTTACACAACAACTGTAACTAAAACTACAGTTGAGAAAAATTTACCGCAAGTTGTGGCAACTACCAGTGTTTTATGCGACTTAACAAAACAAATTGCCGCAAAAACAATTAATCTTACCTGTTTAACTTCACCATCAATTAATCCCAAAATTTATCAACCAACTCCAGCAGATCAACAAGCAATAAATCAAGCGAAATTAATTATTTTTAATGGTTACAATTTAGAACCAGGATTAGAGAAATTTATCCTAGCCAGTAAAAATCCCGCAACAAAACTTCCAGTAGCAAAAATTGCCGTACCCATACCATTAATGATAACCATAAATGGACAAAAAGTAGCCGACCCTTATGTATGGCACAATGCAAAAAATGCGGCAAAAATGGTAGAAGTAATTGGGATTAATTTAGCTAAATCAATACCCGAAAATGCCGAACTTTATCAAAGTAATACTCAAAAAATCAAGAATCAACTTTTACAATTAGATAGTTGGATAAAAGCCAGAATTGCAACGATTCCGGCGAATAAACGGACTTTGGTAACAACTAATAATGCAATGGCTTATTATGTTCGTGCTTATGGTTTGAAATTAGCGGGAACCTTAAGGTTTATTAGTCCTACAGAACAAACATCAGATGTGAAAGTTAACTTACTAGCTAAAACACTGCAAAAAACCAATGTACCAACAATTTTTGTGCAACCGACAGTTAGTCCTCAATTAATAAAATCCGTTGCTGAACAAGCAAAAGTAAATATATCACAAAGACAGCTTTTTGCCGAGAATTTAGGTTTACCAGGAAGCGAAGCAGACACCTATCAAAAAATGATGAGAGCCAATACTCGCACTATTTTAGAAGGTTTAGAAGGAACTTATTTGATATTTGAAAAATAAAGAGTTAGTTGATGGTTGTTGGTTGATAGTTGTTAGTTGATGGTGGATAGTTGTTGGTGGTTAGTTGTTAGTTGTTGGTTGTTGGTTGTTGGTTGATAACTGTTCACTGATAACTGATAACTGATTTCACCATCCCCAACTACCGGGACTTCCTTTAAATGGTCCAACTATATCTTTTGTTACCCAACCACCATAAAAATTTCCTGGTTGTGGTTCAACTTTTTCGCCATCTACATAGCAAGCATCCATGACGTGAGCATAAAAAGCTACGTAATCTTTGAGTGGTACAAATACTTCTGTAGGTTCAGTGTAATACCAGCAGACATTTTGAGCTTCTTTTTCACCAACTTTAAGAGTGTAATAACTAGCACGTCCTTTCCATTCACAAAAACTTGATTGCGGTGTTTGGATTAAATATTCCATTTTGATATCTTCTGGTGGAATATAGTAATTGGGAGGATGGCTGGTTTCTAAAACACGCTTTGCTCGTTTGGTATCGGCAATAGTCTCACCGTTAAAGATGATTTGAATATGTTTATCAGTATCTTCTAAACGAGGGGGGCGGGGATAATCCCATACTGATTCTTGCCCAGCTTCGGGTTCTATGGGTTGGGGATGGAACATTTTGGATTTTGGATTGATAAATATAGTAATTGTACTATCCTATTCGTCGGGTTTCTCCTAGATATCCGTAACAACCCAAAATTGTTGTAGAAACCCGACTTCTTACCCAGCAGATATTGAGAATATTGCACTCCAATCCAGTAAATTTTATCGCTAACTTCTCTGCCAAATTTTAATAGTTTTATCTAAACTACCACTGACTAAAATATTGCCTTTTTCGGCAAAAGCTACCGCAGTTACGGTGTTATTATGTCCTGCAAAAGTGTTTAGTAACTCTCCCGTTTCTAAATGCCATAATTTAATCGTATTATCAGCACTTCCACTAGCAATAATTTGCTCATCTTGACTGATTGTAACTGTATATACTCCATCTTCATGTCCTTCAAGAATACGAAGTAATTGTCCTGTTTTCAAATCCCAAACTTTAATTGTTTTATCTGTACTCGCACTCACCATAATTGTTCCATCTTTATTCACCGCTAAAGAACGAACTATGTGAGAATGAGCTGTAAGAGAATGCTCTAATTTCACTTTTACGTCAGATATTTGTTGATTAGGAGATATTTGCCAAACTTTTATTTTCCGATAGCTACCTGTAACTAAAGTCTTGCCATCTTGACTGAAAATTAAAGAATGAGCCGCAGTATCATCTAAAGAAAGCGTCATCCCAACTTGACGATCGCTCATATCCCAAAACTGAATTTTGCGATCGTCACCACCAGTAGCTAATATTCTACCATCAGCACTAAAAGCAACACAGCGCACCATGCCATTATGTTTATCCATGATATCAATCAAGTCTTTAGCACCTAAATGCCAGATTTTGATAGTACAATCAGCCCCACCACTTGCTAAAATTTGTTCATGAGGACTAAAGGCTAAATAATTGATTTCATCTGCAATCCCGGTACGAACCCAAGGATATTCCGATAAAGTCGCAATTAAATCACCCTTTTTTAAATCCCAAATTTTTATTTCTCCTCGACTTCCACTAGCTATTAATGATTGGGAATAATGTTGATTTTTCGGTGTTAAAGCAATACAATTAATTCCTTTAATATGTCCGGTTAAGGTCTGGGAACATTGCCATTTACCTATAATAGTTTGTAGAGGATGATTTGATGAGAGACTAGCAATTGTTTTGGCTTCTTGAATATCATCAACTTTTTTCGGCAGATTTTTCTGGTTTTTAAGTAAATTTAAGTACCAAGATAATCCTCCTGTGTACAGTAATTTGCTTGGGCTAACATGAGTTTGCAAACCGTTAAATTCAATTTGATTAGTTGGTAAAAATCCAGCAATTAGAACTTCTTTTTCATATCCTCTTTGTCCGCAACCAGGGAAAAATAAACAGACAAAAAATAAAATTTGGTAATTATTTAAATCTTCTTGAGTGATTGTCCAACGTACTTTATCTTTTTTGAGACTATTAAAGCTTTCGGAATCAGAAACACAAGCTCTAATTTTTATTTCGGGGTTATTTGTAACTAAAAAAGAATATTTACTTTCACCTCGAAGATTTCCTTCATCATCCAAAGGAATATTTGTTAAAACATCTAGAGGCATCTTTTTCACCAGCTTACCATAACAAGCTTTCATCACCTCTTCAACAATCAATTCTCGCAACAAATAAGTTTCGGATTGGTGTTGAAAAAAAGTGGCAAAAGGTATTGTCCAATCAGGATCTTCGGGATATTCTAATGGAATTGGTGGCGGATTTCGAGCCAGAATTTCTGCTTGTTGACGAGCATTTTCCATGAGTAAAGTCAATCTTTCACCCCAAAATGTCATATATTCTCTATGACAACCTTTAAAACTAGTTTCGAGCAAACTAATTTCATAAGTTTTTGTTTTTTTGATTCGCTCAATAAAGTCGGCTTGTTGAGCTTTTAGTAAGTTAATAGAGTTTTCATCCATACTTTAATGCACAACCTTGAATAATTAACTTAATTTAAATATTAACAATTGTTTATCGTTGATCAAGTAAAGTCGATTAATATCCATTAAAAAAACCATAAATCAAGATAATTTTCTTTTTTTTAATACACAGAATCTGGTTAAATCAGTATTTTAAATGTTATCAATAATTCCTTAATGGTACAAGCCCCAAGATTGATTTGTGGGGTTAATCCAAAATCGATTTTGAAAAGTTTGCGGGGCTAGGAGGAATCTTCCTATCTAACTTTTAGCAAAATTTAAAAGTTGTAGTAAGCGGAGCCGATTGCTAGAGACAGCTACTAAAAATAAATTTTGAATCAATTTGATCAATATTACTTGTTTGTAGTGGAAGTAAATTATAGCGAAATTATCGAGGTTGTGTAGTTTTTAGTAGATTTCTAGCTTTTCTCGGCATCCTCTGTAGTCAAGATTGTTTCTAAAAAAGCGATTCTCTCTTCTAATTGCTTAACTTGGGAATTATTATTTCCTCCAAACCATACTGCAAAAGTGGCAACTGCTGCCCCTATAATCGTCGCTAGAGGTAAAATTGCACCAGTTTTTGTCACCATTACAAGCGGAATGCAAATTGCCAGCATTCCTCCACTAACTCCCCAAATTACAGATGTCGCAGCAACTCTTCCAATTTTTGGCATTTTTTCCGAGTCTTCTTGTAATTTATCCATAAGTTTTGAACAAAGTATAGCAATGGGATATTGGTTAGGATATGATATTTTGCTTTTAAGGGAATAGGGAAGAGGGAATAGGGAAGAGGAAAAAGTCCTAACAATTGTGGCTACAGCCATAACAACAAAAATATAGAGACATGAAGTCTCACGTCTCTACGAAATGTCTTATATTCTATGTGACGCTATAAATCTCATAGAACCGTTCAAATTTTCTCTAAACTACACATCCTACAGGAAAAATCTCCTCAATCAAATCAACTTGCTTTTTCAGTTTGATAGATTTGTTGTTCTCGATTAATAAAAATATCAGCTAATGCCTGATAAGCTTGAGTCCAAGCTTTCATAACTTCTTCGGTTGCAGCATCTCCTAATACATCTTGAATTGCTTGTAATAAACATTCCCCAACAATGGGATACTGTTCTGGTAAAACATGAGTTGCAACGTGACGATGAGCAATTTTATCTACCATTGCTTTTAATGCTTCTAAATCGTCGATATGAGTAGCATAACTATAAACTGCTGTAGCAAGTTTAGCTGGTTGAGTACCATTTGTTTGTGCTGACATATCAAATTGTGCTTTCACTTCTGGATGAGTATTAAACATAATTTCGTACATCCGAGTAGTAATTTTTTGCCCATGTTGTTTAATTACGGGAGCGGTAGATTTGACAATATCAATAGTTTGTTGACTGATTTTCTTCTTTGGCAGATGTTCGGATAAAGTCAGCACAAATGCGAGATTTTCTTTTGCTTGCAAAGCGTGGGGTGCATTTGCTGACATAAATACAAATACCCCTGGTGTTAAAGCAATATCTTTACCTTCTAAATTCAGGTTTCCTGTTCCTTCTACTACGGTGATTACAGCGTTACGAGTGGAGGTATGTTCGTCAATTTCTGTACCTGCTGCCAAACAAAATAAGCTGTATTGAATGTTATTATCTTTGAATAAAACTTTATTGAGAATGCCACTTGTAGGATATTCAATGCAATCCGGTAAAGTCGTATTAAAAGAATTGTTGGGTTTTGCAATATTCATCATTTGATCAACTCCTAATTATTTAACTAAATCACTAATAACCAATTACTAGAAAATCTTTGCCCAAAAAACTATGTAACCGATATTATGACGCTGCTGTTGAAAATTACGGCGCATTTGTAAGACTCTTTGACGCAAATTAGAATTAGTTAAAACGTTCCAAACAATTTTGATTGTTCGGAATAAACCTTCATCCCGCAACATTTGATCAAAGTTAAGCAATCCCATTGCTCCTGTTTGCTGCTGTTGTAAACTTAAACCAGCTTTTTCACAGATTGTTTGCCATTCTTCTATTGTTAGAGGATTCGCATTCACCCGAATAGTTTGAGATAGACTTTGACGCACTTCTGATTCATGACTACGAACTAACATTTCATGGGAAAGAAACTTACCTTCTGGTTTTAAACAGTCTTTAATTGCTGATAATATTTTGGCTTTTCCTGTATTTGATTGCATGGTTAATATGGCTTCAGCTAAAACATAATCGAACTTTGTTGTAATTTTTTCTAACTGAAAAATGTCTCCTTCAATAATAGTTACTCTATCTGATAATCCCGCAGTTTTGATGTTTTCTCTTGCTTTCACTACGCTATCTGGATTGTTCTCAATTCCTACAACTCGGACGTTAAATTTTTTCGCTATTTCAATTGCACTTTCACCAAAGCTAGCTGCTAATTCTAATACTGTTTCTTCTGGTTGAAAATCAGCCCAATTAAATAATTGTTCTGTAGCTGCTTTTCCTCCTGGGCGTAATATCCTTTTTCCTGCTGCTGCTAAAACTTGATGACCTGGTGCTGTGGCATAATTAAAAGTAGCTCTCATGAATCATATCCAAACTCGATACTTTTACTTTCACATCAAGTTTTAGTTCTGTCTCTGAGGTAGCTCATATTTAAGTGTAAACTTTTGTTTAGTTAAGATAAAATAATCTTATTTTTGTCTATCTGCTTAAATAACTAACTTATACTTCAGATTTCAAAATTTTATGATAAATTTCAGTAAACAAATTGTGTTGGTTGTACGCTCAGGTTAAACTACAAAGAGGTTTAGTAAATAATTTTTAATGAGGGAATTGATGCCAGCAAAATTATCGAGACCTTATCAACCATTATTACTACGTATTCTTCACGGTTTAACTGGCTTATTCGCAATTTTAGCTCTAATTACTGCTTTCTGGACTTACAATACTTATGATGGACGTTGGGGAAAAATTCCACTACCAAAATGGACAGAAATTGAAGGTATTCATGGCACTTTTGGATTGTGGACATTATTGATTTTTCCTCTATTTGCTATCTATGCTTTTCATCGTGGTCAAAATCGATTAATTCAGTCAGATTCTTTGAGTAAACTAACTCGATTTGGACAACCAATTTGGTGGTACACTCTACACCGTTTAGTGAATACTTTAAGTATTTTCTCATTAACTTTTGCGGTTTATTCTGGCAAAATGATGGATGAAAAGTGGCTACCTCAAGGAGAACTTAATCATACCTGGTACTATGCTCATCTGATTTCTTGGCTTGTCTTAGTAAGTTGTATCGCGCTTCATTTATTAATGAGTATTAAGGTTGGAAGTATACCTTTAATCTTATCAATGCTTAATTGGCAATTTCGCAGTAAGGATAGTCCTGTTTTGTGGGGCAAAAATTTTGATAGTTGGCGTTCTAATTTTAATATCATAATGATTAAGCAATGGCTATCATCTCTTTCTTTGCTTAAAATTATAGAAATTTTTGTATTAATTAATATTGTTTTAGCTTGGGTAATATCCCTCGTCAAAGAAGCTGGTTAATTGGTTAATTAATTTACTTTTTTAAGCTCGAATGCTGATTTATTTTGGATTTAATCTTTTTAATCAATTGCGGAAATATTATTTTAAAATAATTAACAGAATATATTTTTCCAAATAATGATTGTTAAAGGTTGCTCGTCAATTGCTCAATTAAAACAAATTTCTATCTTTCAAGATTTAGCAACAACACAACTAGAAAGTCTTATTCCCTATAGTTATGTTCGGGAATATCAACAAGATGAAATAATCATGCATGAAGGTGATGATCTTCCTCAACAACTTCATGCTTTAATTGTAGGAAAATTAGAAATTAAAAAAACTGCTATCAATGGAAAAGAAACAGTAGTACGTCTGATTCCAGCAGGAGAACTTTTTGCAGCACCAGCTATTTTTGGCAATGGAATTTCCCCTGCAACCGTAATCTGTCAATTAAAATCACAGGTATTAACCATTGAACGCGAAGTTTTATTAAAAGTAATCTCTGAATCGCCAGAAATTAGTTTAAAAATATTAGAAGTATTTAATCAAAGACTGCAACAACTCCACAATACAGTACACGGATTGATTTCCGAACGAGCAATAGTGCGTTTAGTCAGATTAATTCAATATTACCGCGATCGCGATGGCACTGATCCACAAATTCAAGGAGATTGCTTAAATGTTAAACTAACTTACTATCAAATTGCCCGCAGTATTGGTATTACCTATGAGGAATGCGTCCGTTTGTTCAAAAAACTCAAAGAAATAGTAATTTATCAAAGAGGTGGAACAATTATAGTTAAAGATTGGGATAAATTAGAATTATTCAGTAAAGATACACAGTAATTATGGCTGTAAATATAGCGGTTTTCACTTGAGTGGAATACAAATTTTACCTCACCCCGTCCTCCGGGCACCCCTCTCCTTATCAAGGAGAGGGGAAGGGGGTGAGGTTTTAGTGTATTGGACTCAACTGAAATTTGCTATATTCCCTATTCCCCATTCCCCATTCCCTGTATGAATCAATATTTTGCAACAGTTGCTCGTGGATTAGAAGAATTAGCGGCTCAAGAGTTAGAACAATTGGGCGCGAGTTCGGTAGAACCTGGATTTTGCGGTGTTGGGTTTAGTGGCGATCGCACTTTGCTTTATCGAGTTAATCTATGGGCAAGACTACCGTTCCGAATTTTAGTTAAGCTGATAGAATTCCCTTGTAAGACCCCAGATGACCTTTATAAGGGTATTCAAAGCATTGATTGGCAAAATTATCTTACACCAGATCAAACCCTCGCAGTCAACGCTACAGGCAAAAACGACGAACTTAACCACACCCATTTTACAGCCCTTCAGGTCAAAAACGCGATCGTTGACCAACAACAACAAGATTTCGGTGAACGTTCTGATGTTGAACTCTTTTCCCCAGATTTACGGATTAATGTCCATATTCGTGGTTACTTTTGTACTTTGAGTCTTGATAGCTCTGGTAGTAGTTTACACCGTCGGGGTTATCGTCCGGCGGTGGGAGCAGCACCTCTCAAGGAATCTCTAGCGGCTGCTTTAATTCAACTTTCGGGTTGGCATCCAGAACAAATGTTTTATGATCCTTTGTGTGGTTCTGGTACTTTACCGATAGAAGCTTGTTTGAAAGCATTGAATATTGCACCTGGGTTGTTTCGGGAATCCTTTGGATTTGAAACTTGGAGCGACTTTGATCTACCCTTATTGGAAAAGTTGATTGCAGAAGCTCAAGCGAGTCAAATAGATACACTTCCGGCATCAATTTGGGGGAGCGATAATAATCCAGATGTGATTGAGCAGGCAAAATCAAATGCAGCAAATTGCGGTGTTGATAATCACATTTGGCTTTCTCAGATGGAGCTTATTGATGTTGTTGCACCCGCAGACAGCGGGGTTTTATTTTGCAATCCACCCTATGGAGAACGTTTGGGAGGAGATAGCGATTTAGGGGCATTTTACAAGGTTTTGGGCAGTGTACTCAAACAACGTTTTAAGGGTTGGACTGCATTTGTATTGAGTGGGAATAAAGAATTGTCTCAATCTATTGGATTGAAATCATCCGATCGAATTACAGTATATAACGGCACTTTGCCCTGTCAGTTGATGAAGTATGAATTGTATTAGGAATCGTATTTTTAACGCAGAGGCACGCAAAGGTAAACGCAAAGGAACGCTGAGTTTTGGGAATTATTTGTTGAGTAAAGCCGCAAAAGGCTTTTAGTAGAGATTCTAATTTATTGATTGTAGGTAGGGATGCGGAAATTATTCAGCTTTGGGATATTAAGACGGGTAAAGTAATTAAATCTTTCAAGGGCAATCTCCCCCTTGGGGAGCAGCTTCGCTATCGCCCATTAGAAAAATTAAAAACGATTCTTTTTGCTATACCGCACCAGCTTGCAAAATCTGGTTAGTTGTCAGTTTTAAATCGGGAAAAGTTTGCGAAACAATTTGGTCGTTATTTTGAAATTTAGTGATTCGATATTCCTCATCAACTAAGTTACACACAGAAATTGTTGGTTGTTTCGGATTTCCGATAAAATTGCGTCCACCCAACGCAGCGTAATCTACAATCCAATATTCTGAGATACCCATCTCCTCATAGTCAGCATACTTGAAGTAGTAATCATCTCGCCAATTAGTTGATACCACTTCAATTACTAAAGGTATTGATGCACCACTACTAAGAGTAGATGCTTTTTTCCATAATGGTTCATTAATTAAGTTTGCCCGATTTAAAACCAAAATATCTGGGAAATAGCCGGTATCTTTTTCGGGAGATTTAACTATAACTTTATTCGGAATACTATAGGAGAGATTTAATCTGTCAATTAAAGCACTAAGCTTTATCGTTAAAAATCCTGTAACTTCCTCATGCTCCCCTACAGGTTGCGCCATTTCGATAATATTCCCATTATGTAATTCGTAGCGTAACCCAGATTCAGGCAGCCAATCGATAAATTCTTCAAAGGTTACTATTTTGGTTAAGGTTTGAGTCATTGTTGAAGATGAATTACTTATAGAAATATTATCTTTAAAATCCAAATTTTCATGAAGTCAAACCAGAGCTTGGAAGTCGTGGATATTGTGCCATCAATTTCCTGACTTGCTCAGCATGATAAGAACTTCTTGTCAATGGAGAGGAAACAACTTGTAAAAAACCGATTTCTTCACCGTAGATTTTCCATGCTGCAAATTGTTCGGGATGAATAAAATCGTCTACTTTTAAATGCTTTTGACTGGGTTGTAAATATTGCCCAATAGTTAAAATATCGCAATCGACAGCGCGTAAATCTTGCATAACTTGGCGAATTTCTGCATCAGTTTCCCCAAGTCCCACCATGATACCGGATTTGGTGTAAATCCAAGGTGCCATTTGACGCGAAAGTTTCAACAATTCCAACGTTCTTTGATAGTCACCTTGGGGACGAGTACGACGATACAATCGGGGAACCGTTTCTGTATTGTGGTTGAGGACTTCCGGCTGTGCTTTGAGGATAATTTGTAAAGCTTCCCAATTACCGCATAAATCGGGAATCAGAACCTCAATAGTTGTTTTAGGGGAAATAGTCCGCACCGCTTCAATACAGCGGACAAACTGTGAAGCACCACCATCGGTTAAATCATCGCGGTTTACAGAAGTGATTACCACATGATTGAGTTTCATCCGACGTACCGCTTCCGCAAGACGTGCAGGTTCGGTAGGATCTAAAGCTTGGGGTTTCTTCTCAAAATCAATATCGCAGTAAGGACAAGCACGAGTACAAGCCGGCCCCATAATTAGAAATGTAGCAGTACCAGCCTTGAAACACTCACCAATATTCGGACAAGATGCTTCCTCGCAAACAGTATTTAAGGATAAATCCCGTAAAGTTTCCTTGACATTGCCAACACGTTCCCATTGAGGAGCCTTAACCCTTAACCAGTCTGGTTTTACAGTCACAATTCGTCCTTACCACTTGTTGATATACAAAATTTATGGTAGCGCAATTTAAAAGTCAGTGGACAGTTGACAGTTGACAGTGGACAGTTGACTTCTAACCTTTAAACTTGTTAGGACTTATTAATTACTTCCCCCCATCCCCTTGTCCCCTTGTCTCCTTGTCCCCTTGTCCCCTTCTCTCCCCATTTAAATTCTGTGATATAATAACTAGGGTAATTATTGCCGGGATGTGGCGCAGCTTGGTAGCGCACTTCGTTCGGGACGAAGGGGCCGCTGGTTCGAATCCAGTCATCCCGATTTTTTTAAGGTTACAATTTTGTCGGGACTCCAGAAATTTCGCTCCCGCTTGATCAAATACCGTTGACTTCCAAACGAAGTTGCTCTACGGTGCTGCCGAGGGGAGAAAGTTACTCAAAGTCACTTACGTAATTTGGATTCATTGATGTAATACCAATTTTTTATCTAATTGGTAAATTTACGTTATTCCTTTTATTCAACGCTAATCGCAATTGATTAGCCGGTATGATTTATATTGCCTAAAAATAGTCAAGCTGAGGTTGAAATCACATCGATTAGTTGTTGTTTCACGAGTCTTAGCTTCGAGTAAAAGTAAGCAATTGAGGTGAGGATAATTTGCAACAATGGCTGATAACAAAGTCTGGAAATTATATTTTTAACCAGTGTTTAACCATAACCGAACTTCTATGAAAAATCAGTTGATATTTATCTTAAAAGTATTGCTTCTTTCTTGGGCTATTTCAGTTTTTATTAAATACCTAGCCCCAAACTTATCGATTTCGGAAACAGCAACCAATGCTTTGATTATTGTCTTATTACCTAATTTAATTTTAGCTACTGTTTTATTATGGCAACTATTCAGAAAACCCAATATTACCTAAAATTACTTAGGCGGCAGTAGTAAATATTAGTTAGTATCGTGACATTATTATTAAATAATAGTTGGACTTGAATCAGGAGTTAAAGCGTGAATTTGGGTCAATGGATTGGTTTAATAGCCTTAACAGTCTCCTTGTATATTCTGTGGCAAATTAAAGAAGCGCTTTTACTTATATTTGCCGCAGTTGTTTTAGCTACAACCTTAAATAGATTGGCTCGAAGGCTTCAACGGTTGGGGATAAGACGCGGCTTTGCCAAATTTCTGTCAATAGTTATCTTCTTAGTGGGGGTAATTGGTTTTTTCTGGTTAATTGTGCCACCTTTTATAGTTCAATTCCAAGAATTAAGCAATCAAATTCCTAAAGCTTTGGTACGTCTTAACGCTTGGCTTTTAACATTGAGAGAACGGCTTCCCGCTCAAGTAATTCCTGCTATTCCCGATATAAATAGTCTTTTAGAACAAGCCCAACCATTTATTAATCGTGGTTTGGAAAGTACTTTTCTTTTAGTTTCTGGTTCTTTAGAAGTAATTCTGAAAATTTTATTAGTATTCGTTTTAACAGGGATGTTTCTTGCAGACCCTTTATCTTATCGTAAATTATTTGTGAGATTTTTTCCTTCTTTTTACCGACGTAGAATAGAAGGAATTTTAGATCAATGTGAAGTGTCCTTAGAAGGTTGGATAACGGGAGCTTCTATCGCCATGTTCCTAGTAGGATTTTTGAGCTTACTAGGATTAATGATATTACAGGTACGTTCGGCTTTGGCATTAGGAGTTTTAGCTGGATTTTTAAACTTGATTCCGAATTTAGGTCCCACTTTAAGCGTTTTTCCCGCAATGGCGATCGCACTTTTAGATTCTCCCTGGAAACCACTTGCTGTTTTGGTTTTATACTTTTTTATCCAGCAAATTGAAAGTAATTTTATTACGCCTATGGTGATGGCGCAACAACTTTCTTTACTACCAGCAGTAACATTAATATCTCAGCTATTTTTCGTGACATTCTTCGGCTTTTTAGGATTATTTTTAGCTTTACCTTTAACTGTAGTAGCCAAAATTTGGATGCAAGAAATAATAATTAAAGATGTCTTAGATCAATGGAATCTCAAATCAAAAACCCAGGCTGAATGCGTTATTCTTGCCGACAATGTAGAGATAAATACATCAGAAGAATCTCTAAATATTGACAGCGAACAGTTAATTGTCGATGAAAAAGGTTGACAGTTGAGAGTGGACAGTTGACAGTTGACAGTTGACAGTTGACAGTTATTATTTATTTCTCCCCATCTCCTTATCTCCTTGTCTCCTTGTCTCCTTGTCCCCTTGTCCCCTTCCATCCCTCACTCTGACTTGGAAGGAGTTGGAGCGGGAGTAGTACTAGTTGCTTGTCTATTGATTTCGTCTTTGTATTGAGCAGGTGCTAAAGAAGCTGCTTGTTCAAATAAAGGTTGTGCTTCTTCCGTTTTACCTTGGTCTTTTAAAACCATCGCTTTTGCTAAAACGGGACGAAAATCTTTCGGGTCATTTTTAATTATTTTGTCATAAGTTGATAAAGCTTGAGCGTACTGTTTCTCCTTGGCATAAACATTACCTAATAAAACTTCAACAGCGGCAGTATCAACGCTCAATGGCTCAATTGTATTTGCTTTTTGGGCTTTATCTAAACTTTCTTGAAGTAAACCGATCGCAGCTTCCGGGCGTTTTTGCTCTAACAAAAGCGCTACCATACCTTGTAAAGCACTTAAGTCTCCCGGTTTAGTTTCTAAAACTGTGCGGTAAGTTTGAGCGGCTCCTTCTTTATCACCTGTTTGCTGCTTTGCTTGGGCTAAGAGTACAGCGTATCTTGTTTCTTCTGGGTTAAGTTTTGATAACTTTTCTAAAGGTGTAATTACCCCTTTGATGTCTCCTTGTCCTAATCTAAGTAACTGTAGACGATTTTCTAATAAACCGATTAGTGCCGTTTGGTTTTCTGGTTCTCGCAATAAAACTTGTTCGTAACCCCGTACAGCATCTTCCAATTTTGACTTTTGATCTTGATCTAAATTTCCTGCGCTATTAGAGGCGTTACCCGACTGTTGAGAATCATTGAAAGCCGCTATGATAGGAACCATTGACCCTCCTACAAGGGCAATCACAGCTACTATCAGCACAATTTTCACGAACCACCGATTACGACCTTGAGACACTTTCTTCGTCCTTTATTTTGAATAAAATATTTGAAGGAAATAATTGTTTCGAGAAATTCACATGATGAAAAATTCTTAAAACTTTACGGAATACCGTGTGTTGCTTGTGAACTTTATAACAAATACCCAACCAAGTTGCCGTATCTCAAATGACGACTTGAGTAGGAATAGTCTGAAATTGTAGCTATGGTATGCTTTTGTTCCTAGTGTAAAAGCGCTAAATTACACCTAATGGTGTTTATTGCGAAACCTCGCAATATTAATATCTCATAGAGTTACTTACTTTCGCGTATCTGAATCGGAAATATATCCGCCAAGTACCGAAAAAAAAGCTCTTGAGAGCAGCCTTTGTAAAGTCCCATATGGGATGTGTCTCCGCCGCAAGGAGTTTTTATGAATTCCGACCTGATGCCGTCTTCTGAATCGTCCGAGTCCTCCGATTTATCTGCTTCTATGGAAGCGCAAAATAACAGCGTGGAGCCATCTTCTAGCGCTGATACTAAAGATAAAGCCCAAATTAACGAAATCGCAAGGCAACAACCAATTCCTCCGCCTTCCGAACCAATGCAGTACCGAGCAATCGGCTTGGTTCGCGGTCGTTATGTTCCTACCAGCGAACAATTTACTCAAGGTGCGTTGGTCACTCCAGATAATGTAGAACTTGATGCCGTCCTCTTAGGGCGGATTATGAGTTTGGTCAAAAATCATCTGGATTTAGAAAAAGACCATTTGTGGGTAGTTTATCCACGCACTCGACAAGAAAATGACAATCTTCATCTACAAATTGTCGGAGTTTGGGAGCCAGAAAAGCTGGCTGTAAACCGCCAAACCAATGAAGAGTCACCAGAATCAACTCAAACTGACACCGCTATAGAGCGATCGCCAACTTCAAGCAAGTCAGAGGATGACTCGTCATCCCCAACATCTGAAGAGCTAGCAGGTGAACTTACACCTTCATCAGAAATTCCAGATGGTGGTTTTTCCGTTCGTGGTGAAGTAGTTTACCAATCTTTTGATGCTGGAAACTTGGTGGTTAAAATCAAGCAAGCACCCCGCAAAACCGACGATAAACCCAAGTATTTCAAGTTAAAGCTCACGGGTAAGCTAGAAACCAAAGCTGTTGGCAAATTCTGGGATTTCCAAGTCCAGCGAGAAGCAGACCTCTTGCTCATAGAAAAGGCTGAATTGATCGCCGATTTACCCAAGAAACGCCGACCTCCCTTTAATAAAGGAGGAGGAGGAGGAGGAAGACCATCTTATCGAGGTAGACCAGGAGCTAAACCGTATACGAGACGAAGTAGCGGTGAAACCCCACGTCCGGTTAAGAAAGCAGGTCAAACAACAGATGCACCGAAACCGCCGAGCAATCGACCTACTCCCAAGCCAGTGAAGCGACAGAAGCCGCCTGAAGGGTAGAGGACAAGGGGATGGGGAGACAAGGGGATGGGGGGATGGTAAGTAATAGGTAATAAATTCTTCTTCTTAACTCCTAACTCCTAACTCCTAACTCCGGTACAGACGTAGCAATGCTACGTCTCTACAATTCCTAACTCCGGTGGTACTCAAAACTCCTTCCATCTGTCTTGGGGCATAAAAGACCTGTCTATTGAAATTGACGCGACTGGTTCGGTAAGGGTAAATGTACCTGTTTGAATCCATTGCTTCAATTCTATGGCAACTTGTCGCGAGAGAAATATACTCGCTAAAGGGGCTACTCTGACTGTTTTTCCGTCAATGGTGATGCGTCCGGATTTGAGTTGAGTATAACTAACTAAACCAAAGGTAGGACGCACCCGTCGGGGAATGGAAAAGTCTACTATCGGCGCGACAATATCTTTGTCTTGGACGGCGCAATGTTCTACTACTTGCTCGTTTAACACTGGTAAAGGTACGCCAACTCCCAGCATGATCGAAGGACCATAATTGTGGAAATAACAACCTCTTACCCAACGCGCATCCATTTGCTTGGCATCGCCAATTAAAGCTAAAGTCGCCGCCGGACCAATGGGTGTATCATTGGGTAAACGCTTTTGCATGGGATTATGTTGTGTACCTTCCCAAGAAACGTAACCAATTCCACCACCTAAAAAAATCCGCGTCCCAATCCCCACAAGTTGTAAATATGGGTCGTTGATTAAAGGTGAAATCGCGCCGGGATTCGAGTAAACTGCATTTCCCAAACGTGGTTGTAATAGACCGAGATAAGTATAAAGCGGACGCTCTCCACCGTTAACACCTACTATAAAATTTTGATATAAATTGCGCGGATTAAATAAGTAAAATTGATTTATAGTATCGCGAGTAATGGTAGTTTCAAAAGAAGCCCTGGGGTAGCAATCTGTTACTTGTCCTTGGGCTTTTACCTGTACGGGTTTACCTGCGATTAAATCTTCGATTACGTTACCACCACCGCGCAATATCTTGGCAGCGGCTTCCCCACTACGCACTTCTTCCCCTTCCAATGGTTCAGCAATACTACTAGCACCTAAGTATAAATCCACCGCGCCAAAGCCCGAATATGCCGGTACACCATCCAACCAGCAACGACGAATTTTGATCGGTGGGTCAGTATGTCCGAGGTTAATAATGGCACCACTAGATTCCATTTGCTCAAAGGTGCCAGTGGTAATTACATCCACTTGTTTGGCAGCTTTGGCAATGCCTATTTCTATAACCTTTGCTTTTAATTCTTCAACCGTTAACACTACGGCTTTTTTCTGGCTTATTTTATCGTTTATTTCAGCAATAGTTCGCATATTATATGTACAAATAATACAAAAATATTTGATTTATCGATACTAATCAAAACATTGGGAGACGTTGCAGTGCAACGTCTCTACATAATTTATCTGTATTGAATTAGTCCGTGAAAGGGGGACGAAAGCTTGTGTAGAAGTTTCAATCGCCGGGTTTTATTTGATACTTTCTACTCAATACTTTCTCTCTTTCGGCTCAAACATGGTAATCGCTACGGGACGATATTGAATATCAATTCCGGCTGCGGAATAATAAGCCATTGTATGCTGCAAATATTTCTCGTCATCTCTTTCTGTATAATCTTCCCGGCAATGTGCGCCCCTACTTTCCTGACGATTGAGTGCTGATGTCATAATCAATTGTCCGACTACCATCAAGCTGCGTAATTCTAAAGCTTCAATCAGTTCTGTATTCCAACAACTACCTTTATCATCTAAGTAAATTTGCGAGTATTTTCCTTGAATTTCTTGTATTTTTTCTAATCCTTGACTCATCAATTCTTCGTTACGGAACACTCCACAATAATCAGTCATCGCGTCTTGGAATTCTTGCCGCACTTGATCAATTCGGTATTCTCCGGGTTGTTCTAATAAACTTTGAATTTGCTGCTTAGCTTCGTTTATATAACGCTGCTCGTCGATAGAAGGTAACTTGCGATTTTCTACGTATCTTGCGATAGTTGCCCCGGTTCTACGTCCGTAAACGACACATTCTAATAACGAGTTACTACCGAGACGATTTGCTCCATGCACTGAAACGCAAGCACTTTCCCCCGCTGCAAAGAAACCTTCTACTAAGCCATCTCCACTGCTGCGGACTTGTCCATCAGTATTAACTGGTATACCACCCATGGAATAGTGAATTGTCGGACGTATGGGCATAGGTTCGGTTACAGCGTCAACTCCGACTAAGCGGTGTGCTTCTTCCCAACAAAAGGGAACGCGGCTCATAATTTTTTCTCTACCCATATGACGTAAGTCAAGATAAACACATGGTCCGCCGGGACTACCATCACGATGAGCGCCTCTTCCAGCGCGGACTTCGCGAGTAATCGCTCTTGATGTAATATCCCGTGGGGCTAATTCCATACGAGAAGGAGCGTAATTCGCCATAAAGCGATCGCCTTCACAATTGATCAAATAGGCACCTTCTCCACGCACAGCTTCAGAAATTAAAACGCCAACAGGATACAAACCAGTTGGGTGAAATTGCACAAATTCCATATCTTCTAAAGGCAAACCGGCAATGGCTGTAATCGCCAAACCATCACCTGTAGAAGCATAATCATTAGAAGTAGTATTAAAAGCTCTCCCGTAACCGCCAGTCGCGAACATGACAGCTTTAGCTCGCATCACTTCCATATGTCCGTCAAGAATGCGGAACATTAACACACCCTTAGCTTGATTTTCTTCCAATATCAAGCGCATCACATACCATTCATCATAAATGTGTACGCCATATCGCCGCAGGTTATTGACTAATTCATGTAAAATTGCATGACCAGTTTTATCAGCAGCGTAGCAGGTACGGTTGTGGGTATGTCCGCCAAAAGCCCGTTGAGCAATTCTACCATCATCCAAACGGGAGAACAAAACACCCATATGTTCCAAGTCGATTACAACATCGGGCGCTTCCTTAGTGAGAATTTCTACTGCATCTTGATCTGCTAAATAATCAGAACCTTTGACAGTATCAAAAGCGTGAGCTTCCCAACTATCAGCAGAATCCACATTTTTAAGACTAGCAGCAATACCACCTTGGGCAGCCACCGAATGAGAACGAATCGGGTGAGTTTTAGCAATTACAGCAATACTTAAACTAGGATTACTCCGCGCAATTTCAACCGCAGCGCGACTTCCAGCCAATCCTCCACCAACTATAATTACATCGTGTTCTAACATAATTCCCCCCGACTTTAAGAAACCTATTTTTCTATAGTTACTTATATTTTGGGGGGATGGGAAGATGGATCAGTTATCAGTTATCAGTTATCCACCATCAACTAACCACTGTCCACTGTCAACTGTCAACTGTCAACTCCTAACCTGCTTGTACTGGTTGTTGTTGGGAAACGTTACCTGGCATTGGCTCCATAATTGTTCCTGCTTCTACGGGGGAGAGTTCGATATGATTGAATAATGTGGTAACAAACGCAAATAGTAAGAAAGGTAAAGATAACAGTACTACGAGTCCGACTGTAGCTAAAGCATAAACAGGTCTTTTCGCACCCATTAAGGCTAAAGCTGATGCCAAACTGAGGGTAATAGTTATCAACCAAACAATTATTTGACCGTAGATATCGCCGAAAGTGAGAGTACAGGCAAAGCGATATTTTTGTAAGTTAATCATTTAATTAGCCTCAATTCTATATATGCTTCTACGTTAAAACTATGTTTGAGTTTTAGGCGATTTCTAAACATTTTTGAAATAATTGTAATATCGCTTCATAAATAATTTCTCATTACCTACAAGTTTACAAAAATAAATCTATCTGAAGATGGTAATTGGTAATTGGGGATTGGTAATTGGTAATTGGTAATTGGTAATTGGTAATTGGGGATTGGGCAATGAGAAAAATATTTTGATGTGATTTTTTAAATACATCAGAAGTAATATTCTAATTTTGTGAAATAAGTAGTTAAGCCTTCATTATTTATATAATTACTCTTGGGTTGTATAACCCTTCCCTATTCCCTCTTCCCAATTCCCAATTCCCTCTTCCCTATTCCCTATTCCCCCCAACCCTGCCTAAACAAAATGTCAAATTAATTTTGCACAAGTACTTAAAATTTATTTCTATGGTGTGAGTGTTTTTGAACCCGTTATCTGTAAATATGACTTCTGAAGATATACCAAGTTAAAAATGCAATTTCAAACACCAGACTGGGTTAAGCACGCTGTTTTCTATCAAATTTTTCCAGATAGATTCGCTATTAGTAAACAGCCTCGCAAACGGTTATTGCGTAATGCCAGTTGGGAAGATTGGCATACAATGCCTACACTCCAGGGTTATAAAGGAGGAGACTTATGGGGTGTAATGGAAAAGTTAGATTATTTGCAGGATTTGGGGATTAATGCTATCTACTTTACTCCAATTTTTCAATCAGCTAGCAATCATCGTTATCATACCCATGATTATTATCAGGTAGACCCTTTATTAGGAGGAAATCCGGCTTTTAAAGAATTATTAGAAGCTGCTCACGCTAGAGACATTAAAATTGTTTTAGATGGTGTATTTAATCATAGCAGTCGTGGGTTTTTCTTTTTTCACGATATTTTAGAAAATGGACCTGATTCACCTTGGTTAGATTGGTTTAAAATTGAAAATTGGCCTTTAGCACCTTACACTGGTGAACTACCTGCAAACTATCAAAGTTGGGATGGAAATCGAGCTTTACCAGTATTTAATCATGATAATCCTGAAGTAAGGGAATATATTATGGAAATTGCCGAATATTGGCTTAAATTCGGTATTGATGGTTGGCGTTTAGATGTTCCCTTCGAGATTAAAACTCCTGGTTTTTGGCAAGAATTTCGGGAAAGAGTCAAAGCAATTAACAGTGATGCTTATATTGTTGGTGAAGTTTGGACAGATGCTCGTGAATGGCTCGATGGTAGCCAATTTGACGGAGTAATGAATTATTTATTTACTGCACCAACTATTGCTTTTACTGCTGGCGATCGCGTTGTTATCGAACAAGTAAAAGACCGTTCTTATCAACCATATCCGGCTTTATCTGCTGCTGAATACGCTGACAAAATACAAGCATTATTAAAACTTTATCCCTGGGAAATTCAACTGACTCAATTGAATTTACTCGCATCACACGATACAGCACGCTTGCTTACTATTGCGGATGGAGACCAAAAAAGTGTTGAATTAGCAACTTTATTATTACTTACCTTTCCTGGTGCGCCCAGTATATACTACGGTGATGAAGTTGGTTTACCGGGTGCCATCGATCCAGATTCGCGACGTGGTTTTCCCCTAGAAGCCAATTGGAACAAAGATATTTACCAAACTCACCGTGAGTTGATTGCTTTACGTCACGCTTACCCTTGTTTACGGACTGGTGAGTATAAAGTTATTTTAGCTCAAAGTGAAGTATATGTATTTGCACGTATTTTAGGAGAAGAATCATTGATTGTAGGGATTAACGTTGGTAATTCCCCTGTAACAATTGATGTAAATATTAGTAAATTGCGATCGTCGCAACCTAACAAGCTTTTATATGCTAACGATAATGTGGAATGGAAAAATCAAGGGGATGCAGGATTATCGTTGAATATTCCTCCACGCACCGGATGTGTGATTACTCCCTTCCCGCTAGAAGATTACTGAAATAAAAACCGCAGAGACGCAGAGTACGCAGAGGAAAGAGGTTTCATAGAAATAGGTAATTTTCCGGCGGGATAGGAGTAGTTAATAATTATCCTTCACCTCATACATATTAATAGTGTAGAGACGGGGTGTTTTGCAACGTCTCCGTATCTGAGCATTTTCCGGCAAAGTAGAAGTGAGAAGATTGTTTACGTCGCCCAAAAATGTTCAGAAAAAATTTTAATGAATGTTCTAATAAGTATAGGACTTACACAACCGGCATATTTTCTTGCAACGGGTGCGTGATGCTTTGGAAAAAATTTGAACGGTTCTATAAGACTTGTAGCGTCACGCACTAGCCGTATCCACCAGACAATTGCGGCTATTCCTAAAATAATCTAAAACGGCAATAAAAAATTATGCATCGAATCAGTGCCAGTAATAAAGAATTTAACTTAGAGTCAGAAGACTTAATATTTTTAGAACAAACTACCGCCAAGTTTGTATTTTTAACTTCAGCCGATACAGATATTCAGACGATAGCAGCAGCACTTTCTCAATTACCTTCTAACTTTGATGCAATTAGAGTTGCTAACTTACTAAATTTACAGCATCAAATCAGTATTGATAATTATGCTGAGCAAGTTTTAGAATTTGCTCAAGTGATTATTTTAAGATTACTAGGAGGAAGTTCTTATTGGTCTTATGGTTTAGAAGTTGTGCTGGAAATTGTGCAGCGTAATGGCACTAATTTAATTGTAATCCCAGGAGAAGATACTCTCGACCTCAATTTAATATCTCATTCCACTTTACCCCTAGCTACAGTCAATCAAATATCTCGCTATTTTAGCCAAGGTGGGGTAGATAATTTTACTCACGCTTTTAAATTTATCGCCGATAATTGCTTTTCCACATCATTTAACCCTCCACCTCCTGTGGAAGTACCAAAATTTGGTTTGTATGATTATTTGGGCAAAGAACATGAGATAATTAACAATGCTCAACTACCAAAAGTAGCCATACTCTTCTACCGCGCTCATTATTTATCGGGAAATACTTTAGTTATCGATGCTTTATGTCAAGCTTTAGTAAAACGAAATATCCAACCAGTTGCGGTTTTTGTTTCTTCGCTACGTGAAATTGATGTGCAACAACAATTAAGCGATTTTTTTCAAAATCAAAATGGAGCAACTATTTCCTTCATACTCAACACTACTAGTTTCTCTTTAGCACGTTTAGATACAGAAAGACCATCTGTAGAATTGTGGGAAAAACTCGATGTTCCGGTGTTGCAAGTTATCCTCAGCAGTAGCTCCATGGAACAGTGGGAATCTTCCTCTGGGGGACTTTCACCCCGTGATATTGCCATGAATGTAGCATTACCCGAAGTCGATGGACGCATTATTAGTCGTGCTGTCTCTTTCAAAACAGTACAAAATAATAATTCCGCTTTACAAACTGATGTCATAATTTACAAACCAGTAGCTTCGCGGATTGGATTTGTCACAGATTTAGCAGCTAATTGGGTCAAGCTACGTTCTAAATCCCCCGAAGAACGCCGTATAGCCTTGATTTTAGCTAATTACCCCACCCGTGACGGACGCTTAGCAAACGGAGTTGGATTAGATACACCACAAAGCTGCATCGAAATTTTGCAAGCTTTACAAAATGCCGGTTATCACATAGAAAATATACCCGAAAATGGCAACGAATTAATAGAATTACTCATCGCAGGAGTTACAAACGACTCGGAAGCCAGAGATTTAAAAAAAATACGTCAAAGTCTTTCTTTTAATCAATATCAAGAATACTTCACTTCCCTACCACAAGCAGTTCAAGAAGGTATTTGTCAAAGATGGGGAAACTTTCAAGGGGACAAGGAGACAAGGGGACAAGGAGATAATTCCCAATTACCCATTACCAATTACCCATTACCCATTACCAATTCCCAATTCCCCATATCAGGTATCCAACTTGGTAATATCTTCATCGGAATTCAGCCAGCACGGGGCTACGATATCGACCCCAGTTTAAATTATCATGCTCCTGATTTAGAACCTACTCACGCTTATTTGGCTTTCTATCACTGGATTAGAAAATGTTTTGCTGCTGATGCTATAGTTCATGTCGGGAAACATGGAAATCTTGAATGGCTACCGGGTAAAAGCATCGCTTTATCAGAAAATTGCTATCCCGAAGTTGCTTTATCGACACTCCCACACCTTTATCCTTTTATTGTCAACGACCCTGGGGAAGGTTCTCAAGCAAAACGTCGCGCTCAAGCTGTAATTATAGACCATCTCACTCCTCCTTTAACTCGTGCAGAACTTTACGGCCCTCTGGTAAAGTTAGAAAACTTAGTCGATGAATATTATGAAGCCCAAAATTTAGACCCCAAACGTTTAACAAATATTAACGAACGAATTACAAAATTAATTCTTCAAGAAAATTTACATTTAGATTTGCAATTTAATCCCTTGTCGCTAGAAGATTGCCGTTCGCGCAGCGTCTCCCTCCAGGGAGAAAATAAAAACCGCAGAGACGCAGAGAACACAGAGGAAAGAGGTAAAGAGAGATTAGTAATTTTAGACCGGGATAGGAGTAATCCTCAACAAATAGAAAATCAAATCCAAAATAGTGTTTTTAGTAATATTCTAAATTCCTTAGATGGTTATCTATGTGAATTGAAAGAAGCTCAAATTCGCGATGGTTTACATATATTTGGCAAATGTCCCAAGGGAAGACAATTGAGGGATTTGATGATTGCGATCGCACGTTATCCAAATCGTCATCATGCTGGATTAACTAGGGCAATTGCCAAGGATTTAGGTTGGGATTTTGACCCCTTGACAGATAACCCCACTCAAGCATTTAGCAACGAAAGTCCCGTACCTTGTCGAAATGTAGGTGATGCAATTGAACTTTTGGAAGAATACGCTGCTCGGATTGTTGAACAGGTAATTGAAAATTCTTTGAATAATAATTATCTTATACCCGCTCAAATCCAAGCTCCTGAATCCCAAACTCAAATAGTTCTAAAATGGATTCGCTCAAATCTTTTACCTTCATTAGAGCAAACCAATTTAGAAATTAAAAATTTATTACGAGGACTTGACGGTAGATACGTTAAAAGCGCCCCTTCCGGTTCACCTACACGTGGTCGTCCGGAGGTTCTACCTACAGGTAATAACTTTTACTCAGTTGATATACGCGCTATTCCTACAGAATCAGCTTGGGATGTAGGTAGAAAAGCCGCAGAAACTTTAATCGAAACATATACCCAAGAAAATGGGGAGTATCCGAAAACACTTGCTTTATCAGTGTGGGGAACAGCTACAATGCGAACAGGGGGTGATGATATCGCTCAAGCCTTGGCTTTATTAGGAGTACAGCCAGTATGGGATGGAGCTTCTCGCAGAGTAGTGGATTTTGACATTTTACCGATATCGATTTTACAACGTCCCCGCGTCGATGTGACCTTGAGAATATCTGGTTTCTTTCGGGATGCTTTTCCCAACTTAATCGAACTGTTTGATCGAGCAGTAATAGCAGTAGCAGCCTTAGATGAATCCCCAGAGTATAATCCCTTAGCTGCACAAGTAAGCTCTGAAACAGAACTTTGGATGAAACAAGGATTAAATAAAAAAGCCGCACAAACGCGATCGCAGTATCGAATTTTTGGTAGTAAAGAAGGAGCTTATGGTGCAGGTTTACAAGGGTTGATTGAATCTCAAAATTGGCATACAGATCAAGATTTAGCCCGTGCTTACATCAACTGGAGTTGCTATGCTTACACAGGCAAGGGCTTTTGTAAAGCAGCACCCGAAGCATTCGAGCAACGTCTAGTAAAAATGCAAGTTGTACTGCACAATCAAGATAATCGCGAACATGATTTACTAGATTCCGACGATTATTATCAGTTTCAGGGTGGTCTAACAGTAGCAGTGCGATCGTTAACAGGAAAAAATCCCCAAACATATTTTGGCGATAATTCCCAAAGTTTTCAACCGCGAGTCCGCAAGCTTCAACAAGAAATAGCCAGGGTGTATCGTTCGCGAGTTGTCAATCCCAAATGGATTGAAGGAGTGATGCGTCACGGTTATAAAGGTGCATTTGAAATCGCGGCGACAGTAGATTATTTATTCGCCTACGATGCTACTGCCAACTGTGTAGAAAACCATATGTATCAGGGAATTGCCCAAGCTTACCTTTTTGACCGAAATGTCTGTGAATTCATCGAGAACAACAATCCTCATGCTCTGCGTGATATTGCGGAAAGATTATTAGAAGCATACCAGCGCGGTTTATGGCAGGATGTAAATATATCAACATTAGATAATTTACGAAACCTGGTTCACCAAGCAGAAGCAGCAATTGAAGAAAAATCGGTTGTGTAAGAGAAAAATATGGAAAATCTTGCGTATTTACACTTAGCTGGAGTTTATGAAGACCCCTCAACCAGTGAATTGGTTTACCATTCTTCCTGGTTGAAAAGCTCACCAACTCCAGACTTGAAACGTTTTTCGAGTAAAGCTTGGGGGTATATGTTACCTCTAGTTTTGACTATCTCCATTCTTAGTATTGCCAGTAGCGCTTTAGCGCTGCAAAAGGGAGATAGAGGTCCATCTGTGAGAAATTTACAAGAAGATTTGAAACGGGCTGGTTTTTATCAAGCTCCAGTCACTCAAGTATATGATGTGAAAACAGAAGATGCTGTGAAGCGCTTTCAAAAAGCTGCTAGCATCGGCGTTGATGGTGTAGCCGGACCTGCTACACTACAACAATTAGAAGGTTGGCGTGCCGCTGTAACGGTAAATACTAATAGAGTTGCCGCCGAAAAGCCTGTTGCGACAACACAACAAAGGGAATCACCAAAACCCTCTCCCAAGATTGTTACCAATAATACTAAGCGCAGCAATCCCAACTTGTTAGTTAAAGGTGATGAAGGTGAAGCCATTAAAGCTTTACAAGAAAGGCTGCGAGTATCGGGATTTTATTACGGTAATTCGACGGGTATATTCGGACCGATTACCGAAGATGCCGTGAAGCGCTTCCAAAGAGCTTATGGTTTGGATGTTGACGGTATCGTAGGAGCAGAAACCTTAACTAAGTTACCACCAATCGGTATTGGTTATGGGGATGAAGAAGCTCCTCAAGCCATGACTATTGCTGCAACCAGACAAAATAAAGAATTTATTGGGTTGGGAGATCGCGGTGAACCTGTACGAATCTTGCAAGCACAATTAATCAAAGCCGGATATTTGCAGGGAGAACCAAACGGTTATTTCGGTCCTTATACAGCGGATGCGGTAAAACGATTCCAAGGCACCAATTATTTAGCAGCTAGCGGTATTGCAGGACCGACTACTCGCGGTAAATTGTATCGAACAGTAAATGATGCCGAAAAAGCTGAGTTTAATGTTTTGGAAATACAAAGACGCTTGCAAGCGCGGGGCTTCTATAAGGGTTCTTTGAACGGAGTAATGAGTAAAGATACTCAAAACGCCATTAAACAGGCTCAGGAGTTTTACGGAGTTAGTTTGAAGGATGTGAAAAACGGACGTTTTTAGCATCCGTTTAGTGGCAGGTGAGCTAGTGAAACCACTGCTCACCTTTTTGCAATCAACACATCCCATAAAACTACTCAAATGTAGAATACTCCCAGATGTTACAAAGGCATTAATGCCCGCTGGCACTTGGGACATACTCCGTGAATAGTCAATTGACAGTCAAGAAGATGATAACCATCTTTTTGAGAAGTTTTTAACCCAATTTTTAAGATTGAGTCGTTTTTGAACTCGGTTGTCGTATTACACCTCACACAAATTAAATGGTGGTGATGGTGGGGATAAGGTTGGTTCAGTTCATAATGTTTATGACCTTCACCCAGTTCCAATTCCCGTAAAATTCCCATCCGTGCCATCAATTTTAAAGTGCGATAAATCGTTGAAAGACTTATTCCTTCATTATCGACTTGTAACCCTTGATAAAGATCCTCAGCACTCAGATGCTCCCCTTGAGGAAGTTCCTGAAAAATGTGTAGAATCACTTCTCTCTGAGGTGTCAAACGCCAACCTCGTTCGTTGAGTTCTGCCTTAAGCGAAGCAGTTGTGTAAATAGTCATACTAATTTTTCTCAACAAACCCTATCAATTGCGAATATAGCAAATAAATCCACCTGTTTGCAATAATTCTGGATTGTTGATAATTATTCTGAATTACTTTATCGGGATCGAAACGCACATCAAACAACAAGTTAAAATTGCAATTCCCGTTGCTGTGGATATTTTAAGAGAAATTATCGGCAAGCTTTTGATCAACATAATTAGAAAAAGCTGCTATCACGAGCTATTTTCCCTCTTTATAACTAGGTAAGTAAAATTAATTGTATATTTACTACTCAGTTATATAGCTGTTCCCTTTTCCCTCAACCCTATCTAAACGAGTCTATGTATAGATATGTATAGAAATGACTGGCGCGGCAAAGTGGAATATTGTGAGAACGGGGAAACCACACTTAAAAACTCGATTACGAATGGCTTCCCAAAGCCGCGCTGATTCATTCACTTGTAAACAGTATTCTAGCTGAGGGATTCCAAGTAATCGCGAATCAAGTTACGTCGCTTGGGTTGACGTAGCTTTTGTAAAGCCTTAGATTCGATTTGTCTAACACGTTCGCGGGATAAATCGAGAGCGCGTCCAATTTCAGCAAGAGAGTAGGGATGACCATCAGCCAAACCAAAACGCATGAGAATTACATCCCGTTCGCGACTAGTTAAATCAGCTAAAAGGTTTTGCAAGTCTCTTTGAAGAGATTCTCGCATGAGCATTTCTTCTGGTGTTACACCATCAGTTTCAAGTAACTCACCTAATTCGGTATCTTTGTCCTTACCGACTTTCGTTTCCAGAGAAACAGAACGAGGTACCCGTAGCAAAACTTCTCGTACTTGAGCCGGAGTCATTTCTAACTCAACAGCCAAGTCTTCCAAAGTCGGAGTCCGACCTTTTTCTTGAGCAATTTTACGTTGAGCTTTTTTGATTTTGTTTAACTTTTCGGTGATGTGGACTGGTAGACGAATAGTACGGCTAGAAGTCGCAATCGCTCTGGTAATACCTTGACGAATCCACCAGTAAGCATAAGTACTAAAGCGATAACCTTTTGTGGGGTCAAACTTTTCTACCGCTCTTTCTAAACCTAAAGTACCTTCTTGAACTAAATCCAATAACTCCAAACCGCGATTTTGATATTTCTTGGCAACAGAAACTACAAGACGAAGATTCGCCTTAATCATATGTTCTTTGGCTTGAAGTCCCTGAGTTTGAGTTTGTTCTAACTCCTGTACAGTCAATTGAGCAGTTTGCGCCCAACGGCGTTTACCTTGGGATAAAGCGCCTTTTAACTCGAACTCCTCAATCCCAGCCGTGTTTGCCCATCTTTTCATCGAAGGGCGATGTCCTAACTCGGATGTCAAACGTTCTTGAGTTTCAACTATTTTCAAATAATCAGTAAGTAATTCATCACCTTGATTTGCAGCTTCAGATAATAGTATCCGTAACTTTAAATAACGTTGAACTTTTTGAGCTTCTGAAACCTCTTCATCTCGACCTAATAACCGAACTCTGCCAATTTCTTGAAGATATAAACGAACTAAATCTGTACTACGGGTTTTTGTACTAGCATTCAAATTCGCAGCATGATCAGAAGCTATCTCTAGTTGCTCTAAGTCCTCATCCTTGGGAACTTCCGTATCATCAACGACTAATTCCGGTTCAAAATCTTGAGGGGATTTTCGAGTTTCGTAAGGGGCATCGGCATCGGCATAAAAAGATGTTGCTGGCATAAGAATTTCTCAATGGCTCCAGGTAACAATTACTAGCAATCAAAGCTAATCAACTGTTGCTATTGTTCCCGCTATTAACGGAGAACTAACATTATTTAAAAATTAATTTGGTTTTTTTTGAAATAAAATCATACTGGTTTTATTTCGTACTCATTTTAGTTAAGCGTGTCAGCCCAGCAATTAATTTGAACCAACAGCAATTCAAATCCTTAACTAGGCTGCTATTAACCGGCTGAGTCAGTTCAATTTATAGCTTCAAAATATTGACAGTAACGAATACGACATGGTATAAAGATAGACAAAGAAACAAGTTATAGATCATAGTCATAGTTATATATACATAGCTATGAAAGTTATTTCCTGACGAATTTTTTTTTTATCGTCAGGGAATCTTGGTATTTTGTAGTTAGTTGTTGGTGGTTAGTTGTTGGTGGTTAGTTGTTGGTAGTTAGTTGTTGGTTTATTTACCATCAACCATCAATCATCGAATATCAACTATCAACCATCGACTATCAACCATCAACTATCAACTATCAACTTCCGGCTTTATATCTCGCGTCATTAAATCCAACAATGCTTGTCGTGGGGTAATTTCGGCTTTAAGTAAGCGATAAACTTCCTGAGTAATCGGCATCGAAATATTTTGCTGTTTAGCCCGTTGTACCAAAACTTTTGCTGTATTTACTCCTTCGGCAGTTTCTTTAAGTTGTAAAAGAATTTCTTTAAGCGTCTTTCCTTGTCCTAACTGGTATCCGACTTGGTAATTGCGACTTAGAGGACTGTTACAGGTTGCTAATATATCACCTAGACCTGATAAACCGTAAAATGTTTCCGGTTTCGCACCCCAATCTACACCGATGCGAACCATTTCAGTCAATCCGCGAGTCACTAGCGCGGCTTTCGCATTAGTTCCCAACTCTAAACCATCACATACACCAGCGGCGATCGCCATCACATTTTTTAATGTTCCGCCCAATTCTACTCCCAAGGGGTCGGAATTTGTATAAACGCGAAATCGAGTTGAATTAAATACCAGTTGTACAGATTCGGCAGCACTTTCAATATGGCTCGCAACTACAGTCGCTGCTGGTAATTCCTGGGTAATTTCCTTGGATAAATTCGGACCACATAAAACTACTACTGGATGATTCGGAAAACTTTCTTGCCAAATTTGCGAAGGTGTGCAAGTAGTTTCCGGATCTAAACCTTTAGTAGCGGTAACAAAAATAGTTTGAGGAGGAATAGATAAAGATTTTAATTGGGAAACAATATCTCTAACCCCTTTTATCGAAACAGCGCTGAGAATAATATCGGCACCTTCCACCGTTTGCGCTAAAGTTTGGCAACCGCGACGCGAGAACAACCGTACATCATCAACATTATTTCTTGCAAGAGTTTTCAGTGCTTTTCCCCAAGCACCCGCACCCAGAATCGCAACTGCTGAATTTTGATTAATCATATATTTGTAAAATTTACATCTTCATCGCTGGAAAATATATCGCAATAGTCATATTGGTTAGGACATCATATTTTGTTCTTAAACGAATAGGGGATAGGGAATAGGGTTCGGGGGGAACAGGGAAATGTCCTAACAATTCTCGCTACTGCTTTACTAATAATTTTTAATCTACAATCTACAATCTACAATCTAAAATCCAAAATCTAAAATCTAAAATCAACTATATCCCTCAACCCATTTACTAACCTTTCAATTCCTTGTTTCGCAGTTTCTTTTTGCAAGGCACCGTAAGCAACTCGTAAATAACATCCTTGATGCATCCCAAAAGTAGTTCCCGGAAGTACTGCTACTTGATAATCACTAATCAATTGTTTGACTAATTCAAAAGCATTCATCTGAGCGTGTACTTTGAGGAAGAAATAGAAAGCACCCTCTGCGGGAGCTATTGTACATATACCTTCAAGAGGCTTTAGAGATTTAATTACCAATTCTCGAACTTCGGCGATTGCCTGAATATTATCTCTTAAATATTCTGGTTTTGCTTGTAATGCTCCTAAAGCTGCATACTGGGATACTACAGGTGGACAAATTAAGTTTGTATCTTGAACCTTTTTGACTGCTGTTAGTAAATGTTCCGGAATCACCATGTATCCGATGCGCCAGCTGGCAAAACCGTAGGCTTTGGAAAGGCTAAATAAAGATATTGTATAGTCGCTACTGTCAGTAAATCCACCGGGAGAAAAGTGTTTTACGCCATTGTAAGTAAAGTATTCGTAAGCTTCATCGCTGATATGGTAAATCCCTTGCTCGCGGCAAATATGATTAACTTGCTGTAATAATTCCTGTGAATACACAGCCCCGGTGGGATTGTTAGGTGAAATTGTCACTACCGCTCGCGTTTTTGGAGTTATTGCATCCAGAATCGCATCCGGTTGTAATTGATAATTTTCATCCGTTTCCACCAAAACTGGATGACACCCCGTCATGGCGATCGCCATTTCATGATTAAAATAGTATGGCGTATTTAAAATCACTTCATCACCGAGGGAGGTAATCGCCAGAATGGCATTCATAAACGCCATATTACTGCCTGCGGTAACAATAATACGGTTATTTTCGTTGATTTCTATATTGTTAAAGACAGCTAATTTTTCTTTAAGAGTATTTATTAATAAAGGAATTCCCTCAACCGCTTGGTATAAATTATTGGAAGTATCTGCAAGAAATTGAGGTAAAAACTCTAAGACGAATGGTGGTGGAGAATAAGCGACAACACCTTGTCCTAAAGATATAGTTCCACTAGTATTTTTAATTAGTTCTGCAACAATGGGAATAATCGGCGACTGTACCGACTCCATCCGAGAGATAAGCGTCATACAAACGTTAAATTTAAGCTAAATTATATTGTCTCGTAAAAGTGCTAGTTTTCCTTTACCTTTGTTTTCAAATTTGAATAATTTAATATAAGTCAACAATTAAAAATTGTTACAAGAAAACTGGAACAATGTAAAAATATTAGCGTCATCAAATGACTAAATATGAAAAATTCTACCTGGAGAAAGATTTTAAATCATCTTCAGGATTATTGACTAATTGTTATTTACCAACAGTTAATCTTCCATACTCGATAACCAATATTATAATTATTAATTCAATATTGTTTTATAAATAATTTAGAAACAATATGATTTTATTCTCGTCATAACATACAGTCTCAAGACTAAAGGAACTCTATTATGACTGGCTTTCATCGTTGGAAATCTGGAACCGCTGCATTTTTGGCACTAAGCATTACAACCGCTGCGGCTACCCCTATTTTAGTATTATCTCCCGCTAATGCACAAGCTATTTTCGGACAATCAAGAGGAATCGAAATCCCTTCAGGAGTGACAATTCCAGTGACTTTTGAAAAAGAAAAAGTTGTTGTCACACCAGATGAAACTTCACCTTTAACTTTAACAGTTGCAACCAATATTATTGATAGCCGAAGAAACGTATTAATTCCTCGCGGTAGCCAACTTGTAGGAAGATTAGAACCAGCAACATTAGGTCGTGAAAAAGGTTCTCAATTTGTTGCACGAGAGTTAGTTTTTCCTGATGGTAGAAAGCAGAATATCGATGCAACTTCTGAAGTCGTTACAACAAAAGAAACAATTAAAAGAGGTTCTAGCACGGGTAAAATTTTGACAGATGCTGCTTATGGAACGGCTGCTGCAACCGTTATTTCACTGTTAACAGGAAACCGTAGAATTGAAACTTTAGAACCCATTGCTGGTGCTGCTGCGGGTGCTTTAGCAGGTATTTTGTTACGACGTAAGGAAGTAGAAGTTGTGGTTATTAACCCTAGAAATGACTTAAATGTAACTTTGCGTTCTAATTTATTATTATCTAGTTTCTAGGATTCCCAAAGCGGCACGATTTGCGTCTAACTTTTATTTAACAGCCATTGTCACTTCAGATTATTAAGTGTACGATGGCTTGTTTTTTCGGCATACAGAGAAGATTAACCCTCAATCTCACATGGTATAAGTCACAATTTTTAGGACATTTCCCTATTCCCTATTCCCTATTCCCCCCAACCCTCTTCCCTATTCCCTATTCCCCCCAACCCTCTTCCCTTAATATGATGTCCTAACCAATATGACCATTGCTATATAACGACTATCTAAGCTGATGGCAATTCTTTTGAGAAATTCTCCACAGTTAATTTTTGATCTATTATCCTGATACTAAAATTCACTAAGTGTATAAGTATAGATATAAAGAATATAAACGAATATCTCCGGAGAATTGCTTAAATATATTCCAGATGACATCTTATTAATTAACTAAAAATCAATAAAATTGTAAATCAATTCATTTTATTGTCTCAGTATTAACAAGGTAGATACAGACCAAATTAACACAGTCTTTAAACTAATTTTAAAAGATATAAGTTATAAATAATAATGTCTTATAGCTACTTATAATAGCAACGTCGAGTTAAATACTGCCGTATCAAATAATTACTATTTTTGTGTAATTTTAGGCAACTTATTTATTCATCGCACGTCTGAGTAAACTACACGGAAATAGTCTTGATTTAGTGAAGTTTATTAAGCAAATAGCCTCAATCTAATACGTCTAAAATAGACAGAAAAAACTTTAAATAACTCGGAACATTTAATTCGAGAAAATGTCAAAATAACTAACATAATTAAACTGAATTGTTGGGGAGAAAAATTCAATGTCTAACCTAAATAGTTGGAAATCAAAATCTGCTGCATTCATGGCTTTGGGTATGACAGCGGTTACTTTAGCACCAATAGTTGCACCCGCACCATCTTTCGCTCAAACTAATAGTTTTTATGATGTTTCATCTAACTATTGGGCAGCACCTTTTATTCAACAATTAGCACAGCGGGGAGTTATCGCTGGATTCCCTGATGGTAGCTTCCGTCCAGATGCAGCAGTCACCCGCGCTGAATTTGCTGCGATGGTTCGTAAAGCTTTCAACAAAGCCCAAGAAAGACAGCCAATTAACTTTGTTGATGTATCTCGTAACTATTGGGCTTATAGCGCCATTCAAGAGGCTTACAGCACTGGTTTCTTGTCTGGATATCCCGGTCAAATTTTCCGTCCGACTCAGAATATTCCTCGCGAGCAGGTATTGGTTTCTCTTTCCAACGGTTTAAACTATGTTGCTAGCGGTAACGTTCAAACCACTCTGCAATATTTCAATGATGGCAATAATATCTCTGATTTTGCTCGCAGCCCCATCGCCGCAGCGGCAGAGAAGCGATTGGTAGTTAACTATCCCAACACTAAGTTACTCAATCCCAAATCAACTGCAACCCGTGCAGATGTAGCGGCTTATATTTACCAAGCTTTAGTTAGTACTAATCAAGCTAGCGCCATCAATTCCCCTTACATCGTAGCTATCAACACGACTGCACCCGTTGCGAATGTTACCATTCCCGAAGGAACTGTTCTCCCTGTTAAATACGACAAAGCAGAAAAAATTCTGGTCACCAAGGATGAAACAGCACCCTTGACTCTTACCATCTCTCAAAACGTTATTACCGATACCGGAAATTTAGTAATTCCCGCAGGTTCTCGTGTTGTAGGTCAACTTCAACCAGCAAGTGGTGGTTCTCAATTCGTAGCTCAAAAACTGATTTTGACCACTGGAAAAGAATACAACATCAATGCAACTTCTGGAATCATTGATAAAACTGAAACCATCAGAAAAGGTACTAGTGTTAAAGGTATTGTTAGAAACACCGCATTAGGTGCAGGTGCTGCGGCTGCTGTGGCTGCGGTAACTGGCGATCGCGCTGTAGCTACTGAAGAAGTTTTAGGTGGTGCGGCGATTGGTGCGATAACTGGTATTTTCTTTAATAAGAAGAGCGTTGACTTAATTGTAATCGACCCAAATACCGATTTGGAAATGACCATCGGTAGAAGCTTCGATGTTTCATTACGATAAAGGAAATAGGTGATTGGGCATGGGGAAGAGGGGAAAATTTTGTAACTGGTAACTCCGAACTCCGAACTCCGAACTTCTAACTCCGAACTCCGAACTCCTAACTCCTAACTCCTAACTCCTAACTCCTAACTCCGAACTATTAATTGGCTTGGGGTAAGCGAACAATAAACGTAGTTCCTGGAGTATTCGGTGTATAAATAGCAAAACTCATTGCAGGGCTGAAAACTTCCATTTCACCCTGCATTTGTTCTATCAACTGTTTAGCTATAGCTAATCCTAAACCAGAACCGGGAATTTTAGTTTGAGCTTGTACCCCTCGATAACCTCTTTCCCCAAGATGCTGTAAATCCTGTTGTGGAACTCCCGGACCATTATCGCTAATCGCAATTCCCACAAAATTAGCTTTATCTCTTACAGATTCAATTAAAATCTTACCGCCTGGAGGAGTATATTTCAAAGCATTATCGATAATATTACTTAATACTTCTCGTAATGCTTGGGGATTGCCTCTTACTAATAATTTATTATTATTATTATTATTATTATCAACTTCAACAATTAATTGTAAATAGCGTTCTTGTGCGATTGCTTTCGCTGATATTAATAACGGCTGCAATACATCATTTAAATTAAAATCAACAAGTTCTTGTTCTGCCCCATTTAATAATAATAAAGGCAATGATTCTTCTACAGTTGCCTCCACTTCCACTTGATTTTGTACCGATAATTTTGCTGGAAGTAAATCTTCGCTTGTCAAATCGATTGCTTCGTCAAACTTTTGGAGTAATTCTTTAAGGCGATCGCTTTCCCGGACAATGGATAAAGCGACTTCTTGATTTACATCTTTTGGTCGCAATCGCTTTGTTAAGAGTTTGCCAAAAGTTCGTAAAGCCGTTAGGGGATTGCGAAATTGATGCAGCAAGTTATCCATCAAATCTAACTGCCTTTCCTGCATAATTTGATGTTGGTGTAACTGACTTGCCAACCAAGCACGTCGCCTGTCCATAATACAAGCAATCGACAAAGTTTTCGCTATACGCTCGATTTGGCTACGTTCGCTTTGCTGCCAACTACGGTCTTCTCTACCCGTTACCAATAACCCCATCATCACCGATTCGTGAATCAAAGGTAAAACAATTTGGTCACCAGCCATTAAATATTCTTGATTATCTTCTTCAGCTTGATTTGCCGACTCTTGGTGTGATTGCGAATTAATCGAAATTGATGATCCACTCAATAAATAGGGTTTCACAGACGGTAAAGCTATTTGATGCTCAAATCCTACTACAGCGGTCTCCGGATAAACTGCAACAGGAATTAACTTGGCTTCCCCTGCCTGTGACGGTACATCTGCCAATTCTTGCGTTAAGTATACAACGCTCAAAGATGCTCCTAACCCCGTCGCTAACAGTGCTAATTGTTCGCGACACAGAGCAACAAACTCCGAACTGGCAGAAATGATCATAAACAGACTATGAATATAAGCGATTGTACAAAAATTGCGATTAGCCTTTTTACAAAGCTTAACTAATTATCAGTTGTAATAATTGATTCAAAAGCATTATATTAATTAATACTTTAGATTTATTTACATTCAAATAAATTGTTTTTTCATTTTATATAGTTAAAAACCATTGATTTTTTTGACTAAAACTTTTATAATTAGCTCGGATTTTGTAGCTATAACTACAATCTGGAAGCTCACAAGAGGAGGAAAATATTTTGGCAAGGAGAAGGAAGCGTAAAAGCCGTCGCCGTCAGGAAGGACGACGTATTTTGGAACACGTGCCTCAATATAGCATCGAAAGTGGTGAAGATAAACCTGTGACAGCAGCGAGAAAATTTATTCAAGCTGAGGGTATACTTCCACCTGCTTTATTGCTAGTAAAACGTAATGAGCATACCACAGACCGTTATTTTTGGGCTGAAAAAGGTCTGTTTGGCGCTCAGTACGTAGAAGAAAATCATTTTCTGTTTCCTAGCTTGAGAACAATGGAACCTTCTTTGATTCCAGAAGCATTCGCAGTCGCAGCAGCTCGATAAACAGAAAGTGCGATCGTTAGTCTTGAGCATTCAATTTAGCTTTAGACAATCATCCATTAACTGGCAAAATGATGCGTTTTTTTGAAATGTTTATGTTTTTTTAAGGTTTTGAAATTATTTGCCAGTAAAATCAGTTGAGTAAAGCTGGATAATTCGATTTAGTTCCATACCAAGTTAAATGATTTTGTATGGTCGAATCGTAAGTAGCTTCGATAAATTAATTTTCGAGATAGAGGATTGAGTAAAACTCCTTTACCTGGTTATGGCTTTTCTATAGTGGGGGCTATATTAGTGTTGTTTTGGAAAAAACATTGATCTATTTCAATCAACTATTTGATTGAATAACACTTATTTTCCACGAACATCCGATAAGTTATGGAAAAACTTAACAGTACTAAAGCAGGATGTTTTGCTCGTTCCTCATCTCCATTTCACTCAAGGCATTCAAAAAGTAATGCCTTGAAAGAAATGTTTGGATGATAATTGAACGATAATCTATACTCTTTTTAGCTGTAACGCCTGTTCTAGGGAGATAATTTCATCCCGATGGGCGATTACAGTAATTTTAGTATTTTGTTCGCTATCGGTGCCTTCAACCGTTAGCGAAACATTTTCGACTCTTCCTGCTTTATTCCAGTAAAAAATACCGCTCAAAGGAGATAAGAAGACTATTCCGTAGAACAGTATACTTTGACTGGAAAAGAGTAGAGATAAAACTAAAGATAGGCTCATAAAACCAACAGCGGCAAGAACAGTCAAAAAGATAGCTAAAAACCAGCTGGGTTTAACGAAGCCAGTCATAGTTACTTTATTTTGTTGCGGGTCTACCGCTGCCACTCGATAAGACCGCGCTCGAAAATACTCCTTTAATTGGGGCATTAAAGAGGCTTCATTTAATGGGGATACCAGTCGTGCTGTTTCTGTACGGTCTTTAGTAGAAGCCCTAATAAAGAAAAATAATCCGACCGACATCAATAAAGTTAACAACAACGTGGATGGCAGGATAGCAGTATCCATAACAGATTAATAGGTGTAATAAGGGAAACATTTACCATTATTATTGGTTAAATTGCCCTTATTACACTAAATTGTTCTCCGCTTGATGTACTCGTGCCAAAGACCAGCTAAATTTTGGGCTTGAGTTTGCCATT
This sequence comes from Rivularia sp. T60_A2020_040, assembly GCA_015272215.1. Classification (GTDB taxonomy): domain Bacteria; phylum Cyanobacteriota; class Cyanobacteriia; order Cyanobacteriales; family Nostocaceae; genus Rivularia. The sequence continues at coordinate 69,902 of JACYMD010000048.1, read as the reverse complement.
CAGGGGAAACTTGGTACATCCGCCGGGGACGACCGCGTCCTTCAAGCTTCTTCCAGTATCCAGTAATTGCTTTCTGGTCTTCAAGAAACTTAATTGCACTATAAAGTACGGTGTCCGAAAGCCGATAAGTTGGATATTCGGTCTCCAGTTTTTGGATCAACTCGGTGCCGTAAGATTCCCCTTGTTGCAAAACAGACAAGATATAACAAACAGCTAGTTCCTGACAGAGGTAGGTTGGCGGAGGATTCTCAAAGAATTGATATATATCCTCAAGTTTCATGGTTAGTGAATGGCTAAAAAAATGCCTTAATGTTGAGCCTGTAATTTCTATAGAGAGTATATAGTGTTACTCCAGTTTTTGTAAGTATATAACGCTACTTAGGCTGATTTGCCAGCATCGTAAACACTACATTAAAACACATGATTGTTACTCATGGTACTGGCACACTAAAACCAGGGTACAGATTTGCCGCACCCCTAGTTAAACTCGGAAATTAGTGTTGTGAGGAGTTGGTTGACAGCGAAGAGAATCGCTATCAGTGTGTCAACTGATGCCAAGCAGCTAAGGACTGCTTAAGCATAAAATGGCACCTAAGCAATTTTAAAGGTAAATTGCTGCTTTTTTGTAAAACTTAACAAATACTTTTTTTACGAAGATTATCTCGTGGATAATTGGTAATTGGTAATTGGTAATTGGTAATTGGTAATTGGGGATTGGTAATTGGTAATTGGTAATTGGGGATTGGTAATTGGTAATTGAAGTATATATTTGAAAGTGAAGCCCGTAGCGTGTCCGTCAAAACTCTCTGATTATTAATTATTTCCCCCATCCCCCATCCCCCATCCCCCATTACCCATTCTTTATTGGTATGTCAGAACAGATCGACAATCAGTCTTCTTCAAAAATCCGTTCTATCGGACAAAATTTTCGTATTACAGGTTGGATTAGCTTTATATTGCAGTTAATCCTAGGTGTAGTTTCTACCTTGCTGTTATTAGTATTCGTCACCTTTGGTCGCAGACCCGGGACTGCTTCTAGCAGTGCTGAAACTGGCTTTGGTGTGTTTTTAGCCATTTGCGGACTGGTTGCTTTAGGAGTAAGCATTTATTTAGCATTTCGTTGCAAAAACATTGGTAGACAACTGCAATCTACCAACCCTAGTAACCGTCCTCGCAAAATCGAGACGGTTAAAGTTTTACAATTAGCTCTGATAGTTAATTTAGTAGGAATGCTGTTGACATTGTTAGGAGCCCAAGCGATTGTCGGCTCTTTAGTAGTCAGAGCTGTATCACCTCAAGCCGTAACGACTCAATTATTTGACCCCAATCGAATCATTAGCGGTCAAGATATGTTTGTAGTGCAGGCAAATACTAATACTATTACAGCCCATTTTGTAGGACTTGTAGCATCAATTTGGTTGCTAAATCGGATCACCAAATGAGCGGATATGGTAATACGATGGTTGGAGTACAAGAGGAAGTTGAAGATTGGAGGAAGCAATCTTTGTTGTTCAGTGTTACTTGGACTTTCCTTTTCCACCCGGAATTTTTTGGTGTATTTTTGCAATTAGCTTGTTAACCACCTTGATTAAGGTTGAAGTTAAATTTTGTAGCGTAGTAGAAAATTTTTTTGCTCTGAACTCAAGGCAAATATTACAATTTGAGATTGTGTATTAACTTAAATATATTAAATCCTAAACTGAGAACTATCTGTGCTAGATATTAAGCAAATAAGAGAAAATCCGCAATTGATTCAAGAAAAACTGAAGAATCGCGGCGATAATTACGATATTCAGCCGATTGTTGATTTGAATCAACGACAGCGGCAGTTAGAGACGACACGAAGTCAACTTCAAGCCCGTAGTAACGAAATTGGTAAGTTAGTAGGACAGAAAATCAAGTCGGGTGTCAATGCTCAAGATACAGAAATTCAAGATTTACGCAAGGAAGGTAACTCTCTCAAAGCGCAATTGAGCGAACTTGAACCCCAAGAAAAAGAGATTAAAGCCGAAATTGAACAGATATTACTCGCACTTCCTAATTTACCGAGTGAGTCTACACCCATTGGACATAATGAGGAAGATAATGTCGAAGTGCGACGCTGGGGTGATCAATATTTACCTCAAAACCAAAATATTATTCCCCATTGGGAAATCGGCGAAAAGCTAGGTTTTCTCAACTTTGAACGAGCCGTAAAAGTCGCTCAGAGTCGCTTTGTTGCTTTAATTGGGGCTGGTGCGACCTTAGAAAGAGCTTTAATTCAGTTTATGCTCAATACTCAAGTAGCCGCTGGTTATGTAGAGGTAGTTCCGCCGTTTTTGGTTAATACTGAGTCAATGACAGCCACCGGACAATTACCCAAGTTTGCTGAAGAAAGCTTTAAATGCGCTGATGATGATTTATGGCTTACCCCGACAGCAGAAGTTCCTTTAACCAATCTTTACCGTGATGAAATTCTCAGTACAGAAGATTTACCGATATATCACTGTGCTTATAGTCCTTGTTTTCGTCGCGAAGCTGGAAGTTACGGACGCGATATGCGGGGGTTAATTCGTCTGCATCAATTTAATAAAGTTGAATTGGTTAAATTAGTTAGTCCGGAAACTTCTTTTGATGAATTAGAAAAATTACTTAAGGATGCGGAATCAATTTTACAAGCTTTGCAGTTGCCTTACCGAGTGATTGAGTTATGTACTGGAGATTTAGGATTTTCGGCAACGAAAACTTATGACATAGAAGTTTGGCTGCCCTCAAGCGGTAAGTATCGTGAAATTTCCAGTTGTTCCAATTGTGGAGACTTTCAAGCGAGAAGAGGTAACATTCGTTTCAAGGAAGCTGGTAAGAAAGGAACTCAATTCGTGCATACCCTCAACGGTTCTGGATTAGCAGTGGGACGGACAATGGCAGCTATTTTGGAAAACTATCAACAACCCGACGGCACTTTACACGTACCGCAGGTGTTGCAACCTTATTTAGGTGGTAAAGAGATTTTGGAAGTTTAGAATTCCCAATTCCCCAATTCCCAATGCCCAATCTAAAATAAAGAAATGTATAGTTTAAATAAATTCACAATTCTATGTCAGTTTTAGCGGCGATCGCAGTATTGGCTGTACTTATTTTTGTACACGAGTTAGGACATTTTATTGCAGCCCGGTCTCAAGGTATTTATGTTAACCGCTTTTCACTGGGCTTTGGTCCTGTGCTTTTAAAGTATCAAGGTTCTCAAACAGAGTATGCGGTGCGTGCGTTTCCGTTGGGTGGTTTTGTGGGATTTCCTGATGACGATCCCGATAGTGAAATTGAGCCATCCGACCCAAATTTACTGCGTAACCGTCCGGTTTTAGATCGGGCGATCGTGATTAGTGCTGGGGTAATCGCAAATTTAATCTTTGCTTATTTTCTGTTGGTATCTCAGGTTGGCTTTGTCGGAATACCCGAAGCAATTCCTCAACCAGGAATTTTGATTCCAGAACTCGCTCCCCAAGTGAGTAATGTAGCGACAGAGGCTGGAATTAAGCCGGGGGATGTAATTATAGCAGCGGATGGTCAGGAATTTGGGACATCGCTGCAAGAAAGAGACAAATTGATGAATATCATCAAAAATCATCCAGGAAAAGCAATTGAATTAAAAATTGCCAGAGACTCGCGTAATATAAATTTAACGGTAGTTCCAGAAGCAAAACCTGGTGGCGGAAGTATTGGTGTTAGTCTTTCTCCTAACCGTAAAATAGATCATCGTTCTGCAAAAAATATTGTGGAAGCCTTTAGCATCGGCGCGACTCAGTTTCAAAATATTATCGTCCAAACAGTTCAAGGCTTTGGACAATTAGTCACAAACTTTGGTGAAACAGCAGGTCAAGTCGCAGGACCTGTTAAAATCGTCAAAATTGGTGCAAGTATTGCTCAAAACGATACTGGTAGTTTGTTCTTTTTTGCGGCACTAATTAGCATCAACTTGGCTTTCATCAATATTTTACCTTTACCGGCTTTAGATGGCGGACAACTTGCTTTTCTGTTGATTGAAGGTGTGCGCGGTAAGCCTTTACCAAATCGCATTCAAGAAGGTGTCATGCAAACAGGTTTAGTGCTACTTTTAGGATTAGGGCTTTTTCTAATCGTTAAGGAAACTACCCAGTTGGAATGGGTACAAAAGTTATTCCAGTGAGTACTAACCGAAAAAAATCTTCTACTAAAAAGCAGCAAGCACGCTCTATTTTGGTGCGTTTGCAGCGGTTGTATCCAGATGCAACTTGCTCTTTAAATTATTCAACTCCGGTACAGTTACTTGTAGCGACTATTCTTTCCGCTCAATGTACGGACGAACGGGTGAATAAAGTAACACCAGAACTCTTTAGTAAATTCCCGGATGCGGAAAGTTTGGGTAATGCAACTATTGAAGAACTGGAAAGCTTGGTGCGTTCTACAGGTTTTTATCGGAATAAGTCCAAGAACATCAAAGCCGCCTGTCAGATGATAGTTAGTGATTTTGGCGGTCAAGTTCCTCAACGAATGGAAGAACTATTGCGGCTTCCCGGAGTAGCTCGAAAAACTGCAAATGTAGTTTTGGCTCATGGTTTTGGAATTAATGCTGGGGTGACTGTTGATACTCACGTCAGTCGTCTCAGTCAAAGATTAGGTTTAACTGATCATGAAGATCCAGTTCGTATTGAACGGGATTTGATGAAATTATTACCCCAAGCAGATTGGGAAAATTGGTCAATTCGGCTGATTTATCACGGTCGAGCTGTTTGTCGTGCGCGTAATCCCGCTTGTGGAGAGTGCCAGTTAGCCGATCTATGTGCTAGCGCACCTAAAATTTATGGTCAAAATCGTCAAAATGAAAATATTGATATCATAAGTAGTGCGATTCGCTAGAATAGGGAATGCTGTTCAAAAAACAATTAGGAATTTTATGGCTAAAAAAGCGATGATTGAGCGCGATAAAAAACGCGCCAAAATGGTAGATAAGTATTGGGATAAGCGTGAAAATTTACTAGAAGAGTTTAGACAAGAGCAAGACCCCTTGGAAAAACTTGAAATCCACCGTAAAATTCAGCAACTACCCCGCAACAGCGCTCCAAATCGCCGTCGCAACCGCTGTTGGGTTACAGGCCGTCCCCGCGCTGTTTACCGTGACTTCGGTTTATGTCGCAATGTCCTCCGCGACTGGGCGCATAAAGGCTTATTACCTGGTGTTGTTAAGTCTAGCTGGTAATACGATTTTGGATTTTGGATTTTGAATTTTGAATTACACATTTGCTCCGACTTTGTGAGAGTAAACCCCATCTCTAGAAGCTAATGGTATTACATTGAACGTTTTTAGCGTAATTCATCAAAATCAATCCAAAATCTAAAATCTAAAATCTAAAATCTAAAATTCATTGTCCGCAACATTTATCAATTCCTAAGCTTTCCAAAAGAAGATCGCTAACTGCATTCGCGATCGCAAATTCTCCATAGAAGCTTTTGGAAAAGTCAAAGGATTGCATTTCGGTGACAATCGCTAGAACTAATTCTCCTAAATCGTTTTCCCCTTCCATCCGCTGTCGAACGAAAATTTGTGCGGCACGTTCGGCTATTGTTTGATTAATGGTTTCTGGGATAAATTCTTCATCCAAAAAGGAATGTAAGCTCTGTTGCAACCATTTTCCTTCTTGTTGAGGATTCGACGCAGGTGGTAAAGTTATCGGTGGTATTGGTTGAGTCATCTTTTTAATTTTTAATTTTTAATTTGTTTTAATTTGTTTTAATTTATTTGAATTTTTCTAAACCTACAAGTTGGCAGATAATAGCCTTTCAAAAGTAATCACCCAAAACTAACTTATAAAAAGAAAGTCGGTTAAATTAGCCGGTATTCTGATTTTAATTGTTTCTAAATTTTATGCAATATGATGTCGCCGCTATCATCCAAGCATACGCTCAAGGCTATTTTCTCATGGCTGATCAAAATCATCACTTGGGATGGTACAGCAGTCGCGATCGCACTTTAATTCCTTTGGATGACAGGTTTCGTTACCCCAAGTCTTTAAAACGAGTTATCAACCAAGAACGTTTTTCAACTGCTATTAACCGCGACTTTAAAGCGGTAGTTGATGGATGTGCTAACCGAGACTCTACCTGGATTTCTCAGGAGTTAAAGGATATTTATTATTCTCTATGGGAAAGCGGTTGGGCTTATAGTTTTGAAACTTGGCAAGGTGACGAACTTGCTGGAGGTATTTTGGGTATTGTTATTAATGGTGCTTTTATTGGTGAATCTATGTTTTTTCGTATTCCCGAAGGCTCGAAAGTCGCTATGGTTAAGTTGGTCGAAAGATTACGCCAGCGCCAATTCACCTTTTTTGACGCTCAGATGATGAATCCTCATTTACAACGCTTTGGTGCTTACTCTATTGATGACAAGGAATATCAGCTTTTATTAAATAAGGCTTTGCAATCTAATTCTTCTTTGCTTTAATTGTTAAGTTTTTTTAAAAAAGTGATTTCAAAAAAAATTATTTAACTATGGGTCGAGGAAAAATGGTAGGATAATTTAATAATATTCTTACAATTGAAATATTGCCTGCTATAAAAATTTGGATTATATGCCCATTATAAGAGTATAGCAAAAAAGGCGCATTTTTGGAAGCGGAAACAAGAAAATTCTTTTGAAAACGAAAAAATCTTAATTTTCAAATTTTTGTTTCCGTAATCAAAGTCAAACTGAGCCATTCTTAGCTTTGAAGTTAATTTAAACTCTAAAAAAACCGGCTTCTGTGGTCATGCTCTGTTCGACAACTTTAATTTGTATTTCATTCAACCGACAATTGCGGCTATTCCCAATTAAATAGGGCTTTGCAATCTAATTCTTCTTTGCTTTAATTGTTAAGTTTTTTTAAAAAAGTGATTTCAAAAAAAATTATTTAACTATGGGTCGAGGAAAAATGGTAGGATAATTTAATAATATTCTTACAATTGAAATATTGCCTGCTATAAAAATTTGGATTATATGCCCATTATAAGAGTATAGCAAAAAAGGCGCATTTTTGGAAGCGGAAACAAGAAAATTCTTTTGAAAACGAAAAAACTTGAATTTTCAAATTTTTGTTTGCGTAACTCAAGTCAAGCTGAGCTATTCTTAGCTTTAAAGGTGATTTTAAAATCCGAAAAAACGGCTTTTGTGGTATGAAAATGATAATTGTGCAGCGCGTTCCATCTAACTAACATTCTTTTGTTAGATAAAACCGGAGCAATCTAATTCTTCTTTCTTTCGTTGATTGTTAAGTTTTTTTAAAAAAGTGATTTCAAAAAAAAATATTTAACTATGGGTCGAGGAAAAATGGTAGAATAATGGAATATTATTAATATAATGGCAATATTGCCTGCTATAAAAATTTGGATTATATGCCCATTATAAGAGTATAGCAAAAAAGGCGCATTTTTGGAAGCGGAAACAAGAAAATTCTTTTGAAAACGAAAAAATCTGAATTTTCAAATTTTTGTTTCCGTAACTAAAGTCAAACTGAGCCATTCTCCCTTGTGGTTATAGCTGCGAATCATTCTTTGACGGAGATTGGGGTTAATTAACCAAGCGACTTCTAAAAACAAAGGTTCACCTAAGCGGGCTTGAAGGGGAGAAGTAACGGAAGCACCATTGGGAAGGAGTAATACTTGTATTTGATTTTGGTCAAAAAAGAGAATAGAGTCTTTGACAGTAGCAGTAGAAGAAATAGTGCGATCGCCAAAATTTAAAGTTTGAGTTAAATTTCCGGTTTGATCGAGATGTAAAAGCATTTGAGTAGAATAACTATCAGGCTTTTGTAAATCAGGATAGATAGTTAGGGCTGCACCAATCCATTCTCCCAACAAAGCATCGACGGTTAAAATGGGACTGTGTAAAGGTGGAGTTTGAGCAAGATGTTCTCGAATTAAAGTAAACTTATCTAACTTGAGATTTCGATCAAACAGTTGTACCAAACGTAAACGATGATGATCGTGAATAAAACCAAATTCAGCACCAAAAGTAGAAAAGGGTGCTAACTGAATAGAGCCATTAGAAAAAGCACCATTTTCAAAAAACATGATTCCCTTTCCTAGGGAACTATATTCCAAAACCTTTTCATCTTCTCCAATACGAACAATTTGACGAATAGTTTGATTATTGTTCAAACCTTGCAAAGAAACGATGCTGGGGATATCTTCTAATAATTCACCTTGAGAAGATAAACGAGTAAAAGAACCTTCCCATTCACCAAGATTTTTTAACAAAGCATTCCATTGTGAAATCATAATATAAAAAAATTACAGGGAAATCAGTTATCAGTTATCAACCAACAACCATCAACTAACTACTAACCACTAACAACCAACAACTAACTCTTTTAAACTCGTCGCAGTGCAAATAAACTGCCTATTAATCCTACCGTTGCACCGAAGCTTAAGAGAATAATTGGTAGTAATAAGATTTGTGAAGAAGTAAGTTGTAAACCGTTAGTAAGAAGTTGAATAAATTCGGGTTGATTGATTAGCAATCGATTGAGAAACTGTTGAACAAGACTAATAAAACTCCAAGCTATCGCACCACCAGCGATTCCAAAAGTAATTCCTTGTAAAATAAACGGTAGATAAATCCAAGTAGAAGTTGCCCCTACAAGCTGCATAATTTCGATTTCTCGTCTTCGAGCCATCAATACAAGACGAATCGTAATACTGGTGACTGCAACGGCTGTTAATGTCAAAATGACGGTAATACTCAGCGTTACCCAATTTAAACCTCGATGTAATTGAGCAATACGTCTGACAGCTTCATCAACATACTGTACCGTATCGACGGCAGGTAGTTTTGCTAATTGAGTGGCTAAATCTGGTACTACTTGAGAATTTTTTGCCTTTACCTTAATTTCATCTACCAGAGGATTACCATCTAACTGTTGAGTAGCACCTTCAATATCGGATATTCCCATTTCTTGAAGTAATTGTGTCCAAGCTTGTTCTTTGGTGATAGTTTTGATTGTGGCAACTTCTGGCATTTTGGCAATTAAAGTTTCAATACTATCTGCACGTATTGCGGGTTCGAGATATACTGATACCTCCAATTGAGAGCCAAATTGATTGAGTAGTTTTTCAACTTGCCAAGAAGTTTGTAGACTAATACCGAATAAAAATAGTAGCACGGCGACAGTACTTATAGCTGCCCAATTCATCCACCCACCCCGATGCAAACCTAAAAAAGTTTCTTTGAGTAGGTAATCTAACTTAGTCAGGAATTTCAACACGTTTGAAGGATGTAAAAATTTAAATAATTTGAATAATTTATTGTAAAGACTCGTAAGTATAAAGTCTCTACGCAATACTGCTGGTTTATCGAGTCAAAGAAAGGGGAAGAGATAGATAGATGGGAAGATAATTTTGAATTTGATAACTGATAACTGTGGTAGGATTCTAAGCGACTGGCAGTTAGATGAGCATATTTCAAATATAATTTAGGGAAAAAAGTCGCCGTACTCCGCCGATTCTCGGCGGAGTCTGTGGCAACCGGCGTTTCCCGGTAAAAACATAGTCCTGTCTTGACGTGTAATTGGTTAAAAATGGCTCAAGAATACCGTCGTGCAAAACTTCGAGGAAAATCATTTAAAGGACAAGATTTAACGGGTGTAGATTTTTCCGGCTCTGACATTCGCGGTGCTGATTTCACTAATGCTATTCTCAGAGATGCAAATTTCAGCAATACAACAGCAGGTTTACAACGTCGTTGGGCAATTATGATAATTTTATTGTCCTTACTGCTATCGGCGCTGAGTGGATTAATGTCGGCTGTTGGTGGCTCTTTGGTGGGATTTATTTTAATTGATAGCACTCGCGAAAATCTCTATGTGGGTGTAGCAAGTTTAATCATCTTATCAGTATTTTTTCTATTAAGCATCCGTCAGGGGCTATTGACAGCTTGCGGTTTTTTGGCGGTAGCTATTGCCTTAGCAGTAGTTACGGCAATAGCTTGGGCGGGCTTTGTAGCCGTTGTCTGGAGTGGATTAGCCGCCACTAATGAAGCAATCGAAATTGCCCCAATCGTCGCTGTGGTAGCGACAGGAACAGTAGCCGTCATTGTCACTGCGGTAGGAGCAGTCTTTGTCACAATTACAGCAGCAATTACGGGGGCAATCGCCGGAATTTTCGCGGTTACTCTGACTGTAATGTTCGCGGGATTAGTTGCTGGTACGATATCGGTATATGCGATGATGGTAAACCCGGTTGCGGGAATAGCAGCCGGTACCGTATCGTTAATCTTGGTAATTCTGTCTGCTTATATCGGTTGTTGCGCCATTTTTGAAGATAAAAAGCAGAATTTTGTGCGTAAGATTGCGATTTCTCTAATTACGAGGTACGGAACTAGTTTTCGTAATGCTGATTTAACAGATGCTGATTTTACTCAAGCTAAACTCAAAAGCGCTAATTTCACCAAAGCCAAAGTTAAAGGCACCAATTGGTTTGAAATCAAAAAAGTACATTTAGCAGCAGTAAATACGACTTATTTAGAAAATATTCAGATGCGCGAGTTAGTTGTCAATAAGAATTTACAAAACAAAATATTTGACGGTTGGAACTTACGAGGAATAAATTTACAAGGAGCAAATCTGAAAGATGCAAGTTTTATCGAAGCGAATCTGAGCGAAACCAACTTGCGAAACGCGGATATGTCTAGAGCGAAACTAGTGCGATCGCAATTAGACAAAGCGGATTTAAGAAATGCCAATTTAACGGGAGCATATGTAGAGGATTGGAATATAACTGTTCAAACTCTATTATATCCGATTAATTGCGATTATATATTTTTACGGGTACCGACACCAGAAGATCCGAATCCCCAACGTTTACCTACTAATTGGGAAGCAAGTTTTAAAGACGGTGAATTTAATCAGTTAATGAATCCTCTACTAAAAGTTTCAAATTATGGTTAAGAGGTAATGGGTGATGGGTAATTAAATCCGTGAAATCCTTAAAATCCGTTTAAATCCGTGTTGGGGAATTGAGTATTGATTTGATATTTATTCCGAAATCAGTTTTATAGTCACTGTAGTATTTGACAGTCAAAGATGAGCAGTTACCAATTACCAATTACCTGTTTCATTGGAATATGTTTTCATAGCGATATTACTGATTTTAGCAATTGAGCTAAAAGAAAAAAATGCTCGTATTCATAATTTAGAAGCAATATTGAAAACTGCTTTGAAAAAGCCTAATTTGTACATACAAACTTATCAACACATAGGAGATATTATGTCTGAAGATAACGGAATCACGATTAATCCTCAAGGGGATGCGGTGGGAATTTCGATTGGTGATGATAATTATCAAGAGGGAGTTTTTGCTAAAACCAGTGGTGATGTTGCGAATGTCGTCAATGAAATAGAAAGTTCACGAGAAGCAGCTTCACCGCGAATGAAAGCACTTTTTGCTCAAATTCAAAAGAGTATCGAAAACAATAATGATTTATCTCCCCAGGATAAAAGTTACGCTCTCCAACAATTAAAATCTTTAGAATCTACAAGTCAAGCTGATAAAAATCAATTTATGGTAGCAGAATCGGATGAAATCTTGTCTGATGCATCGATAATGTAGAACTATTTGATAATTAATAAAAGTATCGTAAAACTGGTTTTTAAAAACTAAACTTGGGTATTAAATATCATAATTATAAGTCGGTTTTTTAGGATTATTGTCTAATATGGCAAATATTTCCGATAAAAATCCGACTTTTTCATAAATTATTGTGGAGTAGTTTCCTGAGCTAATTGAGTAAACCTAATTTCAATTCTTCGTCTTTGTTTATCTTCTTTTCTTTCTGGTTTAGCAAAGCCGAGATTTTGAGGTAATAATAATTGCCCTGATGAATATGCTCGAAATGAAACTTGTTTAAATCGTCCTGTTTTTTCTTGATTTTGGGCTTTTTGTAGCTCCTTAATTACCGCTAAAGCTCTGATTAATCCTAAATCGGTATTAGAACCAGGACATAAAATTGAAACGTTTTTGGCTTGAGTAGCGACTGCTTCTAATTCTTTATCTAGGTTACCACGTCTGCCGAATTTTTGATGACAATTAAGAGAACCAACTTCTTGTCCATCAGTATGACCAATAACTTCGATAATGTCTATTATATTTTGAGCATTATCAAGTTGTTGTTTGATTGCTTGTAAAATTTTACCATCCTGAAGATTATTTTGAATATCTTTGCTGAGATTACTGGGTAATTCAGCACTACCAGATGCAAATTTGTATTCTTCTGAGGGGAGAACAATAATTTTTTGTTTGCTATTATCTGACTGTTGTAAACGTTGCTGACGATTTAAACTAGGAATTTTAGACATACTTAATAATAGTAGTAGCGTCAGCACCATAAAAGCATTAGACATTAAGTCTGTAAAGGAAGTCCAAATATTAAATGTATCTTGAGGTAGACTATTTCTAAATTTTCTGGACATATAAAATATTGTAAAAGGGAATAGAAGAATTTTTGTATATCAACTACTACTATAGCAATCCGTAATATGTCTCTTATTCTCTTCTATCTCTTAACTCTGCGTACTCTGCGTCTCTGCGGTTTTTATTCTTAAATACTTTTTACATATTAATCCTGAGCTTTAAAAGCATTAACTATATTTTGCAAATCCTGCTGAATATGTTCTAAAATCTGACTATTATTGCTAATCTGAATTGCTAATTGTTGTAAATTGGAATTGTGTATACTAACTTGTCCTGTATGATTATTCAAAGCTTCTTTAACTTGAGAAGCATTGATATTAAAAGTTTGAGTTGAAGATAAAAGAGAGTTGCCATTTTCTTCTAATCGTAAAGATACATTGGATAATTCATTTTGATTGCTTTTAATCAAATTTTGTATTCTTGACGAACTATTATTTAAATCGTTAATAAGTGTTTGTAAATTCTCAGTATAACTTGCTAGTGCTGTACTAGTTCCTTCCAAAGATACTGTTGATGTTTTTAAAATAGAAATAAAATTTGAAAAATCTTGGGTTACTTTTACTAAATTACTCGTTGCTTCATTCAATACATGAGAACTTTTTTTGATAATATTACCAGCATCTTCTATTTTTGATTGAAAACTCTGAGAACTTGTTAACAAATTGTGAGAAGAAACCGATACTGATTTTTCTAATTCTTTAATACTTTGGGGTAAATTAACTAAACTTTGAATTAAATCATCAATTTTTTCTGGAATGCTCGGTAAATTTAGTAAAATTTGACATTCATTTTCTAAATAATATTCTAACTGATTAAATAAATTATTTTTGCATAATTCTAAATCGTATGCCGGATGAAATTTTGCAATAATTACACTACTAACTAATGCTGCTAAACTGCTGATAAAAGCAATTGCCATTGAACCAATAATATCTTCTAAAGTTTCGTCTAAAGGTATTTCTCCACCTGTATTACGACTTAAAAGAAATAAATTAATCGTGATACCGACAAAAGTACCTAATAAGCCAAATGCTAATAATAAATTGGGTAAGTTGTGATAGTAACGTTGGTTTTTTTCCCAAATTTGTAATTCTTGATTGTCGCGAAAAATTTTATCGAGTAAAGATAGTTTATTAATTTTATACAGTTGATTTGGAGAAAATTTTCTCAAAGCAATATCTAAATCGGAATTAAGAGTGTTGATAATGCGATCTAATTTTTGATTATCAAGCATATCTCGTCTTGTTTGTATGCCGTCAAAGCATAACTTAGATATCAAACAGATAAAAATTATTACCACTAACCAAGAAAGAATATTAGGAAAAAATATAGATAAAACTAATAACAAAGAACAGATAAAGATAATTAAATAAAACAATAAGTTCTTATTCATCTGAAACATAATTTTGTGGCAAAATAGTTAAAATTAATTAAGTAATATATTTAATGTTGAAATATTAACTGTAACAGTAATTATACTAGTATAATCAGAAAAATTTGGTAAGTTATTTATTTTACAAAGTTAAATTAAAAACTTCATGTAAACTAGGAATTTTCATGATGAGGGGATTGTCACAAATAACCCACAGAGGTTATGCAATCATTAAGAAGTTGGGGGAAGGAGGATTTGGGACTACTTACTTGGTAAAGTCAGTAGATAATCAAAATCACTATGCTCTCAAGCATTTTACTTTTCCTAATAATGATCCAAATAATTACGCTATAGCTCGAAAATTGTTTCTTAGAGAAGTTGATATTCTCAAAAGTTTAAATGGACATTCGCAAATTCCCCAATTTATTGATTACTGGGAACAAAATCAAGAACATTTCTTAGTAGAAGAGTTTATTTCCGGTAAACTTATCCGAGAAGAGTTAGAAGAAGGTAAAAAATCAGAGGAATATATCGTTGAATTATTAACAGAAATTTTGACAATTTTGCGGTTTATACATAGTAAGCAAATCATTCACCGCGATATTAATCCTAGTAATATTATCAGACGTAATTCAGATAAAAAATTAGTTTTAATTGATTTTGGTGCAGGAGGAATTAAACAAGTTTTAAAAACTACAATATCTACTCAAATACAAACTCCACCGACGAGAATTTATACTTTGGGATATGCTCCAGTAGAACAAATTCAAGGGAATCCCCAATACAACAGCGATATTTACGCATTAGGAATAACTGCAATTCAAATGTTAACAGATATCGAACCGCAAGATTTTCAAACAGATATCAACGGAGAAATCCTTTGGTGTCATCAAGCAGAAGTGAGCGATTGGCTGAAAAATATTCTGAACAATATGGTACGTTATGACTATAGAAGTAGGTATATTTGTGTTGATAAAGTATTGGAAGAATTATCTCAATTAAAATCCAATTCTCCAACAAAAATAGTTAGTGTCCCAAATAATTTCAATTCATCTAAGGCAGAGTTAGGAAGCGATAAAATTATTCTAATTTTAGTTTGTTTATTAGCTCTTTTATCAGCAATTAAAATTTTATCCGCAGCAGGTGTTTTTCCTGGAAGTAAAGATATCAAACCAGAAAGTCAACCTTCTAAACTCTTACAATTTTAGATTTTAGATACTTCGGCAAGCTCAGCACAAGTTTTAGATTTTGAATTGAAGGAGTTAGAAATCAACGATTACCCATCTCTTTGTCTTATTATATCATCTCAGGCTAAACACTTATAATAAACTTGGTTTGGGAACAGTCAACAATTACCTATTACCAATTACCCATTACCAATTACCTATTACCAGTCAACAGCGAATAATAACTAATCACCTGGAAATAATATTACTCGTCAATTGTATCAATCCATGGTAAAGTAACGGTAAAAGTGGTACCGATTCCAACTTGAGTATCAACAGTAATTTGACCACCGTGTAAATCTACTGATTGTTTGACAATTGCCAAACCTAAACCAGTACCGGGGATTTGACCAACATTAGAAGCACGACGAAATGACTCAAATAAATAAGGCTGGTCTTTTAAAGGTATACCAATACCATTATCTTTGATTTTAAATATAATCTCTTTACTTTCAAAAATCAAATCAAAATCTACTTTACTATTTGATGGTGAATATTTGATTGCATTAGTGAGCAAATTTGTGATAATTTGACGTAGTAAATTTTCATCTAAATAAGCTTTTGTATATTCACCGTGAATTGTATAATTAATATTATGGTTAGTAACGATACCTACCTGAATTTCTGCGATAAGTTGACGGCAAAACTCAGGTAAATCTAAACTTTGTAAATTGCACTTTTGTTGTGTCAATTCTCCTTTAGTTAATGTTAAAACATCATCTAAAGTATTAGTCATTTTACTAGAAGATGCTTTGATGCGCCCAAATAATTCCTGTTTCTTTTCTGGACTTAACTTTTCACTTCCACGATAAAGCATTTGTGAGTAGGCTAAAATAATATGCAGCGGATTGCGAAACTCATGAGATGCAACTGAAATAAAACGGCTTTTTAATTCGTTGAGATTTCTTAAATTATCGTTAGCAGCTTTTAATTTTAATGATAACTGTCGTCTTTGTAATAAAGCTTCAATACGCACCTGCAATTCTAATTTTTCTATGGGATTAGTAATCAACTCATCAATAATTTTCCATAAATGTCGCGTTACCATTTTCACATCAGTACGGGATGTCATTAAAAGAAAGGGTAGAAAAACAGGTTCTTCTGCTTTTTTGGTTGCTTCTACCCAATCACTGAACTTATCTAAAGCTCTTGGGCCAAGAATACACAAATCAAAAGAATTATCTAACTTTAAAGGATTATCTAATTTTAATAAATCATCATTATCAGATGGATAAAAAATTTCATAACCTGCTTCTTGCAAAGAATGGGATAGCAAACATCTATTTTGCTTGTGTTCGAGAAGTAGTAAAATCTTTTTCATCCCTAATCCTTTGCTCAAAAATTGATTAACTAATTCTAAATTCAAAATGACGAATAATGCTGCATAAAAACTTGAACTCATTTTTTGCTATCATTTCGATCTACCCATTCTGGACTACCACTAAGAATTTTTCTGAGATTAACTAATGGATTACCTATTTTAATCCCATAACGAGTAATTTCTATTTCTCGCAAAGTTTTTTCAAAATCAGATAACCTTTTTTTCAATACACCAATGGCTTTTTGAATTTTGCCATCAATTTCTAAATAACGTAAGAAAATAATATTATCTGCAATATAACTAATACCTAATTCAATGACGCGGAAGTCACCCGTGATATTATCTGTTTCATTAACTAAAATTACCGTAATACCCATATTTTGTAAATACTTACACAAAGCGTGCAAATGAGTCACCAAATCTTCACGACGACGCATCGCAACTCTGTAACCTGATATGCTGTCAATCATCACAATACGGGCTTTATTTTGTTCTACTTCGTCACGTACTAGATTGGCAAATTCGTCAGGAGTCAAGTCTAGAGGTTCAACTCTGACAACAGATAAATTACCAGTTGCAATCATTGCATGAATCGGAATATTTACCTTTTCAGAACGAGCCAATAAAGTTTCTTCATGTTCCTCAAAATTATAAATTACAGAACGCTCACCTCTTCCTGCTGCTTCTTTCATAAACTGGAGTCCTAAAGTAGTTTTACCCACACCCGTCGGACCTGTTACAATTGTTACAGTTCCCCGTTCGATACCACCATGGAGCAATTCATCTAATTCTGGTACACCAGAGGAAATTATTTCAAGATTAAATTCTCGTTTAAAAATTTGTGTTTGTAATCTAGGAGCAACTCGCATTCCCTCAGAAGTTAAACGTAGGGAGTGTAAACCAGGGAGAAAATCAGAACCACGAAACTTAGTAACGCTAATATTTCTTCCTTCTAAGGAATTATGCAGGTCAATTACTCCGTCACTAATAAACTGTAAATCATGATCAGGAGCTTCCCGACTACTCTCAGAAGTAAATAATACCGTTGCGCCAGCTTGCAATAAAAATTGTACAAATGATAATACTTGTTTACGAAACTGAAAATCATCAGTACACAAATAGCGAAAGTGTGTCATTGAATCAATCAAAACTCGTACTGGCTTCAGTGATTGTACTGCCTCAATAATTCTTTGAGTCGTAGGTTCGCGCTCAACTTCCGCAGCCGAAAATATATCATAAGTTTGGATTTGCGTGAAAAAATCTGCACCGGGACTTAAATCCAGAAAATTTATCGCTTCAGTATCAAAACCCAGAATTGCACCATTAGTTTTAATTTGTGCTGCTGGTTCTCCTAAAGTAATATAAAGACTTGCTTCGCCTTTTGCGATACCAGCAGCCAAAAAGTGTAATCCTAAAATAGTTTTACCACAACCCGGACCACCCCTTGCTAAATAAGCTCGCTTTGGGATTAAACCCCCCTGAAGAATTTCATCAAAGCCTACAATTCCGGTAGAAAAACGAGCTAAATTCATTAATAAACTTTCCGCCCTGTAAAATTCAATAATCTGTCAAATCTAAATCAAATCTCAATTATTGTACTTTAATTATTATCAAAAATAGATGTCATAACCAAGGTTTAATGTGAGATATTTGCCTGCTTTAAACTTATAACCAATGACTTATTTATATCTAATTAGCTAATTATCTAACTAAAGATTTAAGATACTCAAAAAGATGTATAAACAAACGATAGCCGAACCGGAGTTCCCGAATCCTCCTCCTGCCGATGCACCTGGTTGCTAATATAAAGTAAAGCGGAACCATTTCACGTTGATAGTTGTGAGTTAGAAAACTATGTCCTCTGCGATCGCTGTTGAGAAAAAAAAGTTAAAAAATCCGCCCTTGGAACTTCATTACTTGGGGGATAAGGTTTTAAGACAACCTGCAAAGCGCATATCAAGGGTGGATGACGAAATTCGTCAATTGGTGCGCGAAATGCTGCAAACGATGTACAGCAATGACGGTATTGGTTTAGCTGCACCCCAAGTCGCAGTTCACAAACAACTTATCGTCATAGATATTGAACCGGATAACGCAGCTAATCCGCCATTAATTTTAATTAACCCAATGATTAAAAAAGTCTATGGTAACATCTGCGTAGAACAAGAAGGATGTCTAAGCATTCCGGGTGTTTATCTGGATGTCAAGCGTCCTGAAATGGTAGAAATTAGCTATAAAGATGAAAATGGTCGTCCCCAAACTTTGAAAGCTGGGGATTTGCTCGGACGTTGTATCCAACACGAGATGGATCATCTTAACGGTGTAGTATTTGTAGACAGAGTAGAAAACAGTTTAGCTTTGACAGAAGAGCTATCCAAGTATGGTTTTTCCCATCAAGCTGTAAAATCAATAGCATAGGGGGAAAATTTATGAACACGATGACTCCAATTGCGGGTTTGTTTTTACTTGGTTCTTGCATTGCTGCAATCGCAGCAGTTGGTTCAGTTTTTGAACTCAGTTCGGGACAACCAGATTTAGGAATGCAAAATACGGCGATTATCTTAGGAATTAGCATTCCGCTGACAATTTTGTTTTTCTTTGCCGCAGTACGAGATGCACGAGCTAATATGAAATAAGCATCAGGTACGAATAAAGGAAAAAGGAAAAGGAACAAAGCTAAATTTCGTTCTTTTACCTTTTACCTTTTTATTTTTTATGGAAACAGGGAATAGGTTAGAGGTTAAAAGTCAAAGGTCAAAGGTTGAAGGTTGCAAGTAGTCATTATTAAGTGTTATTAAAAACCAGAAATTTTCTCGCCGTAGCCAATTTCTACATCATCAAAATAAATTATTCGAGAATCGACAACAGATTTTTGGGGATTGTATTTCCAATCTGGTTTATATAAACCAATTTTTAAATAAACACCTCTTTCATCATTATAAGAATTGGCACCTTTACTGTTAACAATTTTTTGTTTATCTTGCCAAACTTCTACGATTCCATCCTGTAAATAAGACCATTTCATATGAAAAGTCCATTCAACCCATCTCCCTTTCAAATCATCTAAATTTCCTTCCCATAAAACCGACTTACCTTCGGGAGTGTTATTTTCAGTTACTTCCTTAGAATCCCATTGTTTTTGTATACTAATTTTATTGCCTTTAATACCCATTGATAAAGGTGGACTTCGCCAATTTTCTCCTTTATCTAAGTCAGGGTAGCTGTGCCATTGACTGATAATTTCAAATGAATCGGAATCAGTTTCCCAATTATCTGGAATAAACATTCTCAAGCGATACCAATTATCACCCCCAGGCTCTTCTAATCTTGTGGCAAGTTCGGAACGTTTACTGTCATGAATTTCCTTATCATCCCTTCGCAATTCAAATTTAGCCGATTGTTTTCCTTGATAAAACGTAGTACTTGAATATTTATAAGAATGTTTGCAACAAGCTTCTAAAGCATTCCAAACATCTCCCTTCTGAAATTTAGCTTCTTCAAAATCATGTCGAAGAGTATTTGCTTTTGAAGACTGAATTCCAAGTAATACAACTAAAAGAAAACAAACACGACTAACTAAATTTTTCATGATACAAACAGAAGAATACCATGTATTTATAACATAAATCAATTTACAAAATGCAATTATCAATTCTTCTGATAAATAGGTTGTATTTATTGAAAAAATGTTATGTGAGCTTATTTTGTATTAAATTAAATATAATTAAATTAAATATAATTAAATATAATTAAATTAGATTAAATGAAATATACTCCCTTCGCGGCAGAAGATTACCGATAAAAAAACCTTACTAGACGCAGAGTACGCAGCGTTAGCGGAGCGTGTCCGTAGGACATAAAGTGTAGTCTTGGGGGTTTCCCCCATGAAAAACTTTGGCTAGACAGAGGAAAGAGGTAAAAATAGATGAACTAGATGAACTGCACCCTCCATGGGTGAAAGGTAATTTTAGAGTGGGATAGGAGTAATATAATTAAATTAAATATATTAAATATATTAAATATAATAAATAGATTTTTAGAGATTATTAAGCATAAAAATTTGTGATTGATATATGTTAATTCATATTTTGCATCATAGAAACCGATGGTTAAAGTAATTTTTTACCTGCCTGGGACTGCAAGTCCCAGTCTGATAGCAGAAGTCCATTAAAATGGACTAAAAATATTACAGTTTTAGGTTAGTTATATTTTGATTTATATTTTTATTATTTAGCTAATTATAATTAAAATAAATAAAAGTATCACAAATGATGATTTCCATAACTAATTCGCCACAAAATCAATTACTGCGAATTTCTCAAGGACAACTTAACTTATTAGAACGTTGTCCGCGTGAATTTCAACATACTTATTTAGAACAACTCCGTCCCCCAACAAAGCCAGAAAATCAAGAAAAACAGTTACAGGGAAGCCGCTTTCACTTATTGATGCAGCAGCAAGAAATGGGTTTGGAAATTGATAAATTTTTGCAAGCTGATGATGATGATCGTAAAAATAATCATGATATTTCGCAACTGCAAAATTGGATAAAAGCTTTTGCGATAGCAGCACCAGAAATTTTAATTAATAATGGAAATAGCGAGATATTTCGCGAAAGCGAACATTACCGTACATTGCAAGTAGAAAATTATCTGCTGACGGCTATTTACGATTTATTGATTGCAAATCCAGAACAAGCAGAGATTTTTGACTGGAAAACTTATCCCAAACCGGAAAATAAACGTAAACTGCAATACAATTGGCAAACACGTCTTTATCTGTACGTATTAGCAGAAACCAGCGATTATCCACCAGAAAATATTTCCATGACTTATTGGTTTGTGCAGTCTCCAAGCAAACCACACAGTATTAAATTTAGTTATAATTCTTCCCAGCATCAGCAAACCAAAAAGAAACTCAACCAACATTTAAATCGGTTAACTCAATGGCTAGAAGCTTATCAACAAGGAGAACAATTTCCTCAACTATCCGAAGGTAACAAAACGTGTAATCATTGTCAGTATGCTTCTCGTTGTCAAAGACAGATTGTTGGTTCTGATACAAAATCATCGGCTCAAAATTTACCTGGAGTCGATGTAACCTTAGTTAACTTAGCTAACATTCAAGAAGTACCTATAAAAGGTTGATAACTTCTTAATTATTTTATGCAGTCAGAAAATAACAATGTAGTTTACGTGCGTGAATTAAAAATTGATGACATTGCGCCAGTTTTTCATTTAGGTGAACAATTATTTACTAGTGATTTGTATCCTTATTTATATAGAACCTGGGATGAATGGGAGGTAATTGGACTTTACAATACAGATGCAGAATATTGTTTGGTTTCTGAAGTTGATCAAGAATTAGCAGGATTTATCTTAGGAACGATTATTAGTAAAGCATCTTGGACTTATGGTTATATATTGTGGTTGGGAGTAAATCCGAAATTTCAACGTCGTCGGGTAGCCGATAAATTAGTTGATAACCTGATTGCTCGGATGATTGAAGACGGTGCAAGATTTATGCTTGCAGATACAGATCCAGCGAATGTTCCAGCGGTTAAGTTCTTTCATCGTAAAGGTTTTGGTAATACACGGCAACACATTTTTTTATCGATGAATTTAAGCAAACACGAACAATATGGCAGATTAATAGAATACGAACATCAAAAAGCAGAAAGGGCTGGTTATAGACGTTCTAATTCTATCCGCGCACGTAAACAAGAACTAATTGGTGGTGAAACGATTATTAAACCTATAGAGAAAGAATTTGATGAAGAAAATCAATTAAGCTGAAACAATTTGGGATTTTAGATGTTAGATTTTGGATTAATCTAAGTTAGAAGTTAGAATTTATAAGTTAGATTGATTTATTGGTGTAACTACTTTTTCTCGGCTCAAATATGTAAAAGAGAGTAGAATTGGGGAAAACATTTATATAACTGAGTTGTAAATATATAAATAATTTGGATTGACTTTTTATGGATAACTCAAGGTTATTTGTTGCGATAACCACGCTCTTATTTGATAACTGATTAAGGGCTAAAGCCCAACTACAAAACCTAAAATCTAAAATCTAAAATCTAAAATCTGATAATGTCCGAACAACAATGGATTCTTAAATCAAGCGAAGAACCACCCGAATGGTTCTTAGAATTAGTTCAAACATACATCTCTACCTCAAAAGGTAATTTTGCTGCACAATTATTATGGCAACGAGGAATTAGAGATCAAATTCGGCTAGAAAATTATATTAATCCCCAAATTTATAAAAGTGCAAGTCCCTTTGAATTTGGACAAGAAATGCACTTAGCTGTAAAAAGATTGCAACAAGCGCGAAATAACCATGAAAAAGTGACAATTTGGGGAGATTTCGACGCTGACGGTATCACATCGACAGCAGTATTGTGGGATGGTTTGGGACAGTTTTTTGCCAAAAATACGCAGTTAAATTATTACATACCTAATCGGCTAACAGAATCTCACGGTTTAAATATTTCAGGAATCGAAAGGCTTAAAAAACAAGAATGTCAGCTAATAGTTACTTGCGATACTGGCAGCACTAATATTGATGAAATCATCTATGCAAACAACTTAGGCATAGACATTATTGTTACAGACCATCATACCTTATTACCAGAACGTCCACCCGTAACCGCAATTATTAATCCCCGCAATTTACCCGAATCCCATCAACTATTTCACCTTTCCGGGGTAGCGGTAGCTTATAAACTAGTAGAAGCTCTTTACATCAGCTTGCCACACATACCGCAACAGCCATTAGAAGATTTATTAGACTTAGTAGCAGTGGGATTAATCGCCGACTTAGTTCAGTTGAGCGGAGATTGTCGCTACCTAGCACAATTAGGAATTGGACAACTACAACAGGACTTTAAAAAACCACCAACAGCAAGAAGAAGACCAGGTGTAGGCAGACTGCTAGAATTATGCCAGAAAAATGGCGATCGCCCTACAGATATTTCCTTTGGTTTGGGACCGCGAATCAATGCAGTCAGTCGTATTCAAGGAGACGCAAGCTTTTGCGTAGAATTACTAACTAGTACGGACCATCAGCGGGTTTGTGAACTAGCAGAAATCACCGAACTTGCAAACAGCCGTCGTAAATCCTTACAAAAAGACGTAGCCCGTCACGTCGAACAAAAGCTTTCTCAAATAGACTTATCAACTACCAGTGTTATAGTTATTTCAGACCCTCAATGGGCGGTTGGTGTTCTGGGACTAGTTGCAGGGCAAGTAGCACAAGATACAGGAAGACCGACAATTTTATTAAGTACAGAAGTAGTAGTAGAAGACGACAAAGAGAATATTGATTTTACCCCATCCCTTACCTTAGCAAGAGGTTCAGCACGTTCAGTTAACTCAGTAGATTTATATCAATTAGTC
Source organism: Rivularia sp. T60_A2020_040 (assembly GCA_015272215.1). Classification (GTDB taxonomy): domain Bacteria; phylum Cyanobacteriota; class Cyanobacteriia; order Cyanobacteriales; family Nostocaceae; genus Rivularia. The sequence continues at coordinate 46,124 of JACYMD010000048.1, read as the reverse complement.
AAAGATCAAGCACATTTACTGCATCGTTTCGGAGGACATCCGTTTGCAGCAGGTTTGAGTATTCCAGTAGAAAATATCCCTTTATTTACACAAGCAATTAACCAGCGGTTGCGACAAATAAGCGGAGGTACAACACCAAAACCAACAGTAGAAGCAGATTTAATCGTAACTGTTGCAGACTTAGGGAAAGAATTATTTTTAGAATTAAAATTACTTGAACCCTGCGGAATGGGTAATCCAGTACCAAAATTATTGATAAAAAACTGTTGGTTTGAAAATACTTGGCATCGTAATCAACAAGATTCACGGGGTCAAAAAATCCAGTATATCAAAGCAGAATTTAATATCCGAGATGAATCTACCAAAAATACTTTTCCTGGCATTTGGTGGGGACATTATAAAGATGAATTACCATCTGAGAAATGCGATTGTATAGTTGAGTTAGACTATAACACTTTTAAAAAACGTTATGAAATTCGACTGATAGCAGTACGCCAGACTGAAAATGCAATTAATCCAGTTAATAACAGTTTGTCATGTATTTTAGACTGGCGAAATATGCCCCCGAATAACTATCCATCATTATCCGATTCTCCCCTGATGGTTAAAGAATGTCCAACTCGTTGGGATGACTTACGGGTATGGTTAAGACGTTCCTTTCATAAACAACAACCATTAGCATTAGCATGGTCAAAAACTAATCCCCAACCACCAGAAGAAATTTGGTTTAAACTTGTAGGAGTAGCTAAATATTTGTGTCGTACTAATCAAGTAGTTACCCGCATAAAAATCTTAGAAAAACTATCAATAAGTAACCAAACCTTACATTTAGGTTTTCAAGCTTTAAAAACTTTAGGATATACAATCAAAGCGCAAGATAATTACTTGATATTTAGTCATGAAGATGAGACAAATTCTCCTGAGAAAAGAACAGATGCCATCGAAAAATTTATTGCAGCAATACGGGAAGAAGAATTTCAGAAACATTATTTTAATAAAGTACCGATATCAATTATTAATTATCAATTAAGAGGAAATGGGTAATACTCCAAACTCCGGTAGTAGTAACTCCTAACTCTCAATCCAAAATCCAAAATCCAAAATCCAAAATCTAAAATCTAAAATACTGTAACTTTCAAATTCCCTTGACGTTCGCATTTAAAACCACGACTTTGCCATTCTTGTAAATTAACTTTACTTAACTGTATGACATGAGAACATTGGGGTTTGATGACTTGACTTAATCCTGCCCAAACTAAGCTACGGCTAACATCTAAACCAGTTTTCAACCAATGTTCGCGATTTCCTGGAATACCTTGTTCTTGAATTATGTCAGGTTCTACCCACATTCCATGAACTCCTAAAAGTATTTGTGCTATCCATTTAGCTCTTGGTAAATGTGTCATAGAAGTAATTAACTTCACCTTATGCACACCCCAATTCTGCAAAATTGGAATACTATAGTAAAAATTATCAAAAGTAGAGTCAGCACATTTTTCTAACCAAACATTATCCATAGGTGCAGCTTGCCGTTGAAAAATCAGCCAAATACAAGGATCGAGAGAACCACTAGAAATTAAAATGGGGATTTGCGGATATTTTTCTGCCAATTGAGCAACATATATCTCTCGTTTGATGCTACCACCCAAAACGAAAAAGGCATCTACAGGCTTGGAAGAGGCAAAAAATATAGTTATACTAGTAAAAAACAACCAAATAGTAACTAACAGGCTAATAACAATCGTAAATCTTTGTAAAAAACGCCACCATTTTTTAAATTGTCTTCTAATTTGAGAAAATCGGTGATTTTTTACTTTACGATTCATAGTAAACCCGAATAAAATAGTTTGTTGTAGTTTTGGTAAATGCCATAGTTAATGTAACTTATATAGCTAAGTGATACTCTCTATTAAACAAGGTAAAATTCAGTGCTAGTATGACACTGATGAAAGTGGCATAGGAATGAATTAAGCTTGCGGAGGAAATTGACTAAGTTAAAAAACCGGCGTTGAGAGCTAACAAGCGTGTTTTAAGAAAAATTTCCAGAATAAGCCTCAAAAAGTCAGATTCCTCATGGCAAAACTTATCAGTTTCAGGATTATCTGATTGCTAAACCGTCAAAAACACAATCATTCGTGCAAACATAAATGAAACAATCAGCGAAACGTTACTCACCGCTGCAATCGGCTTTGATGAGTGGAGCAATAGCCACCACAGCGGCAGTGTCTGTATTTGGTCCAGTTTGGTGTCGTTCCGTTCAAGCTGCTCTACAGGATAGCCCTAAAGCCATTGTTGACCAAGTATGGCAATTAGTAAATCGTGAATATGTGGATGGCTCATTTAACAACCAAGACTGGATAGCTACCAGAAAGACTTTGTTAAAAAATAACTATACTACTCGCGAGCAAGCTTATAGTGCAATTCGCCAAACTTTGAAAAAATTGAATGATCCATACACTCGTTTTATGGATCCCCAAGATTATCAAACTCTGACTTCTCAGACATCTGGGGAAGTTTCCGGGATTGGTATTCGGATGGAAATTAATCAACAAACCCAGCTTTTAACAGTTGTAGAGGCTTTAGAAAACTCTCCGGCATTAAAAGCGGGTATCAAAGCAGGTGATGTGATTTTGGCTATTGACGGAAAAACCACCAAAAATATGAAAATAGAGGATGCCTCGGAGTTAATTCGGGGTAAGGTGGGTACATCGATCAATTTGCGCTTAGGAAGACCTACTCAAAGAGCATTTGACGTGAAGTTGACGCGATCGACTATTGAAGTACCAACCGTGATGTATACCCTTAGAAAAGAAGGTAATCGTCAAGTTGGTTATATTCGTTTGCGTGAATTTAGCGCTCATGCAGCAGAGCAAATGCAGCGTGCAATCCGTAAATTGAACGCGAGTAACGTTGATGGCTTCGTGCTAGACTTGCGAGGAAACCCAGGTGGTTTGTTAAATGCAAGCATTGAGATTGCTCGGATGTGGCTTGATAAAGGTGATATTGTTCGTACAGAAGACCGTAAAGGTGGCAGCGAATTGACCAAAGCCAACAGTACAGCTTTGACAAATCTTCCCCTAGTAGTCTTAGTAGATGGCAATTCAGCTAGTGCCAGTGAAATTCTTACAGGCGCACTAAAAGATAACAAGCGAGCAACAGTAGTCGGTTCTAAAACTTTTGGCAAAGCATTAGTACAATCAGTCCATCAACTAGCAGATGGTTCTGGTGTAGCAATTACGATTGCTCATTACTATACTCCTAAAGGAACTGATATCAATAAAAAGGGAATTACACCCGATATACAAATGGATTTAACAGCATCGCAGGAACGTCAACTTGCTTCCGATCCTAAATTGTTGGGAACAAATCAAGATCCTCATTATGCGCGTGCGCTGTCGATTTTATCAAACAACTATTTTGCATCTGGGGAGCAGAATCAACTTTCTCGCAAATCTGTGGTGTTACCCAAGCCTTAAATAATTTATTCCCTATTTCTATCAATTATTAATTTTACCAGCATTAGTGGTGGTTCATTCCACTACCAATGCTAATTTTTTCGATTTATGGAAATAATTCATAGATAATGGTTTTTTAATTGGGAATACTTGAAATTAGAGATTTATATCATGTCCATTGGTAATTGGTAATTGGCAATGGGTAATTGTTCCCGAACCAACTTGATTACGAGTGTTTAACTAGACATGATATTAAGCTGTTGTGCATTTAAATTATATAACCTAAATTATTCTAATTCTTGTGGAGTGGGCATCCCTGCCCGCCCAAATATATAATTTAGCTGCTTTTTAGCTTAGCAATTTATACCCCGTCCTTAATTTCTCAGTAATAATTCCTATTTAAAAATCTCCAATTCATGAACAAAGAGCCATTAAACACAAGCGCTACCAATAGTTTTAAACCGCAGGTATCGGTAGTCATTCCTATTTATAACGGTACGACAGATATACCAGAGTTAATTAATTGTCTCGGCGCTCAAACTTATCCAAAACAACGGGTAGAGTATTTATTGGTAGACAATAACAGTAGCGATGGTACATCTGAATTATTAAAACGCCAGTTAGAAAATTGCCCAATTAAAATTCGGGCTTTGAGTGAAAACAATATCCAAAGTTCTTACGCTGCACGCAACACAGGGATTCGTGAAGCCCTAGGGGAAATTATCGCCTTTACTGACGCTGATTGCCGCCCTCAACCACAGTGGTTAGATGCATTAATCCAGCCTTTTGTCAATCCAAATGTGCTAATTGTCGCTGGTGAAATTACAGCCTTACCTGGTAACAGCTTATTAGAAAAATACGCAGACCGACAGGAAACTTTATCACAAAAACATACATTAGGAAATAAATTTTGTGCCTACGGACAAACTGCAAATTTAGCAATTCGTCGGTTAGCGCTAGAAAAAGCAGGATTATTCCGTCCTTACTTAACAACTGGAGGCGATGCTGATATATGTTGGCGAATTTTGCAGCTTGAGATAGGAAGTTTAGAATTTGCGCCCTCAGCAATCGTGCAGCACCGTCATCGAACCACATTAAAAGAACTTAAGAGTCAATGGCGACGTTATGGGCGTTCAAACAGCTATCTCCATGAGCTACACGGCGTAGAATTGATGAGAGAGATCACACTTAATGAATGTTACTATGGCTTAGCGCGTTGGTTAGTTAAAGAAGTACCCAAAAACAGTTTAAAAGCATTATTTGGTAAAGCTAGCCTTGTAGACTTAGTAAACACACCAATTGGTTTATTCACCGCCAGAGCGCGTTACTTAGGGCAGCAGCAAGCGCAATTACCTGCTCAAGCCAAGAAAATTGAATGGTTGTGAACAGTTATCAGTTATCAACCAACAACCATTAACCAACAACCAACAACCATCAACCATCAACTAACAACTATCAACTGTTACCAAATTTCGCTAAATTGAGAAAAGTACAATACAGGACAATCGAGATGACACCACAACTGTTACTGGTAGATGATGAACCCGGATTGCGCGAAGCCGTGAAAGATTACTTAGAAGCGAGTAATTTCAAAGTTCAGGTTGCCAGTAACGCTCGTGATGCTTGGGAATGGATGCAACAAAATACACCAGATTTGGTAATCTCCGATATTATGATGCCTCAAGTGGATGGGTATCAATTTCTCAAGCAACTCCGAGATGATACTCGGTTTAAAACATTACCAGTGATATTTTTGACTGCAAAAGGGATGACTGGCGATCGCATTCAAGGTTATCAAGCTGGTGTTGATGCTTATTTACCCAAACCTTTCGATCCAGATGAGTTAGTGGCAATAGTAGAGAATTTGCTTGCTCGTCGCATTGCCAAAACAAGTTCTAGTGGGGAGGAAGGAGAAACGCCAGACTTAGCCGAACTAGCTTCTCAGATAGCCCAAATCAAGGCGCTGCTGACTCAAAAAACTGGCATTATTCAATCAAGCGCACCTTTCAATATTGACTTGACTCCCAGAGAACAAAGTGTTTTAAATCTGGTTGCTGAAGGATTAATGAATAAAGAAATTGCTAGACGCTTAGAGACAAGTGTTCGCAATGTCGAAAAATATGTTAGTCGTTTGTTTAGTAAAACCGGGACTAATAGCCGTACTGAGTTAGTGCGGTTTGCTTTAGAACATGGTTTAGCTAATTAATCAAATCAATTTGGGAATAGGGAATAGGGAATAGGGAAGGGCTGTATAAGTGAACAATAAATAATTTTGCTGGGCTAGTTACTTAATGAATCAAGCAGTAAATGTAACTTTCAGTTTTTTTCTGCTTGTTTTTCCTTTTCCTGTGTCAAGAGATAAATTTTTAACCTTTATATTATTGAACTTAAATCCCTGTATTTGATTTTAAAAGGATTTGCTTGAATTAACCTGAATTTAATTTAAGTAATTTACCGTATTTACAGGTATGAAAAGATAGGTAATCATTAAGTAGTTAACTATAAGGGCAAGATGATTTATACCGAGAATTTAAAACGTATCCGGTAGAAAAAATCTTTCCTACGTGTATCTAAACAAAATAAAGTCATCTAGTCGATAAATCAAAGTATGTATGGGATGAAAGTTTACTCATGCTGACTCATCCCATGCACTACTTCTATTTCAACTCTAGGTAAGCTTAATTGGGGAACTATTATCTTGATGCCATGAAAAAAAGAGCAAAAATTACGAGATGCTTTTCGAGGTAACGTATGCTGGAATTGCCTATCTGATTTTATTCCTTCTTAAAGGAGGGTACGAATACTACAGTTTTTCGTGCAACGCCGATTAAATATCTTCTTCCCTGGTATGTCAATATTCTTCGTAGATTGTAACCCTGCCTTGAAGCAAGACGAGAATGATGATTAGTAGGCACCCAATTACTTCCATACATTACTTTCACCAACATTGAGGTTACTTGTAGACGCAACCCCGTAACAAACAAAGTAGATGCCGGGTAGACGAAGCAGGAGAATGATTCGGCACAACCCAGGTTAACAACAAACAGTAGCCTTGAGTGATACGAGTTAGTTTGTTGTGGGAAAAAATTAAGTTCCGAATTTAAACTTAAACATTTACCAAAACTTCTCTCTTTCTTAGCTACACAATTTACCGCTACTGTGTACAGCAATGTTAGCTATTGATTCATTTCGTTCGAGTTACGCAACCGCATTAACTGTCGTCGCATTTGCGGTGAAGCTTTCAACTCAGTTGTCTCATGAAGTTTAACAGCCTGCTGCAATATCTCTAGAAAGTCGTCGGAGCCTTCAGTTAGTGCTTCTAGCAGTACTTGTAAGAGTTGTTCGCGATCGCTCAGTAAACTCTTTTCTTCAATCAGTCGAAATTTGAGATTGATTTCGCACTCATAAACACCTACTTCGACGTTGTTTATTTGGCGTGGTAATGCTTTCGAGTTCATAGTTGTTACGATTCCTTTACTCGTTGTTCATAAGGGTTGAGGAGTTTTATCTCAAGCAAAAGTTCTTTATATTTTGTTTGAAATCGAAAGTAGTGTCTGACGGGAGCAAGAAGAAAAATTATCCATTTTTATTTGTGTTGCATTTCACTCTCCGGTTGGTGGTTTTTAAGTAGACTTTGATTGTCTATAATTTTGATGTTCATGCGCTCCTTACAGTTCTAACAAACCATAAACTATTATTCAGTTTTTAAACTTCTATACAATGAAGTTTCTGTAAGAACTTGCGAGAGCTTTTTAAAGGTTTTTACATCAAACTTATCTCCACGTCAATAACAGTTTTACTTTTAACTAAAATAATAGTAATACTACGTAAGTAAAAACGCTGAAATCATTTGATTAGACTATAGCCTAATGTTGTTGTTTAGCAATTCCGTGAAACTACTATATGTATGTTTTATTCATCAAAAAAACACAATTGACCATTCAGACCAAAAATTTTGAGGGTAATTTTAGTAAAGGAGCATCAATTAACACCACTCCTAAATTATTTTTGATGAATAAGAGGGCTAAGTAATTGTAATCCCTTTACAATAAGCGGCGATTCAAGCTTACCAGAGTGACTTTGATGTTAAATTCCTGGTTCCCCAATTAATCAAAACTCCAGTCCTTTTAAACCAATGGAATTAAAACAATCATCGGCGTTTATTTGCTATTTGGATTAAAAAGAGGGAAGAGGGAAGAGGGAAGAGGGAAGAAGTTTGGAATTGCAATGGGGATTTAAACCCCAACGCAATTCTTACACCTTTGAGCGGTGGGGAATTCAACCCATATTTGGACGGACGTTAAAGTCTATGATGGTAGCGGGTTTGTTGACTGAACAATCTGCGATCGTATTTGAAGTTTCAAGCAAGAATTTAGAGTCTACAATAATTGCAGTGTTACTTAACCTTTATTAAAAAAAGCTCCTATGGATAAGCAGATGCTGCTCAAATCAACAACTCGCCATATCCGTATTTTTGCGGCAGAAGTTGAAGATGGTGAATTAATTCCTAGCAATCAGGTGTTAACTTTAGATGTTGACCCAGATAACGAATTCACTTGGAGTGAGGATAGTCTACAGGCTGTGTATCGTAAATTTGATGAATTAGTCGAAGCTAACAGCGGTGCGGACTTAACTGATTATAATTTACGTCGTATTGGCTCGGATTTAGAGCATTTGGTGCGTTCGCTTCTACAACAAGGCTCAATTAGCTACAATATCTCCGGACGAGTCAGCAATTACAGTATGGGACTTCCTCGACTCGCAGCGGATGAAAATAATTAGAATTGCTTGTTTACTGAGACTGTACACAAATTTTAATTAATGCTTAAGTCCTTAAAATCTAAGGGTTGCTCCGAGATAATTTTTGTATAGTTGATCATCCTTTCTGCCGAATGCTTTGTGATGATAAGGCATCGGCGGAAAGTTACACTGGAATTTATCTTTATTGGCAGAAGTACATTATTAAAGTTGTATAAAGTTAAACTATTTAAACAAAACCTCACTTTGGGGAGCAAAGCTTCTAAGCTAGTAAATGAGGCACGAACTAATTGTTCGGACAATGTATTAGATAACTAAAAAAATATAAATATTTATTTTTTTTTAATGTCTAATGATTTGTAAAGTAGAAATATATGTAGAAAACAAATAAATAATTAAGAAATAATATTCAATAAAGTGTATGGCAAGATTCTTTCTCAGAGAATGTTTGCCTACAAAATGGTATGAACATCATGCGAGAGTTGGTAATTTTTTATATACTTTCTTTAAAAGGCTGATCATGGCTAATTAAAAGGGCGAAATTGATCAATTGCTATACTATTTACTCTCGTGTGTGTTCTAAGTTGCTAGTCAGCGGTACACCGCCGTACAACGGCAGACAGTAAGCTGATGGGCATTCTCCGGTCAAAATGTAATATATCCTTTTATGTAAACGCGAATGGTCATATAGCCATTCTCTATGAATAAACAATAACTTGCCAATCGCCTTCTCGGTGGGAAACTATGGAAAATGACGCGGCAACGCTCTACTGTCCAAATGAACTTTGTCAAGCTGCTAACCCCCTTACCCACAAGTTTTGCCAGCAATGCTCCACACCTCTGCCCAAACGTTATCTCTGGGCTGTGGCGGATAATTCGGTTTTGGGTAATTCTGGGGAATTGTTACAAGAGCGTTACTTAATTATTGAAGAGAATGTTTTATTAGATACCAAACCAGGGATTCTGCCAGAAATACCCGAACAACAAAAGTTAGATGAAATTAAATCTTATCTGAGATTAATTCCCTATCGCTTACACATTCCTCAAGTTTACGGACTGTTGACTTTAAATGTCGGTAACACCTCTACACAAATATTACTTTTAGAGAAACCCCCGGTTATTTTGAGTGAATCGCCGATCAAAGTAAAATTGTGTGGTAAATTCACAGATGCTTGGAAAAATGCAACGTCCCTACGACAACTTAATTGGCTGTGGCAAATAGCCCAATTATGGCAACCTTTGGTAAGTTTTGGTGTTGGTTCTAGCTTACTGGCAAAAAATTTGATTCGGGTAGAAGGTTCAATAGTCAGGTTATTAGAATTAAGTTCTGATGGTGAAAGTACACCAGCCTTATCAGCTTTAGGAGAGTTTTGGCAACAACAGTTACTTGCCCAAGCACAACCTGCGATTGGCAATTTTCTGGGCGAAGTTTGTGGTTTGTTAATTGAAGGGAAAATACATTCGAGCGAACAGTTAGTTGGTGTTTTAGACCGGGGATTAACATCATTAAGTCAATCCCACGATTCTACCATCAAAGTGTTTACGGTGACTGATAAAGGAACTAGTCGCCAACGCAATGAAGATGCTTGTTACCCCCAAAGCGGTACTACTATCTCCAAACCACCATCAAAGTCGGCTTTAACTATTGTTTGTGATGGTATCGGCGGACATGAAGGAGGCAATGTAGCTTCTAATTTAGCGATTGAGACGATTCAACAGCAGGTAGGGGAACTAGCAAATTTACCAGGAGATCATATTAATTCGGCTGCCCTACTTACGGACTTAGAACGGGCTGCTGCTGCTGCTAACGATAAAATTAGCCAGCGTAACGACAGCGAAAATCGTCAAGGACGACAACGTATGGGAACCACTGTAGTCATCGGATTACCAGTTGCCCATTCCATGTATATTACTCATGTCGGAGACAGTCGCGCTTACTTAATTACCCGCAATAACTGCCATCAAATAACTCTTGACGATGATGTGGCTTCCCGCGAAGTACGATTGGGCTACGCAGTTTATCGCGATGCTGTACAGCAAGCTGCTTCTGGTTCATTAGTCCAAGCATTGGGAATGAATGCAAGTAGTGCTTTACATCCAACAGCACAGCGATTTATCCTCGATGAAGATTGTGTGTTTTTACTATGTTCCGACGGCTTAAGTGATTTTGACCGTATCGAACAATACTGGGAAACGGAAATTTTGCCATTACTCAACAACAAGGGTGATGTAGTTAGCGTTACTAAGCAAATGTTAGAGATTGCTAACAATCAAAATGGTCATGACAATGTGACTATTGCCTTGATGCATTGCCAAACTAAATATTCCGAGCCAAAGTCACCATTAGAAGCAAGTCTTGCGGATGTTTCGTTAATTCCGGCAGTTGATTCTTCCCGTATAGCTCCAGCAACACAAAATCTTCCCAACCAGAAAACCCAAGTAATTACCAAAAAAGTTGCGCCTCAAGTTTCTAAATTACCCCTAATGTTGGGAATAATTGCTTTACTAACGATAGTGGGTAGTGCATTAGGATACTTTTGGAGGCAATCATTATTAGGCAAAAATGTTGACTCCACACCAGTAGCAGCAACAAATACCAGAAACCCCAACAGTTCCCAAACTTCCATTGAAGATAATTCCCCAAGACTCGATAAAATCGGTCGAGGTTGGTTAATCAATACGAAAACAGAAATTACTCTGAGTAGAAGTAAGACACTGCCTGCCGAGGAGAGTACAGCTTCCCCATCGCCAATACCAATTCCTGCACCACCAGCTAGTTTATTACAGGTCGTGCAAAAAGAGCAGATTCCATCATCACAAGACTATTGGCTAGAGATTAAGGTATGCTCAGTTGGAGATGCAAAGGGGGAGCCAACAGTTTCACCCACTCCAACAGTAACTACTGCTGCTAATACAACCTTACCCAAACCGGGCGAACAATTATGGCTCAAAAGTTCCCAGCTTACAACGTCAAATGTCGCAATTGCCGAGCCAAAGACTGCACGAGATGAGTGTTCTACAGCAGATAGTTCAGCTCCCAAAATTGAAGATACTTCAACTTCACCACCTGTTGAGGACTCGCAAAACCCCAGCAGTCCTGGTAGTATCAGAGATAAAACAACATTACCCCCAACGGGTAACAGCACTGATTCCAAAACTAGATAAACTATAAGAAACTAAAATCATACAGGTAATCGCCTGAAAAGATAATTTTGGGCAAACATTTTGCTTGAAAAAAATTTAGCCTTTTTTAAAGAATCCATGCCATCCCTTAACCTGGCGATCGCCCGTCTCGTTCATACAGGCACTGACAATTTTGCAATTTGGGTGGTGAATGCTCCCTATCCGAGTGGTTATGTTTTACATGATTGTGTATGGTCGCAAGAGCTAAATCAAGCTTGGCTGGAATGGCAACAAATGTTCGCTGGACATTCCCGGTTGGATATATCGCCAAAAAATAAGTTGGAAACTGCAAATCCGCTTCCCTTGAACTCCCTACCATCAGCTTCCGGTCAAAAAACTAGCTATAGCAGCCGTTTGATGCAATATATGGGAGTTAGTTTATGGCGTTGGACATTCGAGGGAGAAATTTTGGGCAGCTTGGAACGGAGTCGCGGTATTGCTATGGGTCAGCATACACGCTTGCGCTTTCGTTTGGAAATCCGCGACCCAGATTTAATTGCTGTTCCTTGGGAAATTATGCAGCGCGAACCCGGACAACCTGCAATGTCACTGTCTCAACATCTGTTGTTTAGTCGCACTACTTCTCAAGTTGAACCGTTGTCTTGTTCAGGAACCGATCACGCTTTAAATATCTTGTTAGTTTTAGGAGAAGATGAAAACCTGCAATTAGAAAAAGAAGCAGCTATTCTTCAACAAACTCTTTCTGGGAGTCATTCCCTGGGTAGTACCTCTGCCGGATACGCGCCTTGCATGGTAAATACCCTGGTAAAACCAACTCCAGAACAGCTAATTTCGGAATTAGATACTAAAGCTTATAATGTGTTTTTTTACGCCGGTCACGGGTTGCCAGGTCCGGACGGGGGGTTTCTATTTTTACAAAAGGAGATGACTCTTAATGGTATGGAACTGGCACAAGCTTTAACCCGTAGTGATGTGAAGTTGGCTGTTTTCAATGCTTGTTGGGGAGCGCAACCTTTCTCTAATCAAAATCGGGCTATTGCTCACAGTAGTTTAGCAGAAGTATTGATACGTCAAGGTGTACCTGCGGTACTGGGAATGCGCGATAAAATTACTGATGAGGAAAGTCACAGTTTTATTCAAACTATGGCTTTGGCTTTACGTAGTCGCAAACCGATTGACGAAGCTGTTGCCGAAGGTAGAAAAAGATTATTAACAATTTATCATTTTAATCAGCCCGCTTGGACTTTACCAGTTCTTTACTTACACCCCCACTTCGACGGTGAATTGCTCAAGAGTTTTGAAGAAGGTGCTACAGAAATACCCACAACTTTTATTCCTGGTAGTGCAAATGTTTCCTTACGTTCTTTGCAACCAGGAGGTAAAATTTGGTTATTGAAACCCGGAGTTACCCGTATCGGTCGCACTAGAGAAAATGATATTGTAATCCGAGAACCTTCAGTTTCAAAGCGTCATGCTGAAATTTTATGTCGCAATAGTTTAGTAGGTAATACTCAAGTGCAAACTTACTATTTACAAGATTTATCCACCTATGGTACGACTTGGATTTTACGCTCTGGTGGCTGGCAACAAATCTACAGAGGCGAAGTACCTTTAGAATCGGGAATGCATTTAAAGTTTGGTAGTACTAAAAGTCAAACTTGGGAATTTCGGATTGAAAATTAGGTATTTATCAAATTGGTATTTTGGTATTATTTATCTTTTAACTATTAAGATAGACTCTACGTCGCTACGTCAAATCAAAAAGTTATAACAGTAGATAAAAGAAAATTTCAGTTTGCGGAAACCAGATATTGGGTGCTGTAGCTGTCAATACCGCTAATTCATTCACCGGGAGACAACACATGGCTGACAAAATGCAAGGTTCAAAAAATTCTCACAATTCGCTTTCTCAAGTCGAATTGGATTTACTCGCAACTTTACTCGAACCAGAAGATAATACTTATCCTTGGAATTCTTACGAAGACGATACCCAAGCTTATTTTAATCAAATAGAAGAGCAATTCCCGATGCAGGCTTTGCTAGACGAGGAACTAGATACACGCTGTGAAGCTTTTCACAACCAATTAGATGCGCTTTGGTCTAAGGTCGAGACTTCAGTACACTACAATTGTAATACAAATCAAACAATAGCATTCAAATTACAAAAGAATTTACAAAAAGAGTTTTGTAATAGTATGCCAAAAGATTGGATCAACTTGATTGCTCAGAAAGCAGCAGAAATTTTCAATGCAAAACAGTCAATCACAGAACAACTGATTGAATGCGTACAAGCTGTATTACCGAGTTTAGAAGTTGACGATATCATGGTTTTAGCACGTCCGTTAGCGTATGCAACTAGAAGTGGTTCCCATCCTAAAGTGGAGTCAACTTTAGCTAATTATAATCAAGGGGATAATCGTGAATGGGCAGCTTTATCGGAAATTGAACAAGCAAAAGTTGGTTTAACGATTGCTTATCATGCATTAAATCAGTTAAATACCTTTCAAGCAGAAGAGTAAAACTTTTGCCGCCATTTTCTACTTTATTTGCAAAGCCAATGCAATCAATTTACTTTTGCGATGGCTGGAGCGATGCTATTTCTGTAATTTTTATTTCTTAGGGTAGATTTATCCATGATTATTTAAAAGATATAATAGTTTGTTCTCCAGCCTCATCTATCAAAAGACATATATCAGGGAAGAGGGAAGAGGGAAGAGGGAAGAGGGAAGAGGCAACAGTAAAATTACCAATTACCAATTACCAATTACCAATTAGTTATTTTCCGAAAAAGCGGGTAGCGAAATTTTGTTCGCGATTGGGTGAAAGCGCTCTTGCTTTAAGGATTGCAGCCATTAAAAAAGCATAAGATAATACACCTACGACGACTAAAAATAAACCACTGATGGCACCAGTTGCATTCCATAAAGCGTGAAGCGCTGAGGCACTAAGGTAGCCAACTAATAAAATTTGTCCTGCTAATTTTGGTTTAAGTACGGCTAAACCGATGAAATAACCGAGATATCCACTATAAGCCATATGTCCAGCCACAGAACCGAGAATGCGCGGAATCAACAGTTGTAAACCTACTAATTGGCCTGTTTCTACTCCTGCTTGAATTGCTGCGTTCTGAGTAACTTCTGGCACGTATTGACCTAGTGTTTCTAACAGGGTAAACCCGACAGCAGAAGCTGCTCCCAGCAATATTCCATCTAAAGGTTCCCAAAGTCCAACACGTTCTCGCCAAGGGGAAGACAATCCTAAACCGATAAAATATATACCGGCAACTGGTAATGCTTTGAGTAGTTCTTCCATCAAACCAGCACCGAAAAACATCCGCACCAGCCATTCAGTAAAGGTAATTGATTCTTGCCCAGAAGGTAGACTACCGGGTAAAATCTCGCGAAATATAAAAATAAATAAATCTAATAGGGGACTAAGTAAAATTAAAGTTGTGGATAAACCAACCCCTAATAGAACCCACCAAGGTTTATGCTTGCCACACAACTGATAAATAAAATAATAAGCGGCAAAGGCAATATAAACAGCAACTATAATTTGGTTTGCTTCGGGTTTTCCGACGGTAGCAAACATTAATACTACAAAAATAACCGTTAAAATTCCAGGTATTAGATAAGCTTTGCTAGTTAAATCTTTACCTGTAGAAATGATGGGAAATAATTGAGTGAAGCTAACTGAGTCTGGTTTGGAATAGTTTGAGGAATTTGAAGTGGAATGGAAGGATGTATGATTAGAAATGGTTGTTTTTCGTTCGACGATTTCGCTACCAAAAACCAAATCAGGTCCATCGTAACCCAAAGTGATGCGATCGCCAGGAAAAATTTGTTGGCATTCCTGCAAGCGTTTTCCATTTAGATAGGTACCGTTAGCACTATTTAAGTCGCAGAGTATCCAACTGATTTCACCATCGGGAGATAAACTTAAAGGACGAATCACCGCATGACGGCGAGATACCATGCGATACTGTAATGCATCTAATACAACTTGACAGTGAGGATCGCGTCCAATTACTGCCTCTGAAGTTGGAATTAGCGAGTAGCGTTGCTCAACTGTTTCTAATTCCTTACCAGACACTAGCCGCAGAAATGCATTCTGTCTTGCGTTTTTGCCTGTCATCGAGTCAGTATTATTTCTCAACTATAATAAATGGGTCTTGGTAGGCAGTAAGACTTAACCACACAATTGTATTTTTATTGTATTTTTAACTTTCCATGCCGTTTAATACACTATAGTTCAACCTTTGCTCATTCGTGAAAATTTATTTATCATTGAAAAATCCCTTCTTAGTACTACCGTAATCCTTAGTCTACGCTAATGATCAGTGTTTTGGCTTTATTGAATTGTAAATTTTACGCATTGCCAAGGTTCTGGAAAAAGCCTTTTTGATGTAGTTTGATTTAATTGTATATTTAGAGTCTTGACTTCTGAATTGAAAATGGGGAATTGGGAATGGGGAATGGGGAATTGGGAATTGGGAATTGGGAATTGGGAATAGGGAGAAGAACAGAATTAATCACAAATAATAAAGCTTGAAGAAGGCGTTTTTTTATGGGGAGTTTAGTTGGGGATATGTCTTTCTGAAAGCGAAGCGCTCTGATACCCGGAAGAAAAAGCATATAAGCCCATTAATTAATCATGGGGATTTGCCAATTACCAATTACCCATTCCCAATTACCCATTCCCAATTTATAATATTGAGTTAATCGCTTGCTGCAATTCTTGAAGTTTTTTCAACACCGCACCAGAGTAGAATAATTCTTTGGCTGTTGCTAAACCGGAAGACATATCACTACAAATTCCGCAAAGCCATAAATAAAACCCGCCATTCCATAATGCTGTTTCCATCAATGCTGATGGTTTACCTTGCAAGACTAATTTCATTTCTGATAATAATTCTTCAGTACTACCCAGAGGTACATTTTGAGTAGTAAAGCCGTATTCCCTCGGAACCAAAAGTAATCTTTCTATAGGATTTGTACCATTTCCCAAACCGATAATCGCGGTACGATCACGTGGTAAATCGCAACTACCTTCTAAACCCTTTACTGTTGTAAATTTAGTAATTCCGATTTCACATAAAGCTGCCTTAAACCTTTCCTCTGTCGGTGGATGAACAAACCCGGTAACGATGTGAGCATCACCAGCATAAGGACACCAAATTAATTCCATACTGGCAAAGGGCGGACGCTTACCGATTTGGTCGCGGTATTCCCAAATACTTGTTGTTAGGGGAAAATGCAGTGGTGTATAAACAAAACCGATTCCGGTTTTTTCCATAACTTGATGGGTTTTGGGTAATTCTAACTTTGTCCAGTCAACACCCAAACCTTGCCAAATTTCTACCAATGAAAGTCCGTATTTTGTGGGAAGACGATCGCCACCATGCATGATCACATTTTGTCCAGAATAAGCTAATAATAAAGCTACGATTGGACTAATTGGTGCAGTCCGGATTCTACCATCGTAAGGTATACCAAAAATTATTGCTGGTGGCTCGTCGTTGATTGCTGGTAATATTGGCCCAAGTTCGCTGTAAGCATCCAACATTCCCGCTAATTCTTGACTAGTAGGTCGTTTGATGCGGTGTGCAATTAAAAAAGCGCCAATTTGTGCTGGTGTTGCTTCACCCAAAAGCATCATTCTAGTCGCTAATTTTGCTTCAGCACGAGTTAAATCTTCTTTAGTATGTTCCCCACTACCGATTTTTTTAAGTAAATCTCTAAATGAATTGCTCATAATTTTGACAGTTGACAGTTGACAGTTGACAGTTGACAACCATTAAACATTAACCACTAATTCCGGTGGTGCTAACTCCTAATCCAAAATCTAAAATCTAAAATCCCTTTACCTGTTTTGGTATGTGTTGGCAAACTAGATTCCAAAAGTACTGAATGGGAGGAATTTGTAATCGGTCTTGAGTTGTTACCATTACTACTTGACGAGTTAAACATACACGGTTGACGGAAGAACCATTGTTGTTAATATAAAAAGGACGAACTGCAAGACCGGGGTCAAAACGCGCTTCAATTAATGCTGAACTTGGTAATAAAGCGATTAATTCTCCTTGACGTACTATTCCCCGGAAAGCATCTAAGGTATTAACTTCTAAAGCTGCTTTGAGTAATGCATCAGTTTGATCAAATTGATTTTGTACTAACCGCTGCATTCCATAACCTTCTTTGAAAATTACTTGAGGATAACGAATTAATTCCAACCAAGGAATCGATTCATATTCAGTTAATGGATGATTGGCTGATGTTAAAACTTCTATGGGTTCTTCATAAAGTGTTTGCACAACCATTTCTTTGCTCATGGTAAGAAAACGATTGTTCATGACAATTGCTAAATCCACAAGTCCGTCTTTGAGAACTTTCAATGCGCGATCGCTACCTAATGATGTTACCCGTAATTGTACATCAGGGTATTGTTTGCAAAATGATTGTAATAAAGGTGGAAAATAATAAGCACATACGGAAGGAATACAGGCAATACAAAGTTCTGGCTGTTTACCTGATATCAAGTCGGTTATTTCTTGCTTAGCAGTTTGCCACTCTAAACAAATTTTACGGGCGCGAGGTAATAAAGCTTCACCTGCTAAAGTCAATTTAGATTGACTAGTTCTGTGAAACAATTCAAATCCCAAATCTGCTTCTAATGACTGAATTTGACGACTGATTGTAGATTGGGTAACATTACATTGGTGTGCTGCTTTTTGAAAGCTGCCACTATCTGCGATCGCTAAAAAGGCTTGCAATTGTTCTAGCCGCATTTTTAAGTAGCTGTAGTTACATTTACGGCAAACTTAACTTAACGTATCCTTATATAATTTTTAGTAAGTTTTGCTACAGATATTTTTTAGTTGTCGATTTTAAGTTGAGCTAAAATTTATCTAAATGTGTTGGCAATTCTACCTTAATATCGGTATTCAACGCTATTTAAGTCAATTTTTATCAATATTTTTGATTAAAAAACTATCAATTAGCTTTGTGAATAGAAGTATAGATAATTCAAATTAATTTACAAAACTTATAAGTACGATAGTATTCATAGAAGAAAAACACAGAAGTCGGGTTTTAATCAAGGTTATCTTGTATTACAGATATTTATCTTCAAAAACCCGACTTTTCTTTCCCCCAAGCAAAAATAAATTTTTGAACTGACGCTATTTACTGAATCAAAACTGCATCACCATCAATTTTGACTGCATAGGTTTTTAAAGGTGTTGTGGCTGGTGCGGCTATAACTTTACCATCAACCCCAAATTCAGAACCATGACAGGGACAAACAAATTTATTAGTATCATTTTTCCATTCGACGGTACAACCGGCATGGGTACAGCGAGGGTTAACCGCAACTAAATTATTAGCAAGGGAAGTTTTGACGACTAATACTTCTCCGACGGATGTATTTTTTGCAAGTAGTTTACCATTGGTATTTAATTGATTAGAAGTACCAATATTTTGCCATTCTTGAGATTTTGGGGTATTCGCTGTTTCTTTTGAGGAACAAGCTGCAATAGCGACGGGTAAAGAAGTTGCTATCATGCCAACACCAACCCAATTTAAGAAGTTACGACGGTTCATGCTTGATATTTTCTCGTAGTGCGAGGTAAGGGTTGTTTAAAATTGTTAAATTAATGTACCAATGATTGTTTATAGTTATAAATGTAAGATTTTAATTTATGTACTTTATTCTTACTTGATTGTATTTGTTTACACATGACAAATAACATTCATTTATGTAATTGGTAATTGTTTTATTACAAGGCATGAAACATGAGAAATCTATTGAGAAAAATTCGTAAATACAATAGCAATGAAAATTGTTTGTATTTGATTGAAAAGATTGAAGAACTCATTGCCAAACTGTTATCGATTACTATGGTGGTGATCATATTCTTTGCAATTATAGATTTAGCAATTTACGTCGTAAACAAAATATTAATTTGGGATATTAATAAACCAAATTTTAATGACAATTTATTTACAACTTTTGGATTATTTTTAAATGTTTTAATTGCTTTAGAAATTTTAGAAAATATTACTGCTTATCTGAGAAAAAATGTTATTCATGTTGAATTAGTAATTGCTACTTCCTTGATTGCTGTAGCTAGAAAGATTATTATTTTAGATTTAGAGAAAACAGACGGCATACAAGTAATCGGTTTGGCAATCGCAGTTTTTGCTTTATCAATAAGTTATTGGATTATCCGCAGCAAACTCCATAAAAATTAATGAAAATTAGTCATGAATTGGAATGAATATTTAGTTTCAATTAATTAATAGATATAACCATACCTTCACGAGCTAAAAATGCTGGTTCTAACTTAGATTTAAGCGCGGCTTGAACTCTATCTAAAAAATCATCGCGATCATTTGGATGATGATTAGAAAATACAAGTTGTTTAACACCTGTTGTACGGGCTAAATCTAGAGCATTTTCCCAATAGGAATCAATTGGTGTTTCCGAGTTGCGAAAATCCGAGGAAATGTAGTTAGGATTTACAATTAGTAAGTCTACTCCTTGAGTTAATCTAATTACACCTTCAACATCTGAATCATCTATTTTAGATTGTAAATCAGTGATGTAAGCAACACTATATTCAGACCATGTAATTTTATAACCAATGGACTTTTGAATATTATTAATTAATCCCATTTCTACTGTTACATCATCAATAGCCACCACTTGATTCGGAGTCAAATGATAAAATTGCAGTTGTGACTGCATGACTTGTAAAGGGTAAGGAAAATGGGGTAATAACATTTGATCGCAAAGTGATTGCTTAATTGATGCTCCATTAGAAGCAGCGGTACCATAAATATGTAAATAGTTTTGGGGTGCAAATGCAGGAGCAAAAAAAGGAAAACCCTGAATCCGGTTTGTTTGAGCGTTAGTAAAAAATAAATGGACTAATATTTCTTGCTGTTTTTCTAACCAATTTTTTCCTAACATTCGCAACCCAGTACCACCATCAAAAATCAAATTCTTTCCCCCGACTTGCATTTCTACACAAGCAGTATTACCTCCATAAACATTAGTTTCTTGACTTGGAGTAGGAATTAAACCTCGTACTCCCCAAAATTTGACTAAAAATTGATCGGTTTGCTCAGAAGCAGATTTTTTTGGGGATTCGCTAACATCTGGATGATGCTTTGACGGCTGTATATTTGGCATTTTTTTTAGATAATTGTCTTACCGAGCAAATCATCGTAGTGTCTGACTTCTAACAATTTGTTTTTGTCGTCTACGATGACAACTGTGGGAGAGAAACTTGAGATTTCTTCCGGAGTTAACTGCCCGTAAGACATTATAATCAAGCGATCGCCTTTTATGGCTAGACGTGCCGCAGCCCCATTAAGCTCAATTGCTCCGGAATTAGCAATAGCCGGTATTGCATAAGTCACAAAACGCTCACCGTTAGTTATATTCACCACCTGTACTTGCTCGTAAGGTAAGATACCAGCTTGATCCAAAAGTGTTTGGTCTATGCTGATACTGCCCATATAGTTGAGATTAGATTGGGTGAGAGTACAGTTGTGAATTTTGGCTAGGAGAAGCGTGCGTTGCATTGTTTAATTAGCTTTTAAGGGAAAGGGGGTAATTGCAGGAAAAATTAAACTTGATGGAAATATCTGATTTAATTTTACTTAGTTTCGGACTCACTATCTCGACCTTTTTCGCTACCTGCTTTGATGCATTGTTCAACTAAAGGTGCTACCTTATCTACATCTTGCCAACCAAGGATTTCGGTGACTTTTTTCTCTAAGTTTTTGTAACTACGGAAAAATTCTGCGATTTCATCAAGTTTATGGGGAGCTAAATCTTTGAGTGATTTCACGTTCACATAACGTGGATCTTTGTCTGGTACACAAAGAATTTTTTCATCGCGATCGCCACCGTCAATCATTTCTAACATACCGATGGGTCGTGCTGCAATTACACAACCGGGGAAGGTTGGTTCATCCATTATTACCATACCATCGAGGGGATCGCCATCATCAGCTAAAGTATTTGGGATGAAACCATAGTCATAGGGATATTGC
This sequence comes from Rivularia sp. T60_A2020_040, assembly GCA_015272215.1. Classification (GTDB taxonomy): domain Bacteria; phylum Cyanobacteriota; class Cyanobacteriia; order Cyanobacteriales; family Nostocaceae; genus Rivularia. The sequence continues at coordinate 24,703 of JACYMD010000048.1, read as the reverse complement.
ACTGATGAGTAAAGCACCCTATCTAAAGCAAATGCTTGTAAATCTTTATCATATTCATATTTATTTTTACTTCCACCGACAATTTCAATTAAAACATTGATTAAACCGGGTTTTGGTTGAGATGGGATACGAGATAAGTCCACAGATGTACTCCTAAAGCTTTGATTAATTCTCGGTGAGAGTTTGCAGTCTCCCCGTGTAGAATTTTAGGTCAATATGGACGTTACGATAAAGTAGTTTATTCCCTTTAAATAAAAAAAGCCTAATTTACAACCGGGTTCACATTCTTAGAAGTAAGTTAGTTTATATGTCAATAGTTTCAGTGTACTATTTGCAAGACTTAGAAGTCGGGTTTTTCAGTTAAATATCTCGAAAAAAGATAATTGTCCTAAAAACCCGACTTCACAACCCACGAAAAAGTCATGGGAAAGAGAATTATATCAATAATAAATAAAAACGCCCCTATAGAGACGATGCCCAATAGGAGTCTAAAAAACTGTAGAGAAATAAAATTCTACGTCTCTACAAATCTCGACAAAATTTAATTATAAGTAGAAAAACAAAATCATTTTCATGAAAACTACTTCTACTAATTGCTAAAAGTTACTTTTTTTTCGAGAAGCTCGAAGCGTGCTGATTCATTTTATAAATGGATGAAATTTCACTTTTTATGAGTTTTGTATCATTGTCAGTTGTTTGTAAGTTATAGGTTGATGGTTGCCGGTTATCTTGAACGTCGTTTGAAGAGTAATGACCAATTACAAACATCGGTAACGTCAAAGTTAACATAGCAATCGCTGTTCCTACAACGTCTGCCAAACGTTGGGAAGGTAATTCCTCTGTATTGGCAGACTGACTATTTGAATCCATATAAATTATTTAGCTCTTTACATCACTAGTTGCTACGGCTCTCTGATTAGAGAGAGTTGTTACTATTTTAGCTTTTTTTATGATTAGAAACTACCTATTATTCAATAATTTAAATCAGTTTTGCCATTCACTTTATATATTTATTTATACTTGAAACTCTTGATACCAAGTAATACATAAATATCTTTTAAAAATAGTTGTAACTTATCTCGCTTTTTAATTGCGTATTGCCTGGGTTGACGACAACTTATATTGATTAAATCTCATGCAAAAAAAAATACATTTTGTTTATTTACTAATATTAACTTTAAAACATCAGTGGGTCAATATCATCTTCCTTCAGAATGAGAAAGTCTTCCCCAGTAAGCTTTTTAGCAATATAGAAAGAAGAATATTTGCTATTTAATGTTGAAAAGCATTTGAGTGTACTTCAGTTTTTTTTCATCTTCATCAGTAATTACACTCAAAATATATTATCGATAATATGCTTTAATCAAATGGTTTATTAATAATTCTATACCGCATAATTACAGAAGAATTAAATGGTTTTTAAGTAACAGTAAGTGACCATTATTTGCTAATAATCTTCACATATAATTCAGTAAAAATAATTAAAAATTAAGTCGATGTGACAATATGGGTACGCTGAGTAATAGGATAATAATATCCGGAGAATTTTGCAAAAATTATTAAAGGGTTATAGATGATTAAGTATTGTTTTAATGCAGGTTAAATCGCGGCTATTGAGTGTTATCAATTCAAACTATAAAAAATCACAAAATCTCACAATTTCTAACAATAATCCGGACTAAAAAAACCGCCACTAAAATAAATAGGGCGGTTTGGTTAAGCAATCGGAGGGTATTTACAGCTTACTCTGGCAGTACATAAAATTGCTGTAGCCAAGCTTGCACTTGCAATATAAAATTCGCCGCTGGAAACAATTAATTTAACGAATGCTATAAGCGCTGATTTTTTCTTTAATAAACCTGATGTAAAGATGCCTAAAAGTAGATTTAATTACGCGGGGCATTCCAAAATCAATTGGCATCAATTTTGAGGGTAATTGCCAATCATCTATTTGCAGTAAGTTAGGATGTAACTGTACAAAATCGATCGCATCTAGTTGCGGACAAATTCCCAACCGCATTGATGCAGCAATAGTCGATATTTGTTCGGGAGCAACTTTGAGTATTTCTATTATGGCTCTATCCAAAGCAAATACGTCTTTTGATGCACCCAAAATTCCTAAAGCACGGGGTTCACCACCGCTCGGGCCGTTGCCTTCATGACCGATAATTCCGTCTATAATTGTTAAATTGGGGTTAATAGCTTTGGCAGTCTCCACCAACATTTCTCCAAAACGGTTGGCATCTTTCCCTGCTTCCATGTGCCACCAAGCTTTCATTTTACCGGGTACACAACCAAATAAGTTTTTCACTCCCAAAGTCAATACTAATTGAGAATGAGATTTGACTTTGGGTAAGTTGATAACTACATCGGCTTCCATCGTCTCTTTTGACAGCAGCAGGTGGTTGAAATTATCGTTGACGATTTCGTAACGCTGAGAGTGAAACTCAATTATGGGAAGATTAAGTTGTTTTAAAACCCATTCATATCCATTGGCTAGGGCGACTCCTTTTGCGCTACCAAATGCGGGGCTATCTCCTAAAAATGGCTTACCACCAGCATCAATTACCATACTCGCCACCGCGTAAACTATTTCCGGACGTGTGGTACATTCAGAAGTAGGACGCGAACCTGTAAGTAAATTAGGTTTGAGTAAAACGCGAACACCTTCGGCGCAGCGAGGCTGAACGCCATTTTTCACAAATGCTGCAATTCCACCCAAGGGTTCTAATAGAGTTTCTAAAGATTCTTTTAATCGTTCCACTTCATAAGAAGTAGCCCTAATTAAACTGACAGATGGTGTTTGAGTCTGCATTGACGTAGTTTTTTCTTTCTGTGGTTTTGTCACAGCTTAACTTAATCGTATTTTGACTAATGCCCATCAGTAAAAACTAGGGACACTTTTTAATGTGGACTTTCGGATTTTAGATTTTGGATTTTGGATTTTGGATTGAGAGTTTAGTGCCACCGGAATTAGGAGTTATGAGTTATGAGTTAGGAGTTATGAGTTTTGAGTTAGGAGTTATGAGTTATGAGTTTTGAGTCAACTGTCAACTGTCCACTGTCCACTGTCAACTGTCAACTATTGAGAATATTGCTCATTTGTTGGAGATTTAATACTTCGGCTAATTTTTGTTCACTCATTAACCCTTTTTCGATTACAATCTGTCTGAGGGACTTTCCTGTGTCCATGGATTCTTTGGCGATGGCTGCTGCATTGAGATATCCGATATGTGGATTTAATGCTGTTACTAAGGCTAAACTTGCTTCGGCGTAGTCTAAACAACGTTGTGTAAAAGCAGTAATTCCTTGGATGCAACGAGAAGTGAGTGCTTCAATGGTTTGCCCAAGTATTTCAATACTATGAATCAAATCGTAAGCAATCAAGGGCATCATTACATTTAGTTCTAATTGTCCTGCTTGTGCTGCATAATTAATCGCAGTGTCGTAACCGATTACTTGAAAACACACCATTGATGTCATCTCAGCCATCACGGGATTATATTTTCCAGGCATAATCGAGGAACCCGGTTGTACTGGTGGTAATTGAATTTCTTTGAAACCAGTTTTTGGTCCCGAATCCATAAGGCGTAAATCGTGGGATATCTTAATTAAATCTTGAGCTAGATTGCGTAAAGCACCAGATACATTGACAAATGGTGCCATACTTTGCATTGCAGCCATGAGATGAGTAGCTTCTTTTAAAGGAGAATTGATTAATCCTGAAAGAATTTTAACCGCACTTGCGCGATATTGGGGATGGGTGTTTAACCCCGTACCCGCTGCACTTCCTCCTAAACCGAGTACCATTAAATCCTCAGCGGCGGTGTTAATTCGATTTTGATGTTCTCGAAGAATTTGCTCCCAAGCGGCAAAAGTATCTCCCAAACGTACTGGTACAGCATCTTGTAGATGAGTTCGACCGGACTTTACAATATCTTTAAATTCTAAGGCTTTTTGTGACAAAGTAATAATGGCATTGTCTAAAGCGGGATACAATGTTTTGGAAAGAGCCAAAAGTCCACCAATTCTAATTGCTGTGGGAATCACATCGTTGGTAGACTGACCGTAGTTAACATGGTCGTTAGGACTAACACGCTTATAGTTACCTTTTTGATCTCCTAAAATTTCCAAAGCGCGATTTGCTAGCACTTCATTTACATTCATGTGATGAGAAGTACCGGCACCTGCTTGATAAACATCGACTACAAACTGGTCACGAAACTTACCCGCGAGTATTTCATCAGCAGCTTGTATAATAGCTTGGCTAATATCTTGGGGTATACAACCTAATTCCCCATTCACAGTAGCGGTAGCTTTTTTAATGATGACGCAGGCATCTACGTAAGTAGATAAAGGCTTAATGCCGCTAATAGCGAAGTTTTCCGTAGCTCGTAGAGTTTGAATCCCGTAATAAGCGCTACTAGGAATTTGGCGATCGCCCATTGAATCGCTTTCGATGCGAAATTGTGAATCAGTCATGGTGTTCAGTTATCAGTTAACAGTTATCAATTATCAGTTATCACCCAACAACCAACAACCAACAACTAACCACTATCAACTATCAAGCAACAACTAAATCCAAAATCCAAAATCTAAAATCTAAAATCGAATGACTCTTCCCAACTGGATTACTTTCTCTCGTTTGTTAGGTATACCGTTTATTATTTATGGTTTACATAACCCGACACCCCAAGCAAGATGGGTGTGCTTAACAATTTTTATTATTGCTGCGGCTACAGACTGGTTAGATGGATATTTAGCTAGAAAGTTGAACCAAGTAAGCGATTTAGGTAAATTTCTTGATCCTTTAGTAGATAAATTACTGGTACTTGCTCCAATGCTTTCTTTAATTGAACTAGGGCAAATTCCAGCATGGGGAGTATTTTTAATATTAGGACGAGAATTGGCGATTGCTGGTTGGAGAGTTAGTCAACCAAAAATCAGCGGTGCAAATATTTGGGGAAAACTCAAAACTGTAACTCAAATAATTGCGATCGCGCTGTTAATTGCTCCTTTACCTGCACAATGGGAATTACCTTCTTTAATTGCTTTTTGGGTATCTGTAGCTTTAACTTTAATTAGTGGTGCAATTTATCTTTTACCGCAAAAGACTACGGAAGAAAGTCAAGTGGTTGTGAAATGAATCTGAAAAAAGCTACCCGTAGCGATTGGAAAATACAGCCAATGCCAGAGTTAAAAACTTGGCTACAGATTGAGGAAATTTTTACTAAAGAAGAATATAAATATCTGACTTGGGGACTAATTCCCATGTCAATGGATGATAAATGGTTTATTTATCTTGAAGACGATTGGCTGTATTTCCATCGTAGTTGGATGGGTTTTTGTATTTTTAAAGTACGTTTAGAAAGATTTGAAAATGGCTATTTAATAGCAGAAGCATGGGTTAATTGCGACCAAAATCAGCCTTACGATAAAGATATCCTATTTTGGATTGGTTTTCTAATTAGAATAAATCAAGATAAAGAATATTGTTGCGGTAGAGTGATTATTGCTTTTTTCATTTGCATTTTGATAAAAGAGGCTTCAGCAAATATTAATATGTTTATTAATCAAAATTTTCTAGTCTTTATAATAAGTTTTTTATCTCATCTCTTTTCAAATCTCAATTCTAATCATTGGGGCTTTCATGGAGATTTATATGATTTTATCGACTATTATTGCAAATGCAATTAGATTTAGGTGTCTTATTGTAGAGAGAATGTTGGTATTAATCAACCGCATTAAAATGGATGAGTTTATATTTTAGCCCGACGGAGAATGCAATTCTCCGTCTAATAGGGTAAGTCCTCTCAAGAGGACTAAAAAATGAATGATCTAGTCTTTATGTATTTAAATCAACTTACTAACTATACAATCATAATTAATATTTATTACATTCAAAAATTTAACAGTCCTCTTAAGAGGACTTTTGCTATGAGACAGAGAATTTTATTCTCTGGGTGACTATTTATCGACTATCATCATGTTGGGTTACGACACGATTAATATAAATAGAAATTTTCGTTAGAAATTCAATTTAATTTTCGTGTCTAACCCAACGTACAAGCGACTAATTAACTATCTAAATTACTGCTTTTAAAATCTCCTCATCAACTGAAAAATCAATTTCTGATTTATCTCGTTCTGATGTTAAATAGTCATTGTGAAATGAATCTTTCAATCCAGAAACTAAATCGTAATCTGGATGCCAATTTAATTGTGTCATGGCTTTATCAACCGATGCAAAAAAGTGCTGCATTCTCATAGGAAAAGCTTTACGTTTGCCAAAATCAAACTTTTTCGGGTCGTAATGTACTATTTGAATATCATCGGGTGATTTACCGACAGCGACAGCACAAGCACGAGCTAAACCGTCAAAGGTAACGTAACGATTTCCCGAAATGTTGTAAATTTGTTGTATTGCTGTAGAATTGCCTATAACTTGAGCCATTGCTGAAGCTAAGTCTTTAACGTGACCCAATTGAGTAATATGTAATCCATTACCGGGAATGGGCAGGGGACGGTTACGAATAATTCTATCAAAAAACCAAGCTTCTAAATCGTTGTAATTTTGAGGTCCGTAAATATAGGTGGGACGAATGGAGGTAAAAGGAAAGCCATTTTCTGCAAGATAACTTTCTGTATGATGTTTACCCTTGTGACGACTGTTAGGGTCTACTGCATCTCCTTCTACATGAGGTAGAATATCAGATTTGAGATATACTCCAGCAGAACTCATATAAACAAAATGCTGCAAACGGTTTTGAAAAATTTCTGCTAATGGTTGAGTATCAGTAATTTCCCGACCATTGTTGTCAAAAATTACATCAAAATCTTCCTTGCTTAACTTTTCTTTTAGTTGATTTGGATCAGTGCGATCGCCGTTTATTTGAGTTAACTGTGGAGAAGGTAAGGGACGATTACCGCGATTAAAAAGTACTACAGAATGTCCTTGTTCTACTAATATTTGAGTTAGATAGACACCGATAAACCGAGTGCCTCCCATAATTAAAATTCGCATTGAATCCCTACTATATAAATTACTTGTGGGCAAAAACAAAACTGAGAATGAAGCACTAAGAATGTCGGTCAAAAAAGTTACATATTTTTTTGAAATCAATTCTTGAGTAACGTCATAGACACAAAAACTTCATCCTTTTTGAGATTATCAGGTTGCGGTATGTTCACAGGAACTTATATTGTGGGAAATAGGTCAGCAAAATGGTTATTTACTTTTCTTTTAACTAAAAAATTGTTCTTTATCTATGAATGCTAACTGTGCCTTTAAAGTATGCTTTGGTGCATGAGTGGCTTACACCATTAGCAACAGGTGGTTCAGAACTCGTAGTACGGGAAATTTTGAATCATATTGATGCTGACTTGTATGCTCTGATTGATTTTGAATCCGGCAATCCGGAAAGTTATTTGTATAAACGTCAAATTGGCACAACATTTTTACAGCATTTTCCCGCAGGAAAACAAGGTGTCCAAAAATACTTGCCGTTTCTGCCATTGGCGATCGAACAACTGGATTTACGTGAATATGATGTAATCCTGTCTTCATCTCATGCAGTTGCCAAAGGTGTTTTGACCACTCCAGACCAAATACATATTTGTTACTGCCACAGTCCCATGCGCTACGCTTGGGATTTAACTTTTGATTATTTGCGAGCAAGCAATCTAGGGAAAGGAATGGCTGGATGGGCTACGCGCTATGTACTGCATCGGCTAAGACAGTGGGATGTAGTGAGTGCTAATCGTGTAGATTACTTTATTGCGAATAGCGCCCATACTGCCCGGAGAATTTGGAGGTGTTATAGAAGAGACGCAAAAATTATATATCCACCCGTAAATACCGAAGAGTTTCCCTTTTTATCTGAAAAAGAAGATTTTTACCTTACCGTTTCCCGGTTAGTAAGTTATAAGCAAGTAACTTTAATTGTCGAAGCTTTTAATAAATTAAAAAAACCTTTGGTAATAATTGGCACTGGAAATGATATGGATAAAATCCAGAAGATAGCGAAATCCAACATCCAAATATTAGGATGGCAGCCCGATGATGTGGTAAAAAATTATATGGCTAAAGCCCGAGGTTTTGTCTATGCTGCTTGTGAAGACTTTGGTATTGCCTTAGTCGAAGCGCAAGCTTGTGGTACTCCGGTAATTGCCTATGGTGCTGGTGGTGCTTTGGAAACGGTGCGAGATATTCGTTCTTATGGGGATACAGGAACGGGTACATTTTTTAATCAGCAAACAGAAGCATCTCTAATGGAAGCAGTAGAAACTTTTGAAGCTAACAGAGAAAAATTTAACCCTGAATATGCTAGAAAGCACGCTACTCAATTCTCCAAGGAAATGTTTGCTTCTCGTTATCTCGACTTTGTACATACCTGTGAGCAAAAAAGCAATAAAAGGGAGATAAAAACTTGATTCTCTATTTCAGAATGGAAGAATAAAGTAAATTTGCTTCCCAAGCACTTTTAAAAGCTCCATAAGCTTTAAGATTGGGACTATGTGTGGTGTGGATTGTAAGGAGTATGATGACGGCACAGACCTCACTTCTCTCCGGTAAGATTACGCGGACTTTATTTAAGCGCAGTCACCAGAAAAGTAAGCCAAAATTTAAGCCCCTTGGTTTTTCTTTTGAAACTTTAAACGGAGAGAAAGCTAAGCGACTGTTCGATATAATATTTTCCCTGTTAGTACTAATTGTGTTTTCTCCTGTTTACTTAATTCTGGCTTTGCTGATTGCTTTAAGCTCCCATGGCCCAATTTTTTATATTCAGGAAAGAGTCGGGAAAAATTATCAGCGGTTTAATTGTATTAAATTTCGCACAATGGTGACTAATGCCGATGAACTTTTGATCCAAATGATGGAAACATCACCCCAGTTCAAGCAGGAATTTCAGAACAGTTTTAAACTCAAACAAGACCCTAGAATTACGACAATCGGGAAGTTTTTGCGAATTACCAGTTTAGATGAATTTCCTCAGTTTTGGAATGTTTTAAAAGGGGATATGAGTGTCGTTGGACCTCGACCTTTAGTAGCAGAAGAATTGCCAAAATATGGATGTCATATTAATCAAATTTTGACTATCAGACCGGGAATTACTGGTTTATGGCAAGTCTCTGGACGCAATGATATTCCTTATCCTAGAAGAGTTCAAATAGATTTGTACTATGTCAAATTTAAAAGTTTTTGGCTAGATTTATGGATTATTTTGAAAACGGTTGCTGTTGTGGTCATACCGAAAGATAACGGAGCTTATTAAAAAAAAGGCTTGATTTTGATTTTGATTTTAGGGGCAGCAAAGTTGCCCCGTTAAATCTATATGCCATTTGTTTTTTTTAAGAATAATTAATATTCAAGCTGATTATTTAAACAAGTTATTTATTTATATCGGTTTAATTGTTGTTATAAGAATCCTGTTTGATTTTTGAATTGATCTGTTGGGAATAGGGAATAGGGAATAGAAACTGTACTGAGTTTTGTTCAATATTCAAGTAGGACTCCTATATATTAATCTAATCTAAAAAAATAAGTTTGACTGTTTTAAAAACTACCTTTTACAACAAAATACTGTGTATTATTTTTACTTTCAATAAATAAATAAATAAATAAATAAACTAAATAAACTAAATAAACTAAATAAACTAAATAAAACTTAGATTGTCTTGATAAACAAAACACTTTTGGATACTAATTTTATTTAAATCGGCTGCGCGAATATCGTTTACTAGCGAAGTACCAATTACCCATTACTCATTACCAATTACCCATTACCAATTCCCAATTCCCAATTACCAATTAATTAATTTTGAAAATATTTCTAAAAAATTAATATAATCTTTATAAACGTAGCAAAAATATAAAGTTTTTGTAAACATTAAAAAAATATACTGGATAGATAATTAATCTCTCGTTACTGTTTGAAGGGTTTACTAAAAAAACATACCAAACAGTATATTTACTTAAAAGACCGCGATATTACTTAAAGAGAAATCGCAGGTTTCCCCGGAGGGCAAGTAAGTGTATTCCTGTTAACTTATACCAGGCTACCTGTATTAATTTCATTACAATATATAAGGAACAAAGGAAAAAACGAGAATGACCCAACCAAAGCGAGCGTTGATTACTGGTATTACCGGGCAAGATGGTTCTTATCTAAGTGAGTATTTATTAGAACAAGGTTATGAAGTACACGGTATTATTCGCCGTACTTCTACTTTCAATACAGATCGTATCGACCATATTTATGAAGATCCTCATAAAGAAGGAGTGCGGTTATTTCTTCATTACGGTGATTTAACTGACGGTACCACGCTACGCCGCATTCTCGAAGAAGTCCAGCCTGTAGAAATCTACAACTTAGGCGCTCAATCCCATGTACGAGTAAGTTTTGATTCCCCTGAATATACAGTAGATGCTGTAGGAATGGGAACCCTGCGTTTACTAGAAGCAATCCGCGATTATCAACATCGGACTGGTATTGAAGTACGCTTCTACCAAGCTGGTTCTTCAGAAATGTTCGGTTTAGTACAAGCAGTACCGCAAACAGAAACAACCCCATTTTATCCACGTAGCCCTTATGCTTGTGCTAAGGTTTACAGCCATTGGCAAACTGTTAATTACCGCGAATCTTACAATATGTTCGCGTGCAATGGTATTTTATTTAACCACGAGTCACCCCGACGTGGTGAAACTTTTGTAACCCGTAAAATTACTAGAGCAGTTGCTCGGATTGTTGCTGGTAAGCAAAAGAACATTTATATGGGTAATCTAGACTCAAAGAGAGATTGGGGTTATGCAAAAGATTACGTCCGGGCAATGTGGCTCATGTTACAACAAGAGCAACCCGAAGATTATGTAATTGCCACAAACGAAACCCATTCTGTACGGGAGTTTCTAGAATTAGCATTTAGTTATGTAAATCTTGATTGGCAGGAATACGTAGAGTTTGACGAGCGTTATTTACGTCCTGCGGAAGTAGACTTGTTGATTGGAGATGCTTCTAAAGCTAGAACAAAGTTGGGTTGGACTCCATCAGTAACCTTTGAACAACTTGTAGCTTTGATGGTGGAAGCAGATTTACAAGCTTTGGGTTTAACTTCTCCTGGTGATAAAATAGGCGACGCAATTAAAGATAATGCGATGATTCGTCAAGAATTGGGCGCACTACATATGTAGAATTTGGGATTTTAGATTTTAGATTTTAGATTGGTGTTGACTTTGAGTGTTTTTCACGTATATTTCTTGGAAGTCTGGGTACATATTCATATGGAAACGGTATGATACAGCCGCTTTGATTCTAAAGAGCTAAGGGTTATGAATTCAATGCTTGGTTCTTGAGACTTTTTAAAATATGAGAATCTTCAATCCAAAATCTAAAATCTAAAATCTAAAATTGAACTGACTGCACGAGTGCTTTGAATATTATTAACTAGGACGAAAAAAAAATATGAATTCCTTAGAGTTAAACAATAAAAGAATTTTAGTAACTGGTGGTGCTGGTTTTTTAGGTCGTCAAGTAATTGATCAACTGATTAAAGCAGGGGCAGACAGCGATAAAATTACAATACCGCGATCGCGAGATTATGATTTGTGTGTGATGGAAAACTGTAAGCGTGCGGTTGACCAACAAGATATTGTAATTCATTTAGCCGCGCACGTTGGTGGTATCGGTTTGAACAGAGAAAAACCTGCGGAGTTGTTCTACGACAATTTGATGATGGGAACTCAGTTAATTCATGCTGCTTATGAAGCTGGGGTGGAGAAATTTACCTGTGTCGGTACTATCTGCGCTTATCCTAAATTTACTCCGGTACCATTTAAGGAAGATGACATTTGGGATGGCTACCCAGAGGAAACTAATGCTCCTTACGGTATTGCCAAAAAAGCTCTGTTAGTGCAGTTACAAGCTTACCGTCAACAGTACGGATTTAACGGGATTTATTTGCTACCAGTAAATTTATACGGTCCGGAAGATAACTTTGATCCTAGAAGTTCTCACGTTATCCCGGCATTAATTCGTAAAGTTCAGGAAGCCCAAGATAGAGGGGATAAAGAGATTCCGGTTTGGGGTGATGGAAGTCCTACCCGTGAATTTCTCTATTCTGAAGATGCTGCACGGGGTATTGTCATGGGTACTCAATCATACAATGACGCTGAACCTGTGAATTTGGGAACTGGTTATGAAATCTCGATCCGCGATTTGATTACCACAATTTGCGAATTAATGGGATTTGAGGGTGAAATAGTCTGGCAAACTGACAAACCAAACGGACAACCCCGTCGCTGTTTGGATACCGAAAGAGCAAAGCAAGCTTTTGGTTTTACTGCTCAAGTAGACTTCAAGGAAGGTTTGAAAAATACGATTGAATGGTGGCGGGAAAATGCCGCTCAACCTGTAGCCTAGATTTTAGGTTATGGGGAAAATATATTAATAGTATCTGGCGACTATAAGTCGCGACTACACAAACAAAACCCACCTGCGTGGGTTTTTTAGAATTATATTGGGCATCAATTGGAAAAAGCAGAATTACGTCGTAATATTATCAAACAACGTCAATTTATTTCAGAATCAGAATGGCGGCAAAAAAGTCAAGCTATTTGTATAAATCTTTTAAATTCACAGTTATTTCAACAAGCGAAAACAATTCTTGCTTATTTTAGTTTTCGTCAAGAACCCGATTTAAGTTATTTATTCTCAGATAATACAAAAATATGGGGATTTCCACGCTGCATTGAAAAATCCCTCAGCTGGCATATTTGGCAACCTCAAAATCAAGTAATTACTGGTAAATACGGAATTCGTGAACCACATCCCGATGCAGAAAGAATTAATTGCGATCGCGTTGATTTAATTCTAGTTCCTTGTGTTGCTTGCGACTATCAAGGTTATCGTTTGGGTTACGGTGGTGGATATTATGACCGTTTATTAAGTTCTCCTGGTTGGGAATTAATACCGACTATAGGTATTGTGTTTGATTTTGCTTGTTTACCTGAAATTCCTGTAGAAGTTTGGGATAAAAAGTTAGATGATATTTGTACGGAAATTACTCTTTTTTCGGTAAAAGATTACTGAAAAAAAAACCTTACTAGACGCAGAGAACACAGAGGGAAGAGATTAAAGAGAGATGAGCCGCACTTTAGGGCTAAACTACATTTTTTAAACAATCAAACCCCCTAGATTGATAATTGCCCTAACAAGCGCCGTTTTTATTGAGTACTACCCAAATGGTTTTAAAGATGAGAAATAAATCGTAAGATACAGACCACTTACGTTGGTAATCTAAATCCATTTGGACTATCTTTTCAAAATCTTTGATGCTGGAACGACCGTTTGCTTGCCATTCTCCGGTAATTCCGGGTTTGACTCGGAGTCTTTCCCAGTGGTGCGGTTGGTATTGCATTACTTCATCAGGAGTGGGTGGACGAGTTCCAACTAAACTCATTTCTCCTTTGAGTACGTTCCAAAATTGCGGTAATTCGTCCAAACTTGTACGACGTAAAAATTTACCTACACGGGTAATCCGGGGATCTTCTGTACATTTAAATATATGACCACTGGCTTCGTTTTTGACTAAATGTTTAAGTTTATCGGCTCCGACAACCATTGAGCGAAATTTCCAGATACGGAAGTTTTGTCCATTGATACCGCAGCGAATTTGGCTGTAAAAAATCGGACCAGGATTATCTAGTAAAGTTACCATTGCCACCGGAATCGCGATCGCGGCAGTTATGATTAAACCAATAATTGCTCCTACTATGTCAATCAATCTTTTCGCAATACTGATTTGCGAAGGATGAGCAGACTGGTAACTTAAATTCCAGGAGTCAGGTGGACTCACTAATACTAAGTTTTGTTTTGTATCGCGCTTGAAAGCAGGAGTACTATTGATAACCATAGCAAACAGTAATATTACGTAATAAATAAACTTCTCAGTGCCAATATAGATAACTCCAAACCGTAAGTGTGGCTAAATATTAAAAATTTACCAAATCTTTGAATAAAACTCTGATTTTTTAAAATTTATATTTTATTTATAAATTTTGTAAGAATTTATGCAGAAAAGAGTTAGTTGATGGTGGTTGGTGGTGGATAGTTGATGCTTGATAAATGGTAACTGTCCACTGTCAACTGTCAACTGTCAACTGTCAACTCCTACTGCAAAATTGACAATATAAGGCTCTTCTAAGGACTGATGAGCGCTGGCTTTGATTGTGTCGAGGTAATTGCGTAAATGCTGCAATTGTCGTAGGTTGGGACGGTAGGAAAGACTGCCTTGTTTGTCAAATAATGGTGATGCAGCAATCGCTTTGTAGTTGGAGTTTTGTACGGAAGTTTGGCTGAGCCATTGCATATCTTGGCTATTGGGTACTAAACCTGGTGGTATTTCTCCTTCTAGAAAAGCTAATAAGCGTTGCTGACAAGTGCGGGTGTTGATTCCACGTGCTTCAAATAGTTGGATGACTTCGCCGAAGGATAATGCTTTTTCTGGTACTAGCCGCAGCAATTCGGTAAATAAGAAGTAGTCGGTGTATTGTTGTCTGGGTATTTCTAATACTAAAGGATGTAAGGGTAGGAGGCATAATCCGATGGCGACGGAAGAACAAGCGGGAGTACCGTTTTCACCGAGATATTTTTCTTGAATAATTTTGGCACTGGGAAGTTTTTGGCGCAACCAACGATTAATAGCGGTTATGGATGAAACACCACCGCACAGAATAATTTGGTTGATGGCTTCTGTAGGAATACCGCGTGCTACTAATAGTTTATTCAGTTCACGGTTAATCCGACGAACGAATGGGACAAATACTTGGCTTTCTAAGTCTCGTCGCTGTAATTCCCATCTTTGATCTGCCAGTTCAATGGTAAAGGATTCTTGGTGCTGCAAAATTAACTTCAAGGCAATGGCGGCATCTAATAATGCTTTACCCAAGGGTGAGCTTTCGAGTCTTTGCTGTAAGCGAATCCGTTGACTGATGTCGGGTTCTCCAGCGCGAGGTAGTTCTAAGTTATTTAAACCTAAGCTGGAAAAACGTACTTTGTCTAAGCCGGGAATATTTGGCTTCCAATGTAGGGGGTTGTTGTCGTTAGGGTTCTCTGGTGATTGGGAGTTGCGAGATTTTCGCCATTTTTCCGGTAGTAATAGTTGAGTGATAATATCTTGTTCCATTGCTTTTCCGCCGCAGGTAAAGCCGTGGAGCATAAATTCGTTGTGTGTTAAATCTTGCAGGTTTTCTGGTAAATCTACTAATGCCATTTCGGTGGCGTTGGCTCCGATATTAATGACTAAGGTGTTACCTATAATTTGAGTATCGCTGGTGGCAACAGCCGGGGAGTTTTCGTTGGTGATTAGTTTGACTATTTCGCCGTTAGCACCTTCTAGTTTTGCTATTAAGGTGGCGATGGCTTCTTCAACAAAAAATACTTGTTGGGGATGTTTGACTAATTTACTGATCAATAATGATTCTCGGATGTTAAAACGATATTGTTCTGACCAATTGGAAGGACAAGTGCAAATCACACCGGCGATGTTATCAATAATACGATCAAATTCGGATTTTTCGATGCCGATGGCAGTAGCAGTTAATCCTAAAGTGGTGCTATTGGAGTCGGATTTTAAGGTTAAAAGCAGTTTTGAGAGGGAGCGGACAATCCATACTAAGGGAACTGTGGAAAATTCGTTGAGTTGCAGTATTGGTTCCCATTTCTGACGCATTTCGGTGGAAGCTGTTTCGGAAAGATTTTTGTAAGGAAGGGAAATTTGTAAATATGGTTTGAGATATGCTGAATAGATATTTTGTTCGGCTGGGTTTTCGTCTGTGTTTTTATGAGCAGCGCTTTTGGGCAGATAAACTTCGGCTGGTAAACGGAAACTTCGGGTTTGAGAAGCTGTTTGAGGCTGCTGCTGTGAATCCCAATAAATTGGATGTATTAGTTGGCTGGAACGATTTAACAAGGCTGCGGA
Organism: Rivularia sp. T60_A2020_040; assembly: GCA_015272215.1. Lineage (GTDB taxonomy): Bacteria > Cyanobacteriota > Cyanobacteriia > Cyanobacteriales > Nostocaceae > Rivularia. Next base: position 8,725 of record JACYMD010000048.1, on the reverse strand, counting down.
AATTCCTGTTGTTCCTAAATCGATTCCTAAATACCAAACTGTTTCGCTAGGGTTTATGGAAGGAATTTCAGTACTACTAATTACCGGAGGATTATTTTCTGGGAAGCTTTGTTGCTCTGGAGTAGTAGTTTTTTCAGTTTGGGGAAGTGGGTTTAAATCGGTATTCGCTTCTATTTTTGTATCTGGTTGAGGTTGAAAAGTAATCGGCAGGGTAATTTCTTTTAATTGGGGTTTTTCTGGTGTAGCGGTTTGTGTAATAGTTTCAGATTTGCTTGAAGCAGCCAATTCTTGCTGTTGAATTGGTTTACTGGTTTGAATTACGTTTAATTGGGCATTATCGGGTATTGGTGTAACTACGGACGGTGTTTCTTCAAACAAAAGTTCTGTCAGTTGGGTTATTGTATCTTCACTGGCAGCTTGTATTTTGCGTTTATAAGTATAAGAAGTAGTTTGATTTGATTCTAATGTATTTGTATTTGTATTTGTATTTTTTGTAGATTGATTAGCATCGTCGAAACCTGAATTATTCTCATTTAATGAGGAATCTGGTACTGATAATTGATCACTATAATCTATAGAATCTTCATAATCAGAAGTCTCAACAGTTTCAACGGTTGGTGATGGGGGTGTATATTCAAAAACTACTTCTTGAGAAATAACTTCTTTCTCTGTTTGGGTTTCTGGCAATTGTGAATTGATGTCGGAATTCTGGGGATTTTCTAGATTATTTATTGCGGACTGTACATTTTGCTGGTAAGCCGTTTGAGAATTTGAAATAGTTAAATTATCGCGATCAAATAAGCTGGCGTAAAGTTGATCAACTTCGTCCTCATTGGTACTTTCTGAAGTAGTATTCGCAAGTAATTCTTCGGAATTTATTGATTCTTTTTTTAACTCATTTAATACTGCTTGCATTTTTTCCGGGGAATCAAAAGCTTCGGAATCAACAACTATTTCTTGTTCAATGATTTCCTCTTCAACTTCTTCTGCCTCTTCTGTCCATTCTATTTCTAAATAATCATTCTCTTCTAATTCTTGATTTAACTCACTTACAGACTCTTTTTCGAGTTGAAAAATCACTGCTTCCAAATCGGATGTCATGGAAGTATCATCTTCATCCTCTTGAGCTTGAGAAAATTCAATATTATCAATGGTTTCGTCGGGAATAACTGCTAATTTTTCGTGATTGTCTTGAGTGTAAACTTGTTGGGAATCGACATTTTCAACATTTTCAACATTTTCAAAATTATTGGAATTGCCACCGTCGGCTTCAACTGCTTGAGTGCTAGAATATTCGATAGTTTGTTGTAATAATTCTTGCTCTTGAACAGGTGGAAGGTTTGCGAAATTTTTGATCAAGCCTTCAAGTAACTGTTCTCCTTGTACTCCTTTATAATGCATTCTTGCTAATGCTTGGGATAAAGAATCGTGATAAGCGTGAATATTGCGCTGTAATCCTTCAAAAACAACATTGACGGTACCATCTAAAGCTACTAAACGCTGATCTAAATCATTTGTCAACTGAGTTAAACTTTCTACCCGTGCTGAATCTACTTGATTACCAGAAGCGCTGAGAGCTTTCTGACTGGTAATATTTCCAGAACCTTTCACCACATTTTCATCTGACAAGCGATTGCTTAACACCTGCATAAATTCAGAAATGATTTTCTCTTGCACTGCTAATTGTTGCGCTAGAGAATAATCGTGCAGCCGTTTTTTCTCCAAATCTCGGATTTCACTCACTAAATTGGCTCTTTCTTGCAACAGCATGGTTAATTCTGCTTTAAGTGGCTGTATTAACTCAGAAAGATTATGATCGAGAGATTGTGTTTTTTGTCGCTCAACAGAATCTTGGTTTCCTTCTCCCACGAATTTTGCCACCAGAGCAGGTAATTGTGCTGGAAACGTCGAAGTCTCTTTTTCTTCTGCTTCTTTGACGAGGAAATCCCGAATACGCTGTAAAACCTGACGTGGCTCTTCCTGAGAAGAAACAACCCCCCACAAACGCTTTCCTTTGTGAGCGAGTAATTGATCAATGTCTGCAATCATGCTTTGGATTTGGTTTGCGCGGGAAGTCACGTTGATTTTCCTTATTGTGAACTTTACGGATGTAATGGCGATCGCCAACAGTGAACGCAATCAGTTTAGAATTACTAAAAGTAATATTATCTATCAGGTAGTTATTAGGTTATTGTCAAGAGTAGAATAGAAACAATATGAATATGGGAATTAATCGGGTTTTGAGCAGTCCTAGGCTGTTTGGCATAATTGTTACTAAGTAATTTGAGGTTTGAATTTAAGTTTAAGTTTGAATTTAAGTTTACGTTTAAGTTTGAATTTGAATTTGAATTTAGATTATAAATTGTATCTTTTAGTGTTGGATTTGGGAAAAATCCCATCAATAGTAAATATAACGAGTAATTATCTTGGTACTGCTGGGTTTTGGTAAATTCTGATCAAAGTTGTACTTAGTTTAAACCCAATTTTAAATAAGTTCATAAGTTACTTGGAAAGCTTGCCGAAAACTCAGAAAAATCAAGGCATTCCCAATTACTGCGTTTGCCGTTGACTCTTGATTCCCAGGGTGCGGCTGATTAACAGTTACTTGCTGATTTTTTTTGTGTAACATAGTTTAGTTTTGTTTGGTTTTGTTTTTGCCTGGGGCTGTGCTTTGATAGGTGGAGCCACAGGCTGGTTTGGAAAGTAATTTGTATTACAACTAAAATCAAAATGTCCCAATGGAAGATAGGTATAGCTTGCACCCTCTTGCCAAAGAAGTAACTCTCTCAACTCCTTTTTTTGAAGGGCTACCAAAAACCGCCATTGAATTAGCTTTAAGCAATCTTGTTAGTCGCTCTCACCCAGCGAATCAGGTAATTTTATTAGAAAATGATTGGGGTGGTTCCGTATATTTTATTGTGGAAGGTTGGGTGAAAATTCGCACTTACAATCTAGAAGGTAAAGAATTAACCCTAAATATTCTTGGTAGAGGAGAATTGTTTGGTGAAATGGCTGCATTAGATGAAGTACCTCGCTCCACTGATGTGATTACTCTCACTTCTACTCAAATCGGTAGTTTACCATCCCAGGATTTTATTAAGTTACTCAACACCGAACCTTTAGCGGGAGTTCGATTAGCACAGTTAATGGCTCGTCGGTTGCGACAAGTTAACCGACGCTTACGATTACGGGAATCGGATTCAGCTTCTCGCGTGGCAGATACTTTGTTATTTTTAGCAGAAGGACAAGGGATAAAAAATTCCACGGGTGTGGAAATTCCTAATTTACCACATCGGGAATTAAGCAGTTTGAGCGGACTGGCACGAGAAACCGTAACTAGGGTATTAACTAAGTTAGAAAAGAAAAAATTGATTCAACGTAGTGGGGATGTTATTTGTATTCCCAATGTATCAGCGTTAGAACAGATGATAAATTAACCGATGGCACACCGTCTTTCACATGGATATTCTTAGTTCTTCTGCGGATGATAAAGAGGGAAACAATTCCTTTAATCAAAATCCATCCAACAATTCAAACAATCAGGATTTGGCAACTCCAGAGTTTCAAGTCGATGCACCATTACAAATGGTGGAAACGGCATTTTTGGCAAGTACCGGCAGTTTGATTTGGTTTATTAATTTTTATTTCCCTTTAGGTCTTCTTAAAGTATTTTTCCCCATCCCCATCGCTTTAGTTTATCTACGGTGGAATAGCAGAGCCGCATGGATGTCAGCTTTAACCTCCGGTTTACTGCTATTAGTATTAATGGGACCAACCAGGAGTCTGCTATTTGTCATCCCCTATGCTTTTATGGGAGTACTTCTAGGTTCAGCATGGCAGCGTCGCGTTCCTTGGATTGTTTCCATCAGCTTGGCTACCCTTCTTGGTACAATAGGTGTGTTTTTTCGCCTGTGGTTACTCTCCTTACTCTCAGGTGAAGACCTGTGGGTTTACTTGATCAATCAAGTAACCAACATTTTAGAATGGTTATTCCTTAACTTAGGAATCCTCACAACACCCAGTCCCTTCCTAATTCAAATCGGTGCGATTTGCTTAATATTACTTAATAATTTTATATATTTATTCGTAGTACACATAGCAGCATGGTTATTATTAGACCGATTAGGCAATCCCATACCTCGTCCGCCGCAATGGGTACAAGTTTTGATGGATTATGAATGAGTGGACAGTTGACAGTTGACAGTTGACAGTTATCAGTTATCAGTTATCAGTTATCAGTTAACAGTTATCAGTTAACAGTTATTAACCATCAACCATCCACCATCAACTATCAACCATCCACCAACCACCATCAACTAACCACCATCAACCATCCACCAACAACCATCCATCAACAACCATCCATCAACTGTCAACTAAAATTCCATGCTCAGCATATACACAAATATTACTCAAGGTGAGGCTTGGGTTGCTAAGTATAAAGGGAAAAAATCTGCATTCGCCTGTGTATTAGGTTTCACTGAAACGGGTTTGATACCTGGTATTTCTGCGGCTGGTAGCACTCCTGAAGACCGAAAATATACGGCTTTGGCAGATGCTGAGTTTTTATACTATGGAACGAAGAAAAAAGGGCAATATCCCTTACCTCCACTGATTGCGGGTGCGTCTCCGGTGTTTATTACTCGCGCTGTTGTAGAAACGCTCAATATTCCGGTTTATTTATTTAATGCGGGTTTACTCGAAACTCCAACCGTACCAACTATTGATTTGGGAGGTGTACCGGCTAAATGCTTGAGTCAAGGTGCAGCAATGGATTTTGCTACAGTACAACATTTGTTAAATCAAGGAATGATTTGGGGTGAAAGACTTTCTCGTAATCAGGAAAACGAATATTTAGTTATCGGTGAATGTGTTGTTGGTGGAACTACTACTGCTCTAGCAATTTTAACGGGTTTGGGTATTGCAGCCCAAGGTATGGTTAATAGCTCTCATCCCGTTTGCAATCACGCTCAGAAATGGGAAATTGTCCAAGCAGGGTTGAAAGAGATGGGGAGATGGGGGGATGGGGGGATGGGGAGAGGGGGGGATGGGGAGACAAGGGGACAAGGGGAAATCCAAAATCCGTCTTGGAAAGCTTTGGGGGAAGAGAATCTACACCCCAAACTTTCCGCAAAATCTAAAATCCAAAATTCCTTAGATCCATTGCGACTTGTGGCTGGGGTGGGAGATCCGATGCAGGTTGCTGTGGCTGGAATGGCGATCGCTGCTAGTCGTCATGGTGGTGTAATGCTTGCTGGTGGTACACAAATGCTGGCTGTATTTGCTTTAGCAAGTGCGATCGCGCAATTTTATAATTTGTCTTGGCAACCAGAAGAAGTCGTTATCGGTACTACTCGTTGGGTTGCGGAAGATTCTACTTGTAATACAACAGAATTAGCCCAGCAGATAGGTAGAAAAAGTATCAGAACACCATCTCTACTTGCCACTGGACTATGTTTTGACGATTCTCGTTATGTTCAATTACAAGCTTACGAACAAGGATTCGTTAAAGAGGGTATGGGTGCTGGAGGTGCTTGTATTGCTGCCTATTTGATCGCAAACTGGCAACAACACCAATTTATCGAGGCAATTGAAGCCCAATTAGATCGTTACGAACAAACCTAGTAATTTATACGAATCGATTAGTTGCGATTGGCACACGCTTAAAGAGGGCGAACTCAGTTGTTTTTTGTATAAAAGCTTTTATCTGATTCTTTTGAGTAATAATTGCTCTTCTAAAGCGGCAATACGATTGTATGCTGCTGTTAGTTGTGCTGTAAGTCGTTGAATTTGAATATCTGGGGTTAGTTGGTTATCTCCTGTTTCAAAATTCCCGTCTAGATAAACGTCGTCTACTAATACATCTTTGTGTTCTAGTTCGGGATTAAAATGAATTGAACCTTTTAACTGATATTGTTTTACATCACTAAATTTTTCTTCAGGATCTTCACCCTGACAGGCTTTTGCTAAATTAGATTCGGCTAAAGCTTGAGTCACTTTACGATCTAACTGCTCAATTACCTGATAAAGGTCATCCAGTTTATGACTCAAATTCAAGACCTGATTTTTGATTTGCTCCATTTCAGACCCTAGTTCAATATGTTTACCTATATTATTATTTTTGTTGTTGAAGTTAGCTATATTTATGATTTATTTAACTTTTAAGTTTTGATAAGTTTTAAATTGCCAAAATAATTAGAGTCATTTTTCGACTTACGTTAAAATAAGTATTCTGTATCTAAGCTAGATATATCAAGGAGTTTGGGAGTATTTTGTTAAAGGGCGATCGCTACGGGTTTTGAGAGGGCGATGGCACTTCTTAGTTGTCATGTCAGATCGAATATTTTGTCTATACTAACGATTTTCATAACTATATTTAATCAATAACATAAGTCAATGACTTATAACTAAAGATATATCAAATACAATAGGGAATTCTGATATCACCAATTTACAGAATCTATTAGTTACAATGCTTAAAGCAGTTATTAGAATGTATATTATTGCTGGTTATTGCTGGATTTCTAATTTAACAACAAAATAAATGCGTAGACGGTCATTTTTGTTCGGTACATTCACACTCCTAATGTCGCAGTTGCTTGTAGGATGTAATGCTTCCCAACAGCCCCAATTAAGAATACAGGTACTAAAAGGTTCTATTCCCGGAAAGATATTGAACCAATTTCAGAAAACTTTATCGTCAAAAGTTCAGTTAAAATTATCTCCGGTAGTACAGTTGCAGGAATTATTCAAGCGATTGCAAAGCTTGCAAAAATACCAAACAGGAGCAAAAAAATCTGAAGGTTTTAAGCTGTCTCTTCCATTTAGCGAATCTCAACCAAGCAAGAGCGATTTAGTAACTTTGGGAGATTTTTGGTTAAAAGATGCCATCGAAAACAAGCTGATTCAACCATTGTCTCGCGAAAAATTGAAAAATTGGTCTAATTTGTCTGCAAGATGGCAAGAATTGGTAAAACGTAACAATCAAGGTTTTGTAGATAAACAAGGACAAATTTGGGCTGCACCTTACCGTTGGGGTAGTACGGTAATTGTTTATCGTCGTGATAAGTTAGAAAATTTTGATTGGGAATTACAAGATTGGAGCGATTTGTGGAGAGAAGAATTGAAAGGACGAATTTCTTTACTCAATCAATCGCGGGAAGTCGTTGGTTTGACTTTAAAGAAGTTAGGTAAATCCTATAATAGTGAGAATTTACAGGAAGTTCCATCTTTAAAACAGGAACTACAAATGTTAAATAAACAGGTGAAATTTTATGATTCCACTAATTATCTGGAACCGTTAATTATTGGAGATACTTGGGTAGCATTAGGTTGGTCAAATGATGTGATTTCTATACTTTCTCGTTATCCTCAACTTAGCGTAATTATCCCCAATTCCGGAACTGCAATTTGGGCAGATTTGTGGGTACAACCAACAGGTAAAATTGAACAAGATTTATCGAAGAAATGGATTGATTTTTGTTGGAAACCAGAGATAGCAAAACAAATCGCGTTATTAACTAAGGGGAATTCTCCAATTACTACAGATATTACAGCATCGGATATTCCCCAAAGATTACAAACAGTTTTACTAACTAATCCTCAAATTTTCGATAAAAGTGAATTTTTAAATCCGTTATCTAAATCAACTACTGAGCAGTATGATTCGTTATTTAATCAAATGAAAATTAGTTAGGGAATTGGTAATTGGTAATGGGTAATTGGTAATTGGTAATTGGTAATGGGTAATTAATATTGTGAAATAGCAGGATTCATCAGTAAACTTGCGGCATTCATATCAATCTTACACAAAGGCTTAGTTAAATTTAAATTACAAGTATAAGTTGCTAAAGGTTCTTTTTCGTAACTAAAAACGCGAATATTGTAACCGTAACCTCGCGCTACGCTACCCAAATGATTAACAAAATTATAGCGTTCTAAATAATCTAGAATATTCCAAACTTCATCGTTAACAATTAAATCAACTCTTCCCGGTTGAGAATTAATTTTAGGGTATGCTATCCAGTTATCTAAAAGTTTGTTTTCCGATTGTTCTTGCGCCCACCATAAACTAGGAACAGTTAATTGTTGTTGATAAATAGTATTTGCTGTAATTATATTATCTGTAGGATTATTTAATAAATCTAATTCCAAAGGTGCTTGAGAAGGTGCAGGAATTTGAGAATCTCGTGCTTGAGCAAATTGCATGGGTAATAGAGCAAAGGTACTAACAAAGATACTCAAAACTAATGAAATTTGACGCATAATTAATTGGTGACAAATAATTTAAAACAAATCAAACAAATCGACTCATCTTTGATATAAGAATGTTCCCTTGACATTATAATCTTCAAATATTATTTTTACGAGTATATTAATTAACTTCTAAATTGGATTTGCTTGTTTAAGAAAAAAGTAGCAAGTCATACTTAAACCAACACCGATGATAAAACTGCGTATCCAAAATGGATGTAGTTTACGTGCTATATAAACGCTACCGTAAGCACCAATAACTGCACCTGAAGCCATGATAATTACTTGAAGCCAAACAATTTTATTTGCCAAAGTAAAATGGATAATAGCCGCTGCATTAATACAAGTTGCTAACCAACTTTTATAAGCATTCAAACTATGAATATTTTGCATACCCATAAGATTTAATGCAGCTAACGGGACTTAAACAAAAATTAAGCCCAAATAAACCCTAAACTGGCTTTGTAAGCAA
>JACYMD010000020.1 GCA_015272215.1 Rivularia sp. T60_A2020_040 | reverse complement strand
ACTTGGCTTAGATGTCGTCGAACAGCCCATTGTACAAGAAGTTTCTTAGAAGACGTGATATATCGCGTCTCTACAACTCATAAAAACTAATAAAATGGACTACTAGTGCATTCGGGTAAATTACAATCCAAAATCTAAAATTTAAAATCCAAAATCCGATGACTTCCAGAAATTTTTCTCCTCAATGGTTAGAATTCCTTAAATCTTTAGGAATAGAATTTTGGCTACCTTTACCACTTTTAGGAATCAGCTTTTGGGTTGTTGGTGGATGGTTAACTCAACACAGTTTAACAAGTCCATCAAAAAACATGATTGAGTTACAAACCACTCAGCCAGATTACGACAAGAAAATAGCATTTATCAAAGTAGAAATTTATCCCAAAAAAGGCATTTCCTCCGTGAAAATTATGAGACTAAGTAAAGTATATAAACAATCTGAAATTATCTTAGCAACAACACATATACCACATCTAGAAGCGACAATCGGTGCTGAACTTGGATTATCTCCCGAACAAGTTAGAAAGAAAATGCGTTATCGAAGAGAGAACTAACAGTTATCATTTGAGAGTCCCCGAACTTGGTGTATGGTAGCAAATATAGATAACTGTTCACTGTCAACTGTCAACTGTCAACTATTTTTTTTGTAGCCTCTAATATTTTCCGAAATGCGCGTAGATATAACCATTTCTTGGTAAATTATATATAGCAAAAAAAAGTTGCAGTTATAAGTAAGGAGATACATTGAGTAATCATCTCGATGCCATTGCCGCACACGGCGGAAAATTAATAAATCGCATCGCTTCACCTGAACAAAAACAAGAATTTCTTTCCAAGGCTGACACCTTAGTACGAGTCGAACTTGACGAGCGGGCTGTTTCCGATTTAGAAATGATTGCCATTGGGGGTTTTAGTCCGTTGACTGGTTTTATGAATCAGTCGGACTATAAGAGTGTAGTTGATCAAATGCGATTAGCGAATGGAATTGCTTGGTCGATTCCAATTACGCTTTCAGTTAACGAGTCAATCGCGAATTCTCTCAAAGTTGGGGATTTAATCCGTTTAGATAACTCCAAAGGTGAATTTATTGGGGTATTAGAATTAGCAGAAAAATATGATTACGATAAAAAACTAGAAGCAATTAATGTTTATCGTACCGATGAAGATAAGCATCCCGGCGTACAGGTAGTTTACAACCAAGGTGCTGTAAATCTTGCCGGTGATATATGGTTATTAGAGCGTAGTTCCCATCCACAATTCCCTAAATATCAAATTGATCCAGCTGCATCTCGACAAATGTTTAGGGAGAAAGGTTGGAAAACTATTGTGGGCTTTCAAACTCGTAACCCCATCCACCGCGCTCACGAATATATTCAGAAATGCGCTTTAGAAACTGTAGATGGTTTATTTTTGCATCCTTTGGTGGGAGCAACCAAGTCAGATGATATCCCCGCTGATGTGCGAATGCGCTGTTACGAAATTTTATTGGAAAATTATTATCCAGATGATCGGGTAATATTAGCAATTAATCCGGCTGCAATGCGTTATGCTGGTCCTCGTGAAGCGATTTTTCATGCTTTGGTTCGTAAGAATTATGGCTGTACTCACTTTATTGTCGGACGAGATCATGCTGGGGTAGGTGACTACTACGGTACTTATGATGCACAGCACATCTTTGATGAGTTTGAACCGGAAGAATTAGGAATTATGCCGATGAAGTTTGAACACGCTTTTTACTGCACCCGCACCAAGCAAATGGCAACTTCAAAAACTAGTCCTAGCAAGCCGGAAGAACGAATTCACCTTTCCGGAACTAAAGTACGAGAAATGTTACGTCGGGGAGAATCACCACCCCCAGAATTTTCTCGCCCGGAGGTTGCAGCGGAGTTAGTACGTGCTATGCGAGTCCTTATTGAGGCTTAATGTAATTTACAATAAATACATTGTTTACAACTCCTTGTTTCGAGTTAATGGTTATTTTGCTTTAAAAACCGTATAAGCTATAGCTTTACATAATCCAATTCAGCCCTTTAATCTGATAGCTGAGGAGTTGAGGGTTGAGGGGTAGACTTATGAAGCGGCGAATCTTTTTACAACGAATTGGCTCGATTTTGGCAGTATTGGGAATTAGCGAAGTGCAGTGGTGGACAAAAGTTGATCGCCTCCAACAGGCATTAGCTGACTCGACACCACGCAAATTAGCGTTATTGGTGGGCATTAATCAATATCCGCAAATTCCCACACTTAAGGGTTGTTTGACGGATGTGGAACTGCAAAGGGAACTTTTAATTTATCGCTTTGGCTTCCAGCCGTCAGATATTCTTTCTTTGACAAACAAGCAAGCAACTAGAGAAGGTATTGAGAATGCATTTCTCGAACATCTTGTCAAGCAAGCCAAACCTGGTGATGTGGTTGTCTTCCACTTCAGCGGTTACGGTAGTCGGATTAAGATTAAAAGTTTGCTCGGTGGCATCGAAAATGCTTTGATTCCCGTCGATGGCAATCCAGTGATTAAAGAAGACGAAAAAGTTGCTAATTTTGCTAATTATTTATTAGAAGACACGTTATTGCTGATGATGCAGTCATTAGCTAGCGAGCGTGTTACAGCAATTTTGGACACCAGTTATTACAACTACAATCAATCAACGATTTCGCAACCGATTGGGTGTAAAATTCGTTCTTGGAACACATCTTTAGAAGCACAGTTTTTAGCTGAAGAAATCGAGTTTCAAAAGCAATTCACCAAGAAAATTGCAGCTGATAAGCTGAGTGTTTTGCTTGCATCTAACTTCAACTCGAAAGATTTAGCCAAGGAAATCGTATTTCCTGACTTTAGTGCTGGGTTGTTTACCTACGCTTTAACTCAGTATCTTTGGGAAACAACTTCCGCAAAAACGATTCAAACAAGTTTATCTCGTGTTGGAAGTTCTATGCTGTCTTTGGGTAGCTTCCAAGAACCAGTTTTACTGGGGAATAAAAATCAAAGCAAAATTTTAATTACAGAGAATTTTCTTTCAGATAGTGTTTTGGGAGGAGAAGGTGCTATCACCGCTGTAGAAGGCGATGGTAAAACTGTTCAATTGTGGTTGGGAGGAATACCACCGCAATTGCTGGAATATTATGGAGTCAATTCGCGATTTAGTTTTTATAATCCAGCATCTCCTGCAACTACAGCTTTAGTATTGCGTAGTCGCAACGGATTGAAAGCGAAAGCCACAGTCAAAGAGGTAAACGATAACCAAATAACTCCCCAAATCGGACAACTTGTGCGGGAGACAGTGCGAGTTTTACCCAAGGATATTAATCTAAAAATTGCCCTTGATGACGTGAGTTTAGAAAGAATCGAGCGAGTTGATGCAACAAGTGCTTTTGCTTCGATTGAGAGGGTTTTGACGGTAATTGCGGGGGAACAATCAGCCGATTATTTATTTGCAAAACTGCCAAATACAGAAGTTCCCCAAGTAGAAGCAAATAGTTTAATTGGGATTTCTTCAAGTCGCTATGGTTTATTCACCTTGGGAGGAGAATTAATCCCTGACACTCTTGGGGAAGAAGGAGAAGCCTTAAAAGTCGCAGTTTATCGCTTAGCACCCAAGCTGAAAACTCTTTTAGCTGCTAAATTGTGGAAGCTAACTCAAAACAAAGGTTCTTCAGGTTTGAGCGTTAAAGCAACTTTAGAAATAGTTGATAATAAGAAAACACCAACTATTTTAATGCAACGTCAAACAAGACGAGCATTGGGTATGGAATTGAGCAAAAAAACAAATGATGATCTGTCTTCCCCAGGAATTCCGACAGTCTCGACTGGTAATAAAATCCGCTACCGATTAGAAAATACTGGAGATAGACCATTATATCTCATATTAGTGGGATTAAATAATAGTAAAAATCCAATTGCTCTTTATCCTTGGTATAAAGATAAGGAATCGGCAGAAACGAACAGTAAACCCGAACTTCAACAAGTGCTTATTTCTCCAGGAGAAAGCTTAATAGTACCAAACAGTAATATTGGTTTTGAATGGGTGATTTCTGGATCTAATTTTTGGTGCGAAACTCAAATTATTATTAGTACTTCACCATTTATCCGCACCTTAAAAACACTCCAAGAAGGTAAGCATTCTACAGGAGACAGTCATCGTATTTCACCTTTATTAAATCCTTTAGAAGTAGCTTCTTCTATTTTACAAGATTTGAATCAAGCGAGTGCAAAGCAAACCGAAACACAAAATTTCCCTGCTGATTCTTGGGTGTGGGATGTTAATCATTGGACAAGTTTTAACTTTGTATTTCGAGTAGTTTAATTGTCTAATAGTTAGGCATCATACATGAGACGTAGCAGTGCTACGTCTCTACATTATTGTTAACAATTAATTTTCACATTTCTACAAATATTTTTGCAATAATAATCCTAATTTTTCCTTGGTTGGTGCTGGCACTTTATCCAAAGGTGTTAAAATCGCATATTTTAAAGCTGAATGTGCATCGCTTTCTGGTGCATTTTCATTCAAACGCCGCACGGTTTCTTGAATTACTTTTTGGGCGTTGACGGCATTTTTCTGTAAATTAGCAACTACCATCTCTACCGTTACACTATCATGATCGGGATGCCAGCAATCGTAATCTGTTGCTAAAGCCAACGTTGCATAAGCAATTTCCGCTTCCCGTGCTAATTTTGCTTCTGTTAAATTCGTCATGCCAATCACTGTTGCATCCCAACTACGATAAAGGTGTGATTCCGCTTTCGTGGAAAAAGCTGGACCTTCCATACACACATAAGTCCCACCACGATGTAAAATAACATCGGGAAGATTGAGTGAATCAATGGCATCTGCTAAAACTCCAGCTAAATTATGGCAAATTGGATCACCAAATGTGATATGTGCCACAATTCCTTCACCGAAGAAAGTGGAAATCCGATTTTTGGTGCGGTCGATGAATTGATTTGGTACAATCATATCCAACGGTTTAACTTCTTCCTTCAATGAACCCACAGCAGAAGCTGAAATAATATATTTTACACCCAACTGCTTCATGGCGTAGATATTAGCGCGAAATGGTAATTCTGAAGGTAGTAGCGTATGATTACGGTTATGTCTCGGTAAAAAAACAACTTTAGTATCTTCTAATTTTCCAACTATCAAAGCATCCGAAGGTTTACCAAATGGTGTATCTATCTCAATTTCTTCTACATCTTTGAGGGCATCCATTTTGTATAAACCGCTGCCACCAATTACCCCAATTTGAGCCTGTACCATGATGATTTATGATAAATTGCGATCGCGTCGTGGTTATTGTACTAGGAAATGGAGTATTGGTAATGGGTAATTGGTAATGGGTAATTGGGAATGGGTAATTGAATCCGTGAAATCAGTGTAATCCTTTTCAATCCGTGGTCATTAATGATTATGATTGCTCTAATTCTTCTAATATTACATCTTCGTAAAGTAAATCAATGGGAAATTTAAAATCAACGCTAATTAAATCAATTTCATCACCTTGATTATAGGTGTAAAGTTCCCACAAACCTTTATCATTGATTCGGAAACATTCCACCATCATTTGTTCGGCATTAATCAAAACATATTCTTTCAAAGTTGAAATTTCACGGTAATTTTGAAATTTTTTACCCCTATCTATTCCTTCCGTACTAGGAGAAAGAACTTCAACAATTAAACAAGGATGATAAATTACCTTACGAGCATTTCTATCTCTTTCGTCACAACTCACCATGACATCAGGATAATGAAAAGGACCATTTTCTGATACACCTAGTTTCGCATCCGCCATTTGTACTTTACAACCTTTTCCCCGGAGATGATTTTTGAGAGCAGAAGCTAAATTTAAGGCAACATCATTATGAGGAATAGTTCCCCCAGTCATGGCGAAAACTTCACCGTTGATGTATTCGTATTTAAGGGGTTGTTGTTCTTCCCAGTCGAGATATTCCTGGGGTGTCATATACTGAGAATTGGGAATTGCGACCATGGTTATTTTCCTAACTTAGTTATATTGTAATATTAACAAATGAAAGACTTTTTTATCATCAAATGTAGCTTTACGAAACTAAAAATATTACCATTTACCAAGTAAAACATAAATATTTTCAATTCTAAATCTATTGATAAAATTAAATCAATGTTAACTATAAAATACTATTCTCTTGCGTTTTGCATCAACTAAATATTAATAAATCTTAAGCTGTTAAATCATACATATGACTCAAAATAATTCTCATCCCCAACCTACTCCCCCATTTGATTACTTAAATGAAAATACACCGGAAATGGGTGGAGGTTTATCTGTAATCGGATATTGGGCTGAACATACTTTATCGCCGTCAGGAGCTAAACTTTGGCAAACTTTACTGCACAAAAGCGCTTGTTTATCTTGTGCTTGGGGAACTGGTGGACAAAAAGGTGGTTTTAGTAACGAATTAGGGGAAAAATTACAGCGCTGTATGAAGAGTGTTGAGTCAATTTCAGCGGAAATTAAACCTGCAATTCCCCAGCATTTTTTTGAACAACACAGTATTAATCAACTTCAACAACTGACTTCACAAGAAGCTGATAGACTTGGTAGATGGAGTTTCCCTGTAATTTTACGTTCTGAAAAGTCGCATTACGAACGTATTACTTGGGATGAAATTTATCAAATTGCCCAGAAAGCTTTTACTAAAACCCCTGAAAAAGTCGCTTCTTATAGTTCGGGACGTTCTTCTAATGAAGCTGCTTTTTTACTACAATTAATGATGAGAACTCTCGGTTCTAATAATTTAGCTGATTGTTCCGATTTGTGTCACGCACCTTCAACTTTTGGCTTAAAACAAACTATTGGCACTGGTACTTCTGTTGTTAGTTTGGAAAGTTTGAAACAATCTGATTGCATCGTTTTAGCTGGCTCTAATGCTGCTTATAATCATCCCCGATTGATGAATGAATTGATTAAATTAAGGGAGCGTGGTGGTAAGGTAATTGTAATTAATCCGATGATGGAAGTCGGTTTAGTTAAGTTTGCTTCCCCTGCTTTTCCCGTTAAGTCACTGTTTACAGGTTCGGATATTGCTTCAATTTATTTACAACCGATTCCCGGTAGCGATGTAGCTTTATTTACGGGAATTCAAAAAGCTTTGTTAGAAACTGGTAAGATTCAGCACGACTTTTTACAGGCGTATACAGAAAATTTGCAAGCGGTAATTACTCATATTGAAAATACATCTTGGGAAACAATTACTACAACTTGTGGTGTATCTCAAACAGAAATTGAAACTGCTGCAAAGTTAATCACAAACTCCCAAAAAGTAGTATTTGCTTGGGCTATGGGTATCACCCAACATCAAAATGGTGTTGATAACGTTTATAGTATCGTTAACACCGCTTTAATGACTGGTAACATTGGTAGAGATGGAACCGGAGTCATGCCAATACGGGGACATTCTAACGTCCAAGGTTTTGGTTCAATGGGGGTAACGGTACAGTTAAAACAAGAAATTCAACAAGCATTAGAAAAATTATTAGGGCGATCGCTCTCTAAAGTTAAAGGGTATGATACTCATGCTTTAATTGAAGCTGCGGATGCTGGAAAGGTAGATACGCTGATTTGTGTTGGTGGTAATTTATATGCAGCTAATCCCGATTCTGAGAAAGTTAAAAGAGCTTTAAATAAAATTGAAACTATTATTTATCTGGCAACAAAACCAAATCTCGGTCATTTCTACGGATTAGCAAATCAAAATACAATTATTATTCCTGTATTTAACCGCTTTGAAAATCCCCATAAAACTACTGTAGAGTCGGGTAACAATTTTGTCCGTCTCAATGACGAAGGAGAAACTCACCTCAAAACAGCCGATTTAATTACAGAAGTAGACTTTTTAACTGAATTAGCCTATCGCATACATGGTGAATATCCGGTAAACTGGCGTAAATTACAAGATACCAAATACGTCAGACAATTGATAGCTCAAACCATTCCTGGGTACGAGAAAATAGCCGCGATTGACGAAACCCAAGAAGAATTTACTATTGATGGACGAATTATAGAAACTCCTCAATTTCCCACACCCTCCGGTAAAGCCAAAATGTTTGTGACACCATTACCGCAGTTAAAGCTTCCGGAAATAAAAGACTTTAATGTTGCCGATGGTACTCAGGGTATAGTTGTCGCATTAATGACCGGACGTAGTTACGCTCAACATAATACCGTAGTTTATCAAACTGAAGATAAATATCGCGGAATACCTCATCGTAACTGTATTTTGATGAATAAACATGACGTTGAAAAAGCAGGTTTTAAACAACATCAACGGGTTACAGTACGGGGAAATGTTGGTAAATTAGAAAACGTCGAAATTATTTATGGAGCAGTACGTGAGGGCGCGGGAGTGATGTTTTATCCGGAAGTGAACGTGATTTTTCGAGCCGAAATTGAACAGCGTTGTGGCACTCCGGGTTTTAAGAGAGTTCCAGTATTGGTTTATGAGGAGTGTGTTTAGTGGCGTTTAATCCTGGTGATTTCTTACTAACAGCCTCTATAGTTGCCACCACCTCACCAGTCAAACTGGTATTATAACCACCGAGTGCTTGCAATTGTGAAATTACTTGTCGATGACTCAAAGTACCGAGTAATTGTTGAACAGGTGCTTCTTCCAAATATTTTTTGAGAATTAACAAGTCGTAGCGTGACTGATGTAAGGGAATAAATCCCAATCCAAAGGCAGTAGCAATTGATGCTGAACTCACTCCTGCATCTGCTTTTCCAGTCGCTACAGCCAAAGCTACCTCTTGATGACCATTGACTATATTATCAAATCCTTGTACTGCTGCAAAGGTGACTTTTTCCTCTTGAAGTTTCCTTTCTAATAATTCCCGACTACCAGAACCATCTTCACGGTTAACTATAGTCACTCCTGGTTGTGCTAAGTCAGCAACGGTTTTTAATTGCTTGGGATTTCCCTGCTGTACTAAAAGTCCTTCTTCCCAAACACCAAGATTAATCAGAACTGCTGCTTTATCTTTTAATACACGATGCACAAAAGGCGTATTATGCTCCCCCGTTTGTGAACAATACAAGTGCATCCCAGCGATGTGAACTTCACCCCGACACAAGCGTTGTAGAGCCGTCATCGTGTTAGCAAAAGTTAGGTGTACCCGTAATTCTGGATGCCAACGTTCCGCAGCTCTTGCCCATAAAGATAGTGCTGGAGAACAACCAGCCATAACCACAGTGTGATACAACTTTTTGGGGTCATCTAAAAGTTTCACAAGAACAGTATCCATTAAAGGAAGGTGATTAAGCGCACCATCAGCAGGAATCATTTCAGTACGAAAGGCATCTTTACCAATTAGGGGATGCGCCACCCATTGTCCCCCTACCCGTGCCAAAATTACTCGTAAGTTCTGCCCCACTGGTAAATTTTCCGCAGGTACAGCGGCAATTTCTGGTAAATCTTCCTCTAGCCAAAACAAGTCTTCTACTTGGCAACCGAGAGCTTTTGCTAAACGTAGGGAAATTGTGGTGGAAGGAGCATACTGTCCTGATTCTACACCGCTAATAGTTTGACGGGTAACACCAGCCAAGTTAGCCAAATCCTGTTGATTCATACCCAATCGGGTTCTGATTTGTTTTAAGTTATTACGAAGAACTTCTTGTTTCACCGTTGGTTATTGTTTTTTTGGCATTATAGCTAAATACAAGTTACTAGTGGTTCATGTCAACATTATGGAAATTTACCATTAGTTGTTGGCTATCCGGGAAAAATTAGTCAAGTTTTTATAATCATTTAGTTAAGCAGTTTCTTTAATCAAGATTTTTAATTTCTTGACTCACCCCTATTTACAAACAATAAAATCGGCACAGCACAAAGTTGAATCAAAACAGAAAAGATAATCAAAATATTAACTGACCTGTCGTATAAAATCCCCATTAAAGCACTACCTAAAAACCATGATATACCATAGCCTGTGTTAAATATACCAAAGGCAGAACCACGTTTTTCAATGGGAACCATTGCTGCAACTGCGGCTTTTAAAATTGATTCTTGCGCTCCCATTCCTATACCCCATAATACAATTCCCGACACTGCTAGATTGATGTCACCGAAAAATACTAGAGGTGCGAATAGAGAAGATAAAATCGCAGCAACAATTAAGATAGATATACCAATGCGATCGAATAAACGTCCAAATATCAATGCAGCAATTCCATCAACCCCCATTGCTAAAGCATATAATAAGGGAATTGTATTACCTGTGGCGATCGCTTGAGTTTGAAAATGATAGGCAATCAAGGGAAAATCCGCAAAACCCGCAGCCATAAATGCTACAGCCCCTAAATAAATCCAGAATTTACGAGGTAGCTCGTTGCTGGTTAGTTGAGAAGTTTGGTGTTCAAAATCACGGGGATTGGGATAAATTCTCTGTCCAATCAGCAAAACTACCATCCCCACCACCGCAGGTACAAGCAGAATGACAAAACCGCTTCGATACCCACCTGTAAGGGAAACCATCGTTGCTACAGCCAATGGGCCAGCAACTGCACCAATTTGGTCGAGTGCTTCGTGCAACCCAAATCCAAAACCCCCTCCTAACCTCAAAGCCGCGTGAGACAGTAACACATCCCTGGGAGGAGTACGAATAGCTTTACCAGTACGTTCACCCAACATCAATAAAGCTGCTATTTGCCAAGTCCCCGCTAAGGCTAACATGGGAACAACTATGGTATTGAGAGCATAACCAATAGTAGTGATGCGCCAATATTTACGAGTTTGATCGCTCAGATAACCAATAAAAAGACGGAAACAATAGCCGATTAATTCTCCTAAACCTGCTACTAGTCCAACAACAAACCCACTAGCACCTAAAACTCCTAAATAAGCACCTGTAATGCTCCGCGCCCCTTCGTAAGTAGCATCAGCACAAAGACTGATGATACCTAGCATCACAACGAATTTGAGAGCAGATTTATCGGATGTACCCTGCGCCATAATTTTGATTTAGTTGATAATTTTGCTGATGTTTACGAAGCCATACGGAATCCGTATTTTGTAAATAGAGTGATGAAACAGTCAGAGATACTTGTTGTTGTGCCAGAGTGGGAGATATATTTATTGCTGTTAGTATTGTGATTACTAAGGTGACGACAAAGAAGACAATCCCAGTAAAAAAGCGTTTGTGATTGGACATCATAGACATAGTGTGATGGGTGTTATGCTTGCATTAAAAACAACCGCATTGGATCTAATTTGACATACCAAGGGAAAGGATGATTTTTGAAAGTTGTCCATTTTTCTTTAAATACTTCCGCTTGGATGTGATAGTCGTTTGCTTGAGTTGGCGGATTATGTAATTTGAGATAAAGCGTCATCCGATGAGGTGTTTCCCTAGTGTGAGCTAACCAACAAGGAAAGGTATTATCACCATTGGGGTGATTTGTAATATTTAAATGATGGGCGCGAATTCCTACATAAGCATCAGATTTAGGTATTGGTTCGATAATTTTGAGATTACAACCCCAATCTATTGCTTCTACTTGTGTCGGGGAAATTGTTCTGGCTTGGGAAAAGTTTTTACAACCTGTTAGTTGTGCGACTGTGTAAGTTTCTGGACGTTGAAAAATGCTTTGTTTGTCATTGTAGGCAATAACTTGTCCTTGAGAAATTATAAGCAGTTGTTCACATATTGCGTATACTTCCTCTAAATTATGGGTGACAAATAACGTTACCCCCTGATAACTGCTCAATGTCTCAATCAGTTGTTCTTGGAGTTGGTGCCGCAGATGGGTATCTAAAGCTGAGAAGGGTTCATCTAATAGTAATACTTCTGGTTCTACTGCTAAAGCTCTAGCTAAAGCGACACGCTGTTGTTGTCCACCGGATAGTTGATTTGGATAACGATTTTCTAATCCGGAAAGTTGTAATTTACTAACTTGTTCCGTCAAGCGTTGTTGACGTTCTGCTAGAGGTAAATCCTGTAAACCATAGGTGATATTTTCAGCAACAGTTAAATGGGTAAAGAGGGCATAATTTTGAAAGACTATACCAACACGACGGGAACGAATTGGTACATTAATCCGTTTGTTCGAGTCAAATAAAACTTTATCGTTGAGGATAATACTGCCCCGTTTGGGAGTTTCTAATCCGGCGATGCAACGTAAAGTCATACTTTTACCGGAACCTGAACCTCCCAATATTCCTAATACTCGTCCCTCTAGATTGAATTGCACTTCTAAGGGATAGCTGCTTAGGGGTTTGTGAATGTCTACAAAAAGTTGCATTT
Source organism: Rivularia sp. T60_A2020_040 (assembly GCA_015272215.1). GTDB lineage: Bacteria > Cyanobacteriota > Cyanobacteriia > Cyanobacteriales > Nostocaceae > Rivularia. Next base: position 49,168 of record JACYMD010000020.1, on the reverse strand, counting down.
TTAGGGAATAGGATGTTTGATGTTTGGTGAGAAGTCGGGTTTTTACCTGAATATCGGTAATCACAGAGAATGTGTATAAAAACCCGACTTCTATGCTTGTCTAACTTTTTTTCCGGCTTTGTTCTAAACGACGCACCCACAGCAGCAGTAGAAAAGCCCAAAAGGTCATTACTAATACCATTAAATTAGCTTTGCCATATTCTTGATTTTGCACAGCATCGTAAATTGCCAAAGGTAAAGTCTGGGTACGTTCTGGGATATTTCCTGCTACCATTAACGTTGCTCCAAATTCACCCAAAGCTCTAGCAACTGCGAGGATAAATCCTGCTAAAATTCCGGAACGAGCCATAGGTAAAGTAACTCGCCATAATACCTGAATTTCCGTATCTCCTAGGGTACGTGCTGCGGCTTCTAATTCCGGATTAACATCGAGAATGGCGGCTCTAGCTGCTTCAACAATGAGGGGTAAAGCTACTACTGTCGATGCGATCGCGGCTGCTTGCCATGTAAATAATATATCTATACCAAACCATTCCAGTATCGGGCTACCTCTACCTAATGCTAACAACAGATAGAAACCCACAACGCTCGGAGGTAATACTAAAGGCAAATTCAGTAATGTGGATATGATTAATTCTCCAGGGAAACGCACACGGGCTAAAAAAATTGCTATTCCCAATCCTAAAATTACTAATAACACCGTTGCCATTGCCGTCACTTGCAATGATAAAACATAGGGAAACCAATCCATTAATTCAGTGTCTCCCCAGGTAAAACAAAGCCATATTTTTTCATTAAAGGTCTACCTTTTGCTCCATTGATAAACCGAGCAAAGTTTTGAGCTTGTCGCTGATGTTTACTTCTCTTCACCACTGCCAACATTTGGTCAATCGGTTTATGTAGATTTTCGGGAATTAACCCCCATTTTCCTGGTTTATCAACGCTCAAAGATAATGCAACAATCGCTACATCAACGTTACCTGTTTCCCCATACTGTTTTGTTTGGCTAATATTCTCACCCATCACCAATTTGGGCTTAATAGCATCCCATATACCCACCGACTGCAATGCTTCTCTTGCAGCCATACCATAAGGTGCATGATCGGGATTTGCGATCGCAATTCTCTGATATTCTGCTTTTGTTAAATCTTTAATATTCTTGGGATTGAGCTTACTATCTTCCCTTGTCCATAGGGTAATTCTCCCCCTTCCATACAAAGCTTTTGTATTGGATACTATTAGTCCTTTTTTGTCAAGGTATTCGATAAAAGACTTATTGGCTGCGGCAAACAAATCTACAGGTGCGCCACGTTCTATCTGTTGTGCTAGTTGTCCAGTAGAACCAAAGTTAAAGGTGACTTTGTTTCCTGTTTCTTTCTCCCATAAAGCACCGATTTCTTTAAATACGTAATTTAAATCAGATGCCGCAGATACGGTGAGGGTGACTGGTTTTTGGGCGAATAGGGTTTGGGTGGAAAAAGTTGCTTGATTTAGGAATAATCCAGAAAATGCGACGATAACTGCCGCAATTACCGACAAAAGTAAGTATTGCCTTTTAATGTTCATAAAAGTTTCCTTTATCACTAACAGCGAAAACTTGTGCAACAAGCTGCTAGTTGATATTTATACAGGAATGTAATTTTACATTCTGTAGCAGGGATAACTGACATTATGCCAAAATACTTGCACAAAAACTTACTTTGCTGCTTCACATATTGGTTAGAACATCATATTTTGTTCTTAAAAGAACAGGCTAACAGGGAAATGTCCTAATAGGCTACCGCTATAGTTGAGGGCTAAGGGTGAAGTTGCCAGGTATTGCATCCCAGCTAAAAATCTGTCAAGCTTTAATGCAACAAGTGTTGCGTTTGGAGGTACTTGTGATTTTATTTTGGGGACTGCTGATCGTTGTCGGTGTGGTGTTTATTGTTTGGGGAGCCGAAACGTTTGCTGAACACCTGGGTGCTGCTGCTGTGCGATTACAGGTGAGTTCATTTGCCCTAGCGTTACTATTGGCTGGAGCAGAACCCGAAGAGCTAGCTACGGCTGTTGCTGCATCTCTAAGAGATGTTCCGGCGATCGCCTTTGGTGATGTGGTGGGTGCCAACATCGCGATTTGCCTGGTGGCTTTGGGAGTTGGCGCATGGATTGCTCCTTTGCCATTTAACAAACGAGTTATGCGTTACGCCTTATTCGGCTTGCCAATCGGCGTAATCGCTACTAGCTTCATTTGGGATGGAGAAATTAATCGACTCGAAGGGTTATTCCTGATTGGGTTGTATGTTCTCTATGTTGGGGTTATTTGGTGTGTTGAACGTAAACCTCCTGCTTTGGGTGAAACTGGGGAAGTCGCAGATGCATCAGAAAAACTAGAGATTGAGCAAAAAAAAGGTATTCAACACCGGGTTGGGAAAGACTTACTTCTAGTTTTTTCTGGATTCTTTGGCATGATTTTAGGGTCTATTTTGCTTGTAGAGGCTGTTCGTCAAATCAGTCAGGTTGAAGCGACTCAAACAAAACTTGCACTTACGCTAGTTGGCTTTGCAACAGCTTTTGAATTGGTGATTCTTGCTTGGTCAACTGCACGAAGAGGCGCAACGGAGGCAGCAGTTGCAGGCGTTGTTGGCTCCTTCGCTTACAATGTGACGATGACGTTAGGGGCTGCTGCGATCGTCCGTCCCCTAAAAATAGTGGATGCGAGTCTGTTGCATTTCCCGCTGATTGCCATGTTGGGATCGCTGGTGTTAGTCATTGTATTGGCATCATTTAGAGGATATCTTGGCAAGCCCGCAGCAGTCATTTTGCTGAGTGCCTATCCGCTTTTCCTCATCCGATTATTGGTTTTAAGTAGTTAGGCTTGCATTATTTACATAATTACTCGTGAGTTATATAAGCCCTGACTCTTCCCTTTCCCCTCCCCCCAACGAAATGTTTAATTTATTTTGCACAAGTACTTATAAGTCACCTGTGATAGTTTTTATCTTATCCCCCCATAAATCGCGATCGCATGAGGAATCTTTCTTGGAGTATCTATCAACGGCTCACCATCTACAATAATTCCGGTACTTCCACCACCATCTAACATGGCGCTAGTATTGGCACCAAAACATTTTAATGCATTGCTTGCATCTAGCTGACGCGCATGATTACTAGAATAAAAAATAACTGTTTCATTTAAATTATCCCCGTTATCGTCTCGCACCCCGACAAAAGTTCGTGGTAAGTATTGTGTTGCCGCTTTATTGGCATTTGCATCGAGTACACCAATTACTTCCGGAAAGCGTCGAAACGATTCTGTATTATAAGCTTGGATGCTGGCAATTCCAGTTGAAGGATTGAAAGAAAAGGTACGGATTTCTCCCGGATATTCATTAGCGATGCCGTAACCGTAGGTAATGATTTTACCACGCGCTTTTAACCCGAAGGCGATTCCTGTAGGGTCTTGTTTGGTTGAAAAAAATGTCCCGTTAATGACAACTCTGGCTTTGCGAGTTGATGTATTACTCTTAACAGCGTCTTGCCAAAACTCAGTTAGTAGTTTTTTACTGACTCTACTTGCGGGAATACTGAAAACAGTACCAGTGAGATTTTGTAGCTTCGCTTTTGTAGACTGCATTACAGTTACATATTCTTTTTTACTACTTTGGCGATTTTTGTAGTAAACTTTGACTCCAGTGGCTTTCATAATCGGTTGAAAGCCGCAAGTTGCTGGTATCGCTTTTACCGTATAGTCCATACTGGTGAAAGTCAGATTCGTAGCAACGCTAAGAATACATATTTTACTGAGTTTGATTACTTCTTCAAATGGTTTCTTCACGATTAATAAGTAAAAATAGCGAAACTCTTTGTCAGCAAATTAAGTCGTTTGTACAAAGAAGTCAAACGTTGAAGTAAAAGTTGGTAAGCTAAAAAGCCTTTAATTTGTATATTCAAATTTTATTCAAATCTTGTAGTGCGGGCTGTTAGCCCGCTAGAAAAATACAAATTAAATGCGCGACAACTTAATTTGAATTCAAAAATATGGCACTCAAATAGTTTAAGCCATATGGGAAATATTCCGGTTATTCAATCCAGACTCTGAAAAATTATGACAAATTGTATCCAAAACGTGTATTTTTGTACGTTTGGTAAGCAAATGTGACAATTCCTATCTTTTTGCGGCTTTCTCGGTTTGAGAGCAATTTCTTAAGGGAATCTATCTTCAGAGGGAGATTGTAATTAGAAACTTTATACGAATGCCACTTCTAAGCATTTTTGCTGCATTTAAGTAAAACGGCGAAAAAAACTAAATCGTTACGAATATTTTGGGTAAATCCCATCCCATCCCAACACAGTACAAGGCAGCCGAGGTTTTATAGATAATGTTAAGTATATCAGTTAACAATTCAGGGCAAACCCAACAAGTTAATCATGACCCAACTTGGAAGGTTATTGAAACAACATTTAACCCGAACGAATTACATCATAAAGAAACTGTTTTTACCCTTGGTAATGGTTATTTGGGAGTACGGGGTAGTTTTGAAGAAGGATATATCCACGAGCATTCGGGAACAATTATTAATGGTATATATGACGATGTAGCAATTGCAGCAACCGAAATTGTTAACTGTCCCAATTGGCTACCTTTGACGATTAAAATTGCTGGTGAAGCTTTTCGCATGGACAGCGGTGATATACTAGCATACAAGCGTCAATTAGATATGCGTTTGGGTATTCTTAGTCGCGATATTCGCTGGCGATCGCCATTAGGGCATACAGTAGAATTGCACTTTGAGCGTTTTGTCTCTCTAGCTAGTCAACACTATTTAGCAATACGCTGTGAAATTACTTCTATTGATTACCAAGGTGAAGTTGAAGTTATCGCTGGTTTTGAAGCCCAACCCCACACCCTAGGAATCGAACATTGGCAAACTCTTAAAGAAGGTGGTACGGATAAAATCATTTGGTTACACGGTAAAACTTTGCACTCAGAAATTGAATTGAGTATGGCAGCAAAGTTAGTTGTAGAAAATGAAGCTGATACCTTTGCCCGTGAATTTGAATGCAGTTGCGAACTCACAAAGCAATTCCAAATCAAACCCGGAGAAACCGTCAGTGTAGACAAAATTGTCACCGTTTACACTTCAAGAGAAACATCAACACCAGCAGAAATCGCCTTGATTGACTTGGTAGAAGCACCAAGTTACAGCACCTTACTAGCAACTCATATTGCAGCATGGGAAAGAGTATGGGTTGATAGCGATGTGATTATTGAAGGTGATGAAAAAGCTCAGTTGAGCGTCCGTTACAATATCTTCCAAATCCTGGCTGCAACACCTCGTCACGATGATAAAGTTAGTATTCCTCCCAAAACTCTTTCCGGTTTTGAATATCGCGGACACATCTTTTGGGATACAGAAATTTTCATCCTTCCTCTACTTACCTTTACTCAACCAACCTTAGCTCGTAATCTGCTCAACTACCGTTACCATACCCTACCCGGAGCAAGACGCAAAGCTCAATCAATGGGGTACAAAGGAGCAATGTTTGCTTGGGAAAGTGCTACCACCGGAGACGAAGTAACTCCTCAATGGGTACCAGATCCCAACGGTAAATTAGTCCGTATTTGGTGCGGTGATTTAGAAATTCATATCAATGCAGATATTGCCTATGCAATTTGGAAGTATTGGCAGCATACCGGCGATAATCAATGGATGTGCGATTATGGTGCCGAAATATTTTTAGATACTGCGGTTTTTTGGCAAAGTCGCGTTACATGGAACGAAAAACGGCAAAAATACGATATCCTTAACGTTATTGGACCCGATGAAAATCACGAACAGGTTGATAACAATGCTTTTACCAATGTCATGGTCAGATGGCATTTACAGACTGTTGGGGTATTGTGGGAATGGTTAACAATAAATTATCCTGAAAAAGCTGCACAATTGGCAACGAAGCTGGATATAGTTCCCCAGAGATTGGAAAATTTTGCTTTTATTGCCGATAATATCTACCTAAATCATGACCAGAAAACTGGTTTAATCGAACAATTTGATGGCTTCTACGATTTAGAACACATCAATTTCGACGATTACGAACCCCGTAATAAATCAATGCAAGCTGTTTTGGGAGTTGAAGAAACCCAAGCTACCCAGATTCTCAAACAGCCAGATGTATTGATGTTATTTTACTTGTTGCGCGACCGTTTCGACCTAAAAACCATTTCGGCAAACTGGGATTATTATACACCACGCACCGACCACGTTTATGGTTCATCCTTGGGTCCCGCAATCAACGCCATCATAGCTTGTGACCTCAATCAACCAAACGTTGCCTACACCCACTTTATGCGTGCTGCCTTGGTAGACTTAGACAACGTTCGCGGGAATGCAACTCAGGGAATTCACGCAGCCAGCGCCGGTGGAGTATGGCAAGCAGTAGTTTTCGGTTTCGCGGGAATTAGAATTACAGAAAATGGAATTATTGCTAATCCCAATCTTCCTTCCCACTGGAAGCAATTGAAATTCCGTTTAAAATGGCAAAATCGCTGGTATCAAATAGATTTAAATGCCAATCAAGGAGATGATAACAACGAAATTGAAATCAGTCCCCTTTCCCCTACTACTTCTATTTCTGCCACTTCTCAAACTAGTTCTCAAACTTCCCCTTCCGAGGCTTTCAATTCCATCGCAGGAATTATCTTCGACTTAGACGGAGTAATAACAGACACCTCCGAATTTCATTACTTAGCTTGGAAAAAGTTAGCAGATCAACAAGCAATTCCCTTTGACAGAGAAGCCAACGAAGCCTTAAGAGGAGTGCCTCGTAGAGAATCCTTAATGGGAATTTTAAACGGTCGTCCCGCGACAGAAGAGCAAATCCAGGAAATGATGGAGCGTAAAAACAACTACTACGTAGAATTAATGCAAACCATCACACCCCAAGACTTGCTTCCCGGAGTTGCCGACTTACTTCAAGAATTGCAAGCCGCTGGCATTAAGATAGCCTTGGGTTCCTCAAGTAAAAACGCTCGTACCGTGATCGAACGCTTGGGAATAGCCGATAAATTTATGGCGATCGCTGATGGGTACAGCGTAGTAAAATCCAAACCAGCACCAGACTTGTTCCTATTCGCAGCCGAAAAACTAGGAGTATCACCAGATAACTGTATAGTTGTAGAAGACGCGACAGCAGGAATAGAAGCAGGGCTAGCAGCAGGAATGAAAGTAGTAGGATTAGGTCCCGAAGAACGAGTCGGAAAAGCTCACGTGGTATTACCTAGTTTAGAAGGTGTTACCTGGAACTATTTACAACAATGTTTAGCCAATTACAACCAGCAAATTGAACGAATCAAAATTAATTGTCAATGAAGAATTATTGATTGCTCGTTGAAATAGTTGGGATTTGTCGTGTTGTATCTGGACTGAAGGGGAGACGTAGCAAAACACCCCGTCTCTACATTATTTTTGGGTTGGATTATTTTGATTTTATAGCAAATTTCAGTTGAGTCCAATACACTAAAACCTCACCCCCTTCCCCTCTCCTAATATACGGAGAGGGGTGCCCGGAGGGCGGGGTGAGGTAAAATTTGTATTGCACCCAAGTGAAAACCGCTATATATTTGGATTATGTAGAGACGGGGTGTTTTGCAACGTCTTCTTTTATTTCGATATTCACCAAGAATTTGGATGAATGGTATTTAATGAAAATTAACCAATTTTATTTAAATAAAGAATTTTAAACAAGAAAAAAGGCATATAAATGGGATTGTCCCCGATGCCTTTACCGTGTGAGTGAGAAGAAACGTTGGACACAACTTGAAACGAATTACTTTGTGTCCGATACTTATGGCTATTTATTGAATAGCAAAAACTGGAAAAAATTCTAATTTTAATTAAACATTGAAATTCGGTTTTCCAAACAATACATCTGCCTTCTTCGCGGAATAAACACCAGCGTTCAAGAGATAATTTGTATTGCACTTTTAGAAGTATTACTAATAAATTAAAAATTAACTTGACCGAATAAGACTAATGTCATAAGTAAGTGGGTCAAATTAAATATAAAACCTCACCCTCAATCCCTCTCCTTAGTAAGGAGAGGGAAGCCGGAGACAGGGTGAGGTTCTACGAAGTGTATTGCACTCAACCGAAAAGGGCTATAGAGGCGCGGCAGCGCCGCACCTCTAGATTAGACTAAGTTCAATTAGAACTTGAAGGTGGTACGTAGTGTACCAACATAAACGGTGTCTTTAGTGTTGTTATGCTCTGGGTTGAAGATAACCAACAAGCCAGGAGTAACGTCGATTCTGTCGTTAACTTTCATCTTGTAAAGACCTTCCAAGTGGTAGGAAGTACCGTTATCTTCGTTGAAAGTTCCTTTACCACCAGTTACTTTAGGAGGCTGACCAAAGATTAGACCCAAGGTGTTACCTTTAGCACCAAAGTCTTTGACACCTAAGCTAGCAGCCCAGTAGTTGATATTTGCATCGTTTGCGCCAGCGTCAGCATCAGCGAAACCATACCAACCAGCAAGAGTAGTCTTCTTGTTGAGTTGGTAATTAGCTAATAAGCTGTAAACGTTAGCAGTAGTAGGTGCACCACTAAAGGGCTTGTTAGCATTTCCGCTACCAGTACTTCCAAGTAATCCGCTACCACCACTACGGTAAGCGCGAGCATAAGCTACACCAACGTTGAGCTTCTTGGTAGGTTTCAAATCAACCTGACCGAAGAAGGTGTTATCACCCTCGAAAATACCTTTAGCGGTATCGGTAGCGTTGTTATTAACATAACCAGCGTTCAAACGCAAAGCAGAGTTGCTTTTACCGTAGTTAACAGTTACAGCACTCTGACCACCAGCTACACGGTAGATGGGGTTGAAGCGTCCATAACGAGAGATAGCACCACCACCACTGCTAGCCAATACAGGGTTGTAGTTGTTAACGTTGTCATTCATTTCAGCGCCAACAGCGTCAATCTTAACGCTGAGTTTGTCGCTAGGCTTGAAGGAGTAGCTTAACTTGTCCATTTCGACATTGTTACCACCAGTGGTAACACCATCAAAGCCCAGACGAGTCATGTTGCTACCGCCATCTTTAATGCTAGGAGTATTACGAGCTTGCAAACGAAGAGACAAATTGTCCTTACCGTTGAAGCTGCTGGAAATACCCAAGCGAACACGGTTGGTGAAAACTGTGTTGGTTTTGTCTCCATCTGTTCCACCAAAAGAATCAGAAACAGCGAAGAGTGCTTCACCTTTCAACTTAGCAGTAGTAGAGAATTGGTTAGCTTCGATTTTAGCAGCGCGAGCATCTAAGCCATTAATTCTATCGACTATACCAATCAACTCATCGTTAAACTCTTCACTGAGTCTGTCGATAGCTTCTGTATCAGCTTCTGGTAGAACGGTGGTACCAGCAGCAATTAACTGGGTAATGCGCTCTAAACAAGCATTTAAACCAGCAGCAAACTCATAACGAGTTAAAGCGCGGTTTCCTTTGAAAGTACCGTCGGGATAACCAGCAATACAACCGTAGCGTTCAACCAAGGATTGAACAGACTGGAAAGCCCAGTCAGAAGGCTGTACGTCAGACAACTGAGAAACGGAAGTTACCTGAGCTAATTCATCAACGGAAGTAACTTTCTCAACAGAGGCGAAAGCACCGTTGGAAACGAACAATGTTGCAGCAACAACGATTGGACTTAGCTTCAACACGTTGAACAAAAGCTTAGCCATGTTAATTTGTCTCCTCACACTATTGGAATTTGGGGAAGTTTTCTGCGGTCTAGATGAATCTCTCAACTTGCCGGTCTTAACTTTCCTGACTAATATTTAATTTGGTAGATATCTCACGTTGGATGTAGCATCAGTAAATTACCAAGAAGCTGCAAATTTGCAGACAATTTATTCCCGTTCATTTAACACCATTGTCTATAAAAAACATTGGGTTAAAGACTATAGAGTGTAGTAAATGCTTACTTGCTCTAAACGCCACTTTCATAGCGTCAAGAATAGAACTTTACTTCTGTTGAAATTACTGAGACAATAACTTTTGCCTAATACAGTATCCACCCTTGATTCTTTCCGACTCCCTCTCCGACTGCCTCATTCAAACCGTTGCTTATACCTAATCGTGGAGTCATTTACCTTACTAGGATTTACTGCTTATCATCAGGCTTTATCGTTAACTTCCTTCCCTGAGCTATCTGTACTGAATCTATCAGATATCATCTACCTTTGGGTGTATGTTTGAGAACATTCAAACAAAAAAAACAAATTATTTTATATTAGGTATTAGATACTATTAGTTAATATTTTAATAGACAATGAATTTAAGTAATTAATACTAATTATTTATTATAGATAGGCTCTAGATTGATTATTTATCGTTGCAAGGCTCTGACTTATAATGCAATACGGTTCAGTTAAGGAAAATTGTAGGTTGGGTTGAGGCTCTGCGAAACCCAACAAACCCGCCTTTCGGTTGGGTTGTGCCTCCGGCACACCTAGCGGTGAACGTTCCTCAACCCAACCTACATATATCAAGGTTTTTGGCTTTAACTGAACCGTATTGCGTTATACATAACGTCTCCCGACATTGGGGAGAAAACGAACCAGTCAAAACCAATGGGACAAAGCACTAGTACCATTCGGCGTACATAAATATACTATCGTAAATATCTAACCCGCCAGGGACTATAAGTCCCTGTCTAATAGTCTAAGTCCTCTTAAGAGGACTAAAATTTCGGTTTGAAATGGTATAGATATTTACGCCATGCTGTACTAGATTAAAATTCGACTTTGTGTATCATCCGCAAAAAATTAATAATAAAACCTAAAGAATATAATTTGTTTTTAACCAATAAAGATTAAAGTGAAAAACGTTGGGGGCTAAAGTTTATAACTGTTGTAGAACAAGTTGTTTTTAAAAACCACAACTATAGTTTAATGTCAAGAGTTATAAACAAAAAAATCAAATTATTTTTGACTAACTTCACTTGCTCTACACACACACTTGCAGCCTCAGACTAGCTCAGATTAATAATTAGTGGCGATTTCTCAGTTAGACACACCTAAATTGGAAAAAATGACTACTACGGTTGCAATCGAAGTTACTAACTTGTCGAAAAGTTTCAAAGGTAAACCCGCACTCAAAAACGTATCCTGCACTATCAAAGAAGGTGAAATGGTTGCCATTGTTGGTGCTTCTGGCTCCGGTAAATCTACATTGTTACGCCATATGAATGGTTTGCAAAGTGGAGATTCTGGTAGTGTTGCTATCTTTGGAACAGCTTTACAAAACGACGGACATTTTCATTCAAAAATTAGGTTTTTAAGAAGTCAAATTGGCTGTATTTTTCAGCAATTTAATTTGGTAAATCGCCTAAGTGTAATTGAAAATGTTCTCGTTGGCAATCTATCGCGATTATCCTTAGCACGTTCAATACTTCATCTGTTTACCCAAGAAGAAAAACTACAAGCACTCGCAGCACTTGAACGAGTAGGAATCCTCGAACAAGCTTACAAACGGGCTTCCATGTTATCCGGAGGGCAACAGCAACGAGTGGCGATAGCCCGTTGTTTGGTACAAGGAGCCAAAATCATTCTTGCAGATGAACCCATCGCTTCTTTAGATCCAGAGTCTTCCCGTAAGGTGATGGAATTATTAGTTGAACTAAATCGACAAAGTGGAATTACAGTAGTAACTTCTTTACATCAAATTCAAATAGTACGTAGTTATTATGACCGTGCTATTGCTCTGAGAGCAGGTAGAGTAATGTTTGATGGTGCAACCGTAGAACTGGATAACGCTAAACTCGAAGAAATTTATGGTGCAGCAGTAGAAGAAATCGTGATGAGAGGACACGGCGAATTGCCGTAATTATTGTCCAAGCGAAGAAATAAAATTGCGTAATAATACTTAAGCTGGAAAAATAAATTAGGAATAAACAATGAAGAGACGTTCTTTGCTTCAACGCTTTGGCTTTTTCGCACTGGCTTTAACAGGTGTCATAATTTTCGCTGCTTGTAATGCTAATAACGGTACTCAGCAAGCTTTAGATGTCAAAGAAATTAAATTTGGCATCATCTCCACAGAATCCCAGTCTAATCAAAAGCCACTCTGGGAACCTTTCATTCAAGCAATGGAAAAGGAGATTGGCATTCCCGTCAAGCCTTTCTACGTTACCCAGTACTCTGGTGTCATAGAAGCAATGGCTACTGGAGATGTTCAATTAGCTTGGTACGGTGGTAAGGCTTATGTTGAAGCTGCAAGAAAATCCAACGCTGAAGCATTCACTCAGACTGTTAACGCTGATGGAAGCAAAGGTTATGTATCTCAGTTAATTGTAAATAAAGATAGCAAAATTGCTGCTGAAGCAAAAGCATTAGGTGAAAACAAAGGTGATGAATATGTAATTAAAAATTCTAAGAACCTCACTTTTGCATTCAACGATCCCAATTCTGCTTCTGGTTTTTTGGTTCCCAGTTACTATGTATTTGCCAAGAATAATGTTAATCCAAAAGAAGCCTTCAAGCGTTTAATATTTTCTGGTAGTCATGAAGCAACTGCTTTAGCTGTAGCTAATAATCAAGTAGATGTTGCTACTAATAATAACGAATCTTTGGAGCGTTTAGAAGAAACTAACCCTGAAGCTCGTAAGAACATTGAAGTAATCTGGACATCAGAATTAATTCCTACTGATCCGATTGCTTATCGTAAGGATTTACCAGAAGAAGTTAAGCAGAAAATTAGAGATTTTTTCTATAACTTTAAAGACGAAAAAGTTCTCGCACCATTAGCATGGAAAGAATTTATTCCCGCAAATGATGCAGTTTGGAATACAATTCGTGAATTAGAAACTGCCAAAAAAATTGCAGAAGTTGAGTCCAACAAAGACTTGAAAGAAGAAGATAAAAAACAGCAACTTGAAGAACTTAATCAGCAACTCAAGGAACTTCAGAAGTAATTATTAATTAACAATTCGTAATTCCTAATTTTAATTATTCTAATTATTTTAATTAGGGATTACGAATTAGATTCTTTTTGCAAAAAAATCATCGAATCGAAATTAAACCTCTGTGTTCCTCTGCGTTTAAAAGACTTTTAGATAATCTTTAATATTTTCCAATAAAATCATTCACTTAATCTACTTTCATCCATGATGAATCAACAAAAACCCACAGACAATTTCCCCAAAAAGATTAATGCTTCTCCTGCTGTAATAGCAATGTTAAAACAAGAAGCAAAACTAGTTACTAATATTAGAATTTTATTCCTAATTGCGATTATTGCAATTTTGATTTTTTCCGCTGTACAAAGTGAGCTAAATTTATTCTTATTTCTTGAGCCAGAACGTACTGTTAGAATCGCTAACTATATCAAACAGTATTTTCCACCAGATTTTACTTTTTGGAAACTTTATTTAGAAGATACACTGATTACTATATCAATGGGAATTTGGGGAACTTTATTAGCTGCTGTTGCTGCAATTCCCCTGTCAATTTTGGCATCAAATAATATTTTCCCGGTGTGGGTAGTTCAACCTACGCGGCGTATTTTAGATGCAATGCGAGCTATCAATGAATTAGTATTTGCACTCATTTTTATAGTCGCTGTTGGTTTAGGACCGTTTGCAGGTATACTAGCCTTATTTATACATACTGCTGGAGCTTTAGGTAAATTATTTTCTGAAGCAGTTGAAGCAATAGAACCAGGTCCAGTAGAAGGAATTCGTGCTACTGGTGCAAGTAAAATGCAAGAAGTAATATATGGAGTAATTCCTCAAGTTATACCCTTATGGACTTCTTTTGCCTTGTATCGCTTTGAATCTAATGTCCGTTCCGCTTCCGTCTTAGGAATTGTCGGTGCTGGGGGTATTGGTGTTTCTTTATATCAAAGTTTTGGTTCTTTTGAATATCAAAAAGTTTGTGCAATACTAATTATTCTTATATTAGCTACTAGTCTTATTGACTTCGCTTCCGCAAAAATTAGGAATTGGTTGGTTTAGTTGGGTAAGAAGTCGGGTTTTTATAATCATTGTGTTTTCTAACAGATATTTATCCTAAAAACCCGACTTCTATATTTTGACTTATTCCGAATATTCTTCCATCGAAGGGCAAGAACATACTAAATTGCGATCGCCAAAAGCAGCATCAATCCGCCCTACAGCAACCCAGAATTTATGTTCTTTTGTCCAAGGTGCGGGATAAGCAGCTTGTTCACGGGTGTAGGGATGATTCCATTCACCTATTATTAAACTTTGGGCGGTGTGGGGTGCATTTTTCAACAGATTATCTTCAGCATCCACCTTACCCGCTTCGATTTCAGCAATTTCCTCGCGGATGGAAATCATCGCATCACAGAATCGATCTAATTCCTCAAGAGATTCGCTTTCAGTAGGTTCTACCATCACTGTACCAGCTACGGGCCATGATACTGTAGGAGCATGAAAACCATAATCCATCAAGCGTTTGGCTATATCATCAACTTCGATATTTGCCGTTTTCTTTAAGGAACGTAAATCCAAGATGCATTCGTGAGCCACTAAACCATTTTTACCTACATACAACACGGGATAGTGCTGTTCTAACCTTTTAGCGATGTAATTGGCATTTAATATAGCGACTTTGGTTGCTTGAGTTAAGCCATCTCCACCCATCATGGCGATGTACATCCAGGAAATCACTAAAATACTAGCGCTACCCCAAGGCGCTGCGGAAACTGCACCAAGTGATTTTGGATTTTCTTCCACATTCCCAGTTACGGGATTCCCCGGAAGAAATGGTACTAAATGAGACGCTACGCCGATTGGTCCCATCCCTGGACCACCACCACCGTGGGGAATACAGAAGGTTTTGTGTAGATTCAAATGACACACATCTGCACCAAAATCACCCGGACGACAGATCCCAACTTGAGCGTTCATGTTGGCACCATCCATGTAAACTTGTCCACCGTGACTATGAACAATTTGACAAATCTCCTTGATTCCTGCTTCAAATACACCGTGAGTGGAAGGATATGTCACCATCAAGGCTGCTAGTTGGTTTGCGTGTTTTTGCGCCTTTTCTTTGAGGTCATTGATATCAATGTTACCGTCATTATCGCAAGCCACAGCAACAACTTTCATGCCGCACATTACTGCACTCGCTGGATTGGTACCGTGAGCAGAATTTGGGATTAAACAAATATGACGATGGGTTTCTCCACGACTTGCGTGATATCTCCGAATTGTCAAAAGCCCCGCATATTCACCTTGAGAACCAGCATTCGGTTGTAAGGAAATTCCCGCAAAACCTGTGATTTCTGCCAACCATTTTTCCAGTTGTTCAAATAACAACAAATAACCTTGCGTTTGGGATAAGGGAGCATAAGGATGTATTTTACCAAACTCCGCCCAGGTTACTGGTATCATTTCGGTTGTTGCGTTCAGTTTCATCGTACAGGAACCCAAAGGAATCATCGATGTTGTTAACGATAAATCCTTGGTTTCCAGTTTGTGCAGATAGCGCAATAATTCGGTTTCTGAATGATAACGATTGAATACCGGGTGAGTTAGGAAGTCAGTTTTTCTGAGAAATTTTGGATTTTGGATTTTGGATTTTAGATTTTTTAACTCTTCCCAAGAAAAAATTGACTGGTTTTCTAAGTCGTTAGCGCTGCGTCTCCCGTCAGGAAGAAAAATTTCTAATAAATCTAATACATCCCTTTCTGTGCTAGTTTCATCTAAAGAAATTCCCAGAGAATTATCATCAAAAATCCGGAGATTGATTTTATGAGCTTGACAACGTTGTAAAATCTCTTCTTTACTAGAGCTTCCTAAATTGACTCGCAGTGTATCAAAGAAATATTCATCGTCAATATTGTAACCAAGGGTTTTGAGTCCTTCAGCTAATTTGACAGTTAAAAAATGGATTTTTTGAGCAATCTTCTTAATTCCATCAGGTCCATGATAAACCGCATACATACTTGCCATTACCGCTAATAATACTTGTGCAGTACAGATATTACTAGTTGCTTTTTCGCGTCGGATGTGCTGTTCGCGGGTTTGTAATGCTAAACGCAATGCAGGTTTACCTTGAACATCCCTTGATAAACCAACAATTCGCCCTGGAACTTGCCGTTTATACTGTTCTTTGGTTGCAAAATACGCCGCATGAGGTCCCCCAAACCCCAAGGGAATACCAAACCTTTGAGTGCTGCCAACAGCGATATCAGCGCCAAATTCTCCTGGTGGAGTTAACAAAGTTAAACTTAAAGGATCAGCTGCTACCGTTACCAAAGCTCCCGATTCATGGACTTTTTCGATAAAATCGCCATAATCGTAAATTGCACCATCAGTAGCAGGGTATTGAACAATAGCTCCAAAAATCGGCTCAGAAAAATCAAAAGTTTCGTGGTTTCCCACAATAATTTTAATTCCCAAAGGTTCTGCCCGTGTCTGTAACACGGCGATTGTTTGGGGGTGACATTCTTGGGAAACAAAGAAAGTATCTGCTTTATTTTTGCAAACACCATAACTCATACTCATTGCTTCCGCAGCAGCAGTCGCTTCATCAAGCAGTGAAGCATTAGCAATTTCCAAACCCGTTAAATCGATAATTAAAGTTTGGAAATTCAACAGCGCTTCGAGTCTTCCTTGAGCAATTTCCGCTTGATAAGGAGTATAAGCAGTATACCAACCGGGGTTTTCCAAAATATTCCGTTGAATTACCCCCGGAGTAATACAGTCGTAATACCCCATACCGATAAACGAACGGAAAACTTGGTTTTGGGACGCAATTTCTTTTAACTGTGCTAGAGCAGCATATTCGCTTTCGGCTGCTGGTAAACTCAAATCACCATCAGTACGAATAATTTGGGGAACTGCTCGATCAATCAATTCATCCAGATTATCAAAACCCAAAATCTTCAGCATTTTTGCGACATCATCAGAACATACTCCGATATGCCTTTGTGCAAAAGAAATTAATGATTGATTGTTTTCAACCATTTGCTGATCATTAGACGAGGTACGAGGGGCGTAAATCACCACTAACTAATTAGTCTCCACACGTTACTAATTAATATTTTGCAACAATTATACAAACAGTGGCAGAAATTAGTTGACAGTTGACAGTTGACAGTGGACAGTTATTATTTATTTTTCCCCCCATCTCCCCATCCCCTTAATCCCCTTCCACCTGTGAACTATACTCTTCTGCGCTCATTGCATCATCAATATCGCTGGGATTGTCAACTTTCACTTTGATCAACCATCCTTTACCATAAGGATCGTCTGCTAATTTTTCCGGAGAATCGATCATTGGATCATTACATTCACTCACAGTACCAGTTACGGGTGAATTCAAATCTTCTACAGCTTTTACTGATTCAACCGTACCAAAAGTTTCTCCTTTTGTGACGCGATCGCCAACTTGTGGTAATTCTAAAAATACAATATCTCCCAACTGATCGATGGCAAAAGCACTAATCCCAATTGTGGCATTTTCACCTTCAAGACGCACGTATTCGTGAGTGTCTAAGTATTTCAAATCTTCTGGATATTCAAAAGCCATATTCTTTTTTAACTAATTAAATTATCAATTATTAATTATCGGCAATTAAGGTCAAAGGTCAAAGGTTTAAGGTTGAAATTCAGCATCCTTGGATTAAACGCAAAGGAACGCTGAGGAAAGCGCAGAGTCACGCAGAGGCAAGTAATTTGTCTGCTTGTTTCTCCATGTTTATTTACCGACGCGACTTTTCGAGCGATAAAATGGACGTTTCACCACAGTTGCGGGATAGATTTTACCGCGAATTTCTACTTCTAATTGGTTGCCGATGGTTGTTAATTCTGCGGGTACGTATGCTAAAGCTATAGGATAACCGAGTGTTGGCGATAAGGTACCACTAGTAATTTCTCCGACTTTTTCACCTGCGGATAATACTGGATAACCATGACGAGCGATGTTGCGTCCTGGCATTTTTAATCCTACTAGTTTATGTTGAACCCCGATGGCTTTTTGCTGTTGTAATACCTCACGTCCAATAAAATCTCCTTTCGTATCTAAATGAACTAACCAACTCAAACCAGCTTCTAAAGGAGTGGTAACGTCATCGATATCTTGTCCGTAGAGTGCCATAGCGGCTTCTAATCTCAAAGTATCTCTCGCACCTAATCCACAAGGAACTACACCTGCTGTAAGCAAATTTTGCCACAGTTCTATTCCTACAGTTGGTTCTACCATCACCTCAAAACCATCTTCCCCGGTGTAACCAGTACGAGCCAAAAAAGCCGGCTTACCGAGTACTGTTGCATCCAAATGACCAAATGCTTTGACAGAGGTTAAATCTTGCTCAACAAATTTTTGCAGAATTTGAGTAGCTTTTGGTCCTTGAACTGCTAATAATACCTTTTGAGTTGATAAATCTTGAAATTCAACTTGTTTAGTATCCAGGTGTTCGACTAACCATGCTTTATCTTTAGCTGTAGTCGCAGCATTAACAATGAGCCATCCTTTTTGTACACCAGTATTATCTTCACCTTGATAATAAAAAATTATGTCATCAATAATCCCAGCTTGGGGATTTGATAAAACAGTGTATTGTGCTTGATTTGGTTGTAGACGACTTAAATCGGAAGGAACCAAACTCTGGAGTTGAGAAACTAAATTTTTACCTTGTAAACTAAACTTCCCCATGTGGGAAATATCAAACATTCCAGCACCATTTCTCACAGACTCATGTTCTGCTGTAATACCAGAAAACTGTAACGGCATTTCCCAGCCACCAAAATTGGTAAACCGTGCTTTCAACTCTTGTATAACTGCAAATAAAGGCGATCGCGCAATCATTGCGATTTCTTCTTGATTAGCCACAGATAAATAAAGCTTTTTTTGATCAACATCTTTAAATATCCTACAAGAGTTAGTTGACAGTTGACAGTTGACAGTGGACAGTTGATGGTTGTTTATCCACTAACTACTAACCACTAACTACCATCTATGAATTATGGTTAAATGTGGATGTATTGAGTTTTATAAAGTAGAGATTATGAAATTTTGGCAAGTACTAGCTAGCTTGGTTTTAGTTATTGTTGTGTTGTTCTATCCTTTGTCAGCAGAAGCTGCAAGTTCTTCGAGTATTTCACGTGCGGCTGGTAATGAATTATCTGGTAAGGATTTATCCGGTCAAAGTTTAGTGGGACAGGAGTATACTACTCTCAATTTAGAAAATACTAATTTTAGTAACGCCGATATGCGCGGTGCTGTTTTTAACGGTTCATTATTACAAAATTCCAATTTGCATGGTGTTGATTTCACGGATGGAATAGCTTATTTAACAAACTTTAGTGATGCCGACTTGAGCGATGGAATTTTTGCTAATGCAATGATGTTACGTTCTATTTTTCGTAATGTTGACATTACCGGCGCTGATTTTAGTGGTGCTATTTTAGACCGCGTAGAAGTTCAAAAACTCTGTGAAGCCGCAAGTGGTGTTAATCCAAAAACCGGCGTTGCAACTCGTGCTTCTTTGGAATGTAACTAGTACTTCACCACATTAATTCTGCGGGATTGTAGAGACACGATAATAATATCGCGTCTCTACATTGTTTCAGTAGACATCTGGTGAAAATTAATTATGCTTATATCTTGCACAGAGCCGCATAATTAGCTAGATAATCAAAAATATAAATAAAAATATAACTAACGTAAAGCTGTAATATTTTTAGTCCATTTTAATGGACTTCTGCTATCAGACTCTTACTTGCAGTCCCAGGCGGGTAAAAACGAAGTCAAACAATTAGTAATTATTTTAACGATAGGTTTCTATGGTGCAAAATATCAATATGCGTTGTCCAGAATCTTTGTCGAGACGTAGCAATACGCCCCGTCTCTACATCTTTTCCGGAGATGTCTATTAGACGGGGGTTTATAACCCCCGACGGGTTGCGGTTAAAACCAGTCATATTTAATGGGACAAACCACTAGTACTCCGCCACATTAACTTTGACGGGTGGGCATCTTACTTCCTGATGGTAGCGTGTGAGAGCTTTTGAGTATCTACACCATAGCAACTTTCTTTGAGTACAAAAATCATAGACCCCAGTTTATAAATACTAGCACCCCTACCTAAAAAGACTAGAACCCATACCCCAAAAAAAATATTAAATCCTTGCCATGATTAGATTATAAGCCCTTGAGTACAAGTTTAATTAATTTAATAAATCCAAGGGCGATCGCTATGAGTCCTCACCTGGAGACTGACTGATATAACAGCTATAGGATTTACGCAGAGATTCCCCTCTACCCCCCCGTCTTTTCGGGGGGGCTTCTTAAACCCTCTACTAAGAAGACTGTGTGTCAATCATTTTTCTACACAAATTTAGATATTAGATATTAGTTAAACATTAAAACTTACGACAGTATAGGAAATCTACAGTTATGTACTGTTTCACTGGCTTCACTTTATGCAATTAGAAAAAGCCACGATGAAATTAAAACTTATAAATGTATTTGCTGTTTGTTTAATTACTCTAACCATAGTTTTTCCCAGCTTAGCGGTATTTGGTATGGTATGGGGAAAACATCTCAAGTTTGTGGAAACTCAGCAGAATATACATTCATACAATCAAAGTATAAAAAGCGAATGTTCCCTATCTGGAATACAACCTAATTCGCTGAGAAACAATGATTTTTCTAACTTAGATATAAATGCTTATGAAACAAAACTAAATTTATTCCATAACTACCAAAATCGCCGTTTGTGGAGATGGCTTTTTTTATTGATACCATTCTGTATGGTCTTGACAATTTATTTGTACGATAGATATTTAGTTTACCGCGCTCATATACATCAACAACAAGTAGAAATGTTGGAGAAATTATGGCAGCAAAGTCTAGAAAAGTAGTAATAATAGTTAAAAAATATGATGTCTTCAGAACAACGTCAAAATCAGTATTACGGTTTAATTGAGGAATTATTAAAATGTCCTAATGGTAAGGAACCAGAACTTATAGAAGCTAATTCTGAGCTATTAGATGCAGAATTTATCAAATTAATGATGCAAGTTGCAACATCATTTGCTCATAATGGAAATGAAGACGGAGCGAAGTTTTTAATACATATTGCACGAGAATTATCTAAACAATTAGGATTTTACCCCCAAGTTCCAAAGAAGAAGTAAAAATGCTATTGACGGCAGATGAGGCACAACACATTGCTTTAGAATTTCTGATGAGCGAGTGGAATATATCAGATGAATATAAGGACTGGTTTACAGTAATTGATTGTCGCCTCATTGGTCAAAGTTGGTATATTATCGAAGTCGCTGTCGCCGGATTTCCTGATAGGTGGTACTTTCAAGTTTACGATACCGCAGAATGCGACCCCAACTACACATTTATCTCGCCAATTCGCGGCTGTGAAGGATATACCGACCTTACTAATTTACCTGAATTAATCGCAGAAGTTTTAGTTTGCGAACGCAATTCACGATAATTTATAAAAGTTGACAGTTGACAGTTGACAGTTGACTGTTATTTTTTCCTGTTTTCTAATTATTATTACTAAATTCAACTACCATAAATTAACTGTTAGGGTTTACTAATTTACAAACATTATTATTTAATATAAATACTATTAATAAAAATCTAATAAATAATAAATCATTCAATAGTCATAGTTTTTATAAATCATATTATGATATATTAATAATGTTTTATAGTCTACAAAAATATGTAGTCAAATGATTAGCGAAGAGACTCTTGCTAAGGAATATATTCGAGTCATCAATGAGTATTATCCAAGAGTAGGAGAAGTCCTTGATGGCTGTTATGTGAAAGTAATCACAACTTACTGGGGACGACCTCCTAAACGTTTACGACACTTAGGAATTTATTGTCCAGAAGACATTATATGTTATGTACAAAGTCATAAACAAATACTCATGGATGTTGCGGAAAACATGGGATTAGTCCAGGTTGTATTTCGCAATGCTTCACGTTTACTGCGTGATCCAATGTCAAAGATCAAAGAATCCGATCCGCGTATGTGGCTGGATTTACAATGGGTTTCTAAATAGAATAATTTGGTGTTGAAAATTCTACTTCAGGGTAATAGTAATAGTAAATTATTCCTTGTTCAATTAATAATTGGCGAGTATTGGCGATATTGTGTCTTCTATTAAATGACCCGATTTATTCCCTAGGAATAATTATCTCTCTAACTCAGAACCGTTTTCAACTGAACGTAAAACCAAGAATTTATTGCCCAATTAACCTAACTAAGATTAGATACAAAGGGCTTGTATTATTATGAATAAATCCTTCATTCATGCAGATGATTTACCACCGAATGAGGTAACAAAAAGCGACAAAATGTTACTTCTAGAACTAGAAAGAAGTACCGGAAAATGTTTCTACGAAACTTGTGACAGTATTACCCAAGCATTACTATCAAATTGTTTTTGGTATCTGACCATTGACACCGAATATCTAACATTAGTAATTCACTGTCCAGATATAATAACTTACTGGCATATAGTGAGCAATATTGTGCAATTAGGGATGAAACTTCAACCCCTTGCTTCCAGTGCGATAATCCGGGTAAATCCACCTCCTGGTAAAGCAACAACCTTTGAAATTGGTGTCGATGAAGTATCAGCTTTCCGGGATTGGCTGTGATTTTGACTGTAAATATTCCGAACAAGAAATTGCTTTTCCTCCCGAAGCTTTATCAACCATTTCTTGCAAACGAGATTGTCCAAAGCGTCCGATAGTTAACAAATTCTCTGACTCTCCAGCAAACATTTCATCCAAGTCGTTCATTGCTAAAGCTGCGATATATCCAGCTTCTTGTACCAATTTTCTCACTCGCTCGTCATTTTTACCAGTAGGATAGGTAAAGTAGCGGATTGATGTACCCAAATTTGTTTCAAGTAATTCCTTAGACTCTACTATTTCTGGAACAAGTTCTTCATCAGATAACTTAGTTAAATCTGGTGGATGGGTTTTACTATGAGCGGCTATAGTTACTAAAGAGTCAGCAGCCATTATTTTCAGTTGCTCCCATGTAACGTGGGAGCGACCTGTATTAATTCCCATATTTTTGGTATAAACTGAGAAAATTGCCGGATAATTGTACTTTTTAAGTAATGGATAAACGTATTCATAATGACCACCATAACCATCATCAAATGATAGTAAAATCGGCTTTTCTGGTAATGGAATTCCGGTACGTAAATGAATAATTAATTGGTCTAAACTAATGGGAGTTACACCTTTAGATTTAATTAATTCAAAATGAGATTCTAATTCTTCTGGGGTAACATCAAAAAATACTTCTTTTTTCGGCAAAATATCGTGATACATTGCTATCGGGACTTTAGCTTTTCTCGCTTCATCTTTAATATTTGGTAAAGGTACGGCATTCAAGGCAAGAGGAACATCAACATCAGTTTGTGTTTTTACCAACACTTGTTGTTGAGATAAACTTTCCTGATTCCAAGGTTGTAAATTTCTATCTACAGTTTGATATTTTTGACAAAATTGCTCTAAATTTAAAGGAGATACTGTTTTTTCTACAGAAACTAGAGAATCATCTTTATTTTCACTTTTAGAATAAAAATTTAGAGCTAATAAACCAGTAGAAATTATAACAATACCGCCGATTAAAGGAATAAATTTGAGTAAATTATTCGATTTTGGTTGCATAAGTTTTAATATAAATTAGTGTAATTAGCGTTGTTGATTTGTATATAGCGGTTTTCCCTTGAGTGGAATACAAATTTTACCTCACCCCGCCCCCCTTCCCCTCTCCTTATCAAGGAGAGGGGAAGGGGGTGAGGTTTTACTGTATTGGACTCAACTTAAATTTGCTACATATGGCGATTGAAATCGCGACTACACAAACAAAACCCATCTGCGTGGGTTAAAGAAATTTCTTTTAATAGCTAGATACAAAAAGATTAAATATAAAACTTATCTAATGCAAGTCTATAAAATACAAATATAAAGGCAAGAGGCAATAGGTTAGAAGTCAACTGTCAACTGTCAACTGTCCACTGTCAACTAATTGACGGATACAATTTATCCCCACTAACAGAATCAAATAAAAATAATTTTTGCAAATCTAATTGTAAATTCAATTTATCACCAGGACTCAAACGGATATTTCCACTGGTTTGCACGTTTAATATTATTCCAGTACCGAGTACTGTGACGCGAATCAAGGTTTCTCTTCCCAAGGGTTCGACTAATTTTACTTCTACTTGTAAAACCTCCCCTTGAGATTGATTCTGAATTCGGATATCTTCTGGACGAATACCTAAATCAAAAGTTTGTCCTTCTGGTAAACGCAACTTATCTTTTAAATCGCTGGGAATAGTTAAAATTTGTCCGTTGATATCAAAACCCGCAGCGGTATACTTCGCCGGTATAATATTCATCGGTGGATTTCCTAAGAAAGTTGCCACCATCCGATTAATGGGATGAGCGTAAATACTTTGTGGCTCGCCAATTTGTTGAATACGTCCGCCACTCAGCACTACAATTTTATCCGCTAAGGTCATTGCTTCTACTTGGTCATGGGTGACATATACCGTAGTAATACCAATGTCTTGATGCAACTCTTTTAACTCAGCCCGCGTATCATCTCGTAACTGTGCATCTAAATTTGACAACGGTTCATCTAGTAAAAATACTTGGGGTTGACGAGCGATCGCCCTTCCTAAAGCTACCCGTTGTTGCTGTCCCCCTGAGAGTTGTTTGGGTTTACGATCGAGTAGGTGTTCCAAGGATAGCGATCGCGCTACAGTTTCTACTCTTTCTCGAATCAATTTCGAGTCAAATTTCCGCATTTTCAGCCCAAAAGCGATATTTTCCGCCACACTCATATGGGGGTAAAGGGCATAATTTTGAAACACCATCGCCACATCTCGCGCTCTTGCAGGGACATTATTCATCAACTTATCCCCAATAAAAAGTTTACCGGATGTAGCAGATTCTAAACCCGCAATAGTTCGTAAAATAGTAGACTTCCCGCATCCCGAAGGACCTACCAAAACCCAAAACTCACCATCAGGAATCGTGAATGTAATGTCATCGATAGCCGTGACGTTGTTAAATTTACGCTTGATGTTTTCTAGGGTAACGTTTGCCATTTTAATTTTGGATTGGGAATGGGTAATTGGTCATTGGTAATTGAGTATAAAAAAATTATTTATTTTCTTCTAAACAAAGTTCTATAACTTCTTTAATATTTTTCATCAACTCATCGATTGTTTCTCCTTGAGAATAACAAGCTTTAAGTTGCGGAACTTCCCCAACATAGTATCCATCTTCATCCCGCTCAATAATTACATAAAATTCTTGTTTACTTGTATTTATCATTATTCATCATTTCTAATATCATTTTGCTGAATTATCTGTACTTATAAAAATTCTAGGAGACGTTGCACTGCAACGTCTCTACATTATTTATCTGTAATAATATTAACTCCTCACTTTTCACTTTTAATTTAATTACTTTTCCCAAGCCGGATGAGACAACAAAGAGGAAATTGCTCTGACACCACGCAATTGATTTGATAAAGGTAAATGACCTTTAGGTGCATCTAAATTCCAGATAAATTCATTGGGATAGCGTGTCCAGTTATTCCCATTTTTCCAACCAATTTTTACCCAGAGATTTTCCCAATTTTTTCTCAAACCCAACCAGATTTCCCGCTGTACGGAAAAGCCAAATTTACCTTGAGAATGAATTAACCACAAATTATTAATTGTTTGTAAATCAGTAACGGGAAATTTTTCGACTTCGGTAAAATACAGCCATTTTCTTTTTAACGCTTCTTCTCCGGAAAGTTCACACATTTTTTGGAGTGTCAAACGATCGGCTTCTTGAAAATCTTGGTTTGCTAATAATTTTTGCAGTTGGGTGTAATCGATATTGCAATCCGATTTTAGTGGTATAATCCCTTGGGGAAAGTTAATTTGTAAAAATTCTTTAGTTTCGGGAAAATCCGATTGATAAAGAATTTGATACACCTTACCGTCTACTAAATTTGTTGCAACATCCCGACGCTTCGATAAAAACTCCATCAGCACCTTTAATCCTTCTGTCCCAGAAATCGCCAGTTTTTCCACTAATTCCTGCTGTTTTTTTTCAGACCCTGCGATTAACTGCTTCAGAAGAAAGTCGAAATCACTGTTACTAGTGCTGTTTTGAATCATTGGGTCTGTCATGCTTTTTATCGTGGAACGCAATTCAATTAATATAATAATGAAGAAGTTTTAGGGTTAGAAACGGCTATTTTTATTCTTCAAAGACAGTTTTGGACTGATAGCCATTTTAAGGAGGAATAATCGCACCTCTTTAAAAAATATTATGCTGCTATAGCTTACCTGTATCTTTCCCTTCTAGTAAAATATTTTCTCACGAACTGATAAATTATGCTCATAACTTTTTTCCAGCCTAGCTTTTTGTTGAGCTATTTGACAATTTTGCTGTATATTCAAGAAATGCACCTCTACATGATTGCATTAACACAGAACTTAAAAATTGCATCAAAAATTTTATCTTAGTTTAATAAAAGCAAGATCAAACAAAATTTGCTAGTCTTTCTAACTGTAAATTTTCTTTTCAGGTAGAAATTGACTAAGCTAAAAATCTTGTTGTTTAATCCCAAAGGAGTGTGTCATGTACGAAAAAATTAAACCCCCCACAAGTGGAGAAAAGATTACTTTTGTCAACGGTGAACCACAAGTTCCCGATAACCCGATTATTCCTTTTATTCGCGGTGATGGTACGGGTATTGATATTTGGCCCGCTACACAAAAAGTTTTGGATGCTGCTGTGTCCAAGGCTTATAACGATAAGCGCAAAATTAGCTGGTTTAAAGTTTACGCGGGTGATGAAGCTTGCGATTTATACGGCACTTATCAGTATTTACCCGAAGATACTTTGACGGCAATTAAAGAGTATGGTGTTGCTATTAAGGGACCTTTGACAACTCCCATTGGTGGGGGAATTCGTTCTTTAAATGTAGCTTTACGGCAAATTTTTCAACTTTATGCCTGTGTACGTCCTTGTCGCTATTATCCCGGAACTCCTTCACCTCACAAAAATCCGGAGAAACTTGATGTGATAGTTTATCGTGAAAATACTGAGGATATTTATTTAGGAATTGAATGGAAACAAGGTGATGAAATTGCCAACAAACTAATTAAATTGCTCAACGAAGAATTGATTCCCGCAACTCCCGAACATGGTAAAAAGCAAATTCCTCTCGATTCCGGGATTGGGATTAAACCTATTAGTAAAACTGGTTCCCAACGTTTAGTACGTCGTGCTATTAAACAAGCTTTACAATTGCCCAAGTCAAAGCAGCAGGTGACTTTGGTGCATAAGGGCAACATTATGAAGTATACCGAGGGTGCTTTCCGGGATTGGGGTTACGAATTAGTAACTTCAGAATTTCGCGAGGAATGCGTTACCGAAAGGGAATCTTGGATTTTAGGCAACAAAGAAAATAAATCTGATATTTCTTCTGAAGAAAATGCTCGGATGATTGATCCCGGTTACGATTCCCTGACACAAGATAAGAAAGAGCAAATTGTCAAGGAAGTTGAAACAGTTCTTAACTCAATTTGGGAAACTCATGGTAACGGTAAATGGAAAGAGAAAATTATGGTTAATGACCGCATTGCCGATAGTATTTTCCAACAAATTCAAACCCGTCCCGATGAGTATTCAATTTTGGCAACAATGAACCTTAACGGTGACTATTTATCGGATGCTGCTGCTGCTATCGTTGGAGGGTTAGGAATGGGGCCAGGAGCGAATATTGGCGACGATGCAGCGATATTTGAAGCTACCCATGGTACAGCACCCAAACACGCGGGTTTAGATCGAATTAACCCCGGTTCTGTGATATTATCCGGTGTCATGATGCTGGAATTTATGGGTTGGCAAGAAGCAGCAGATTTAATTAAGCAAGGATTGGGTATTGCGATCGCAAACAATGAAGTTACCTACGATTTAGCCAGATTAATGGAACCGAAAGTTGAACCTTTGAAATGTTCCGAGTTTGCCGAAGCGATTATTAAGCGGTTTTAAAAGTAGAGACGGGGCGTATTGCTACGTCTTTCTTGTAGGGGAGGAAAATTGGGGTGTGGATTCTCCTCCCCCAATATTGCCGTTGTGTTGTCACAGAGCGTAACGCACCTTTTTCCCTTCGCAGCTTATAGATGCTGTCGGATAAGAAAAATAGTGGCTAAATTTTCGCGGTGTATTTACCATGAATATAGTAGGATTACCAACAACGGAACAGCTAAAAACTTGTTTTATCCTTAGTGCTTCTATAACTAGAATATATAAAACAATTAGTCTTATTCGATTGGATGAAAGGAAAAAAAGAGTTTATTTTCTGGCTGGAGAAGAAATCGAATTATTAATTTTAGAAAACGGTGAGTGGAGGTTTGTAGAATGAGTACTCCAGATTTTGACTCAATGAGTAGAAAAGAGTTACGTCAATATATGTTAGAGCATCGAGATGATAATACAGCTTTTGAATTTTATTTAGATAAGTTTTCAAATCCAAATAGTCCGATTTATCCAGCACCTCAATCATTAGAAGATATGAGTTATTTACAAAAAATTATTCGACAACATATACCAGAAGCATAGGTTGTTTTTTGAAGTGTGTAACGCACTTTTTCTTGATATAATTTTTGATATTTTTCTGATGTTTAAGAAATATGGACTTACACAACTTGCAGATGTTTTATTTATTGTAGGGTGTGTGAAATTTAGAGTGATTTTGTACGTAAATATAGCGGTTTCAATTGCGTGCAATACGAATAAAATTGGTTAAAAAAAATCGGGTGGACAGGGATATCCACCCCACAATAATATATTTTACTCAACCGAAAACCGCTATATAACGCTTGTGGTATCACGCACCAATCTGGTATTGTGACAGTAATTATCCTGCCGCGTCATGCAATGCCTACAGTAAGTTTGGCTAGCCGCTAACGTAATTCTTGGAATAATATGAAATTAAAAATCAACTTGAGAGTATCAAATGAAAAGATATCATTACGAAATTATTGTAGACCTTGAAACTTTAAATGATAGTAAATTAGCAAGTCATATGTTTGATGAAACATCTTGTACCACTATACATTTTAGTACCAACAATAGATTAGTTAAAGATGAGTTAATTGATATTCAGTCTAATGATTGTTTAATCGATTTAGAAATTACAAAAATAGTCAGAAAAGGAGGATATCTTAATGATGAATACAATGATTTAGAAGAAATGGATTTTACTGTTTCTTTTGCTCAAACAAATAGACCAAAAAATACAACTGATGAAGTTTGGTTTTTTTGTGAAGCCAATGCTCGGAAAAAAATTTAATCAACAACACTTCACTCAAATCTTGGGGAAAAAGAGATATCAAGATTCAAAAACAAACTTAATCGTAAATACTTCTTCCCTAATTAATAAAAAATAAAGGATGAAGATTACCAACCGTTAACTTCATCCTTGATATTTATTCATTTAAAATTGATTTCTCAACGGAACATACTACTAACAGAACTATCTTCGTGAATTCGCCAAATAGTTTCTCCGAAAAGATTAGCTACTGAAAGTGTTACTAATTGAGGAAAGCGTTTACTCTCATCTAAAGGAATTGTATTAGTCACAATCACTTCTTCAAATAAACCGCTAGCAAGCCTTTCAATTGCCGGAGGAGAGAAGACAGGATGGGTTGCACAAGCATACACCTGACGCGCCCCTTCTTCACGTAGTAAACGCGCTCCTTGAGAGATAGTTCCGGCAGTATCAATCATGTCATCTACCATGATGGCTGTTTTACCTTCAACGTCACCAATCACATTCAAGACTTCAGCGACGTTGTGAGCTTGACGACGTTTATCAATAATTGCCAAAGGTGCATCATTCAGCTTTTTCGCAAATGACCTAGCTCTGGCAACACCACCCACATCGGGAGAAACAACCACAATATCTGACAAGTTTTTACTCGCCAAATATTCCAGAATTACTGGTACGCTGTAAACATGGTCTAAGGGAATATCGAAATAACCCTGTATTTGTGCCGAATGTAAATCCATCGCCAAAATCCGGTTTGCACCTGCTTGGGTAATTAGGTTAGCTACCAGTTTGGCTGTAATTGACTCTCTTCCCGCA
Source organism: Rivularia sp. T60_A2020_040 (assembly GCA_015272215.1). Taxonomy (GTDB): domain Bacteria; phylum Cyanobacteriota; class Cyanobacteriia; order Cyanobacteriales; family Nostocaceae; genus Rivularia. The sequence goes on along the minus strand of JACYMD010000020.1, from coordinate 18,989 downwards.
GTTTTTCGATCGGCACGAGCGTAGCCATAATACGGAATTACTGCTGTTATCTGCCGCGCAGATGCTCGACGACAAGCATCAATCATGACTAACAATTCCATCAAATTGTCGTTCACCGGATGACAAGAGGGCTGGATTAAATAAACATCGCAGCCCCGAATCGATTCTTGTATTTGCACGTAAATTTCGCCATCCGCGAATCTTTTACGAATCATTGGTCCCAAATCCATACCCAAATAACGGGCAATTTCTTGAGATAATGGTACATTAGCAGAACCAGAGAACAGTCGCAGACGATGATTATCTGTCGGTCCGCTTGCTGCTGGTTGCATTTTTAAAGTGGCAGTACTCAGCACAGCAGCCCCTTGTTGTGCATTCATGGCAATCCTATGATTAGAGATTTTACTTATTGAACTTAAATAGTCACCCATTATTGATTGTTATTTCGGCAAAAACTTTGATTTATATGCTCAGACATCCCTCCATCTAACTATCCATTTTGAAACATTTTCCTTCTCACCGATGATAAATAAACCATTGTCAGCTTAACTGATATTAATTACTTTAACCAGACCTATTCTGAGTTTTTTTTTAACAAAGAAAATTTATATATGAATATTAATTGAGCTTTAACCTCCTACCTTTACAGGTTTTACAAACTAAAAAAATCGCATTTAAAGTATATTTTTCTGGAATTTATACTTCTCTGACTCGTAATTATTTATCACTTAAAATACCATGAGACTTTTAATAGTTGGTTAATTCACTTAATTCTCAACCAATGTATTAATATATGAATGTGTTTGTATTTTTGAGTACAAGTACTTATATTATCTAAATTTCACACTAATTAAATATTTTAGAATATTAATGCTCTTGTGGATAACTTAAGATATCGGATTTAATGTTCTAAATCCGACAAAATAATCAACATAAGTACGTGTATACCCTAGTTGCTCGATTTTACTCAGTTTTCAATCTTGTCGATTTAGCTCTTTACAACTACTTACCAACAACAGCACATTTGAGGATTTTCTATGAATACTCGCATTACAGCCAATGTTTTAGGGAACACATACTAAGTTAACTTGAGTCGAATTAATTGACAAAAAACACCTCTAAATATATATCATCTTTCTAAAATATGTATTTATATTCTATTTTAAAAATAATAAGTGATTATCTTTACCTCTAATTCCCTTAAACTTAATTTTTTCTTAAAGGTAGCTTGTTTATCTTTTGACCCATTGGGAAATTAGACAAAATGGTTAAAGGTTAAAGGTTATAATTCCCTACTCCCTATTTAAACAACATAAAAATCATTAGATTATGCAACCACCAATTAGCTCCGACACTGTATTACAAAATCGTTATAAAATTATTAAAATTTTGGGTCAAGGGGGATTCGGTAGAACCTATTTAGCGGAAGACCAAAGACGTTTTAACGAACTTTGCGCCATTAAAGAGTTAATTCCCAATGCTACAGGAACCTCTGCTTGGGAAAAAGCACAGGAACTTTTTGCTAGAGAAGCGGCTATTTTGTATCAAATTAAGCATCCCCAAATTCCTCAGTTTCGCGAAAAGTTTGAACAAGACCAACGATTATTTTTGGTACAAGACTACGTTGAGGGAAAAACTTACTACGATTTACTCGCAGAACGTAAAGCTGTAGGTAGTGCTTTTACGGAAACTGAGGTGTTACGTTTGATGCGCTCTTTACTACCAGTATTGGATTATATTCACGGTAAGGGAATCATTCACCGCGATATTTCACCGGATAATATTATCATGCGTGAAAGTGATAAATTGCCGGTTTTAATTGATTTTGGGGTGGTTAAAGAATTAGCTACTCGATTGCGTTCGCGATCGACTACTCCTGAAACTTATGTTGGGAAACCAGGTTATTGCCCCAGCGAGCAAATTCAAACGGGTCAAGCTTATCCTAGCAGCGATTTGTATGCTTTAGCTGTGAGTGCGATCGTTTTACTTACTGGCAAGGAACCCACGGAATTATTTGATGACAACCTCTTAAGTTGGAATTGGCAGCGCTGGGTGAGTGTTAATCCCCGATTTGCTCAAATTTTGAATCGAATGTTGAGCAACAAACCTGGTGGTCGTTATCAAAGTGTAATGGAGGTTTTGGAAGCATTCGATTCTTTAAATCAACCTACCGCAGCCAAACCCGACTTATCGGGAATGCGGACAGTCGCTGTCGGTGGTAGACTTGACCCAGTACAGCCACCTCGTCGTCAACCTGACCCGGTAATTCCACCACCACGACAAGATTCGGTTGTAGATAATCCGTTGGCTGTAGGAGCAATCGCTGCGGTTGTAATAGCATTTGCGGGATTGGGTTCTTGGGCTTTGGTTAGAACTATTCAAAATGCATCCGATTCTCAAACACAATCACCTCCCCCACAAACTTTTGCTTCTCCTTTTCTCACACCGACACCAACACCTAATAATGAACCAGTTGTTTTTAGCAAGCGGCTGAATCTAGGACTTTCTAATACAGCTACGATTAGAGGTAGATTGAAAGCTAATCAAACTATTCAGTACACTTTTGACGGTCAAGAAGAACAAAGTTTTACAGCAATATTAGTTGAAGAAAACGGTGTATCGTTATCAGTATTAGGTCCAAATCAAGAGTTAATTGATAATGCTGCCCGACAAGTCAGTTTTTATGAAGGGAAGTTACCTTTTACTGGTAAATATACTATTGAGTTAAACAATCTACCAGATATTCAAGAAGCTGAATATATCTTGAGAGTTCGGTTGCGAGAACCAGAATTACCAACACCAACACCAACACCAACACCGACAGAAGAGACTCCGACACCAACAGAAGAAACACCGACACCATTAGATGATAACGTTCCAAATTCCGACTCCCCCGGTCTAAGTTTACCACCAATTAAAGTTCCCTCCATACTCAAACCAACTCCTTCCGAAGATGAAACAATTAACCCAACTGTGGAACCCACTTCAGAATCCGAGTCGGATTCAACAACTCCTTGAAATGGGAAGTACTTTCGATCAAAAAATCAATTCTCAAGGAATAAAACAGAGTTGATTTACTTTAACTGAAAATCCATCGAATTTGGTTTACTCTATTGCTAAACCAAGAAAAAACAGCAATATTTATTCAGATGACTATTAGTACAGCAGTTACCGATAAAATCAAAACTTTAAATGACCTTCAAACTCGTTGTAACTTATATCAAGCAGAATACGGCAACTTTTTTACGGAATGGCTAGAAAATTTACCTCAACTCAATGAAACGGAAAAAGCAGGAGTTGCACCGATCAAACAACGTTACGATTACCATCGGGCTGATGGTTTACTGATAGAAGGAACGGTAAATTTACTAATAGTTTCCCCGTTGTTAGAAGTTGCAGGCTTTCTCGATACACCCTTCAAAATTCGCTCGCCCTATGGTATGGAATTAGAACTTGAAGACCCAGAAGAAACGATTCGTAGTTTTATTGATACCTTAGTTATACAAGAAAAATTTGGGATTTTAGTAGTTTAATCCAAACGTACCAGTATTCCAGTTGTAGCAGCATTGCCGCAGTTATTAGCCTATAATATGTTAACTGCACCTCAGTCTCAAAATACAGCTTTTGGCATGGCAACTAATGGTGATAAATTTGTGTTTCTCAAATTAACTTTGGGACCAACTCCCCGATACGATACATCGCGGACTTTTTCGCTATTTCCCCGTCGTCATGAACTAAGTGAAGTTTTGCAGATTATGAAACAACGCCGGAAAAGTGGTAAGGGAGTGGAATGTTTGAGATTAATTTTATTAACGTCACCTTGGCGATCGCCAATATCCCCAAATCAACTCTAAATAAACTTATTTGCAGCAATTTTGACATACAGTAGTTATATAATCCCAGCTTTTTCTCAATACAAATACTATTTTTTCTCTTTAATCGTAAAATCCAATACTTAAAAATCTAGTTAATCCTCAACAAGCTATATCCACAATCTAATTCAATTTCAACAAATTCAGTTTTTCTCAGTCAAAATACGGGTTTATTATTTTTGAAGTTACACAAAATACCTTTGTTACTGAAAAAAAGATACAACTCTACATATAAACACGAAAAAAGTTCAGTATTTCGCAATAAAAATTAATAAAAAACCATTCTGTTGAGAATGAAGTCATTATTAATGAGAGTATTTTCATTTATTAAACCAAATTATCTTGTTTTTTAGATGTCGCCTAAATCACTTTTCATGTAAAATAAAATTTATATATAATCTGTTTGGACGTATTTTTGCTTTTTGATATCTTGGAAATTAGATTTAGATTAAATTCAAATATAAGTAAAATGATTTATAAAATTATTTCATAAATATCAAGCAAAAACGACTTATCTTCAAGATATTTAGGAACGTGTTTCTGAGCTACATATTGAACGGTATCTGAAAGCCATTGATGTTGTTGGGGATTGTTAACATGAAAAGCAAAAACTTCTAGGGATGCCATGCTAGAAAATCCTTCTGTTATCTGTAGATAATTTGCGGGTAAATTACGAGTTGTTTGATAACCTTTAAAAAATGAGGTTCTCACTTCAGGAATTAGATGGTCAATTGACTGAGCAATATCATAAAGATAATATCCGAAGCCACAACGAGAAAAATCAATTGGTCGAATTTGTTGGTTGTGAAATAAATAATTGCCTTGATGTAAGTCAGCATGGATTAATCCCCAATTTTGAACTGTTTCCAAGTTTTGCATCACCTTTTTAATCTTCTGAGTTGCTGTTGTCAGTAGATCGTAATGCTCTATTGAAATCAAGCCATTGGATACTGCTGGGTGAAGTGCTTGGAGTGCTGCATTGAGACGATTTTGATCATAGATTGGACGGAGAAAATTTTGTGGTAATTGCCACTGAGTGCTATGTTGATGCAATTGAGCCATTAGTAAGCCGAGTTGGTAAGCTTGTTGCGATGTTCGTTGAATTTGACTAATATTGCCATCAATCCAATGTAATAACGAGCAATACAGAATATTTAGAGTATCATTTTCTATAATTTGTGTTATCCATTTACCTTGTTGATTTTGTATCGGCTCTTGCACTACTATATCGGTATCACGATGCAAAGCAGTAAGCCATAAAAGTTCTGATTCGATAATATCTGGTCGTTGCCATCGCTTATCGGTTGACACTGAGATTGGTTGATGAATACGAAGAAGGAATTTTTCTGTTGCAGTTTCCACAAAAAAGGTGACGTTTTCACCATGACCTAGAAATTGTATTTTTTCGTCAACTAAAGCATATTGATTGAGTACAGTTTTGGCGATGCCTTCATAAACTTCAATTTGTGACATTTTTATTAATGACTCAATCGCCTTTATAATAATCCAAAATCTAAAATCCAAAATCCAAAATTGTTATTATTTATTACTGGAACCGATACCGACGCAGGTAAAACTGTATTTACCACAGCCTTAGCTGCTTATTTACAAAAATATCATCCCCAAAAAAGCTTGGGAATTATGAAACCGATTCAGTCGGGAATTGGCGATCGCGAAATTTATCAACAGTTATTTTCGCTGTCACAAACTGAAGCTGAGATTACACCACTTTATTTTCAAGCACCTTTAGCACCACCAATCGCCGCAGCTAAGGAAAATCGTGAAGTAGATTTAGGTATAGTTTGGCAAACTTTTACTCAGTTACAACAAAGGTACAAATTCATCTTAGTAGAAGCTTTAGGGGGTTTGGGTTCTCCAGTTACGGATGAATTTACAGTTGCTGATTTAGCCGGAGAATGGCGTTTACCTACAGTATTAGTTGTACCGATAAAATTGGGTGCGATTTCTCAAGCAGTAGCAAATGTCGCTTTAGCAAAACAGTCAAAAGTACACTTAATAGGAATCATCTTAAATTGTACTCAAGCACTAACACCCGAACAAATCGCCGATTGGACACCAATAGATTTAATTGAATCCTTAACAAATATCCCCGTTTTAGGATGTTTACCTTATTTAGAAAATCCTTTAGATTTGGAAGAATTAGCAAAAGTCGCATCCGATTTACAATTAGAAAAATTATTTAATTAATAATGGAAGACGTGTTAGCGAATCGTGCCCGGAGGGCATTATATCACGTCTAAAATTCCGGCGTTGGATTCAGCAACGCCAGATTTTCAATCTAAAATCTAAAATCTAAAATCCAAAATTATTATGGTTTCTACCTTTCCAAGTGCATCTGCCAATTTATCTAGCGTTAGACAAGATATTCGTTCGTTACATCCACAAATTATCGAATGGCGCAGGTTAATTCATCAAAAGCCGGAGTTGGGTTTTGCCGAGCAAATTACTAGCAAGTTTATTTCCCAAAAGTTAGCAGCATGGGGAATTGAACATCAAACTGGTATTGCTCAAACGGGTATTGTTGCTACTATTAATGGGACTAAACCATTAGAATCCCATCAAAATCATCGAGTATTGGCAATTCGTGCCGATATGGATGCTTTACCCATTCAAGAACTCAACGAAGTGTCTTACTGCTCACAACACCAGGGAATAATGCACGCTTGTGGACATGATGGACATACTGCGATCGCACTTGGTACGGCAAAATATTTACAAGACCATCGAGATAGTTTTTCTGGTACTATTAAAATCATCTTTCAACCTGCTGAAGAAGGACCAGGTGGTGCTAAACCAATGATTGAAGCTGGGGTATTAAAAAATCCCGATGTCGATGCAATTATTGGTCTACATCTATGGAATAATCTACCTTTAGGTACAGTGGGTGTTCGTGCTGGTGCTTTGATGGCGGCGGTAGAATCATTTCATTGTACAATTTTGGGTAAAGGTGGACATGGTGCAATGCCTCATCAAACCGTTGATTCTGTGGTAGTTGCGGCTCAAGTTGTCAATGCTTTACAAACTATTGTCGCTCGTAATATCAACCCCATTGATTCGGCTGTGGTGACGGTGGGAGAACTTCATGCAGGAACTAAAGGTAATGTCATTGCTGATACTGCCAGAATGAGCGGTACAGTCAGGTATTTTAATCTTGATTTTAAAGGATTTATTCAGCAGCGAGTTCAGGAAATAATTGCGGGAATTTGTCAGATTCATAGTGCTACTTATGACTTAGAATACTGTGAACTTTACCCACCCACAATTAACGATATCCACATGGCTGAATTAGTCAGAAGTGTTGCAGAAAAAGTTGTGGAAACAGATGTGGGGATAGTACCAGAATGCCAAACAATGGGTGGTGAGGATATGTCATTCTTTTTACAGGAAGTTCCCGGTTGTTATTTCTTCTTGGGTTCTGCAAATCCTCAAAAAGACTTAGCTTATCCCCATCATCATCCCCGTTTCAACTTTGACGAAACAGCATTAGCTATGGGAGTAGAAATTTTTGTCCGTTGTGTGGAAAAGTATTTTGACAGTTGACCTGGGACAGTTAATTTCTCCCCATCTTTCCCTTAAAATCTCAAATACATATATTATAAATGATATATACTATACCGTATAGTAACAATTATCTACTTAAAAACCGTAGTTATGCGGCTGTAAATAGAGAAAAGTTTTTGTATAACATATTTATAACAGAGTGTGCAGAGTCTACCGATTAATCTTTAAAAAAAGAATAATAAGTATTTTTATTTAGTAAAAACTACGGATAAGAGCTTTCAATTCCGGAAAATCTTATGCCAATATTGGGAAGTAATTAACCCTTTCGTTTAAGGACAACATTGGATTTTCAATAGTTGTTTAAAAATTGTTTTGCACATTATTAAAAATGAATGTGACAGGGAAAAGTTTTTAAAAAGGGTTTTTACCACATCATTAAAAGATAAAAATACATAAATAAATCAGGAATAATTATTATGCGCTCTAGACTTCAAGCTCCCAGAGCAAAAATTACTTTTTGGACTCCTAGTAGAATTATATTTAGTACTACAATCATGAGTTTATTAATAGTGTCTGGTTATTGCACTATACACTCTGTAATGTCTTTATTTCTTAAACCTGTTGCGGTATTTCCGACATCAATTCCTTGGATTCATAACGAATCTGAATGCAAGCATACTAATCGAACATGGCAAGAGGGTAAATGTTGGGATTATGAACATGATATGACTTTTTAATTTTGAACTTTGGATTATTACAAATAATTATCATCACTTTTATGAAGAGAAAGTAAAAACAAAGATGGAAATTAATATTAATTTAAAATGTTAACTGGTAAGCACAAGTGGTGGCAAGCACCCTGGGAATAAAAAAAATAATCTTCGAGGGTTTTGGTAGATGGATAGTTTTGATAAAATACCTATTGGTCAATATTCACCAATAGCCATTTTGTGTAACTGGGGTTGAAAATTTTTGGCTCCCTTGAGGATTGTTCCTTCAAGGTTGACATCGTAACAGTCTGTATAAGAAAGATTTGCAGCAGTTAAATTAGCTCCACTAAAATTGGTTTCGTACAAAATACATGACTGAAAATCAGTTCCCATTAGATTTGCTCCTGAAAAATTCGCTTCTCTCAAAGAAGCTTTAGAAAAGTTAGCAAAATAAACTTCTGCTTGTTGAAGTTTAGCTGCATTCAGGTTTGCTTGTCGCAAATCAGCCCCACTTAGATTTGCTTGCTGTAAATTAGCTCCAATTAAACCAGTTTCATACATTTTGGCTTTATCGAGTTTTGCTGATTGCAGGTTAGCTAAAAATAATTTTGCTCCTGCTAAATTAGCAGCTTTGAGATTAGCCCCCATTAAATTAGCTTTATAAAGATTAGCCCCCATTAAATTAGCTGCCCGTAAAGAAGCTCCACAAAGGTTAGCATCTCGGAGATTAGCACCATAGAGCAAACCTTTATTGATAATTGAACCGGCTAAATTAGCACCTTTTAAACTTGCTTGTTGCAAATTGACTTGATAAAGGTTAGATTGCGATATTGTAGCACCATCGAGGTTTGCACGATACAAGTCAGTTCCTTGTAAACAAGCTCCAGATAAATTAGCATTGCGTAAATCTGCTCGTTGTAGATTCGCATTACTCAAGTCAACTCCCCTAATTTGAGCATTCCTTAAATTCAGTCTTTTATTTTCAGGATCTTGATTTGCATTTCGTCTACCAATCACAGTGAGTGCTGCTTGAATGTCTGTAGGAATTTTTGTGACTTCAGTGCTTGCCTTAAATTTTGTAAAGCTAGTAACACCATTTTCTCTGACAAAAGCTGTCAGAATTTCCATGATTGTCCAATACTCTTGAACTGATTCTTGAGCAACTCTTTCTAAAGCATAAATAGCTCCAGTACGAGTCGCAACACTATCATGCCCCAGTTGAGTAATTGCGCTCATGAAACGCTCTGCTAACAGCTTTTGTTGCTTAAGTTCTATATTTTGTTGATTTACTTGGTTATCTTTGTAAGCTGCTAGTAAGCTTTTTTCCATGATTATGGTGCGTTTAGCTCCATAATAAGCATTGATAATTATTGCCAATCCCAGAAAAAATCCGGTAGAAGTCATTAAAGCCTGACTTTTATATTCGATTTTTTCTTCATTTGACAATCCTTCTATTTTTGAAATCGCTGTGAAAATAACAATTGGTGAAACGGAAAAAAAGATTGTAATTCCTATCAACCAATTCGTTAGAGCGTCTGTCTTTTTAGCAGACATAAAAACAGTATTCCTCACAACACAGAATTCTTACCGAAAGGAGTGGGATTAAAGAGTATATCATTTGTCCTAAAAATGCAATATCTGTCGAAAGTTGCAATTGCTATAGCTGTTGGACAGCTGGTAGATTGTCTCTAATATAATGCCCTAATGATATTCTCTGGCACGGTAAAATTACGTAGATAGCTGATCAGCGATTGTTGGGGAAACATCGCTAATTGATAACTTGACGAATATTTTTTTTCAATTTTGAGTGTCATGAGTAGCTTTGTTACCGCAAAACTCAGCTTCTCTTAAGTTAGCTCCATCCAAGTTTGTACCGTCGAAATTCGCTCCCTGCAAATTCGCTAAAAACAAATTAGCATTACGCAAATCAGCATGGGTAAGATTTGCTCCACAAAGATTTGCTGCATTTAATATAGCACCACATAAGTTAGCGCGAGTAAAATTTGCATGACAAAGATTTGCTGCACTTAGTAATGCACCATTTAAGTTAGCATTTTCTAGATTTGCGTCAATTAGATTGGCTCGGTAAAGAATTGATTGCTGTAAGTTAATTTTTTCTAAGTTAGCTCCCGGAAGATTTGCACCTCTAATATCTACATAACTTAAGTCAATCTTATTTCTACACAAGTATTTATCGATATCCGGATTAGTGATGATTTTTAAAGCAATTTGAATATCGCTGCTAATTTCGGTTATCGGATTGATTTGGTGATGATTAAATAATTTTAGTGTTCTATTTGTATGAATTAATTTAGTCAGAATTTGAATAATATTGTCGTATTCTGTAGGATATTCTTCACCGATTTCTTTTAAATCTTTGATGGCGATTAATCTATCTTCTATTTGAGGCTTACTTATTTTTTTTGTGGCGATTTTTAAGCGTTGTTTGATAGCTTTTTTATCTGATGCTCTCATTATTAATATTGAGTAAGTATATAATCGCAAAGTTTTCGTAGCAAGTTTCTCTTTTAATACGGTTTTATCGAATATTTTATAGAATACATGATTCATACTAAATTAACTGTCACTTCGCTATCATAATTATTTAGCTATATGATGATAAATACAAAAATATTTAATTCGGTTTGATTTGATAACATTAAAAAATTCCACAAAAAAAATGAAAAGATAGCGGCTCATTGCTAAGTAGGTGAGCAGAAAAATTTATCGTTATCGCTAGGGAGTAGAAATAAGTCCTTGAGAAGAATTTATATTTTGTTAGATAGTAAGATTTATTTGTATCTACTTACTTAACTTATAAATATCAGCTTCTAATCCAAAATATCAAATCAAAAAAAATGCAGCAAAATATACAGCCTTTAGTAAAAGACCTGGTGTTAGTTGGTGGGGGACATTCTCATGTTATTGCCCTGAAAATGTTTGCTATGAATGCTTTACCGGGAGTTCGGATAACTTTAATTACAGATTTTAGCGATACTCCTTATTCCGGAATGTTACCTGGACATATTGCTGCTTTTTATACTCATGATGAATGTCATATCGATTTACGCAAGTTAGCAAATTTTGCTCAAGCACAACTGTATATAGATTCTGTGATTGGTATTGATTTACAGAAAAATCAAGTTATTTGTGCAAATCGTCCTCATGTCAGTTTTGATTTATTATCGATTGATATTGGTTCGACTCCCGCAACAATTTCTGTACCCGGTGCTACAGAATATGCAATTCCTGCAAAACCTGTAGGAAAGTTGTTGGAAAATTGGTATGAGTTAGTTGAAGAAATTCAGCACAATCCCCAAAAGTCTGTGAATATCGGGATTGTTGGTAGTGGTGCTGGGGGTGTAGAATTAGCCCTGTCAATGTGGGGGAATTTAAAGCGATATCATCCGACTAATTTGCAAATTCATTTATTTGGTCGCGATAATCGCAATTTATTATCTAATCATCATGATTCTGTGGGAAGTTGGTTGAGGAGGCTTTTAATTCAACGTGATGTTAAATTGCATTTGGGTGAGACAGTATGTCAAGTTGCACCTTTGGGAAACATAGAAATATTTAATGTTATATGTGAATCAGGGTTGGAAGTAAAATGCAATTATGTATTTTGGGTAACTCAAGCTTCTGCACCGCAATGGTTAGCAGCAACGGGAATTATTACAGATGAGCGTGGATTTATTTTAGTTAACGATAATTTACAGTCGGTATCTCATCCCCAAGTGTTTGCTGCTGGAGATATTGCGACAATGAAAAATCATCCTCGTCCAAAAGCCGGGGTTTTTGCAGTACGTCAAGGGAAACCATTATTTGAGAATTTACGACGCAGTTTATTAGGCAAAAATCTCAAACATTATCAACCACAGAAAGATTATTTAAGTTTAATCGGTACTGGGGATGGAATGGCGATCGCAACTCGTGGATGGTTGACTTTACCACCCCATAAATTATTATGGCTTTGGAAGGATTACATTGACCGTCAATTTATGAAACGGTTTAGTAATTTACCGGAAATAGCAAAAAATTCCTTAACTCCTAACTCCTCACTCCTAACTCCTAACTCTTATCTTCCCTGCTCTGGATGTGGTTCTAAGGTTGGTGGTAATGTTTTAGAAAGGGTTTTACAGCAAATTCAAGAATCACAGATTCAGGAACAAGAAGATATTATTATCGGCTTAAGAGATGCAGATGATGCTGCTGTGGTAAAGGTACCCACGGGAAAGGTGATGGTACAAACGATTGATTATTTTACTAGTTTAATTAATGACTCTTATATTTTTGGACAAATCGCTGTTAATCATTGTTTAAGCGATATTTTTGCAATGGGTGCAATTCCTCAAACTGCTTTGGCTTTAGCGACTATTCCCTATGGTACATCTTCCACAATTGAGGAAACTCTTTTTCAATTATTATCGGGTGCTGTAAAACAGTTAAATCAAGCTGGAGTATCTTTAATTGGTGGACATACTATTCAAGGTAATCAATTAGCATTTGGCTTATCTTGTAATGGTTTAGCGGAGGAAAATCAACTTTTACGTAAAAGTGGAATGGAAGAAGAACAAGTGTTGATTTTAACGAAAGCTGTGGGTACGGGGACTTTATTTGCTGCCCAAATGCGTCGGGAAGTGAAAGGAGTTTGGATTGATAAAGCTATAAAATCAATGTTGTTATCAAATCAAGCTGCATCTGGATGTTTTTTAGAATATGGTGCAACTGCTTGTACTGATATTACGGGTTTTGGTTTAATTGGTCATTTATTAGAAATGGTCAAAGCTTCTCAAATTGGAGTTACCTTGAAGTTTGATGATATTCCAATTTTGGATGGTGCTAAAGAAACTGTAGAAAAAGGAATTTTTAGTTCGCTTTATCCAGAAAATCTCAAAGCTGCAAGTTATATTACCAATTCACAGGAATTTACATCTCATCGTAATTATCCTTTATTATTCGATCCACAAACTTCCGGAGGTTTATTAGCTGCCGTTAGTCGTGAGCAAGCTGATGGTTGTTTGAGGAAGTTGAAAGAGTTGGGTTATGAGCAAGCAAGGATTATTGGTAAGGTTGTAGGGGAAGAAGGGATAAGATTGGTTTAGTCCATTCAAAGTTGGTTAAATCTAAAGTGTAATTTAGAGAGTTATCAATATAATCTTTTTCACCATCAACTATTGTCCACAATTTACCACCAGTTATATAAATTTGAGATGGTGGATGATATTTCGCTTTGTGACTGCTTATCCAACCGGGTTTATCTCCAGTGGTTTTGATTCTTTCTATTTTAAATGTATTGCAATCCAATCGATAAACTGGGGTTTCGTTAGGGTTTCTTTCATTTTGATAACCCAAACTGCCGATAATATAGATGTAATTTTTTACTAATGTTGCTGAATGAAAATCGGTGGGAGGGAAAACATCTCTGGGATAACCGTAAATTTGAAAATTACCTTTACCATCAAAGACAACTACATCATTATATATATAAAAATCTGGGTCATAAAAATCTTCATGTTCTCCAGCAATTTCCACAATTTTACCGTCGGGTAATATTGTAATTGTTCTTCCGAATCTTTGATAACACCATATGGGAGCATCAACAAAACTCCTCTTCTCTTCATCACTTCTACCAGAATAAGCATCTACACCGCTACATACCATTGCTTGCCAAAATTCGTTTTGAATAATTTCTGGGTTATTAATTCCATATCGAGGAATTCTTTGTGTTTTATCCTTGATTTCTTCAAGCTGTAATTCTTGATTACCAACACCTGTTAATAATACTCGTATCTCGTTGTTAATATCGCTCGTATCTTCTCCTTTAACAACAAGCATTTTAACGATTTCTAAATTAGCTGCTTTATTCAAAGCATTTTCTTGGTAATTATTTACTTTACTTGTATCAGCACCAGCTTCCAGTAGAATTTTTACGCAATCAGTAGCACCATATTCAGCAGCTAAAATTAAAGGAGTATCTAAATATTCGTCAGTTGCTTCAATCTCAAATCCTTCTTCAATTAACCATTCTAAGATTGCACTGCTATTGTGTTTTATCGCATAAAATAACGGAGATTTCCACCAGAATAATAAATCATTACGAGTTGGTGTAAAGGGTAATATTAATTTCGCCTTGAATAAATCACCTATTTCCAAACTTAAAATAAAAGCATTTCTATTCCAACAATCCACATGATAAATATCAGCACCTTGTTCAAGTGAAATTTGCACCTCTTCTAAACTTCCAAAAACTACCGCTTTCATTAAGGATGTCCACTGTAATTGTTTTTCTTCCGCTCCAGCATCTAATAGTAATTTAACAGCATCAAATCTGGCATTACTAGAAGCAACCTTGAGTGCAGTTTCTCCATAATTACTCATCCCATCTACTTCTGCACCTCTTTCAATTAGTAAATTTAAAATTGGTATGAGATATTCGTCTTGAGTAATATCTCTACCATACATCGCATTTATTAAAACATCATAACCACTTGGTGTCCGATAATTAATATCAGCACCAACATCTAATAAAAATCGGATTTTATCGAAATTTCCGGCTTTGACTGCTAAACCGAGTACGGTATCTTGAAATTGACTTTCCACTTCATTAATATCGGCTCCATTTTCTACAAGCAACCGTACCATATCAACATTTGCATCCAAACTACTTACAGCTACCATCAACGGTGTGCAATCGGAATCTTCATCTACACAATTAATCTCAATCCCTTTTTTGATTAACCGTGTGACTTCGTTTATATCTCCCTTTCTTATATAGTCGTGAATTTTCATATTTTTATAGAGTTTATTTGTAGAGTTGATAAATAATAAATATCCACTAATACTACTTACTTATTTTACATAGGACAATTAAATAATTTTATCAATCAATTATTGGCGATCGCCACTCCGGATAAAATAAAAAAACAGCCTATAATCATCGATGTAGTTATGGGTTATTTAAGAAAAAGCATACCCCAAAGCATAGCGAAGATAAGTATTAAATAGGTAACTGTTAAGCTCTTTGTGACAATCTCAGATTTTATCTCAATTAACGTGAGTTCGATGTTGACTGTTTAAATCATAAGGAAGCTGTAAAACCTGGATTTTTCGTGGGGTTAGAAGTCGGGTTTTTATCTCTATTCTCTGTTACTAGAGACACTTATCCTAAAAACCCGACTTCTGTGATATTTGTCTAATTGACTTTCAATTTTTGGGATAGTGATTTTAAAGCTACTTATGAATTTATAATTTATCAATTGTAAAATAAACCTCCGTTGCATCTCCCAAACTATCTTTTTGATTACTCCCCGCATTCACTAAGATATGAGCGGGATTAATTTTAGGTAAAGAAGTAGAATGTTCCAGATAAATCTTATCGTTGATTGATATCCGATTACTTCGAGTTTGTTTCCAATTTTTGATAGAGTAAACTGTTGCATCACCATTTTTATAACATAGTCTACCAAAAGCCAAACCCTTAGCGTTTTCAGGAAGTTCGAGTAAATAAAAGTAATCCGGACTTAACCATTCTCGCCAACTATTTCCATCTCCTCCCTTTCCCAGATATTTAATTGATGATTGTGGTACTTTTAACCATCTTTTACCGTCTAACGCTTGCGGAAATATCACTACTGAAACTATAGGTTTATTTCTAAAAGAAAGTTGTCTGTAAAACGTTCCTCCATGCATTTTTACTCCGTTTTTATCGAATTTTTCCACTTTTATTTGAATGATTGATTGCTGATTACGACAATATTCAACCCTTTTTCTTTCTTTTACTTGATTATCAGAGATAAATTGAGGGCAAACTCCAATTACAGCAAGAATACTTGTTAATAATAGTCCTTTGAAAATTAATCTCAATTTCATTAGTATTCACTCATCGTTATAGCCGATGGCGTAGTGCAAGCTCGTTGCTATCGCAATATCAAACCATAATCATTTTTATCTTTTCAGCAGAGAAAATTATCAAAGCTTGATTTCGGTTTAAGTTTGATTCATGAATATAGATATAGTTGTTTGCTCAGGAGAATATTCCGTAATTAGTGCTGCAATTTTTACAATCATCAATAATATAACAGCGGCTTTTTCTCAATGAAAATACGGTTTAATCGGGTTATCTGTCAAATATAATACCTTTGTTTTTGCATCACTTCCACAAATTTATATCTAATTCCCAAATCAAACTCTGTCTTCGCAACTTTTACAAATCCAATTTAGATAATCTCGAATTCCTCTCAGTTAAAATACGGTTGCATTATTTTTAAGGTGATATGAAATACGTCTATCACTGAGAAAAAGTTATGAATCTACATATGAACACTAAAAAAAATCAGTATTTTGCAATGAAAATTAACAAAAATTGCCTTTATTAAGAATGAGGTCATTAATAATGCAAAAATTTTCATTTATTTAACCAAGTTAACTTATTTATTGGACGTTATCTAGATCACTTTTTGTGTAAAATAAAAATTATATATAATCTGTTTGGACCTATTTTCTGTTTATTATCTTCTTGAGATAAAAAACTTTATTGTAATTATTTAATTGATTTGCGGTTAGATTTTTACAAATTAACTTACGATAAAAATAGGATTCAACAAAATATTTTAAACAACATCGAGTAAAAACGACTCACCTTGAAGATATGTAGGAATGTATTTTTGAGCTACATATTAAAGGGTAAATTACGAATAGTTTGATAACCTTCAAAAAAACAAGTTCTGATCACTGATGAATCGCGATCGCAATATGTGGTCTTGTGATGGAGAAATTGGTAACTGATAACTGATAACTGATGTAAACTACTTTTCAGAGGGTTGATTGAGGTAGTGGGTGTTGGAGAAGTTATTGAAAGTGTCGAGAGTGATTGATGCTTGTAACGAAATCATTGGAAAAATTACCAGTTGGCTGGTGTTA
Organism: Rivularia sp. T60_A2020_040; assembly: GCA_015272215.1. Taxonomy (GTDB): domain Bacteria; phylum Cyanobacteriota; class Cyanobacteriia; order Cyanobacteriales; family Nostocaceae; genus Rivularia. The sequence goes on along the minus strand of JACYMD010000020.1, from coordinate 1,963 downwards.
GTCATGGTAATTATCGGTGGATGGAACGTTATAGGTAGATATGTAGGACGTTTAACTGGTAGAAGTTTGAGTTCCAATGCTTATATTGAAGCTCAATGGTACATTTTTAGTTTAATATTTTTTTTCGCTGCTGCTTACGCACTTAAACATAATGAACACGTGCGAGTTGACGTATTCTACAGTAGATGGAATCCCCGTCGTAAGGCAGCTATAGAAATTTTTGGGACTCTATTTTTTTTAATTCCGTTTTGTATTTTAGTGATTTTCTATTCTTGGGAAGCGGTTGTTAATTCCTGGTCAATTTGGGAAGGTTCTTCAGATCCAGATGGTTTACCCCGCTATCCGATTAAAACGACAATAATTATCTCTTTTGCATTGCTGATATTGCAGGGAATTTCTCAAATTATCAAAAACTTCGCGATTTTCAAAGGTTATATACAAGTTTCTGAGGAACACCGTGATGATTGATTGGCTTGGACCATTAATGTTTGCCGGTGCTTTGGTTTTATTATCTTTGGGGTATCCGGTAGCGTTTTCTTTGGGTGGGGTAGCGATTATTTTCGCTTTATTAGGAACTGCATTGGGAATTTTTGACCTGCAATTATTCGGTTTAATGCCATTGCGGATTTTTAGCATCATGAATAATTACACCCTATTAGCTATCCCTTATTTTATTTTTATGGGGTCGATGCTGGAAAAAACGGGTATTGCCGAACGTCTTTTGGAAACCATGGGAATTATTCTGGGACGTTTGCGGGGTGGTTTAGCTTTAGCGGTGGTGATAGTTGGGGCTTTATTGGCAGCTACAACGGGAGTTGTTGCAGCAACAGTAGTCGCAATGGGTTTAATCTCTTTACCAATTATGTTGCGCTACGGTTACGATAAAAAGTTAGCCACCGGAGTTATTGCGGCATCGGGAACTTTAGGACAGATAATTCCTCCATCTGTGGTGTTGATAGTACTTGCCGACCAATTACGAATCGGCGATCGCAATATTTCGGTAGGAGATTTATTTATTGGTTCGATAATCCCCGGTTTGATGATGGCTAGTGCTTTTGCTTTATACGTTTTAATCATCGCCTTTTTGAAACCGGAAATTGCTCCAGCATTACCCCCGGAAGTTAGAAATATCGGTGTCAAGGCATTAACAATCCAAATTTTTCAGGTGATGTTACCGCCGTTGATTTTAATATTATTAGTATTAGGAAGCATTTTTTTTGGATTCGCTACACCAACGGAAGCGGGAGCGGTAGGCTGTGTTGCAACGATAATTCTCGCTGCTGCAAATCGTCAACTTACTTTGTCAGCTTTGAGTCAAGTTTGTGATTCGACGATGCGAATTACCAGTATGGTGATATTTATTTTATTTGGTTCAACTGCCTTTAGTTTGGTGTTTCGTGGACTGAACGGCGATATATTTATGGAATCGGTTTTAAGTAATTTACCTGGAGGTCAAATTGGATTTTTAATTGTGAGTATGTCAGTAGTGTTGTTATTAGGATTTTTTATCGATTTCTTCGAGATTGCTTTTATTGTCATACCTTTATTTGTTCCGGTAGCGCAACAATTGGGTATTGATTTAATTTGGTATGGAGTTCTTTTGGGAGCGAATTTACAAACTTCGTTTTTAACACCTCCTTTTGGTTTCGCTTTATTTTATCTTCGTGGTGTTGCACCGACATATGTGACTACAACAGATATTTATCAAGGTGTGATTCCGTTTATTTTAATTCAATTATTTGTATTACTTTTAATTATTGTATTTCCGGGAATTGTTACTTTTTTACCTTCTTTGATGAAACCAGCACCGATTGAAGTATTGGGAATAATTGGGTGGTAAATAGGAGGTTGAGGTGAAGTTATAGAAATCAATAATATTTTTTTAACGCAGAGGATATTTTGATATTTGGTTCTATCGCTCCCTCTATGAATAATTAATATCAAAATGCCAAGTTAATAAACT
>JACYMD010000114.1 GCA_015272215.1 Rivularia sp. T60_A2020_040 | reverse complement strand
TAACTACATTTCAATAGCATATTATCATGTCATTTTTCTTGCGTTTGCCCTGCTATTTGTGTATTATTTTTATATAATTCTTGAATAATTTTTAATTGATTTTCGTGGTCTTGATTACTATCGTGGGTTTCTCCAAGATATATAATTTGAGCTTTTTTGAGTTCTGGTAAAATTTTATCTAAATTATCAACACATTGACTATTAATAAATTTGGTAGCACAATAATTTACTTTAGGTTGAGCATAACTAGTGCAAGAAAACAGTAAAAAAAATCCTACTGATAAAGCAAACAGTTTACTAATTCTAACTGAAGGTGTTTTAAGAATTTTTTTCATATTTCGTGGGGGTGAGAAGTCGGGTTTTTATAATAATTCTTTTTTCTCAGAGAGATTTAGCATAAAAAGTCGGATTTTTAGAATAATTGTCTTTTCTCAGAGAGATTTAACATCAAAACCCGACTTCTGATTGTCCAAGTCACATTGTTTTAATAAAATAGTGAGATGGCAAAAAATAGCGAGCTAGAAGCTCGCACTACTATATTGTAAAATCGTAAATAAGTTGGTTTGATAAATTTGGATTTTAAGCTTTTAGCTATTTCAAGATTATTCGTAAACAGTTTCATCTTCTTTACGCCAAGCTGGATCTACAATGCAAATAAATACTAATGGTTCGTTTCCACAATTGCGAACAAATTGCTTTGCATTGGGAGGAATATATACAGCATCACCGGGTTGAATAATTTGAGTTTCATCGTCAATATGCATTTCTCCTTTACCAGTAAGAATGTAATAAACTTCTGAAGTTGTTAAAGAATGCGGTTGAGAAGTTTTTCCTACTGGTAGTGTTGCATGAGCAAAGCTATAGCGCAATTCTAAGGCTTGTTTATCGGGGTGAAGTAATTCTCGTAAAATAGTATTGTCACCGGCAATAAATTCTGGACAATCTAACAGTTTTTTGACAAACATTTAATTATTAGTTGATAGTAGTTGATGGTTGTTAGTTGTTAGTTGTTAATTTACACCCAGAAGTCGAGTTTCTCTTAGAAACCCAACTTCTTTGTACTCACTAATATCATCATCTAATAGAACATAGGATTTGTTTTAGGTTGATAATCCATACATTGTATTGCGTCTTCGGTATTAGCAATAGAAGGGTTGACGGTGCATTTTAGACGGTAGTCGTCAGTAAAATATTGACAACCAGAACAAGGGATTTGATGCATTTGCGTTGCTGTCTTTACGCTATCTCGCGCAGCAGCCCACATACTCCAGCCTACGAGAATAACTAATGCCCAAGCGCTAAGGAAGCAAATAGGCACTAAAAACGGCTGAATCGCATTAACTATGTAATAAAGTATTTGAAACACGACTTAAAGGATTTTAGATTTTAGATTTTGGATTAAAGAGTTGACAGTTGACAGTTGACAGTTGACAGTTTTTATCTATTTTTCCTTATCTCCCCATCCCTCCATACTCTCCCTACTCCCTGATGACAACGATAATTTTTCTCAACTACTTACTCAATTCCTAATTATTAATTAAACACCTGAATGACCGAGTGCTATACCCGCAACTAACATTCCTAAGACTAGAAATGGTTGGGCGCTAGCTTGATATTTTACATCGTTTTCTAAGGGGTCGCGCAAGAAATACATATCTTGAAATGTGATTTGGGGAATCACTAATAACAGTAGTATTGCTGCGTATAAATTTTGATGGAGGTAGATTAGATATGCGGCGATCGCTATTTGAAAAATATCAATCATTCCGGCACAAATCCAAGCTGCTTTTTTTACACCAAAAACTACGGGTAAGGATTTTAAACCAAATTGTTTATCTCCTTCGACGCTCTTAAAGTCGTTGACGATGGCAATTCCTAAGCCTGCCAAACTATATACAACGGTAAACACTACAACTTGAGCATTGAGTTCGCCGAATAATGCATGGCCAGTACACCAAGGAAAAGCGATGTAGCTCGCACCCAAAGCATAACCACCCAGCCAACCATTTTGTTTAAGTTTAAGGGGTGGTGCGGAATAAATATAGGCAATTAGAACACCTAATACTGCAATTACTGTAATCGTTGGGAATTGATTTCCCGCCCATTTATCCAAGGCGATCGCCAAACCCAAACCGGCAATTAATAATACCCAAATTTGCGTAATTACCTGGGGTAAAGGAATCGCACCGGAAGGAATCGGACGATAGGGTTCGTTGACAGCATCAATTTCGCGATCGTAATATTCGTTTAAAGTTTGGGTGTAACCAGCCAAAATCGGTCCTGCAAGCAACATACAAGCCGCTGATTTGAGAACATTTTCCAGTGTCCAAGTGTAGTTACCCGAAGAAGCCGCACCGCAGACAACACCCCAAATCAATGGAATCCAAGTAATCGGCTTCATTAACTGCAAACGAATCTTCCAAATTGAGGTTTCACCAGCAGCAGCACCCTTCATTCCTAGCAACTGTCTAGTTTTAGCGCTACGACTTGCAGCTTCTGACTTTGATTGAGTTGATTCAGACATTTTTAAATATTGGGTTGGGGGGAATAGGGAATAGGGAATAGGGAATAGGGGGAGATGGGGGATGGGGAGATGGGGAGAAAAATTTTTAACTCCTAACTCCGGTGGTACTAACTCTTAACTCTTAACTCCTAACTCCGGTGGTACTAACTCCCTTAAAACGAAATAATCAAGTACTGATTTTGAAATTTCGCACCTGCGACAGGTTTACCACTCAGAGCCGGAGGTAATAAGATATTTCTTCTTTGATCTCCTGCTTCGATGGTAACTTCTGGTCCATACTGAGTTAGTTTGACTTGTTTTTTGTCAAATCCCGGTAAGAACAACCGCACCTGACGAGCATTGAGATCAATTTCAATCGGTCTTGGTGCCTGTTGTGCAAGTGAGGTAAAGTCAGGTAAGGCATCGATTAATGGTTGCCAGTTACCTTCTTTAATATCTGGGATATTAGTAACTTGTAAGGGAGCAAAATCTTGAGAGACGTTGGAATTGCCTTCGGAAGACATTACAATCACCCCACCAATAGTTAAACCAACTTGTTGAGCGCTTCCCCACAGATAGCGGCTTGTTGCGACTTCAATAGGGTCGCCAGTTGTGACCAAAAAAGCATTAAACTGTTGAGGATCGGCAAGAACTTGTTTACCTCTATCCAGAATACTATTTGCTTGGTTAGTAGGTTGAGCGAAATTATCTGCCGTGGGATTGACGTTAAGAAACGTCGAAATTAACGGTTGAATAAAAGGTGAATCGGAAATTGTTTTACCCAAATCCGAGTTGAGAAACAGTTGTCTGAACCGACGCACATACCAACTGATAGATTCCGGCATTCCCAACATCCGTAGAGTGTTGATATCACCCGTACCGTTGTAAACAATAGCGTCATATTTACCACTTTCAAAATATTCGCGGATAGCATTGAGTGCCAAAGCGCCATCCATCCCAGGTAAGATAGATAATTCTTGCCCGTATACATCTTTGAGAATAGGTGTTTTGAGATATTTTGCTTCGAGTTTCTTGACTTCTTCCCAATTGCGTTCTAGCAACACCGAAGATTGAAACTGTACTGCTTGTAAATTAGCACCAATCTCTTGAGGATCGGGACTTAAAGAAGCACCTAAAATAACGGATAAAGCGGGTTCGGCACCTGTTGCTAAAAGTACCCGCTTTCCTTGATTTGCCAGGGATTTAGCAGTTGCGATCGCGATTTTACTTCGTGCCGCACTGCTTTCACCCAAAAAGGTCAATATCTGGGACATTTTATAAATTCCAATTTCAGCCCTTACAATTAACTTTAAGTTAACAATAGATTTAATTAAGACGCTTCCATCTATTGCACTAGTTTTAGTTCATCTTCAAAAAACCAAGTGGCAGAATTATCATCAAACTTTACCACTGCACCAACACCCATACCATCAGTTATTTTAAAATCTTTGATGGTACCGACGAGTCCTAACTTACCAGCAGTATTTCTAGACGATAAACGATCGCGCAGACGAACTACTTTAACTTTTTGTCCTACTTCCATACCGAAATTATAAATGCACTAAACCAACACTAAGTTTAGCCGAATAAGGGACACATGGGGAGACAAGAAGATAGGGAGATGGGGAGATGGGGAGATGGGGAGATGGGGAGACAAGGGGACAAGGGGACAAGGGGATGGGGGGATAGTATCTTTTAACCTTTGACCTTTAACCTTTAACCTTTGACCTTTTTATTGTATGATTGTCTCAAAATTTTGCTTGTAATAATAAGGCGGTAGTCAGTTTTATCACTTGTAGCGGAAAAATATTTCCTGTGGGGGATTGTTTTTAAAGAAGAATGATGCAGGTTTTCAGTGGTTGTAAAAAAAATAACCGTTGATTGCCAATTATTTACAGCCCCTGGGCAAACACCATTTGCTAGTGGGGGAAGAAATCGGGTTTTTTACTTTAATTATTCATCAAACAAGACAACCGTTATAAAAATCCGACTTCTTAAGTGTTCGTTCAATTTTCAACTTCTAGGTAGTGAGTGAGGAATCGGAAATCTATGCGAACAATGCAGTTGTTAGAAAGCATTTCAGGTAAGTTGAGGCGTATTCTACCAATTAGCGATGCTTGGTGGACGAAGTTCGATTTGTTAAGAACTTTAGTCAGACGAGATTTGGATGCGCGGTATAAAGGTTCTGTCTTGGGCAATTTATGGTCTATACTTAATCCGTTATCTCAATTACTGATTTACACTTACGTATTTTCGGTTGTTTTACAAGTTAAATTGAGTCTTAAGGGATTACCCGCAAATGAGAATCTATCTTTTGGGTTGTGGTTGTTTGCAGGATTGCTTCCTTGGATTGCTTTTAGTAGTGGTTTAGTTCAATCTGCTAGTTCGGTAATCGGTCAACCAAATTTAGTCAAAAAAGTGGTATTTCCCCTGAGCTTGTTACCATTAGTACCGATTTTATCAGCTTTTATTGAAAGCTCTTTTGGCTTGATAATACTGATTTTTTTCGTAGCTTTGTCTACCGGGACTTTACATACGACTTTGGCTCTATTACCTTTAGTTTGGATACCACAATTATTACTTACCGCTGGCTTGGGTTACTTAGTCGCTGGATTAACCGTATTTTTACGGGATATTCCGCAAACGTTAAATGTTATTCTAAATATTTGGTTTTATGCAACGCCCATAGTTTACCCAATTACATCAATTCCAGAGAGTTGGCGGGGTTGGATTTTGTGGTTGAATCCACTAGCTGCGATCGCGGAAGTTTATCGCGACTTTGTTTTGGTGGGGGAGGTGAAGCATTGGGGTGAGTTGGGAGTAGCTTTTACAATGTCTGGGGTTGTGTTTATGATTGGAGTGTTGGTATATAGAAGGTTACGTCCGGCTTTTGCGGATGTGTTGTAAGTAAGTGATTAATTTACTATAAACTGTTAATAAATGATAGATTGGCTGTTATTAGAAGCTAGATAATATCGAGCTAAAAATAATTTGTACGGAGGAAATAAAGTATAAAAGTTCTTCCGGATACATTATTATTACAAGAGAATCTGTTGATGTTTAGTGTGGTGTGAGAGTTATAGGATTTATCACAATATGGGTGAAGAAACTGCGATTTCACTCCAAAATGTATCGAAATGTTTTAAACGGTATACTCATCCAGTAGACCGTTTAAAAGAACTTTTATTACCTCAGAAGACTTATGCTCAAGAATTTTGGGCATTGCGAGATATTAATCTAGCAGTTCTTAAAGGAAGTTCTTTGGGTATTGTAGGACGAAATGGTTCTGGAAAAAGTACGCTGTTGCAAATTGTAGTAGGTACTTTGACTCCAACTTCGGGACAAGTCCAAGTAAATGGAAGAATCTCAGCTTTATTAGAGCTTGGTAGTGGATTTAATCCCGAATTTACGGGAAGGCAAAATGTCTTTTTAAACGGAAGATTATTAGGTTTAGAACAAAAGCAAATTGAAGCGAAATTTGACGATATTGCGGCATTTGCTGATATTGGTGATTTTATAGAACAACCCGTCAAAACTTATTCTAGCGGAATGTTCGTTAGGTTGGCTTTTGCAGTTGCGATAAATGTTGAGCCAGATATTTTAGTTGTTGATGAAGCTTTAGCTGTTGGAGATGAAGCTTTCCAGCGTAAATGTTTTGCTCGGATACAAGCTATTCAAGATGGTGGTGGAACGATTTTATTTGTTTCTCATTCAGCATCCTCTATTCTGGAACTATGTAAATCTGCAATTTTAGTAGACAGTGGAGAATTATTACTTTCTGCTTCTCCTAAAACTGTAGTTACAAAGTATCAAAAGCTGATCTACGCACCAGCTGATAAGGTAGAAAGGCTCAAGCAAGAAATTCGTCATTTAAAAAATAATTATCATTCCGTTAATGAAGTTAAAAAAATATCTACTATTTATAATAATGAAGATGAACAAAATTATCAGATAACGAAAAAACAGCAATCTTTCAGTCAATATGACCCTAATTTAATACCCAATAGTACAGTATATTATGTATCCCGTGGAGCTAAGATAGACAACTCACATATTACAACATTAGATGGTAAGTTAGTTAACATTCTTTCTCAGAAACATCAATATATATATAAGTACAAAGTGATTTTTTTTGAGAAAGCTTATAGAGTCCGATTTGGAATGTTAATTAAAACTGTAAGTGGTTTAGAGTTAGGAGGAGCAACATCTCATACTATATACGAAGCAATAGAATATATAGACGAAGGACAAATTATAGAAGTCGAATTTAAATTTAAATGTTTTCTGCAACCTGGAGTATATTTTTTAAATTCTGGTGTTGTAGGCAATGTAGAAGGTAGAGAGCAATTTCTGGATAGACATATAGATATTGCCATGTTTCGAGTTCAACCAGAAGATGATATTTTAGCAACAGGAATCATTGACTTTTGTATAGAATCTGATATTTCTTTTGCTAATAAAAGCCAGAGCTTAAAATTGGCATAGACAATAAAATCATCATATTTAAATGCAGAAACTTAAATGATACAGAAAAATCAAACTTTAGTAATTCCTGGTTTTACTTGTTGGCTCACGGGTTTGTCTGGAGCCGGAAAATCTACAATTGCAACAGAATTATCAAATAAGTTAAACATTTTATCTGTACCTTGTGAAGTTTTAGATGGAGATATAATTCGCAAAAATTTATCAACTGATTTAGGTTTTTCTCGTCAAGACAGGGAAACTAACGTTTTGAGAGTTGGTTATATTTGTAGTTTGTTAAATAAGCATGGTATTAATACAATTGTTGCCTTAATCTCTCCTTTCAATGCTACAAGAAATAAATTACGCCAATCATTAGAAAAGTTTATAGAAATTTATGTAGATTGTCCTCTAGAAGAATGCAAAAAAAGAGATACTAAAGGTTTGTATCAACGAGCATTATCAGGTGAAATTCTAGAATTTACAGGGATTTCTTCACCATATGAAGCTCCCTTCAGTCCTGAAATTACAGTAAAAACTAATGAAGAAGATATCAACCAATCAGTAGAAAAAGTTTTGCAATATTTGCTTAGTCTCCAACTGATTCATATTAATGAAAAAATCAACTAAAAAATAAATTTATGACCAACCAGGAAAACAAATTTTCTATTTTCATTGTTACTGGAATGCACCGTTCTGGTACTTCTCTAACTGCATCTTTAATGCAAAGTGCGGGAGTTCATATGGGAGAAAGGTTAATGGGTGCAGCTCCTAGTAATCCCAAAGGTCATTTTGAAAATTTAGATTTTGTCGGTTTTCATGAATATGCTTTAAGTTGTCAAGGTCTTAGTCAAGAGGGATGGACAATACAAACGAATATTCAAACACCCCAGCAATTATTTGATAAAGCAAAAATAATTATTGCGGAAAATATTAAACCTAATTACTGGGGTTGGAAAGACCCACGTACTACTCTATTTTTAAAATTTTGGCAAAAATTACTACCACAAGCATATTTTATATTTACCTATAGAACACCTTGGGAAGTTATTGATTCTTTATATCGTCGGGGAGATACAATATTTTATAGTAATCCCCAACATGCTTTACAAATTTGGATGCATTACAACAAAATAATCCTAGATTTTCATAATCAATTTCCCCAACAAACTATATTATTAAATATTGATACGATAATTGCAGATTACACTGTTCTTTCAAAGTTGTGTGAGGAAAAGTTTGGCATCAAACTGAACGAGCCTGGTGGAGAAATTCTAGATAAATCGTTGATGAGTAGTTTAGCATCAAACTCTCATCGGCAGATGTTAATTAAAAAGTTTTTTCCAGAGGCAGTGGAACTATATAATAAACTTAATAATCAAGCCGATATAAAGAACCAAACAATTGACTTAGATGAATTGGAAGCTGATACAATTTTGAGAGACTGGATTCTTCAAGATTGGCTTGATGTTTATAAAATTAGTAATCATTCCAAAACAGAACTAGATCGATCGCAATTAAAATTACAACAAACGCAAGGTGAATTCGAGCGAGCGCAATTAAAATTACAACAAACGCAAGGTGAATTCGAGCGATCACAATTAAAATTACAACAAACGCAAGGTGAATTCGAGCGATCGCAATCTCAATTAC
>JACYMD010000027.1 GCA_015272215.1 Rivularia sp. T60_A2020_040 | reverse complement strand
TTATCAGGCTTACTTTTCCTAGAACAAAACTCAGTCTATGACCGTGCAAAGTATATTATTATTCGCACTACAGAAGAAGGGTTAAAATTAGTTCCTCAAGAACTTAGAGAAGGTGCGATCGCATTAAGTGCAAATAACTTTCAAACTATCCGACTAATTGTCTTACCGATTGCCCTGCCTGCAATTATCACTGGAGTTACTTTAGCATGGGCGCGAGCCATCGGAGAAACGGCTCCATTATTATTTACAACTTTATTTAGTCAATATGGGTTTAAAACTGTTTGGAATCCTGTAGCGACATTATCAGTATTAATTTACAACTTTGCAGTTGCATCACCTTACCCAAACCATCAACAATTAGCTTGGACAGCATCTTTAATCATAGTTTCTTTCATCCTTATTGTAAGTATAATTTCTCGGATATTTACGGGGGTAGGGAATAGGGAATAGGGAGAAGTCGGGTTTTTAGAATTAATGTTTGTACTACTCCTATTCCGCTCAAAAACTACCTATTTCTCTTTAATCTCTTTCCTTTGCGTTCTCTGCGCCTCTGCGGTTTTTTTTTCAGTAATATTTTAACGATAACAGAGTAATAAATAATTGCGTTTGGTAAGAAATCGGGTTTTTATTATCTGGTTATTTTGTTTTATAGATATTAACAAAAAACCCGACTTCTAAATTATTCCTGATAACTGTTAACTGTTAACTGATAACTGTTCACATGGTGACTAACTCAATGGGAACCCGCTTAAATACAAGCCGCTCATTTTCAACATCCACAAAAATAGTATCACCGTCGTTAAATTCACCGCGCAAAATTGACTTGGCAATTTGAGTTTCTAATTCCCGCTGAATTGCCCGTTTTAACGGACGCGCACCAAATACCGGGTCATACCCTACTTCTGCTAAAAAGTCAATAGCAGCTTCAGAAAGTTTCAAAGACATTTTGCGATCGCTTAATCTGTGACGCAATCTTTCTACCTGTAACAAGACAATCTTGCGTAATTCGGATTTTTCCAAAGCATGGAAGAAGATGATTTCATCAATCCGGTTGAGAAATTCCGGACGGAAACTATTCCGCATCGCTTCCATAACTCGACTCCGCATTTCTTCATAACGAGAATTATCACCAGCCACATCAAGGATAAACTGGGAACCAATATTACTGGTCATAATAATAATCGTATTTTTGAAGTCCACCGTGCGTCCTTGGGAATCGGTAACTCTTCCATCATCAAGGATTTGCAGCATGATGTTAAATACATCCGGGTGAGCTTTCTCGATTTCATCGAAGAGAATTACCGCATAAGGACGACGACGGATAGCTTCGGTTAGTTGTCCACCTTCTTCATAACCAACATACCCTGGAGGCGCACCCAGCAAGCGAGAAACCGCGTGTTTTTCCATGTATTCGGACATATCAATCCGCACCATCGCTTCTTCAGTGTCGAACATATAAGCAGCTAAAGCTTTACCTAATTCAGTTTTACCCACACCAGTCGGACCGAGGAAAATAAACGAAGCTATGGGACGATTAGGATCAGCAAGTCCAGCACGAGAACGTTGAATAGCATCTGCGATCGCAGTTACTGCTTCATCTTGTCCGATGACACGGTTGTGTAGTTCATCTTCAAGATTTAATAATTTCTCTTTTTCGGATTCTACTAATTTACTGATGGGGATACCCGTCCATTTAGAAATGACTTCGGCAATATCCGCTTCGGTGACTTCTTCCCGTAACAAAGATTTACCACTGTGTTGCGCTTGAGAAAGTTCGGTTTCAGCGGCTTCCAATTGACGATGTAAGTCGGTTAATTTGCCGTATTTTAATTCCGCAGCCCGATTCAAATCATAATCCCGCTCTGCTTGCTGAATTTCCAGATTAACCCGGTCAATTTCTTCTTTTACCGACTGAATTTTGGTAATTACGTCCTTTTCCGATTGCCACTGACTGTTAAGAGTACGCTGATCTTCTTTAAAATCAGCAAGTTCTTTTTCTAACCTTTCCAACCGTTCCCTTGAAGCATTATCACTTTCCTTTTGCAGCGATAACTTCTCCATTTCCAATTGCAGAACTTTGCGGTCAATTTCGTCTAATTCTTCAGGTTTGGAAGTAATTTCCATTTTTAAACGAGCTGCGGCTTCATCGACTAAATCAATCGCCTTATCGGGTAAAAAACGGTCAGTAATATAACGGTTAGATAAAGTAGCAGCCGCGACTAAAGAGCTATCAGCAATTCTTACCCCATGATGGACTTCATAACGTTCCTTCAAACCCCGGAGAATCGAAATCGTATCTTCTACACTCGGTTGATCGACATAAACTTGTTGGAAACGTCTTTCCAAAGCCGCATCTTTTTCAATGTATTTACGATATTCATCCAAAGTAGTCGCACCAATACAACGCAATTCACCCCGTGCTAACATCGGCTTGAGCAAATTACCCGCATCCATCGCCCCTTGAGTTGCCCCAGCACCGACTACAGTATGAATTTCATCAATAAATAGAACAATATTACCTTGAGATTCCGTAACTTCCTTTAATACAGCTTTCAGACGTTCCTCAAACTCACCCCGGAACTTCGCACCTGCAATCAAAGCCCCCATATCCAAAGCTATCAGCTTGCGATCTTTGAGCGATTGTGGCACATCACCCGCCAAAATTCGCTGTGCTAAACCTTCAGCGATAGCCGTTTTACCCACACCAGGTTCACCGATTAATACGGGATTATTTTTAGTCCGACGTGACAAAATTTGAATAGTCCGACGAATTTCATCATCACGTCCAATTACAGGGTCAAGTTTACCTTCACTAGCAGCTTGAGTTAAATCACGTCCATATTTTTCCAGAGATTGATATTTACCTTCTGGATTTTGGTCAGTCACTTTTTGACTCCCCCTAATTTGTTTAATAGTATCTTTTAATTTCCTTTCATCTATAGCATTCTCTCGAAATAGAGTTTTACCAAAACGGTCATCACGAGCATAAGCTAGCAGTAAATGTTCAATAGAAATATACTCGTCACCAAACTCCTTACGGTATCCATCAGCTCGATCTAAAAGCGTATCCAAGCTGCGTCCCAAGTATACAGAACTACTGCTACCGGATACCCTAGGTTGATTTTTGATAAAATCTTCCGTGCGCTGTTTGATTTTTTGAGGATTTGCACCCAACTTTGTAAAAGTAGGTGCAGCCAATCCATCTTGCTCCAACAGAGCCTTCATTAAATGTTCGCTTTCAATCTGCTGTTGTTGAAATTGTTTAGCAATCTCAGGAGTATGGGTAATAGCCTCCCAAGCTTTTTCGGTAAATTGGTTTGGATTAGTAGGTTGCATAGGCTTTCTCAAAAAGGTAACAATTTTATTACCACAAAAAAATAAACAATAAAAAATAAACAATTCTTTCTATAAAACATTCTAAAAAAAGTCATGCATCTTACAAGGTCGGTGTTCACCCCTGAGTTAGTCGTATTTCCCTAAAATAATTTTGGATTTTAAATTTTAGATTTTGGATTGGAATACATTAAAAGTTAAAACTCATAACTCATAACTCATAACTCATAACTCATAACTTTCCCCCCATCCCCTTGTCCCCTTGTTGTCCCCCCATCCCCTTGTCCCCCCATCCCCCCAACGAGTTACCATAACTTCAGGTCGGATTTAAAATAAGCCTAATGACTGAATCTTACAACTTTGAAGACGAAGAATTTAACTTTATCGATGATGAGTTACCTCCGAGAAAGCCGATTCGGGATATGACTGACACCGAATTATTGCAACGCTTTAAAAATTTTTTTACTAGCAGCGATCGCGCTATGTTGCAAGATTGTCTTTTCCGTATAATTAATCGTGAGGATGGAACTGGTGTTTTAGAAATTCTTTGCCCTAATGCTGTTGTACAGCATCGTCTTTCTCGAAAATCCTTGAAAATAAGTAATACTATTAGTACTTGTTGGAGTCATGTCAAATTATTCTCTTTATGCATTAAGGAAAATGACCAGTTGTTATGCAAGCGCTTTAAACATGGTGGTCATTTCTTAAAAGATAGTTAAGCTAAATTTATCGATTTTTTTTTGCGATCGCCTAGTGCAAGCTCGTTGCGATCGCGTTGTAATTTCAGAATAATGCCTAAAAAACCAAAATTTCCTTATCTATTGGGTTCTAAGTGGACATCCCAACAAAAAATTGATGGCTGGAGACACTTTCAAGTCATCAACCGTAAAAACCAAGGTAAATGGGTATATGCAGAAATGGTCGCTTCTTGCGATTCCGAGGTTCGTTTCTGGATCAATGCTAAATTATTACAAGACCGTTCAACTTGGCAACCAGGTTGGCAATCTTTACAGGAAATGGCGCAAATCAAGAATGAAAATGCTTGTTGATCGAGATAAATTTAATTGTCATCGATAAGGCTTGTTAAAATAATCTTCACAAAAAGCTGAAATTTTAAGCTTTTTTTTATATTCATGTCTAAATTACAGCAGCTATTATTCGCTTGAAATTAATTTCAATGCTAAATTTTCCAAAAAACTACTCCATTTGATAAATGTGATTATTTTTAACATTTCTGAATTTGAGCTTTTAAAAGCTAAATCATTGTTGTGTAAGAGTTTGAGTGAGGTTTTTTGCGAAAATTCCGTCAAGCAATCAAGTAGTATCTGGATCGAGTTTTTAATTATTTTTTTTTCGTGAAGCATCCGAGTTTTTACTTAGGTACGCAGCGGGGATTTTTTTCATAAGTCAAGCTTTCACAAGCTATTTAAAGATTTTGAATGATTTTAAATGATTTTAAATAATTATACTCACAGTAAAAATACAACATCAATAGATCCTCAGTATTATTGCTGAATACCTGTAATTAAGCCGAGTTTGATTTGAATACTAACTTTTTGAGCTTTACGCCATTTCCCAACAAAAAATACTTATATCTCTAAGCCCTCATACAATAGGCTATACCTTGGTTTTATCTTGTTTATTAATTATTTATAATTACTTTTTTGGCATGAAAGGCATATATGTCAAATATTTGAGATTTCATTGAGATTTTTTGTTTATTGTAACTAATTATATATAAATAATTAAATAAAACCTATTATTAAGTTAATTTAAACATTACTAGACTTTTGTAAGGGATAGTGTTTTAAATAGTAACTAATGAACTATATTTCAAAGCAATAAACTCCATTGCATTCTCAAAGCTTTATAGTTTTGGGTGTAACTTGGACATTAACGAGATTCAATTGACCCAAAACTTACAAACCTTTGTTAGACAGAGGTAAAAGTAGATTGTTTGAGTCAAGAGTTTGATAAGAAACTATAAGAGGCAATAAAAGTGAGATTAGCAGTTTACGGTAAAGGCGGAATAGGTAAATCCACAACCAGTTGTAATATTTCCGTAGCCTTAGCTAAGCGCGGTAAAAAAGTTCTACAAATTGGCTGCGATCCTAAACATGATAGTACCTTCACCTTGACCGGATTTTTGATTCCGACGATTATTGATACCTTACAAGAAAAAGATTTTCATTACGAAGATATTTGGGCAGAAGACGTTATTTATAAGGGTTATGGTGGAGTAGATTGCGTCGAAGCTGGTGGACCTCCAGCAGGTGCGGGATGTGGTGGTTATGTAGTTGGAGAAACCGTAAAACTACTCAAGGAACTCAATGCTTTTGATGAGTATGATGTAATATTGTTTGACGTTCTTGGTGACGTAGTTTGTGGTGGATTTGCAGCACCGCTTAATTATGCTGATTACTGTTTGATTGTTACAGACAATGGCTTTGACGCTTTATTTGCTGCTAACCGTATCGCGGCTTCTGTGAGAGAAAAAGCCCGGACTCATCCATTACGACTGGCGGGTTTGATTGGTAATCGCACCTCCAAACGCGATTTAATCGAAAAATACATTGAAACCGTACCAATGCCAGTTTTAGAAGTTTTACCATTGATTGAAGATATCCGTATTTCCCGCGTCAAAGGCAAGACTTTGTTTGAAATGGCAGAAACAGAACCTGGATTAAACTTTGTTTGCGATTATTATCTCAGTATTGCTGACCAGCTTTTAGCTCGTCCCGAGGGGGTAGTTCCACAGGATGCTCCAGACAGAGAATTATTCTCATTGTTATCAGATTTTTATCTAAATCCGAATAAACCACAGGTTACTAATCCCGAAGAGCAACTAGACTTGATGATTGTATAAATCATTAGTTTATTTCTCGGTAGGGAGAAGATAACATGGCTTTCTTTTATAGTTTTACGGATTCTCTAAAGCAGAAGTGGTTGCAATTCTACGCCTCGAATCGCGACTGGATTAAATTACATATGGAAGTAGACTCGGTTTATACACCCGATGGTGGTAAACGTCCGTCTTCTTACCTCATTCTGGGAGTAGCAAACGCTCTGGAACCGAAGTTAGCGCAATTAATGTTGCCATTTTCCAAATTGAATGCTGATGCCGATACTTTGGTTGAAGTACTTGATTTGCATTTCGATCCAGATGCAGCCCTTGGAAAGCAGTCCATGCAGCCAGTATCGCAAGAGGAGCAAGATGATGATGCCGAATTGTCAATAGCTCAAAATTCCGACGAATTTGCGAATATTGCTTCTCAAATCAACGATTCTGAGGATAATGATGATTCTGAAGACGCAACTTTGGTAGTAGTAGAAGAAGCCTGGGGTGGACAAGATTTTTCACAAGATTCTCAAAGCCAAGAAAGCGGATTGGATGACATCCAAGTTGAAGGATTGGGAGATATTTCTGTAGAAGAAGAATCTGCTTTCGACAACTCCGAGCCAAATTCCAGCATAGAGGAAGAAGACGCTTTTGGTGATATTTCCTTCGACGAGTTTAAAGATGGAGATAGCACCGGCTTTGGTGATGCCTTAACAGATGTTTGGAGTGAAGAATCCGCAAATAAAGATAACGAGATATTTTTAGGGGAAGATATGAATGATGGATCTATTGACGATTCGGAAATAGCCCGTCTCTTCCCCAACAGCTAAGAGTTAAGAGTTAGGAGTTATGAGTTAGGAGTTAGAAGAGTTAGAAAAGTTATGAATTTGACTCCTCAGTACTCACTGCTAACTCCTAACAAAAAAATTAAGGGGAGAACAAATAAAATGACAGTTGCTGAACCACAAGCGTTAAATTTTGAGTGTGAAACAGGTAATTACCATACTTTTTGTCCGATTAGCTGCGTAGCGTGGTTATATCAAAAAATCGAAGATAGTTTCTTTTTGGTAATTGGGACAAAAACTTGCGGTTACTTCTTGCAAAACGCAATGGGGGTAATGATTTTCGCTGAACCCCGTTATGCAATGGCAGAATTAGAAGAAGGTGATATTTCCGCACAACTCAACGATTATGAAGAACTCAAAAGACTGTGCTTGCAAATTAAACGCGATCGCAATCCTAGTGTAATCGTCTGGATTGGCACCTGCACCACCGAAATCATCAAAATGGACTTGGAGGGTCTTGCCCCCAGATTAGAAGCTGAAATCGGCATTCCTGTGGTGGTAGCGCGAGCAAATGGCTTGGACTACGCTTTCACTCAAGGAGAAGATACGGTTTTAGCCGCAATGGCTAATCGTTGTCCCCAGAATGCACCAGTAGTAGAAAAGAATAAAGAAGAACGCAACGGCATTCAAAAACTGCTTAGTTTTGGCAAGAAAAATGAAGTTGTCACTCAAGAAGATTCCGAATACATAAATCATCCACCTTTAGTTCTTTTTGGTTCCTTACCTGACCCCGTTGTCACTCAGTTGACCTTAGAATTGAAAAGACAAGGTATTAAAGTTTCTGGATGGCTACCGGAAAAAAGATTTACAGAATTACCAGTAATTGAAGAAGGGTATTATGTCGCCGGTGTCAATCCCTTTCTCAGCCGCACCGCTACAACCTTAATGCGACGACGTAAATGTAAATTAATCGGCGCACCATTTCCCATCGGGCCAGATGGAACCCGCGCTTGGATCGAGAAAATTTGCTCGGTGTTTGATATTACTCCCCAAGGTTTGGACGAACGAGAAGCACAAATTTGGCAAAATTTAGAAGATTACGTGAAGTTGATTCGCGGAAAGTCGGTGTTTTTCATGGGTGATAATTTACTGGAAATATCTTTAGCCCGGTTTTTAATTCGCTGCGGAATGACAGTTCCCGAAATCGGTATTCCTTACATGGACAAACGCTATCAAGCTGCTGAATTGCAACTTTTAGAAAAGACTTGTCACGAAATGGACGTACCTTTACCGACAATTGTCGAGAAACCAGATAATTACAATCAAATTCAGCGAATTAATAACTTAAAACCCGACTTAGTAATTACCGGAATGGCACACGCTAATCCTTTAGAAGCAAGAGGAATTAATACCAAATGGTCGGTAGAATTTACCTTTGCTCAAATTCACGGCTTTACTAATGCGCGGGACATTTTAGAATTAGTAACTCGTCCTTTGCGTCGTAATAACAGCTTGAAAGATTTGGGTTGGGATAAATTGGTGAGGGAAGAAGCAAAGATTTAATTGTTAGTAGTTAATTGGTGTAGAGTGATATCGATGTGAGTTCGACAAGAAGTCGGGTTTTTAGAATAAATCTATGTACTAACAGACAATAGTTATAAAAACCCGACTTCTCACTCCACGAGACGGCTATTTAAGTATACTTTGCACGGTCATAGACTGAGTTTTGTTCTAGGAAAAGTAAGCCTGATAA
>JACYMD010000014.1 GCA_015272215.1 Rivularia sp. T60_A2020_040 | reverse complement strand
CAGCGTGCTTGTAGGCTTACCGGGGGAGACAGTTATCAGGGTGCATCTACCAATTATATGTACCGCATCTAACAGCGAGTTTCCGGATAAAACTGTATAAATATATTTGGGTGCTTTTGAATGCTAAATATAAAAATCCCCCAGCGTGCTTGTAGGCTTACCGGGGGAGACAGTTATCAGGGTGCATCTACCAATTCTATGTTCTATTTATAACTGTTAAATTCCGGATAAAATATAAAAATTAGGATTTATGTGGATCAAAAGGTTAAAAAAAGCCCCTAGTGGAAGGCAGTCTACTAGGGGAGTGAGTTATCAGGGTGCATCTACCAATAAAGTGTTCTAAAGTTAACCAGTATCTTCCGGATAAAATTATCAAAACCCTGTTAAAAGTTGTATAGCAAACAACTTGTATTAATGCGTTCGTATCTGTTCGCACGCTATCGAGTAATTTTTGAATGATAATAAAGCGAGGTTTTGTATTGATCTTGCTTTCTGACCACCCAGATTTAATTTCTCGGTGAATTAAAATGCATTTTGGTGCGATCGCGACGGGTTAATAATCAAAAAATCTCCAAAAATTCCAGTAAATATGAGTCTTACTGAGGAATTAAAGATTAAGGTGCATATATAACTAAGTTAGTTCTAGGCACATTTAGTTGAATCCGGATAAAGTTGTAAGAGTGGAGAAGCCAAAAAACCACATTAAAACCAGAAACATCAAAGCACTTAGATGCATCTAATGTATCAGGAAGAGCAAAACATAGACTTAAAACAAAAGCGTTTCCAACCAGATAAGTTAGGTAAACAGGAGAAGTTGTGACCCAGGAATTTCATATTTCCGTAACCCCAGTAGGACAAAATGACTACTTGGTACGGACAGAACAAGTCGCACCTGGGGTACCCTTAGCAGAAGAACTGGTAAGGTGGCCGGTGGCTGACTGGTTAGCGGCTGCTGGGAGTTTAATGAACGACCCATTGCAGTCGGTATTGCAGGGTGATGCGATGGCATTAAGTGCCTGTCTTGAAGAGACAAATGCAAGAAACTCAGTCAACTTGGTAGCACTGGGTCAGCAACTTTATAATGCGCTTTTTCAAGGCACTCTCAGGGATAGTTGGATTACCGCCCAAGGTATTGCCCAAAATCACCAACAAGTACTGCGTCTGCGTTTGGGTTTAAAAGATACCAAACTAGCCCGTCTTCCTTGGGAAGTAATGCACCAGAGCGATCGCCCCATCGCCACAGGACCTTATATTGCTTTTTCTCGCTATCAAAGCGGCATGAGCGGAGCATCTCGTTTACCATCAAGAAATATACCGCAGTTATCAAATGAAGGCGGGATCAAAGTATTAATGGTGATTGCTTCTCCTGCCGACCAAGTGCGTCTTAACCTTTTGAAACAGGAAGCTATTAGACTGCAAGCGGAACTGGAACGCAAAACCCAAAATGGCGGCGCTCATCTTCCAGAAATTCAATTATCGGTACTCGAACAACCCGGAAGAGAAGAATTAACTCAAGCCTTAGAACAAGGAAATTATCACGTTCTGCACTATTCAGGTCATAGTAACTTTGGTGCAAACGGAGGGGAAATTTACTTAGTTAGTGGTAGAACAGGTCTAACCGAAACTTTGTACGGTGATGATTTAGCTGGCTTGTTGGTGAACAACAATATCCAAATGGCAGTATTTAACTCGTGTTTGGGAACTTATGCTGCCACTTTAGAGAATAACCCAGATACCGGACAACGCAACCTCACCGAAACACTGGTGAAGCGAGGCATTAAGAGCGTTTTGGCAATGTCAGAACGCATTCCCGATGAAGTAGCATTAACCTTAACGCAGTTATTTTATCGGAATCTATCTCAGGGATATGCCATAGATTTGTGCGTCAGTCGGATGCGTCAAGGATTGATTTCTGCTTACAGTTCCCATCAACTGTATTGGGCGCTACCAATTTTATATCTTCAACCAGAATTTGATGGTTATTTAGACCCAGAAATTTATTTATCCCCCCAGGGAGAATTATTTAGCGAATACGATCCTACAGCCAGCGCAGCCTCAGCACTTTACGCTTCTATTCCCACTCATAACTCCGATGCAATTCCCATGGAGGGAGAGATATCCTATGAACCAGAAGATTCTTTGGAATTAGATTGGTTAGGTGAAAATACTTGGGGAGACTTGGTTGATGAAATTGAATACGACGATTCGAGCTA
The DNA here is from genome assembly GCA_015272215.1 of Rivularia sp. T60_A2020_040. Classification (GTDB taxonomy): domain Bacteria; phylum Cyanobacteriota; class Cyanobacteriia; order Cyanobacteriales; family Nostocaceae; genus Rivularia. Next base: position 6,505 of record JACYMD010000014.1, on the reverse strand, counting down.
TTCGGAAGATTCTGCAATAGTTACGGATTTATTCCGTCAGTTGGATGACGAAAAATCCCTAAGTGAACCTCCCATGAATGCGGAGTTAGTACAGCAGTTTGACGATGATTATCAACAGAAACAACTATCCCCGGACTTAGATTATCAATCTGAGGATACTTTGATATGGAACGAAAGCGAATATCCTTCACAAATTAGTTCTCAAACAAGTACAGTAACTAATAAAACTTTGTTGCAAGATAGCTTGACTCGTAATTGGCAACAAGATAGTCAAGTTACTACTGAGTCAGCAAAAGCCGCAGCTAAAAAGCAAAAACAACAGCAGCGTTTAGCGGTTTTCGGTGTTGTAGGAATCAGTGTAATTGCGCTGTTCGGAAGTATAAATTTTTGGAAAGGTCAGCAAAAACCCGATCTTCTTCAACCAGCTATTGTTCAACAAAAGCGATTTGATTTCAAGACTGCTCAAACTCAAGCTGTGACTACCTACGCTAGCGAACAATTAAATCAAGGTAATATTGATGCTGGGTTAGAAGCTGTAGAAGAATTACTCGATCGTAGTGCGTTAAGTAATGCTGAAATCGCACTGGAAAATGTTGATCAAGAATACTTACTTAAAAATTCAGATGTCAACTTTATCAAAGGACGTTTAGCATGGCAATTTGTGCAAAAAGGAAATAGTAAATACAGTATCGATGATGCCCGACGCTTCTGGGAAGTCGCTGATAAAATCAACGAAAATTCTTTTTTGTATAAAAATGCTTTGGGGTTTGCTCATTATGCGGAAGGTGATTTAAACCGAGCTAACGATTCTTGGTTAAAAGCTTTAGATTTAAGTTTTAAAAAGAATCCCGCGCAAAACGTATCTTTAAGCTCCGCTCCTCAAGTTATCGATCAAGAAGCTTTATCAGCTTATGCTGGACTAGCTTTAAGTTTATATCAATCTTCAATGGAGGAAACTCCTGATAAAAAGGAGAAATATTTGAATGAAGCAATCAAACTTCGTCGTATGGTAATGAAGGATGCAAAAGGAAGTTTTGAAAGAAATCACTTAGCTCAAAATTGGTTGTGGACAGAAAAAGCTATTGAAGATTGGCAATCTTTACTTAAACTTGATTAACAAACTAAAATAAAAGTTTGCCGGATTCTCAAGATTATTCCAAAATTTATTTTAAACAACTCGATACTCATCCGATGACTGGTAATTGGTAATTGGTAATTGGTAATTGGTAATTGGTAATTGTTTCCGAACCAACTTTATTACAACTCTTTAACCAGACATGATATAACTGATTTATTTAAATAAATAAATTCGGATGAGAAACCCATCAGAATCAATTTGATTGCAATGGCAGATAATCACAATTTGTATTTATTAGTAACCCGGTTTCTTTTAGTCATCGGGTTTACAAGTATTTTTTACATAATAATTATTTATTATTATAGCGGTTTTCACTTGGGTGCAATACAAATTATTACCTCACCCCGCCCTCCGGGCACCCCTCTCCTTAACAAGGAGAGGGGATGGGGGTGAGGTCTTAGTGTATTGGACTCAACTGAAATTTGCTATATTTATTAGTTTATTTATTTATTAATTAATTTATTAGTTTATTAATTAATTTATTAATTTATTATTTCTAAATGTCTAATAGCAACCTAAATTACAAAAAAACTCTCAAACTGTAGCTTCAATAATCAAATCATCAATTCTATCAAAAATATTCTTGAAAATGTCTTCTTTTGTACTGGATACTATGAATAAATTCCATTGATAATAGATTAAATCACTATTGAAGCAGCATTGTAAAAGTATGCTGACATCAAAATTATCTATTCATAGTTAATTGACAGTTATCTTTTCTATTCAAAACTTACCAAGTGCAATCTCCCGGTGAATATTACTTATTAGTAACTCTTCAATATATATATTATATCGATGAAAAATAACACATCTCAACAGCAAAGTAAACCCTTTGTTTTTCGATGTCGCGTGCAAATAGATTCGGGATGCTTGACGAGGGAAATTTCTGAAAGATTAACTCCGTTTTTAGATGAATCAAAAACAAAATATATGATTGGAGATTATCTACGTAAACAAAAAAAAGCCGGTCAAAGTACAATAAATTTTAAAACCGATATGGGTATTTGGCAAGTCGAATTATCTGGAAGACGAGGTGGATGTTATTTGTGGGATTTGTATTTTCTTTCACCTTATTGCATCTTAAGTTGAATCAGAGGATTGGTAATTGGTAATTGGTAATTGGTAATTGGTAATTGGTAATTGGTAATTGGTAATGGGTAATTGGTAATTGGTAGGCTGTCGCGCATTTAATTTATATTTTTCTAGCGGGCAGGATGCCCGCACTACTTGAATAAAATTTGAATATATAAATTAAACGCTTTTTAGCTTAATTGGTAATTGGTAATGAGGAATTAAAATCCTTGTAATCCGTGTAATCCTCCTTAATCCGTGATTAGAATGGGGGATTAAAAGACCTCTAAAGGAGGTCTACTAAAAAATGTTAAACTCAAACTTTCGCTATTTGTACTTTAGAAACATCTACATTCAACCGCTTTAACATTGCTGAGCGTCCTTGCATTGCTAAAGTATCATCTAAAGGTGTCAAAGAAACGGGAACATCATATTTATTTCGCAATGCTGTTTGAATTAACCAATCGGCAACGACGGGGTTTTTCGGTAATAATGGTCCATGGGAATAAGTTGCGATCGCGTTTTGGTAAAATGCTCCTTCAGTTCCATCTTCGCCGTTATTTCCCAAGCCGTAAACGACTTTTCCCAAGGCTTCTACTTTTCCTAATTTAGTACGTCCACCATGATTTTCAAACCCGACTAAATAAGGTGTTGCACCACCCAACATTTCTTTTAAATCTTTGGCTAATTTAGTAGCGGTAACTTCTATTACCAAATTACCAATGCAGCGACGGGTATTTTCACCGGGATGCACGGAAACTAAATCTAAGATTCCTAATCCTTCAATTCTTTGTCCCGCACCAGGTTCATAATAATGTCCCAACAGTTGTGGAGAACCGCAGGTAAACACACCGGGTGTGCCATTGTCAAGTTTTTCACGCATGGCATCAGCTTTCGCACCTTGCAAATCGCGCATGACGATTTCTTGTTGTCTATCTTGAGCGCCACCACCAACTATAATATCTACAGATTTAATATCATCAGCAGTAGAATTTTGGTCTAGAGGCACTACTTTAACGCCATATCCGCGCCATTGAGTACGACGTTCGATAACGATGACATTACCTCTGTCTCCATAAGTACTCATCAAAGTTGGATACAGCCAGCCTATGGTTAATTCAAATTGTTGATTATTCATGATTAAAGTTAGGAGTTAGGAGTTAGGAGTTAGGAGAAAATGATTAATTACTGACTTACCAATTACCAATTACCAATTACCAATTACCTATTCACAATTACCATCATCGAATTTTCTTCCCAGTTAATGCTTCTCGCACGTCTAACATTGCTGTGTAAGTAGGTAAAATATGTAAAGTTTCGTGTATGGGGGTATGCTCTAAGGCGATTGTAATTGCTTGTCGTAAATCTTCTTCCACAATCAAATTAAAGTTTTTATCAAGGGAATCTTGACTGTAGCGCAAACGTAAAGCCATGTCGTAAACGCGATCGCCACTTACAATTAAAGTACCTCCCCGTTGTACTAATTTTTCGGTGTCAACATCCCAAATCCAGGATACATCTTCACCATCCTGTACTCGGTCATTTAATACCAACAAAGTTGTTTGATTATTACTTTCGGTAACTACACGAATTGTTTCGTTGGTACCAACTGGATTTTTTGATAGCAGAATCCGGACTTTTTTACCATTAATATTTAACTCTTCTGCACGTCCGAAAGCTGGTTGGAATTTGGGAATTGCTTTACGAATGTTGGTTTGATCAATTCCTAATTCTTGAGCAGCAGTGGCAGCAGCTAGGGTATTGTATTTGTTATATAATCCTACTAAAACTTGTTCCCATTCACGACTCTTTAACGCAGGTTCGCTTTTGGCAAAGCCACAGCTTGGACAGGTGTAATCTCCCAAATGCGATAGATAAACCCCTTCGTAATCGAGAGAATGTCCGCAATTAGGACAATAAATCGAATCAACTGCGTGGGGAATTGCGTCCAAATATTTTTCTGGTTCGGTTAAACCAAAAAATACCACCTTTTGAGATAATTGCTGACCTAAATAAGATAAAGTCGGGTCATCAGCATTAGGAATAACTACTGTATTTGGTGCGAGGGTAGAAATTGCTTTTGTCCACCGTTTGCTGATAGAATCGACCTCACCGTATCGATCAAGTTGATCGCGAAATAAATTTAAACAAAGAATAATTTTAGGTTGAATCGGCTCTAATACTTTAGCAACAATATTTTCATCAACTTCCAGAATGGCGTAATCTACATTTAAATTACCAATTAAATTGCTACTTTCCATCAACGCCGTTACCAACCCATTTTCCAGATTAGCACCAGTCGAATTAAGAGCTACACGATAACCTTGTTCCTCCAACATCGTGCGTAACAGCAAAGATGTGGTAGTTTTACCATTAGTACCGGCAATTAAAATAATCCCCTGTTTGACTTGCTGACTTAGCGATCGCAATAAATTGGGTTCAATACGTCTTGCTATCGAACCAGGTAACACCGAAGCCGCACCCAAACGCAAATTACGGACTCCAAAAGTCACGCTTTTTGCCACACACACAGCCAAACCAAGCCGGAATTTATCTATAAGTTGAACTTTTCCCACAAACGTACCCTAATTTAAAGATATAAGTTTCAAATTTAATAAGCGTGAGTTTAGCGAATCCCCGGAGAAAAAGCCAGTGTTAAGGTGACAAATAAAGAAGTTAGGAATTAGGAGTTAAGAGTTAGGAGTTAAAACTTCTCCCAATGCCCAATCTCCAATTATCCATTACCAATTTTCTATTATCCATCTTGTAAAGTTCATTTCAGCATAAACTAAAAATAAAATCTAGATTAAAGGGTTGCTTTGAATGAGTAAATTAAAGTTGTATATTTCACGTATTTTTTCTAGTAATTGGCGGCGTTGTTTGTCGTTAACAATGCTAATTAGTTGTTTATTGCTTACGAGTATACAACCAGCATTCGCAACTATCGATGAGGATAATTATGAAGGCAATATCTTTATGCTTTATGCTGGCAATGGTTCATTAGTTCCGGCACAAGCGACTTTAGCCCAAGCTTTGGCAAATCATAAACCCGCAATGTTAGCATTTTATGTAGATGACAGTCGCGATTGCAAAAAGTTCGCGATCGTTATTTCCCGTATCCAGTCATATTATGGTAAAGCAGCGGAAATTATTCCTGTAGATGTAGATAGAATTGAACTTGAAGCTAAAGATTCTCCCACCCAACCAAGTTATTACTATTCCGGTGGGGTTCCTCAAGTAGTAGTATTTAATCAATCGGGAGATGTCATTTTAAACAAAAAAGGACAAGTTCCTTTTGAAGAAATAGACGATAAATTCCGAGAAGTGTTTGATTTATTACCACGTTCCGAATCGGTAGAATTAAGACGACGTTCGTTTAATGAATTCAGTAGTGAGTTAGCTGAATAACTTAAAGTGCCGAATTTTGTTTCGGCACTTGTTTTTTAGTGATATCTAATACTGCAATCTCGGAAATGAAGCGATAATATTTAAAGGTCAGCAGTAAACAATTTAGAAATTACCGCTAACTAATCATTGATAAATCTAATAATTACTCTTCGTGTATTCTAATGTCACAAGTTTACACTACCGAAGAACTAATCCAAATTTTAACAGATGAGCGCCAAGCTTGTCTGACAGGAAAGCGTTTGAAGTTAGAGGTTAAGGTATCTGGTAATCCTGTAATTGATCAGTTTATTCAAACTGAAGGTTTGCAAAAGTTTACTGCTTATCAAGATTTTAAAGCTGCTATTCACGAATATCAAAAAGAACATCAAGTTTCTGGTATTGTATGGCGAGAGGTATCTATTAAAGGCAATAGTTTGCGTTACCCGGAAGTTGATGGACAGTTAGTTGCGCTACAAAATGATTTAAAAATAATCGAATCTGCCAAGAATTCAATTTTAGAATTTTGGTATCAAGTTACAGTGGGAATGGATTTTTATTTGAGTGTTAGTAACGGTAAACAATATCAACAAATTAATCTAGAAGATATTAAAAGAATAGAACACAGAACCCAATGGGCTAGTTTATGCAAATGGGAAAAATCTAACTTTTTAGAAATAATTTTGCAGTTGGGATGGGGAAAACCAGAATCCGCTTGTTATAAACGAGGATTCCCCGCATCCGGTAGCGAGTTTATTCATGCGGTGAATCCTGGAAAGCAACCGATTGGATGAGAAGGATTTTTTATTATTAGGAAATTCGCATTTGTTCGTAGTAGCGCTTTAGCGCATCTTAATTAGGGTTTGCTGAAAAAGTAATAAAAAAGTGAGATGGGGATTTATTCGTTATTCA
>JACYMD010000015.1 GCA_015272215.1 Rivularia sp. T60_A2020_040 | reverse complement strand
GTCGATCTGTTTTGTTTGCGGTAATTAATTTATATCCTTAACTGAACTGTATTGAATTATAGATCAATCTTTAACAAACTTATTCCGAGCTTGCTGAGTTGAATGCAATATTTGCTCTAAACTTACCCAATCTTCTCGTTCAATTAAATTAACTAATTCATCTAAATTCGAGCGATACTTTTGCAGCGACATTAACAATGCTTCTCGATTGTATTTTGCCATCATTACTCCCAATTCCGGATTTCCTCCACCAACGCGAGATGTATCGCGAAAACCTGAACTGGCAAACTTTTGAGCTAATTGATGAACTTGAGAATCGGGTTCTTTTTCGCAAGCTGCAATTAAGGAAGCACTCACCATTACTGGTAAATGAGAAATCAAGCTAACTGCTTTATCATGTTCTTCTGGGGAACAGTAATGAATATTAACACCAAGTTGACCGATCAAATCTTCAATAATTGCGATCGCACTGGTTGGAGTTGTATTAATAGGTGTAAGTACATAAGGTTTATCGGTAAATAATTTTGAACGGGCAGCTTCTATACCTGAATCAATACTACCTGCCATTGGATGTCCGCCGACAAAATTTTCCCATACAGGTGCAATCGCTTTCACAATAGGGGTTTTCACCGAGCCAACATCAGTTATGACACAAGAATTTGGCAAATAAGCAATCAATTGCTCAAGTGTGGGAATAATAAGTCCCAGAGGTGTACAAATAAATACTACTTCTGCTTCTGATAGCAAGTTCATATTAATTGACGCTTGGGAAACAGCACCAAGAGAAATTGCTCTTTGAGTAGTTGACTCACGGCGACTAACTCCTAAAACGTGATGTCCTTGCTTTTTTAAGTCTAAACCTAAAGAACCACCGATTAATCCGAGACCAATAATACCGATTATCATACTTAATTTTTAGGAGAAGGGTTATTTTATTTTAGATTTTAGATTTTGGATTTTGGATTAAAGGAGTTAGGAGTTAGGAGTTAGGAGTTAGGAGTTTAATTACCAATTACCAATTACCAATTCCCCATTACCCATTACCAATTTCCCATTACCAATTACCAATTACCAATTATTAAATAAAATCAGAGGTTGCATCGATGACTGTAGATGAATTATTGGAAAAATACCACAAGGGATGTACGGATTTTAGAAATATTCAACTTCCCGAAGCTAATTTATGTGGAGTAAAACTCAGTGGTGCGGATTTTAGCCATAGTAATTTAAGTGTTGTAAATTTTAGCGGCGCTAATCTTACTAAGGCTAATTTTAGCTATGCTCAACTTAATGTGGCAAGACTTAGTGGCGCTCATCTTGAAGGAGCTAATCTTACCCACGCGAGTTTGAATGTGGCTAATTTAATTCGAGCTAATTTGAGTCATGCTCAATTGGTGAGAGCTTCTTTAATCCAAAGTGAATTAATTCGCGCTGATTTCACTCGTGCTAATTTACTAGAAGCAAATTTAAGTAATGCTGATTTACGGGAGGCTACACTCCGTCACGCTGTTTTACGTAATGCGAATTTGAATCAAGCTTGTTTGAGAGGTGCGTCTTTGGTTGCAGCGAATCTGGAGCGAGCTACTTTAAATAATACCGATTTAGTTCGTGCTGATTTAAGTGGTGCTAATTTACGAGAAGCCGAACTTCGTCAAGTAAATATGTTTCGTGCTAACCTTAGTGGTGCTAATCTTAGCGATGCAAATCTTCGCTGGGCTGATTTAAGAGGTGCAAATCTTTCTTGGACTGATTTAAGCGGTGCAAAATTAAGCGGTGCGAATCTTGCTGGAGCCGATTTAAGCAATGCTAATTTAACTAATACTAGTTTGGTACACGCTGATTTAACTGAAGCAAAATTAATTCAAGCTGAATGGGTGGGTGCTGATTTAACTGGAGCAACTTTAACTGGAGCAAAACTTTACGCTACTTCTCGCTTTGGGTTGAAAACAGATATGTTGATTTGTGAATGGGTGGATTTGAGCCAAAAAGGCGATCGTTCTATTATTCATTACTTAACTGCGGAAGATTCGGGAGAATTTTTTAACGAAACTCCACCAACTATTCGTATTATTGTAGATCGACCTTTAGATCCAGAAGCAAATTTTGCTTTAGCTGGTGCCTATTTTCAAATAACTCAAAAATATCAAGGATTACATCAACCTCCTAGTATGGAAATTGGCCGTCGTCGTACTGTTTTTACTTTCCGTGCAGACAGTGACGAAAGTTTATTTCCTATTGCTTATATGGCAATTCTTCCTTTTAAAGACGCTGCTGCAACTCATAAAAATATATATCTTGCTATAGAAATGATTGCCAGTCAAGAGGAATATGGACAGTTAATTACTATGCAACGGATGCAGCAATTAATGACTCGATTGGATAAAGTAAGGAAAAATGCAGATTATATCAAAGGTGTGACAAAAATTTTAGGGATTGCCGCAAAAATCAACTTTTTTCAAGCTCCTACGCAAACAATTTTAATAAATTCTAGCGCCAAAAATTTGACTGTTTATGATAGTCCCCATTTTGGCAAAAGATTAATTGATCATCCTCAAATTGAAATTGATTTAGATGAAGATGAATTGAGCGAACTTTCTCAATCCAGACAACCATCAATAAATGCAAGCAGGGATTTTTTTAAAGGTTTTCACTATCTTACTTGATTATTAAATGGAAGATTACACCAAAAGATATATATAAGGATATAGACCTAAAGATATAGATATCTAAGTTATCTAAGCTAAATCTTTTATACTTGATAGTAATGATTTCTTTTTTATCATGGTTTAAGTTGTATTGAGGAACACTTATAAAATTATCAAAATATTTTCAATAATTAATTAATCTGAGATTATCAAAAGTCTGATTTTTGATTATTTTAAATCTTGACAACTCCAGTAATAGATTTATTAAATAAATTTAAAATAAATATTAAATAAATATTAAATAAATATTAAAAAAGCAATGCCTTTCGGTCTTTGGGTCTAAAAAATACATATTGCCCGATGCTAAGTTCAAACCATAATATTATTTATTCAAAGCAACGAGAATTAAGGAGCAAAAAGTATGTTTAATAAAATGATGGGTCGTACTAGATATGTAGTTTGTCGTATCATGTTACACCTAAGTGGTTCGGAAGTCGCGCCTATTTTAGGAGTATTAAATCGTAGCGCTAGAGAAGCAGTTGACGCTGAAGGTGATATAGAGGTTTTGGGGGAACAATTAGTTTCAATCTGCGAAACCTTATTACAATACGATGAATACTGGATGTCCAGTGCGAATGAAGGTGATGTATTTTGGGAAGAAGGTGACGCGGGAGACTATTTTCAAGAATTATTTACCGATTCGGCACAACGTTATTTAAGCGAACCACCGTCCAATTATTCTGATGTCGATGAATCTTTTACCGTTCCTGTAACCCGTAATGTAGTGGTGATGATTACGGTGGCTTATGAAGGAGAAGTACCGGAATTAGAAGATGATTTGTCAAACATTGCCGATCTTCAAGAAGGTTTAAAAGCTTTTATTGACTTACATTACAAACATAAAATACGAGCAGTTCAAGTACATTTTTCACCCGCACAGTTAGGTGATGAACTGACTAACGACCAATTATTACAGCATTATCACGAATTAATTCCTTTATAAAAAGACGGTTCTCCGTACCTCTCAAGCCAATAAAGAAGTTGTTAAGCTCAAAGATAGAATAAAAGTATATGGATATGAAAATTTTGCGTAAGTTTACAGCTGTTTTTTTAGCATTCAGTTTGTGCTTTACAACAGTTGCTTGTGGTGGTACTAACCAAAGTAACCAAAATATGCCACAAGCCAGAAATGTAAGCCAAACCCCGACTAACACTAAAATTAATGATGGTGAATATCCCGTACAGCAAGCTAGTTATAACGATGCTGATGGGGAGTATACACTATTTTTGTTAAATAGTCCTAAGCCCACTTTTAAAACTGATAAATTGCAAATGGCACGGCTTACTGAAGAGCAAATTAAGGAAGGTAAAGCCAGCTACCTGAAAGTAGAAAACGCAGAGCCTGCACTTTATTTAACACCAGATTTTAAAATTGAATATGTTCAAAATGTTACCGAAACAAAAACCGATCCCCAAACTGGACGACAAGAAACTGTTGTAGTTCAACGAAACAACGGCTTTTGGGCTCCCTTTGCTGGTGCAGTCGCGGGCCAAGCAATCGGTAGTTTATTATTTAGACCCCAGTATTATGTACCACCTGCGTATCAACCAGGAAGGTCTGTATATACTGGTTTTGGTGGATATGGTAACAGTTATGATGTGGCAGTTGATAGATATCGTCAGCGTTATAACGAACCACCAGCAGCAGTTAGAAACCGTACCACTTTCCGCACTACAGGAAACCTCAGAAGAACAAGTCCTGGAACTGGAACTTCAACTATCAGACGTACCACCCCCAATACAAATACTGGTAACAGTCGTACAACTCCTAACACAAATACTGGTAACAGTCGCGCTACGGGTTCCGGTTTTGGCAGCAGTACACTGAAACAATCCGGAAAATCGGAGTCTGTGAGAAAGAATCCGTCCAACAGTAGTTTTGGTAGCGGAACTCGTTCTCGGAGTTCGGGAACTCGCAGTCGTGGTAGTTTTGGTAGCGGAGGACGTAGAAGACGGTAAATAAGAGTGAGGAGTTAGTTGACAGTTGACAGTTGACAGTTGACAGTTGACAGTTAATTTCCCCTTGTCTCCCCATCTCCTTATCTCCCATCTCCTTGTCTCCCCATCTCCTTGTCCCCCCATCTCCGTCAGGCGATCGCAACTGCTTGTTCCCAACGTCCGACGGCTTTACCAATTACTGCTAATTCTTGCATCAAACGGTCAAAACGTTCTGGTGTTAGGGATTGAGGTCCATCAGATAAAGCTTTCGCGGGGTTGGGATGAACTTCTATCATTAAAGAATCGCATCCGGCAGCTATAGCAGCCATGGACATTGAAGGAACAAATTCTGATAACCCTGTACCGTGTGAAGGGTCGATCATAATTGGTAAATGAGTGAGCTGTCGCAACACTGGTATTACTGATAAATCTAAGGTATTACGAGTATACTGACGGTCGAAGGAACGAATACCACGTTCGCATAAAATGACGTTAGAATTTCCCGAAGCAAGTACATATTCAGCAGCCATCAACCATTCTTCAATGGTCGCAGAAATTCCCCGCTTGAGTAAAACGGGTTTGGGTTGCGCTCCGACTTTTTTTAACAATGAGAAATTCTGCATATTTCTCGCACCCACTTGCACAACATCGGCGACTTCGGCAATTTTATCCAAATCAGCAGCATCCATGACTTCGGTAATAATTCCTAATCCGCTGACTTCTCTAGCTGTTGCTAATAATTCTAACGCGCTTTCACCATGTCCTTGGAAAGCATAAGGTGAAGTCCGGGGTTTGTAAGCACCACCACGCAGAAATTTGGCTCCAGCAGCTTTAACACGCTGTGCGGTTTCTACAATCATTTCCTCATTTTCTACCGAACAAGGACCCGCGATTACTACTAAAGGATAATTTTCACCAAATGTAACTTCACCATCGGGAGTATTAACTATAATCCCCGAAGCTTCACCATGTCGAAACTGACGACTAGCACGTTTGTAAGGCTTTTCTACCCGCAATACTTGTTCAATCCAAGGACTTACTTCCTGAATTTGCAATGGATCTAAATTCGCTGTTTCTCCAACTAAACCAATTACTACCTTATGTTGACCAATTATTTTCTCTGGAGTCAATCCCCAATTAATCATTTCTTGATTAATGCGTTGTATTTCCGCTTCTGGGGAACCGACTTTCATGACTACAATCATTTTTTATTTCCTGAATTTATTTTAAATTACTTCTATTTGCTGCTGCACTTGTAGATATATAGGCTTTTCTACAAGTGTATATACTCATCTATTTAAATTTTAGCTGGTTGAGAAACTCTATTCCTTACTCACTTTTTTATCTCCTATTTGTAGACTTCCACGTTTAATTTGTTCGAGTTCCATTGCTTCAAATAAAGCGCGAAAATTACCTTCTCCAAAACCTTGAGCGGATTCTCTACGTTCTATGAACTCAAAGAAAAAGGTAGGTTGAGCAAAAATTGGTCGTGTAAAAATTTGTAAAAGTAAAGCATTAGGATAATCTTCTTTCCAATCTACCAAAATTTCTTGTTTGGCGATCGCAATTAGTTCATGTGATTTGAGAGGTAAATTTGCTCGTTGCTGTAATTGGGAATAGTAGCTTTGAGAAATAGGCAAAAAAGACAAGCCACGGGCGCGAAATTCAGCGATACTACTGATAATATCTCTGGTTTTTAAAGCAATATGTTGAATTCCTGCTCCTCGGTTAGCGTTGAGAAATTCCTGAATTTGGGAATTGGGAGTTGTAGGTTCGTTAATTGGTAATTGTACACGCCCATCAGGAGAAACCATTACTTGACTGTGTAATGCAGAATATTCGGTTTGAATGTTAAATTTTTGTTGGGGTTGAAAACCCAAAATATTCTCATACCAATTAACAGCAGCTTTTAAATCACCTAGCGCTACATTGAGTACAAGGTGATCTATTGCTTGAATGGAACAAGGAGAGGAATAATTTTCAATTGTACTCTCTTTTAATTGTGTTTCCAATAAAGTATGAGTAAGTCCTCCCCAAGCAATAATTTTCGCTTGCTTAGTGTAAATTTGATTTTTTTGTTGATTTTTTGGGAACTGGAGGATGGGTTGTTGTATAATATGCGTTCCATAAGCTTTGGCTAGGGTTATTGTCGCGGATAAATTTTCCACTTCAAAAGCGACATCTACCACACCGGGTGGATGTTGAGTGAGATATTCAGCTACTGGGCTAATAGATGATATTGCTGAAGACAGCACAAAGCAAACTGAGCCGCTTTTAACTACTTCCGTGCGGGTATGAGAAGGTGTATCTCCTCTACCGGGGAAGCTGGGGATAACAGCACCATCGTCTAATTTTTCAAAACCAAGATGATGCACAAACCAATCACGCCAAATTGTGGCATCTTCGACATAGAAGTGAACGTAAGCAATTCTCATTTTGATTGAAGCAAGAGGCATTAACAGCTTATCTGTTTGTAAATTCTGCCTTTTTTTGCTCGATTTTCAAGTCACTCCTAAGCAGTAGATAGTGAGGTTAAAGGTTAAAGGTTAAAGGTTAAAGGTCAAAACTCCTAACCATTAACCACCATCCACCATCCACTAACTCCTCACTTTAGAGTTACTTGCCATATATTACCTGTTTTCTTGATTTCGACCAAGTTGCACGACTGTAAGAAGTTGACAAAATTACAACTCAGGTTTAATTCTTTGAGTATTTTGGTAATTCCTTTACCGTACTGTTTATTAAATCTTTCGCCTACAGTGTGGATAGGAATATAATTACTTGGGTTTTCACTTGCTGCTTGAGTAATAATTTTAACTAATGCTTCTTCTAAACTAGATTTATTTTCAAATGTCAATATTTGATTATCTGATTTTTGTTCACTGGGTATCTTGAACAAGGTAATATATACCTCTGGATTTTCGGGTATTTGATAAATGACAAATTCAGGTTGAGCGACAAAAATATTTTTTACAGTTTTACCTGGAAGGTGATGAGATACAACTTTATTGACACCAAAGCTATACTTTTCTTTAAATATTTTGCAAATTTGAGTCAGCTTTATCCATTGATTTGATGTTTGTAGTTGTTGTTCTTTAATGATGTCTTTAATTTGATCTAAAACTTTTTCTATGGAAGGTAAAACTGTGTGGTTTGTGGTTTCATTTGTTTTACTATTAAATATAGTTAAATTGCTCGATTGTTGACTAATTTGATAAACAGTTAATCCTTTTTGTTGAAGATGGTTACATAAATTAGTCATGACTGTATCTGAGGAACAAACCAAAACTTCTTTGACTTTCGGATAATATTCATCAATTTGTGAACCAAAAGCAATCATTTTACCGTCAGCATTATCTTTACCGCGAGGAACATGAATTAAATCGTATCCACGATGATGAAATTCAATGTCTTTTTTACCCATACTTTGCCAGTTTGCAAAGGCAGTTTTAATTTGAATGGGATGATTACAAATATTTTTTAAAACCTGTTCTGTTTCCGTTGTAATTTGAATGTTTTCTACATCTAAAAGTAATACTGCTATTCCCGTTTGCTGTTGATTTTTATTGTTTACAGATATTTCTTTGTTAATTGAATTTATATCTTGATTTATATCTTGTTGATTTTCAGAAACTTTTAATTCATGTTTTAACTCATTCTTCGGGTTTAAAGATTCAATTGGTGCAGAGTTTATAATATCTTGCTGATTTTCCGATTGATGTTCTTTTAAGCTTGTTTGATTATTCTCATCCGGTTTTGCTGCAATATTCTCAATTTCAGATTCTTTGGCTATTTTGCTTACATCTTGTTTATTTTCAGAAGTCTTTGACTCGGAAATATTGGGATTAAGTTGACGAATTTTTTCTTGTAATTTTACTAAAACAGGTGTGTTAATCGCTGAAGGTATTAGCAAAGCTTTAATAAATATATCCATTCTAGCAATTAAGGATTCCCAATCTTGAGCATTACTAATTGCTTCAATTAACTTTGCTTTCAAACGCGATTGATTACTATTGTCACGCCATGATATATTTTTGTACTTATCGAGCAAAAGCTCTGGTTGCTGTTGTTGAATATAAATAACTGCTTGGCAAACATAGGAGCCAATTTTATTTAACAATGCTGTAGGGTATTTAGTCAGCGTAACAGTCATAGCTCGTTTGATTACAGTAGATAGGACATCCTAACTAATACCAATTTTAAAATGGTATATTTCCTTTTATATCTACTAAATAATTTATCTGATAACCGTAAAATTGCTTAAGCAAGCCAATTTGAAGAAAAATCACAATTATCAACCCTCTATCTTTGAGATTATAGTCAGAAAGAGGATTGGGGAAAATAATCAGAACAAAAAAGATTAATAATTATTAATAGTTTATATTGCGATCGCGCTGATATTGCTGATATTTTAGATTGATGGAGAAATGGCAATACCAAAGGGAAGCACGTTTTTATCCTCAAATCGATCAGATAAAAATTTGTCGTTAATTAGTTGTTGATAAGTTTCTAAGTTTTTGTTCCAATTCTGAATAATTTGATATAAATTTTGCAGTCTTTCTTGTTGATTATTACCAACAATATTGTAGTTAAAATTGCCGGAAAATAATATTGCTGGGAGAGATTTTTCTTCTGACATTTTCAGCAATCCTTCGTTGATAGTTAAATTTAATATATAATCTTCTAAAGTATAGGATAATTGGATTGCAGCTTTTACGGGTGTTTTACCAAATTCTCGCCATTCTCCGGAAGCGAGCAGTTTTTTTAATACATAGTTGGTTGCACTATTTGATTCTGTAAAAGTTACAAATCCTTTGGGATTAATACCTACAGCTTGATATTCTATCTTAGGTAACTTTTCTATATATTTAACAGCTAATTGAGCAATAATTGCTTGTTGAATATCTTTTTTATCAATAGCTTCTGCAAAAATTATCCGGTTCGGTTGTGTGACAATTGCAATGCCATTTTCAAAAACAAGCTGAGTCAAGTTTTTTGTTTGAACCGGAGGACGTGCTAGTTGCCAATCAGATGAGATAATATTGCTGTATTTCAAAAAATCCAGGTTAACAACGTTAGGATTCAAGTCTTTAGCTGTAATCGCGATCGCTATTTCCTGAATTTGTACGGTTTTATTCATATTTTTTTAGTTAGGTTTTAAATAATACTTGCATTTCTACTTAAGTATTTATATGCAAGCTGTTTGATTTTAAAGGTAATAATATTAATATTGTGTTGGCAAGAATACTTATACGGTTTTGTTTGGGTGAGAAGTCGGGTTTTTTGAACAATTAATTGTCTGAGATTACAGATATTTCCCTTAAAAACCCGACTTCTTGAATCTTGGTTGATGTGGGTGAGAAGTCGGGTTTTTTGAACAATTAATTGTCTGAGATTAGAGATATTTCCCTTAAAAACCCGACTTGTTTGGAGGTTAAACCATTGTAATCTCAGTACGAATAACCATATCGTTGAAGTCGTTATCGCCACCCTTCCATAAATCTTCAAAACCCAAGCTATTGTTTCCTAGAGAACGAATATGCTCTACTCCATCGGAATTAGCTTGAGCAAAGGAGAAATAGACTTGACTAAAGTCTCCTTTGAGGGTATCGAGATTCCCGTCAGCAATCATGAAGGGAGCATAAAGATATCCTCCTGAGAGGCTGTCTTGGATAATAGTGGAACTGAGGTTATCTACCGTTAATTCAAGTTCGGGTTGATGAAGCTTCAGAGCTAATTCTGCATAAGCTTTACCATCACTAGGTTTAAGCTTATTTCCAGTTATTGGCTCGGTAATGGTTCCTTCTGCGTCTTCAATTTTGTAAAAACCGACAGTATTATCAAATAATGCTTCTCTATCTACAGCAAAAGTGATTGCAACATTACCTGTAAAGGATTCTAAGTTAAGTAAGTTGCCATCGATGATATTTTGAACTGCATTTTGGGGAACAATTTGTGGAGTTTGTTCGACATTATCGTTTTCGATTACCGCAACTTTGGGATATTCTGGTTTGTTATTCTCAAAGGTTGTAGGAAATTCAATGATGTTGGTTCCCATATTATCGTCAACGCTGAGAATAGGAAGCTCATTACCCAGTTTTGGAACTACTTGTATCGTTTGTGGAACTGGATTACCCAGATTTTCTTGATTATTATTTTTATCTGTTTCTGAATTAACGACTAAATCAACTGTAGTGTCGGGGGTTTTGTCAGTATAAACTATTTCTGCGGACAGCTTATTTTGTGTATCCTTTTCGGGATTTAAACCGTCAATGGAACCTGTAAAAGTTAAACCAGCAGAACTTTCTTTCAACTCTTCGGGTTGAATGGTTTGAATAATTTTGTCATCTAAAAGAATATTAATCTTAGAGATATCATCGCGAGAAAGTATAGAATTAACAAATTCATCTGCTAATTCTGATGTTTGGGAAACGATTGTAGGTTTGTCTGAATCTACAATATTTAATTGTTGGATATTTGCAGCACCAAAACCGTAAGCTTGAACATCAGCTACCGATTGTAGGGCTTTTGCTGTATTCTTAAAACTTCCTCCTGTGGTTGAAAACCCATCAGAGAGAAAATAAACTTTATTGGTTGCTCCCGGAGGTACTGTAGAAAAGAACTGATTGGCTTTTTCCAGTGCTGCATTAAAATTAGTAAAACCATTAAGAGATAAACCTTCAATGGTTGAGATTGCTTGTGCTGGATTTAAGGGTGCGTTGAGCAATGCATCAGAGCCAAAAGGAATTACCGCAAATTGCGATACCTCTGCAATCCCGCTATCAATTAATGAGTTTGTTAAACTAATATAAGCATTTTTCGCTGCTTGAAGCGGCTCCCCGCTCATGCTGTCTGATACGTCAATAATATAAGCAAAGTTGTACTGAGTATTTTGATTTACCGGCGAGAGAGTTATTTGATAATTCGCATTGTCATCAAGGTTAAGAGATGCTGTACCAAGGTTTTGGTTTTCGCGAGGGATGACGTTAACTTCTGTAGAATTTGGCATTGTTATCAACATTTTGTTAGTATTGGTGTAGATATGTTTTCTTAGATGAAGGCATTCAAAAATGTCTGAAGGCGATTTCATCCTTTAGTGTCAAAAATACTTATTTGGGCAGTGTGAGATTAAGAAAACTTGAAAAGTTTTCTTGAAAACCAAACTACTAGCCGTTAAAAAAAAATTAAATAGGGTGGGAAAATATTAACCTACTATTGTGCATCAGTTCTAAAGTCTGATATAGAAGGTTGTAATTACCTTTATTTCAACTTTTCCGAGTTTTAGTAAGCTGCAATACTGTAATACAGTATATTCTGCTTGCCCTCCGGAAATGTTCTGTAAACACTGATAAATTTTGTTGACTCAGCGCGTGTTAGAAGTAGAACACGAAATATTGCCTTTTTGATAGAAATTAATGAATTATTTATTTTCTACCATCAAAAAAACTACTTTCTTACACTTATTTCTCGGCTGAGCAAAACATAGGGAACATTAACTTACACTTTTTTGGGGAACTTAATTATATACAATAATCTAAAAAAAAAGAAAGTAAGTAAACCAACACACATATTTTATTTCTTTATAGAAAGTTTATTAATTGTTCATAATTTCTGATTATAAATTTTTTGGACTCCGCAATCTTCAGAAGTCGGGTTTTTTTTACTTGTAAGGGTGTTACAGATACTGGTTGTAAAAACCCGACTTCTATAGCGGTTTTCACTTGGCTGCAATACCAGTTTTACCTCACCCCGCCCTTCGGGCACCCCTCTCCTTAGCAAGGAGAGGGGAAGGGAGTGAGATTTTAGTGTATTGGACTCAACTGAAATTTGCTATATACCCTATCTGACAAATTTCACACTTTCGGCTGTTTGAGTAAACTTGTCAGTAAATATACTTAAAATACTTCTATCCCTAGTTTTAATATTTGCAGTAACAGACATTCCCGATTGCAGAGGTAATTGCCTTCCGTTCGCTGCTAAAGTTTGTCGATCTAACTCAATTTTTGCTGGAAAACGGTAGTAAGGATGAATTTGATCCGGCGGTAAAGCATCTTTACCAATTGAAACCAGGGTGCCTTTAATATCGCCGAATTCACTGAAATTATAGCTTTCAAATCTAACATCAACCGGCATTCCTTCTTTAACAAACCCGATATCTTTGTTAGTAATAAACACTTCCGCCATCAAAGATTGTTCCGGTACGACTTTCAGTACGGGTTCCGTCGTATTAGCTACATATCCAGGATTACTGGCTTTCATATCAAATACAACTCCATCTACCGGAGCTTTGACAACTTGGTATTCTCTAGTTAATGAAGCTTGCTTGATTTGACCATCGAGTTCGGCAATTCGTTTTTCATTTTCGACTATAGATTTATTAATTTGACTGTCAATTTCAGCAATACGTTTTTCATTGTCTGCGATTTGAGTCAATATATCTTTAGTGGAAGTTGATAAAGCATTTTGCAACTGCTGACCTGTTTGAGTAATAGCCAACCTCAAACGCTGTATTTCTTGAGAAAGTTGAGCAACTTCACTTTGACGGTTGCTAACCTCTTGCTTTTGTTGTAGGTATTGTAAACGAGCGATCGCCCCTTCTCTGTACAATGGTTCTAAATCGTTAAGAATACCTTGATTAATACTGAGAATATTTCGAGAATTATCCAGTTTTTCTTTAGTTTGTGCTAATTGTTGTTGTAATTGGGCTTGTTCTAACTTGATTTGAGCGCCTTGAGACCTTAATTGTTCTTGGCTGGAAAATAAACGCAGTTGCTGCTCTCCGGTCAAATTTACACCATTGCTATTTCCGCTCAATAGTACTCGATAAAATTGATTTTCTTTTAATAAAGCAGCCCGACTTTGAGCTAAATTTCCCATTTCTTGGGGTACTTGGATCGAAGCTGTTGTTGGTAAAGAACCTGAACCACTAAATAAACTGCGATAAAATTGATTTTCTAATTTTAGAGCTTCCCGAACTTTTCTGGTGGAAACCAATTCTGCTTCAGCACCAGCATGATCAAGACGTAGCAGCAAGTCTCCTTGTTTTACCCGGTCTCCATCCTTAACAAACACCTCTTTCACCATACCATTTACAGGAACCTGGACTTCTCTAACCGTTCCTTGAGGTTCCAGCTTTCCTTGAGCGGGGACAGCTTGGTCAATTCGAGAAAAATACGCCCAGGTAACGGTAAAAACAGTTACACCCAAAATACTCCATAGCGCCGCCCGTGAAAATAATGGCGATCGCCGCAAAATTACAGGTTGATCAAACTCCGAAACTCTTGATTTACCATTTTTTTGAGGGATAGAATCTTGGGGACTATTCCCTAATCCAGGGAGTAGGGTTTGTCGGGAGCCATTACCGTTGAGATTTCCGTTTAATTGAGTCATAAAATAATTTTAGATTTTAGATTTTAGATTTTAGATTGAAGGTTAGGAGTGAGTACCACCGGAGTTATTGTTGTAGAGACGTAGCACTGCTACGTCTGTACCGGAGTTAGGAGTTAAGAGTTAAGAGTTAAGAGTTAGGAGTTTTTAATTTGTCCCCTTGTCCCCTTGTCCCCTTGTCCCCTTGTCCCCATCTCCAATTACCATTTTTTTAAATTTGCGCTTCCTGTTGTTGATACAGACAGTAATAACGTCCTTTGAGTGACATTAATTCTTGATGGGTTCCTTGTTCTACAACGTAACCTTTATCTAACATCAAGATAGTATCGGCATTGCGGATAGTACTTAATCTATGAGTTATAAAAAATACAGTCCTTCCTTTGAAGGCTTCTGCTAAATTTAAGCATACCTGACGTTCGGATTCGTAGTCTAGAGCGCTAGTAGCTTCATCAAGGATTAATAAACGGGGATTTTGTAAAATTGTCCGAGCAATTGCGATTCTTTGTCGCTGTCCGCCGGATAAAGCGCTACCTCGTTCGCCGACTCTACTATTGTACCCATTGGGTAGCTCCATGATAAAATCATGTGCCACTGCGATTTTAGCTGCTTCGATAATCTCCTCTGGGGTGGCATCAGGATAATTTAAAGCGATATTTTCCTGGACTGGTCCTTCAAAAAGTAAAGTATCTTGAGGTACAATCCCTACTTGCTCTCGCAGGGAGTAAAGTTCTACTTTATTAATGTCGTAACCGTCGATGAGAATGCGTCCGGATTCTAACGGATATAAACGCGGTACCAGTTTCATTAATGTACTTTTACCGGAACCACTTTGTCCGACGACACCAACAAATACCCCCGCCGGAAATTCTAAGTTAATGTTATTTAACTGCATCGGTCCAGTGGGTTTGAAGCGGAAGGAGACGTTATCAAATTTAACAGCCCCTTCAATCATCGGCATGGGGATGTTACCTTTATCTTCTTCAGTGGCTTCTTGGGGTGAGTCGATAATGTCGCTCAAACGTTCTAAGGATAAAGCAGTTTCTTGGAAGTTTTGCCATAGTTGGGTAAGACGTAGCAAGGGAGAAGTTACGTAACCAGCGATGATGCGAAAAGCGATTAATTCCCCTAAAGTTAATTTTTGCTCTAATACTAAAAAAGCCCCTACCCAAAGTACGAGTAAGCCGGAAAGTTTGTTGAGAAATCCACTGGTAGAACTAGCAGTAGTAGAAGTTAACACTGTTTTGAAGCCAGCACTCACATAGCGAGCATAACGTTCTTGCCACTGCCAGCGCGATCGCAATTCGATATTTTGGGCTTTAACTGTTTGAATACCTGATAAAATCTCTACTAGGTGGGATTGCGCTTCGGCGTTACGTTCTGCTTTGACTCGTAGTTGTCGGCGGACGATGGGAGAAACCACGAAGGTAAGGATGGCAAATAATGGTAATGTTGCCAGAGCAACTAAAGCCAGTAACCAGCTATAGATAAACATCACCACGATGTAAATTACCGAGAAAATCGCATCTAACACTACAGTTAAAGCGGTTCCGGTTAAAAATTGCCGAATTTTTTCTAATTCGTTTACCCTGGTGGAAAGTTCACCCACGGGTCGCTTTTCAAAGTAGCGTAATGGTAAGCGTAACAAGTGGTCGATAATTTCCGAACCCAAGGTTAAGTCAATGCGGTTGGTGGTATCAACGAATAAATAAGTCCGAATACTGGTAAGTACTGCCTCAAATACTGCAATAACCAAGAGGAATATACCGAGAACTTGTAGAGTATCTGGGCTGTTCTGGTTAATGACTTTATCGATGATTACCTGAGTTACTAAAGGGTTTGCTAAACCAAATAGCTGCACGAAGAAGGAGGCAACAAATACTTCTGTTAGTACCCCTTTATACTTAACTAAGGAAGGTAAAAACCAACTCAGACCAAATTTTTGTTGCGGTGTTTCCGAGGTGGCTTGCAGCAGCAGTACGGGAACGACATCTTGTTGTTGCTCTTCTTTGGGTTGGGGGTTCGATTGCAGCAACACTTGGGCGACATCAGAGGGTTTTTGACGCAGGATTCCCGATTCTGGTACCCCAAGAACGATGGTTTTAGGGCTAATTTCGTAAAGTACAGCAAAACTGTCTTGCCATTGTACGATGGCGGGTGCTTCAATTCTACCAATAGCGCTTGCAGGTACGCCGATTAATTGTGGTCTTAAACCGACTAATTGGGCTACAGCACCGCACTGTTGCAACGATAACGAACCCGTGCGTTTTTGTTGATTAATTAATACTTTACGAATCACTTCCCGACGGAAAGGCATATTTAAATGCTTGCTCAACATCTGGAAACAAGCCAGAATCGCGTTTAATCCGCCACTACCGCGCACGTGAGGATATTTACTAGCAGCAGAATCTCGCTTAGTATTGTTTGCGGCTTCTGGAGGTTCTAATGGTGCGTAAGGAATATCGTCATATGTTGTTGAATTTCCACCAGGAATAACTTCGGCGATATGAGCTTGTTGCGCTTCTTCCCCGATATCTTCGAGCCTTGGTTGGGGTGAAAAAACATTGAAAGGTAAACCTAACAAACGTACTCGACTTCCTTTTGGTAAAGATTCGGTGGAGTCAAAGCGATTACCGATTACATCGGGAGAAACTGTTCCTCCACTGACTAACCACAGATAATCTTGACTTAATTGCTTGGCAGCTTCGCGAGTTGTTAAATTAGCAATCTGAGCATCATCAAAAATTTTTAGCGCTAATTCCTTACAATTATTGCAATCGGATGCTTCTAGAATCAACTGGCTATTGGCATGAGTTTTGAGTTGCTTCGAGAGTAATTCAAATACTTCAACTATTCCCGCACTAAGATAAAAATAGGATGCAAAACTTTCTTCTTGACTTAATAAAGCCAGAAAATCCTCAGTATTTAAGTTAATACATATAACTTCCGTGGAAGCAATGGCAGTAGAACCACCTACTCCCCGTAAAACTTCCAGCCAACCCATAACCTCTCCAGGTTGTAATCTTGCCAAAGTTACGGGTATTTGGGTTTCCGGCTCGTAACCCAATAAACGCACTTGTCCCGAATGCAAAATTGATACTTGAGCGGGCATTTTTTCCCGCGCTAAAATCACTTGTCCCATCCGGTAGCGGTACAGTTGTGCTTTTTCTAAAAGCTTTGACAGTACAGCCGGTTGTAGCTGGTTAAAGGGATTAATCTCGGCTAAAAATTCTTGAATGTTAGTTGTTGTATAAGCCATTGTAATTTTGGATTTTGGATTTTGGATTTTGGATTTTAGATTAACCTTATATAAAAAAGATGAGTAATTTTGGATGATTTGAATGGGGATGCGTTTTTGTTTGAGTTAAACTGCTTAAATTCCAATCCAAAATCTCAAATCTAAAATCCAAAATCGAACTAGCTTTGAGTAGAATTATCCACCGACAACTTACCATCTTTGATTGCAGAAGCAATTTCTCCTTGTAACCAAGCTTCAAATTGCTCGTTTAACAATCGCTGTTGCGTTGCTGCATCCAACTGCGCTGGAATAAAATTGTCTAACCGAACAATTAAAATCCAATCTCCCAAACGAGTCGGTGGTAATACTTGTCCCGGTTGAGATTTGAGTAACATTTTTGCTAAAATTGGATGAGGAACCCCTAACTCTACTGGACCAATTAAACCACCAGTTTGTGCTTCTGGCCCTTGAGAATACTCGCGAGCCAACTCTGCGAAAGGCTGCTCATTTTCTTGAACCCGAAAATATAATTCTTGGGCAATGGCAATATCCTTTACCCGAATTAACGAATAAATTACTTTATCTAATTTTTCCTTGCGTTGCAGAAAATATGATTCTAATTTCGTCCCCCAAGTCTCTTGTTTGAATTTTTCTAGTTTGATAGTGCGAGTTACCAAATACTCTAGTTGTTGGCGCTCCCAACCACGGGATTTGAGCCAAGCTTGTAATTGCTCTTCATCCCCTAATTGCTGCTGCTGGTAAAACTGTTTATATGCGTTTTGTACTTCTTCTTCGGAAAGCCCAATAGAAGCTGTTGCATTATCAATAACTATCTCTTTTAGCAATTGAGGAAGCATTCCGTACTGCTTGAGCAGCGGAACAATTTCATCAAGATTAATTGTGCGATCGCCAATCTGCAAAATTGCGGTCATAATAATATCTGTATCA
The DNA here is from genome assembly GCA_015272215.1 of Rivularia sp. T60_A2020_040. Classification (GTDB taxonomy): domain Bacteria; phylum Cyanobacteriota; class Cyanobacteriia; order Cyanobacteriales; family Nostocaceae; genus Rivularia. Next base: position 43,880 of record JACYMD010000015.1, on the reverse strand, counting down.
TCCGGTTTGCCGCTGTGATAAATTACTTTCAATCATTTCAATCAAATTATGTTTATAAAGTTATTAACAAGTTGTAATTTGGTTAATAAAGAATAAAGCACAAGCTAAAGGTTAATTTTACTATTATCTCCTGAGTGTTATTAATACCTAGATATGGGAACATATGCTATTCGGATAATTACTGAAAATTATAGTAGTTAAAAAATCTTGTAATTGCAAAGGGTATATTCGATTCATTGGTAGTTTTGTTACTTTTATTGAATTTTTAATAAGTATATTTAATAGTTTAACCGTTGTTCAAAATTCAGATGCGGTTTTTGACCTGACTATAAATATAAACTGATTGTCAAGCAGCTCACACATACTTTTAATTAAACAATCAATCGGCATTATTTAAACCGTAAAATTGACCTTGACAAAATCGTCTTTGTAGTATAATGAGCCACGGTTTGGTAAATCCTCAAAGTCAAAAAACTGGACGCTGAGTAACCATCAGGTGAGCAATCCTATCAGTATTTATCCCCAAATAGGAAAAGTAAATCTGGGGATTATCAAGAGTATTGGTGTAGGAATTTAGTTGAAAATATTTTGTCATCTGCTATCGATGATCTAAATTCTGTGTTCAAGTTAGAAGTTTGTAGCAGAAAAATTTCACCAGGGAGCGAGACGCTCCCACTACTAATGAATTATCCATCACAATTAATGTGGTGGAGTATTAGAAGTCGGGTTTTTAAGCTTAATATTCGTAAAACCAGATGAACATTATAAAAACCCGACTTCTCACCGAACAGAAAATATCGGTTTTAAACGCTAAAGTCCATCTTGATAATTAAATCATTGTAATCGCGATCAGCTATGCTGCCTCTATCGCCACCGTTGGGTAAGTCTTCAAAACCAAAGGTGTTATCACCCAACAAGCGAATATGATCGAATTTATCAGTATTTGCTCCTTGATATGCAAAGTATACTTCTACTTTGTTATTTAAAGCATCATTAAATGTTCCATCGACAATGATAAAAGGAGCAAATATACTACCACCGTTCAATGTTCCATTAAAGTTACTTGGAATAGAATCCTCAGTTTGCAGTAAATCGAGGCTAGTTATCCGGTTTTGTAAAGCTGCTTGTTTGTATCTTGTATCACCCGGATTTATGATTTCATCATTAATTTTGATGCCGCCGTTGACATCGTTAATTACGTAAAAACCGATTACATTATCGTAGTCTGCATCACGAGTGACTGTAACAGTAGTTTTAATCATACCAATTTGGTTGGTTAAATCTACTAGCTCAATATTGTTGTTTTTTTGCAGCTTTGTACCGATGGGTATATCATTCGGTAGTTCAACAGGAGTAATTATTGAGTTGTCTGATGAACTAGCACGCAACAGCCAATTTTTATCCTCTAATAAAGAAGTAGAAAAGTTTTCTAGGTCTAAATTACCATTGTTACTAGTAGCTATCCAAGATTGATTAGTTGGAGTGTTATTACTGTTATTACTTATGGGAATCCAGTTTGGTTGGTTATCATTATGTTTGTATAAAGCACCTACAAAAAAGGTATTTTCTACTGTTGTGGGAGGAATCGAGATATGAGCAAAACCCTGACTATCTATAAAGTTAGTCTCAAGCTCTAATATCTTTTCATCGCTGTCTGGTTGTTTGTCGTTGTCTTTATCTTCATAGAGAAAAATAGCAGATGGATTACCTAAGTTAGATAAACCGACAGAAATAAAATCGATGGTTTGAAATGGGGATTCCACAGTGTAAGCATTAAATACAATTGCGTCACCGCTACCGGAATTATAGTGAGCATCTCGTTTTCCGTTATCCAGTTGGTAAGTTTTACCATCTATCATCCAATCGAGTTTGATATTTTCCTTATCGATGCTGACTTGTTGAGTTTTAAGAGTATTATTTTCTCGGATGAATTCGACTTGATATTCTCCAGGAGATAATAAAGTTTGGTATCCACCAGCACTTAGAGTTTTGATTGAGGTATTGAAATTGAGGTTACTAATCTCACTAATATTAACAGTAATATCACTTAAACCTTCACCGATGCTGTAGAAATCATCGTCGTCAACATCGCGGAATACCGTACCGAGTAACCAAGAAGTATTAGTTGTGGAAAGTTGTTGACTGTTAGCAAAATGTTGAGTAGTGAGTAAAGAACCGACTTGTGTAGAGCGATTATTTTCTGATAGAATACCAACCCCGACTTCTCGATAATTATTCGACATGATAGCATTACGATGTCCTGTTCCATTTTGGATACCATTAGGGTTATTTCCCCAATCGATGGCAAAAGCTGCATGACTTTCCAAAACCGAACTTCCGTATGCGTAGATATTTTCCGCCACCGTCGTAAATTGATAACCAGTATTGAGAATGCGATCGCGAAGAGATGGTTCGTTTGGTAAATTATGGGATTGCAGGTCATAATCAATCATCAACTGAGTATGAGTAACCGCCGAGTCATGTAATTTATTAGACCAAGCTACAGGTTGTGCGCTTTGAAGTTGATCCCACTGAGATTTCAACTCCGTTAAATTAACCTTGAAATAGCTCAGAGCGGTTTGAATATCTGGGTTAGTAGAATTAACAAGAATATCGTACTCAGCCTGGGGATTTGTTCGCATCCGGTTGATTAATTCGAGCATATACTGCTCTTTTGCATTGGGATTAGCCATGATTACTGCTTATAAAGGAACACGTACAGAAGGATTACGGACATTAGCAGATTTTGGCACCCAGAATAGTTATTAATTAGAAAATTGTGGAAGTAGATGTTATTGGTGTTGGGAAATTTTTAATTTTTAGATAATAAAAAATAACCAAGGAGAATTAACTAAAAATGAAAAAAATTAGAAAAGAATAATTGAGAATTAATTACTATTTTGTTTTTTAGCAAACACACCTATTTGATTTCTTCGAGTAAAATCCGGATAGATAAATTGCGAGCTGTAAGGGCTGTTTTTACGGCAGAAGGTAGTTTTTCTGAGGGCTTGTTATTTGTGGGATAAGCTTTGCTTATCCTACAATTACTTATGTAAATAATAGGTAGATAAACTGTATTTTTAACTAATTATTCCTTGAAATTTATTGGTTGCTAAATATAGTAGTTTTTTTATAGGAGATAATCTAGCTAGTATCGTTACTTTTGTAGGTAATTGGTAATGGGTAATTGGTAATTGGTAATGGGTAATTGGTAATTGGTAATTGATAATTGGGAATAAAAAGCCCGACTTCTTACCTCATCCCTTATAGAAGTCGGGTTTTTACGATAAGTATCGGTAACATCCGAAAATTCTCAAAAAAACCCGACTTCTTACCCTACTTAAACAGTAAAATTGACCTTAATTTCAATATCGTTGAAATCGCGTTCAGCTATGCTGCCTCTATCGCCACGGTTTGCTAAGTCTTCAAATTTGAACGGTATATACGAAGAACAAACTCCTTGGGGTGAAGTTTGGGGACATGATGGTGGTACTGGTAATGATGTATTTGTCTTAAAACAAAATATGGATATTAGTGGAGTAAATTTAGCTATTTTACAGGAAATAAATGCTAGTAATTTAACGTAATCTTCAGAAGTCAAGTTTGTACAATATAAATATCCCTAACATCAGAAAATTCTGATAAAAACCCGACTTTTTAATTCCAACGGGTTTATCTGAATTACGCGCTTACTACATTAGTATCAGTAGTGATGATGATGTAGAGACGAGAAATTTCGCGTCTCTACAAAATAAAAAAACACATAGTAAACCGCTCAGTAACTACGTGTAATTATTTGATAGCCTCAGTTCGATGACAATCAAAGAAGTCGGGTTTTTATAAATGTTCTGTGAGATTACAGATATTTATCCTAAAAACCCGACTTTTCATCTCACTTAATTAAGCAATACTCTCAATCTTAATAACAATATCGTTGAAATCTCTATCACCACCGTTGGGTAAATCTTCAAAACCGAAGGTGTTTTCACCAACTAATTTGACGTGATCGAAGTTACCGTCGTCTGTGTTAGCTCCCAAGTATGAGAAGTAAACTTCAGCTGCACCGCTGAGTGCTTCAGTTAAGTTACCATCAGCGATAATTAGGGGAACTACTATCGAACCAGCTTCAAACAAGAAGCTTCCGCTTTCTGTATTGTCATCGCTGGTGGAGAATTCAGGAGAAACTCGGTTGTTCAAAGCAGCTTGCAGATAACCGCTGTCATTAACAGCAACACCGCCAACAGTACCAGTGATATCATCAACTTTATAGAAGTAAACTTGATTGTTGAAGTTAGCTTCTCTATTGATGGTAAAGTTAACTGTTGCTTGACCAGTTAAACTTCTTAAATCAATGAATTCAACTTCAGTTCCATCGTCAAGAATTGCACTAGAAGTGTTTTCTATAACATTACCGAAACCTTTCAATACCGTATCATCACGTAAAGCCAAGTTCTGAATCCGCATATCTTGTGTTGCTGGAACATCAGCAACTTTAAAGGCAGTTTCCGGTGTATTAAAGTTAGCTAAGAGATACTCAGCAAATGCGTCTTGTTCGGTACCAGAAGCCGCAAAATTAGCGTTACCGGGGTCGAATAAGGCAGGGTTAACAGGTGCATCAATAATACCATTGAGGTTGAGGTCTGTAGTAGTTTCCCCAATTAAATCAACTCGATTCGCAAAGGTGGGATTTGCTGTGACAAAATCAGCAAAAGGATAACTATCACCACGATTAGCTAAGAAACTGAGGGTAACAATTCGGATACCCCGGTTTGCATCTCCTTGGATTTCACCATCTTTAATTAAAGCTTCTTTGACAGTACCATCATCATTGAGAATCGCAGCGTTTTGGATGCGTTGTCCTGCGGGTTGGGTTGCATCAAAGCTGAAGGAAACACCACCAATTTGGGGGAATTCACCACGGGTAGCACCTGGTGCTACTTTTGCTACACCATGCTCAAGAACTTGTTTTAATTGTTCTGGGGTTAGTGTAATTAAAGTTAAATCATTGTTAAACCTGAGCGCATTTTCTGCATCTGGTTGAGAAATACCACCATCAGGTTTACCAGATAACTCGTTTCCTTGGGGGGGAAGTTTTTCCGACTCAATAGCACCAGGAGGTGTATCAATCCGACCAATGCTATCGCGGATACCACCACCGTTTTTAATGGAGACAGCAACGGTTGAATCTAAACCTTTAACATAATCAAGGTTTGCATCGGCTGTTAAGTTACCCAAGTTGGTTTCTTGAGTTCTGACATCTGAGCGAGTACCGTTGAGGAAAACTTCGGTAATACCCAAAACGTTACCATCTTGCGCCTGAATTACTTGGCGTAAAGCATCGGTAATGGCTTTGATTTCTGGGTCTACTAATTCCTGAGCATTTAGGGCTGCAACTCCTGCATCATCGGTAGCATAAGCACCACTGACAGTGGGGTCAATACTATCTGTAATGATGTTACCTTGACCATCAAAATCAACTACCAAACGACCAACGTATTTATAATTACCATCGGTATTGACAAGAGCAACATCTTGTCCAGTAGCAGACTTGAGAAGAATTGGGTAAACACCTTGAGCAGTATCTCCATCTCGCAAACGGTCGGTTTCGTCTACCAAGCGAGTATTGGAACCACCCGCCATGATAATATCGACATCTTTGAGTAAACCAGCCAACTGTTGCTCAATGCCAATTTGTTGCATATGAGCGAGAAGAATGACTTTATTAATCCCAGTTGCTGTGAGTTCATCTACGGATTTTTGAATTTCCGCAGCTAGAGCAGCAATATCATCGGAGTCTTCCGGGAGAATACCAACAGTTCCAGGAGAAGAAATCCGCGCTAGGGCAGGAGTGGTAGCACCGACTACACCAATTTTTTCGTCGTTAACGGTAATTACTGTACTCTTGGCAATTTTACCAGGGATATCGCTCGCTTCTTGACCGTCAGCAGTGACTAAAGGAGCTAAGTCCTCGTTGGGTGTGAAGTCGAGGTTTGCGCTCAAATAAGGGAAATTCGCACCGGGATAATCACCATCGGGAGCAATTACCGATTCAATAAAGCCTGTACCAAAATCGAATTCATGATTACCAAAAGCAATGGCTTGGAAACCAAGTTCGTTTTGGATGATAATATCAGCGCGTCCTCTACCTTCTTTACCTAATAATGAAGTAAGGGAAGGGTCTGCTGCTGCGTTTAAAAATAAACCAGGAATGTAAGCGTCACCGGAGGAAAGTATGACAGTATTTTCATAGTCAACATTTCCATCGTTATCAGCATCTTGATTTTTCAGTGCATTCAATACAGCACTAAAACGGGGTGCGTCATCAAGTGCTGGGATACCTGCTTCTTGGTCTGCTGCGTGGAGTAGTTGTAGGGTGAAATTGGGAAGGTCAATATTATAAAGTGTGGTTGTGTTGCTTATTTCGTTCGCAACTGCCAATACGGGATTCCCATTCGGACTTTCCGCAGCGGAGATAAACTTAAATCCTTCTGGAGAAATATCACCTTCGGTACGAATGTACTGAATGAATTCCGGCGCTGCGGGGTTGCTCAGATCGTAAACCATTACACCACCACCAGCACGTTCTAAACCAACGAATCCGTAGGGTTTACCGTTGATCACACCAACTGTGGCAGCTTCTGGCTCTGGTCCTTTGTTGTCGGAACGGGTATCAAAATTACTGGTTAATCCGTTATTCGCATTAAACAACGTCGGTGTTTGTTCTGCGGTAATTCGTTCTAACTGGTCACCACTGTCAAATACTAATTTACCTTGGTCATCCCAAATAGAGAAAGAACGCGCACCAAAAGCATACAATTTATCGTAGTCGCCATCACCATCTGTATCTCCCAGGGTGTTGGTAATTGTTAAACGACCAAGATTAGCATTGTTTTTGAGGGTTGCAGCATTAGGGAAAGCGGTAGGGTCTAAAACAACTGCATTATTGCCAACTCTGACTTCTTCATTAAAAATATCTCCCTCGTCATTATTGGGAGCTGGGAGAATATCATCCTCTGTGGGACGAATGCGTGCATCCCCTTCATTTGCGGTGAGATAGTAGGTTTTACCATCAGCTTCAAAGGAAGCAATACTATCCGGTTGGTACATCCCCAACACAGGATAATTTTGAATGTTAATTTTACCACCACCACCACTGCTGCCATCAACATCGCGATCGCTAGCATCAAAACCATTTCCAGGTTGAAAGTGTTCTTTATAACCCAAAGGTAAAACATCGGTAACTGTTGCCCTAGCGATATCAAGAACAGCGATCGCGTTGTTTTCCTGTAAAGTCACAAATGCTTTGCTACCGTCGGCAGATACTGCAATATATTCTGGTTCTAAATCTTGAGCAACAGTAGCATTCGGTCCAAAAATCCGGACACCTTTGTTAATTAACGCTTGTTTCTGGTTATTAAAGCCAGTAAAGCCAGCAGTGGTTACTGTTGCGCTACCAATACCACTAGAGATATCAATAATACTGATAGAACCTTCTGGGTCAACAGTATAATCAGCATTGGGTTCACCTTCGTTAGCAACCAAGATTTTGGTTCCATCGGGGGTAAAGGTGAGCATATCGGGAAGCGCACCCACTACAACGGAACTTTGGAATACACCGTCGGTGTTGTAGAATGCGACTACACCAGGCTCTTGTGCAGTATTAGCTTCCACTGCTACGGCTACGATACCGTTTTTAACTGCAACGCTATTAACACCACCACCAATAGTAGTAATATCAATTTCACCAAACTTAGTAGGACTAGCTGGGTTACTAATATCGATAATTTCTACAGTATCCCCAGTAGTAACAAACAAACGTTGGGTTGTGGGGTCGTGTGCTAGGATTTCCGCGCCAGTTCCCTGAAAAGTACTGATTTGACTGAGGTTAATTTTTTGAGAAGCCATATTTTTAGGAATTGATAAACTTGCAACTAATGGGTCATGATCACTTGCTCTTTGAGCAGTTTCCGCAAATTCCGAGTTTACGTGTACGATGTCAAACTCGGCATTGTCAGCTAAATTAGCACTAACCAAAATATGATCCAAGGATTGGGAATTACCTTGGAAGTTAAAAGTGTAACGTTCGTCTTCTGGAACAGTTTCTGTCAAGTTTGTCAAGCTCTCTGCCAAAGTTGTTACAGGAGAGACAAATTCAAATTCGTTGAAGTCACCGAGGACGACAACATTAGAGTTAGCGTCTGCGGCTAAAATACCGTCAACGTAACCTTTAACAGCTTGGGCTTGGGCTTGACGTTCATCAAGACTTCCGTTGACTGCGACTTCTTCTTGACGGGCTTCAAAGGGTTGCTGTACTCCCAAAATTGGAGCGCTACCACCTTTAGAGGAGAAGTGGTTATTCACAACCGTAACTTCTTCACCATTGAAGGTAAATTTAGCTACTAAAGGTAAGCGACTACCAGCGAAGGCAGTATCTTGAATTGTGGCAACTGAACCATCTACTAAGTTTACGCGGTCGGAATTGTAGAGGAAAGCAGTGCGGATATTACCACCAGGTTGACCACCGCTAGTGTTATTACTGATAAAGGTGTTGTCGATAAAACTGTATGTCGGACCACCAGCAGCCGCGATCGCATCAACTAGTTGTTGTAAAGTTTGATCTGCTGCTGTCACACCATCATTGGTGGAACCAGTATTATCCTGAACTTCCTGTAAACCGATGATGTCAGGAGTTTTTAAGTTACTGACGATTTGAGTTGCGATCGCGTCAAATCTTCCATCAGCTACATCTGTATCCCCATCAGCATCGTTGGGATCGAGATTCAGCACGTTGTAGCTAGCAACTGTCAGTTTATCTGCATCACCTTCAATAGTTGTGGTTTTTGGTTGGATAGTTGCAGGAGTAACAGTAAACGATTGAGTTGGGTAAATCTCGAAGTTACCGAAACCATAACCAACAACCCCGGTAACATCTCCTAATTTTGCTCCAGTATCTACTTGAGGAATAGTAAACCCTGTTAAAATCTCCGTATTTTGTTGAATTTGGACTCTTTCGGGGTTAAAATCATCGGGGCTGATATTCAAAGTACCGCGCTGACTGATACCTGTAGCATCCGTACCATCATCGACAACTGTGAAAATTTCCCTAAAACGGTTAGTACCAGCAACAGCAACAGCATCTTTCGCTGTCACCAGCATTGCTTCTAACGACTCGAAGAAATCAATTCCATCAGTATCTGGATCAAAATTGCCTTTACCAGCAATAGTACCGAAAGCATCATCATCAATATTTTCGGTAGGAGGAATTCTCCCACCTGCACCAATAATGGTTGCTGTAGGAAGCGTATTACCACTAGATTTTACGGTGACAGTAGGACTTCCACCAATTTGAGTTGTGGAAAGATTACCAGTAGCAGCACCACCAGGGAAAGATTCCCTAACTGTACCGCTAACTTCGATATCATCACCAACTGTGACTGTAGGAGCAGAACTAGTAAATACGAATATAGCGTCGGAAGTTGCATTATTTCCATCTCCTGTAGCATCTTGGAGATAAAAACCGTTGCGATCAACTGCGGTGACAATACCAGTGGTAGTTACAGATTCACCTACAAGTGGTGAAGTGTGAGCAGCGCCTTGGATGTCATAGATTTTGACACTAGAACCACCATTGTTGTCGTTATCATCAGAATTATCAGAACCCAATCCATTAAATGTGTCTTGAGGAAAACCATCCCATTCTACTGAAGGATCAAAAGCATCACCAGGATTAGTATCACCTGATGTAATAGTTAGTTTTCTACGAATAGTGTTGTTTGCAGTAGAAGTATCCCCACTACCCCACTCACTACCAGGATCGAAACCAACTTGTCCAATTACATCAATAACGGCACCATTTTTCTTGATTACAATTGCATCGTCACCATTAAAATTGATTACTGAATCAGCATTGGTGATATCAGCAACTGTTTTAATCGCTTCGTCAGCATTAGAACGAGTAATTACAAAAACATCTTTACTCGCAATGGTACCTGTTAAAGATAAACTTTGACTTGGAGATGAAGCTCCGTTGCTGTAAAGTTCAATGGTGTAATTATCAGCGGCTAAATCAACTACTGAATCTGTTGGATTATAGAGTTCTATCGCTTTATTATTACTACTACCTTCAATGTACTCAGAAATAAATATGTCAGCCACTCAAATGCTCCTATGAATCAAAAATACAGAATTTTCAAGTTAGTATGATTTGATTTTTCTACAAACCACAATTTCCAAATCACCCAACTAAATTGATTCATTCAAATAGATATAAATCAAACTAGTTGCAGAGTAATTTACTCAATTAAGAAAACTCTCTCGTCATGAAAAATTACTCAAATATATATGTCTGATTTTCTCGTTACTACCATCTCAGAATTAACTAGAATTGGTATCCGTATTTTCTGAATTAAAAATGCATTTGGTTCGAGTATTTTTTCATCTCACTAGCATGATTACCAGTATCCTGGTTTACATCCGCTACTAATTTATTTGAGTTGCTCAAAACCTTGTTGATCACAAGTCCAGCACGCACGATTCCAGTTGTCTGAGTCATAGGATTTGTTTGCTAATTAACAACTTCAAGCATTTATTTCTAGTTCAGAATCTCTTGTCAGAGTTTTTCCTGAGTTAATCAATAAGCTCCTGTAAATATTAATACTTACATTCTAAATACTAAGAAAAGTGGATTAAAAAATAAACCATTTTAGGTTAAGTTTTGGTTAAACAAAGCATAGTTCAAATGTTATTTTTTTGCTTGACAGTTTAGATAATACCAATTTTTTTTGACTTTGTATTTGAGAAATTAATTAGATAGATATTGAAATCAAAAGCAAGCATTTAATATGCTGTTAATAACATTGTGAATGATTTATAGAAGAATCAGAAGATTTTGATATTTAATGTTAGTAAATTTCAGATTATTTAGAAAATAAATTTTTGAGTAAGGCATTTTTTTTGTAATACTATAAATAAAAATACAACTACTCCTATCCCCCTCCTGATTGTTATTTCTTTTTACCTCTTTCAAGAAGCGCTAAGAGCGTCTAGAAGGGTTTTTTATTTCTCCCTGGGGGAGACGCTGCGCGAACGGTAATCTTCTGCCGGGAAGGGAGTAATGTAAAACGGTAATATTTTTAGTCCATTTTAATGGACTTATGCTATCAGACTGGGACTTGCAGTCTCAGGCGGGTAAAAACGAAGTCAAACAATTAGTAGTTATTTTAACGATAGATTTCTATGGTGCAAGATATGAAGAAAGTCATATTAAACAACCCGACACATTAATCGAAGATTTATTTTTATTTAAATGTAAATTAATTTACATGATGAATTTTAATTTCTATAAATTAAATAAACTAAAATTCTCCATGAAAGAGTTATCAAGGGTTTCAAAATTTTGTCTGCAAAAAATAAATCTGCGTTATGTGGAGGTATGTATAATTTTTTTGTAAAGTACTTTTATTTAAGTTGAATTACTGCTGTTGGATGTTATGGTACTAATTGTATAAATACTGAGATTAACTAAAAGCTAGTGGATAAGCTATGAAAATTAATGAGTAAGTTTGGTTTTTGAAAAGCGACTCTACCACCTGGGTGGAACTTTATTATTGCAGTTTTCGGTAATGTCAATTAGCCAAGTAATCTGTTAGTTTTAACAGTGTGAAAGATTAATTAGCAACAGCATCTAGGTTTTATCCATTAGCATCAGGCTTTGCATTTTCCAGCGGTTGTTAATCAATTATATCAAAAAAGTTCTGTAGCAAAAGACTTTAATTGATGATTTTAGAGTTGGATTGAGGTAGTTTCTATCATGTCTTTCTAAAGTCTGCTTTGGGTAGATTTATTTGCAGTATTTCTATGCTAAATGTCGGTTTAAATGGACGTGTATTGATTGCATTGTACATTTAAAACGGCTAATTTTCTGCTGTCAATTATATCAATTTTCAAGATTATTATAGATTGTTTGTAGCTATGACAATGGAAACTCTAGACAATATTGAAAAAATTGAAGAAATAGATATTCAAAAATATTTCCAGGTTCTCAAACGTCGGTGGTTACCTGCTTTGGGGGTTTGTGCGCTGACGGTGACGGGAGCAACATTATATGCATTATCGCTCAAACCTACCTATAGAGCAGAAGGAAGTGTAATGATTAAGAGTAATCGGACTTCTTCTCTGACGGGAGTATCGGAAGATTTAGGACGCTTGGAAGCATTAACTCAAAATAATAATCCTTTAGATACTCAGACACGTATTGTTACATCAAATCCTGTACTTCAAGAAACAATTAGCGCACTAAATCTTACCGATGAAAAAGGTGAAATCTTGCCAGTTTCTACTTTGGCTGGGCAATTGTATGTTGAAGGAATTAAAGGTAGTGATGTTTTATTGATTTCTTATGCTGATCCAAATCCTGAAAAAGCAGCCAACATTGTTAATACAGTTATCGATAAGTATATTCAGCAAAATATTTTAGCGAATCAAGGAGAAGCACAAACCGCACGTAAGTTTCTTTTAGAGCAATTACCAAAAGCAGAATCATCTGTGAAAAAAGCCGAATTAGAACTGCGACGATTTAAAGAACAATATCGAATCATTGCTTTAGATGAAGAAGCGAATGCAGCAGTTGGAACAATTAATAAGTTAGAAGAACAAATATCTCAAACTCAAGCTCAATTAGCGAATATAACTGCACGTTTAGCAACTTTACGGGCTGAAGCTCAGGTGGAACCACAACAAGCTGTGATATCTGCACAGTTGAGTCAAACACCAGGAGTACAAAAAGTACTTGCTCAGTTACAGGAAGCAGAAAGTCAATTAGCGTTAGAGAAAACTCGTTTTAAATCGGGACACCCTAGTGTTGTGAGTTGGGAAGAAAAAGTTGCAGCCTTAAGAAATCTGCTCAATCAAAGAACAACGCAAATTGCGGGGAATAAACAGCAAGTTCAACAGGGAAATTTACAATTAGGAGAACTCAGACAAGGTTTGATTGCAGAGATTACCCGTGTGGAAGCAGAGCGTGTTGGGTTGGAACAACAGATTATTTCCCTGTCTAACAAATTTTCTGTGTATAAACAACGAGCGGAGAATCTACCAAAATTAGAACAAAATCAGCGCGAATTAGAACGTAAACTCAAAGCAGCACAATTAACCTACGAAACCCTGTTGACGAAAAGTCAGGAAATTAATGTCGCAGAAAATCAAAAGATTCCCAATGCACGGATTATTTCCGCAGCTTTAGTACCTGATGTACCCCAGGGACCGCGAAAGCTGCTATTTATCGTCGGTGGAGGTGCTGCGGGTGTCTTATTAGGTATCATGACAGCCTTTGGTTTAGACTTAATAGACCGCTCTGTTAAGACAGTTAAAGAAGCCAGAGCAGTTCTTAAATACACGTTGCTCGGAGTGATTCCCGCAGTCGGGAAACATAGCAAACATAGTTCTTCCGTTGCTGGGGTTAACAGACCTATTCCTCAAATTATCGGTAGAGATATTCCGGAATTTCCCGTAGGCAATGCATATCAAATATTACAAGCTAATTTGAAATTCCTCTGCTCGGATACTCAGTTAAAAAGTATAGTTGTCACAAGTTCTGTTAACAAAGAAGGAAAATCGGAAGTTGCAGCAAATCTGGCTGTAGCAATGGCTAGCACGGGAAGACGGGTATTGCTAGTGGATGCAGATATGCGTCATCCCATCCAGCATCATACTTGGGGGCTAACTAATGCGCTTGGTCTAAGTAATGTAATTATTGATCGTTTAAATATTAATGCTGCTGTACAAGAGGTATTACCTAATTTAGATGTACTTTGTTCTGGGGTTGTACCTCCCAATCCCATTGCTCTACTTGATTCTCAGCGAATGGCAATATTATTGGATAATTTTACACAACAATATGATTTCGTAATTTTTGATACTCCATCTGTAGTTGGAACAGCGGATGCAGCAATATTAAGTGACTTGACTGATGGTATTTTACTGGTAGTTCGCCCTGGTGTTGTCGATTTAGACAGTGCAAATGCAGCGAAGGAATATTTAACTCAGTCAAATCAGAAAGTTTTAGGGATAGTTGTTAATGGTTTGAATGTAAAAAATGAACCGAATAGCTATTTGTATTACACCAAGGAAGCGATAGAGTCGGTAACAAGTCCGAATGAGTTTTCACCAATTAAACAAACTATGTTCAAGAAAATTCCAAAAAGTGAAGTTTCTGAGTCTCAAGGAGAAAAATCATGAAAACAACTTGTTTAATTAATAATTATAATTACGCGAATTTTCTGCCTGATGCTGTTAACAGTGTTTTAAATCAAAGCGTAAAATTTGATGAAATTATCATTGTTGATGATGCATCTACGGATAATTCAGCAGAAGTAATTAAGAAGTTTGAGGGAGAAGCAAATATTAAATATATATTGAAGGAAAAAAATCAAGGGCAATTATCTTCATTTAATGAAGGATTTTTAGCTGCAAATGGAGATATTATTTTTTTTCTGGATGCGGATGATATGTATGAACCGGAATATTTAGAAAATGCGCTGAATTTTTATCGACGCTATCAAGAGTGCGATTTTCTATTTTGTGGTTATAAAAAATTTGGAGTAGCAGAAGGGGTATTTCAAGAATATGCATATGATTTAGATTTGGGTTATTCCGTAATTAAAACATATTGTCTTGGAGAATGGATTGGTTCTATTACTTCTACATTGTCAATGCGTCGAGAAATCGTAAATAAAATTTTGCCGATTCCATATACGGATGATTGGAGGGTTCGTTCTGATGATTGTTTAATATGGGGGGCTTCTTTAGTGGGAGCGAAAAAGTTTTATATGTCTCAACCTTTGGTTATGTATAGAATACATAAAAATAATCATTTTCACAATGATAAATCTTTAGAGATAAATATCAGTTTTGAATATAAGAGATTGTTAAAGCGTTCGGCAATTATCAATCATATTATGCAAAAAAATAGTTTAAGTTTACCTTTATTTTTAGCTTACACATCACTAAATGAGTTAAAAACTATTCCTTGTCCTACAAATAAAGATTTTCAATTATATCTAAAAATTATCTGTTTATTAGAGCCAAATTTTTATTGGAAAATTAAAGGAGTATTATTGTTGTTTGGATATTATTTAAAGATTTTGTTGGCTGGAAAGTTAAATAAGTAATAAATCATATTTTTTAACGCAAAGGGGCGCGGAGGAAGGCGCAGAGTTACACAAAGATAAATGTTGAGAAAATGAGAGTTTTATTAATGCTGAGAAACTTAAAAGTTAAAAATCTATCATATTTTAAATCTCATTCAAAACTACGAGCAATTGTTAGTAATACTGGATGGTTATTTTGCGATCGCGTTTTGCGGATGGGTGGAGGTTTGTTTGTCGGAGTATGGGTAGCGCGTTATTTGGGGACTCAGCAATATGGACTTTTTAATTATGGATTGGCTTTTGTTAGTTTATTTACACCAGTTTTTACCTTGGGTTTAGATGATGTAGTAGTGCGTCATTTAGTGCGAGAATCATCAGATAAATCAGAAATTTTAGGAACTACTTTTGGTTTAAAATTAATAGGTGGAATTGTTTCGGTTTTATTAGTAGTAGGTAGTATATTTTTTTTAGAAGGAAATAAACCATTAACAATATGGCTGGTGACAATATTAGCCATAACCGGAATTTTTCGCTCTGCTGATACTATTGATTTATGGTTTCAGTCGCAGGTGCAATCAAAGTACAGCGTGATTGCGAAAAATATCACCTATTTATTAAGTATTTTGCTGAAAGTGGGTTTAATTTTAGTTAAAGCACCGTTATTAGCATTTGCTTGGGTGACATTAGCAGAAATTGCGATGAGTGCTATTGGTTTAATTGGTATTTACCACTTTAAAGGATTTTCTAAATTATGGAACTGGAAATGGAATTTTGGAACTGCAAAAAAGCTGCTTAAAGAAAGTTTCCCATTAATTTTTTCGGGATTTGCTATTTTAATATTTATGAAAATTGACCAGATAATGTTAGGTCAAATGAAGGGTAATAACGAAGTTGGTATTTACTCTGCGGCTGTACGTATTTCGGAATTATGGTATTTTATTCCGACTACGATTGTCTCTTCTGTTGCTCCGGCAATTTATGCGGCTAAAGAGAAATCAGAGCATCATTACTATAAACGAATCGGACAGTTATTACGCTTATTAACATATATCTCCCTAGCAATTTCGATTCCTATGACATTCTTTTCCAAAGATATCGTTTTGATGATGTTTGGTAGTGGATATGTAGAAGCTGGAGCAATTTTAGCAGTGCATATTTGGGCTTCTTTATTCGTGTTTATGGGTGTAGCAACATCACCTTGGTTTATAGCAGAAGGATTAAATCATGTCTCTTTAGGTAAAACTTTACTCGGAGCAATTCTTAACATCATCCTCAACTTTTTACTTATACCTGAATATGCTGGACTTGGTGCCGCGATCGCAACTATTTCATCTCAAGCTGTGGCAGCTTTTTTAAGTAATGCTGTAGATAAAAGAACGCGCAAATTATTTCAAATTCAAATCCAGTCTTTTTTACCTTTTTCTAAATATTAATTAGTAAATAATCTTTTTATAATATTAATTTTAAATTGCATATTTCAACATATTGTTTGTATTTTTTATTCTCGTATATCAAAGTAAATAAAATTAAAATTATCATAAATTGGAGAACATAATCATGAGCAAACAACTAGAAACACCAATTACTTTTATTATTTTTAAACGTCCACATACTACCATTAAAGTATTTGAACTTATTCGTCAAGTTAAACCTAAAAAGCTATTTGTGATTGCCGATGGACCTCGAAACGACCGCGAAGGTGAAGCGGAAAAATGCGCTGCAACACGGGCAATTATCGACAAGGTTGATTGGGATTGTGAAGTTATCAAAAATTACTCTGAGGTGAACTTAGGCTGTGCAAAAAGAGTTTATAGTGGTTTAGATTGGGTATTTAATAATGTAGAAGAAACAATTATTTTAGAAGATGATTGTATCCCGAATATCACATTTTTCCGGTTTTGTGAAGAATTACTAGAAAAATATCGATACGATAGTAGAATTACTTCCATTGCCGCTCAAAATGCCCAATTAGGAAGAAAACGTACCGATTATAGTTATTACTTTTCATCTTATAGTCACTGTTGGGGATGGGCAAGTTGGAGGCGTGCTTGGCAACATTATGATTTACATATTAAATTATGGCAAGAAATTAAACAATCAAATATTTTAGAGAGCATTCTTCCCAATTCTAAAGCGGTAAGTTATTGGGAAAATATATTTGATTCTATTTATGAAAATCCGACAGGTATCACTTGGGATTATCAATGGACATTTGCTTGTTGGATGCAAGGTGGATTAAATATTATTCCTAATGTCAATTTAATTAGTAATGTTGGTGTTGGTGAAGACTCCACAAATTTTAATTCTTCTCAAGACTTTTCATTTATCAATCTTCCTACAGAAGAAATGAAATTCCCTTTAAACCATCCACCTTATATAGTAAAAAACTTACAAGCAGATAAGTTTATTCAAGATACTGTATATCATGCAAGTCGGATAGATATTTTTAAACAAAATTTGAAGAAAATACTTCAGGATAAAAAATTAATTATGCATTCGTAAATATAGGGTTGGGGGGAATAGGGAGTACATAGTTTATTGAGGTAAAAAATGAAAATTGAGCGCATTGAAAAACTTGCCACTCTTGTACTAATACTTATTACTGTCGGTGCTTTGACAATTAAACCAGTTCATGAAATTTCCGAACATCCTTTAGGTGGTGCAATTATAGATAAATTATTAAATGCTATATCATATTTAATATTATCTGTTTTGATTGCAAACTATTGGAAAGGATTTATATATGTTGGTAGTAAAGGTGTATTTCAATTATTACTATTAATATTAATTCTATTTTCTGTATTATGGTCAGCAGATATGGCTTCGAGTTTAACATACATCCGAGGTTTAATTAGAATATATTTTCTGGCAATTTATTTAGCGATGCGCTATAGCTTCAAAGAACAAATTAGATTCATCGCTTTTGCGTTGGGAACAACAACAATTTTATCAATAATTTTTCCCTTAATACCAAGTTTTGGAGGAATTCATACAACACCAGAATTGCCTGGTGGTATGTGGGCTGGAATTTTTGGTCATAAAAATGAATTGGGATACATGATGGCTTGGAGTGCAGGAATTTTTTTACATTTAGCGTTGAGTGAATCTCGATTTCGCTGGCTCAGATTAACAATATTTGCATTATCTATTTGTTTAATTATTCTCTCTCGTTCCACAACTTCTTTAATGATTGTTATCACAATGATATCTCTTTTACCTTTATTTAAACTTAGTACAAACAATAACTATAAATTACAGATAATTGCAATTAGTTTTGTTTTAATATTATTAGTTAGCGGTTTAATATTAATTGTAGGTAACGCAGAAACTTTAGTTGGTACATCTGGCAAAGATTTAACTTTAAGTGGACGTACAGACTTATGGGAACCTGTATTAAAGCAAATTCTCAAAAGACCTTTATTTGGTTACGGATACGCTGGATTTTGGACTAGTCCATTCGCTTCTAATACCAGATTAACTTACGAATGGGCGAGTAATTCTCATAATGGCTTTTTGGAGATACTGTTAGATGTAGGAATTGGTGGATTTTTAATTTTTATTATCGGTTTTATTCGCTTCTTTACGATGGCACTTTATCGAGTTGTATTAGTTGCGAAAAAACCTGAAGATTATTTACCAATGCAAATGCTTGTCATCATTATTATCGTGAATATTTCTGAAGCTAGATTATTAACTCCTAGTTGGAATTGGTTTATGTATTTGACAACTTCTCTAACTTTAACAATGGAATATCACAGAGTTAGAAGAAGAACATTACTCAATTTAGCACAAGCTTAATATTAATTATCAAAAGAGAGAAATAATCAATGAAAATCTTACATTTAAGTACTCATGATATTAGCGGTGGTGCTGCTAGGGCTGCATATCGATTACATAAAGGATTACAACATATCGGATTCGATTCACAAATGTTAGTGCAAGAAAAATCGAGTAGTGATAAAACAGTAATTGCGCCAAAAATCCGATTATTCCAAGGTATAGCTAAAACCAAATTAACATTTGAAACCTTACCTTTGAAGCTTTATAAAAATAGAACCAAAAGTACATTTTTTAGTCAATGGTTACCAGATAGAGTTGTCCCCCAAGTCAATAAAATTAACCCAGATATTATTAATTTGCATTGGATTAGTGGAGCTTTTATGCAAATAGAATCCATTGCAAAACTCAAACAGCCTTTAGTATGGACACTTCATGATATGTGGGTATTCACTGGAGGTTGTCACGTTGCTAGAGATTGTCAACGCTATACCCAATCTTGTGGTGCTTGCCCGCAACTTAATAGCAATCGCGAACGCGATTTATCTCATTGGGTACACAATCGTAAAGTCAAAGCTTTTAGCAACCTAAATCTAACCTTAATTGCTCCTAGTAATTGGATAGCTGAATGTGCTAAGTCCAGTTCATTATTTAAAAACTCACGAATAGAAGTAATTCCTCATGGATTGAACACTCAAAAATATCGACCAATTCCCCAAAATATAGCTCGCGAAATTCTCAATTTACCTCAAGATAAAAAACTGATTTTATTCGGAGCATTAGAAGCAACCAGCGATAAAAATAAAGGATTTCATTTATTACAACCAGCCTTACAAAAACTCAGTCAATCTGATTGCAAAAATAACACTGAAATAGTAATTTTTGGTGCTGCTCAACCAGAAAATCCACCAGAATTAGGATTCAAAACTTATTACTTAGGACATTTATATGATGATACATCTTTAGCTGCCGTTTATTCCGCTGCCGATGTAATGCTAGTTCCATCTCTACAAGAATCCTTCGGACAAACTGCCTCCGAATCCCTTGCTTGTGGAACTCCGGTAGTAGCATTTAACGCAACTGGTTTAAAAGATATAGTTGAACATCAACAGTGTGGTTATTTAGCCAAACCTTACGATATTGATGATTTTGCTCAAGGAATTATTTGGGTTTTAGAAAACACTCAAAGACACGAAAAACTATCTTTCTACGCACGAGAAAAAGCCCAACGAGAATTCACTCTCGAACTACAAGCAAAACGTTATTCTCAATTATTTGCAGAAATTATTTATCAGAATAATCAATCAAATAATCCCTTTCTTAAAACTACTTCTACCTCCTTACCTCTTTCCTCAGCGCTCTCAGCGTCTAGTAAGGTTTATTAGTAATCTTTAACCACTTAAAAATACCATCAAGGATTAAAATCAAATGACAACACCATTAGCCTTTATAATTTGTACAGAACCAGGTCGTTTAGAACCTCAATCATTGATGCTCGCAGAAAGTATTCGTAAATTCTGCGACAACTTAAAAGATACACCAATATATAGTTTTCATCCTCGAACAGGTACACCAATTGCCATAGAAACCCAAAAAGCATTTGAACAATTAGGAGTCATTCATCAACAACTACCAATAAACCAAGAATTTCATGAATACTATTTAGCAAATAAACCCTTAACTTGTGCATACGCAGAACAAAATATAGATGCAGAAATTCTAGTTTTTCTTGATAGTGATAAATGCTTTTTCGCAGAACCAACAGAATTTTTACTCCCAGCAGATTGTAATGTAAAAATGCGCCCCGAATACGGTCAAGGTATCGGTTCTACAGGTAAAAACGACCCCCACGAATGGTACTGGCAAAAACTTTACGAAGTATTAGGAGTTAAAAAAGAAGTATTTGTCAATTCTCCAATTGGGAACAAAAAAATTAGAGCTTATTGGAATTCCGGTTTAGTTGCTGTGAGAAGAAATGCAGGTATATTTACATCCTGGAAAGAAAACTTTGAAAAAGTAATGCGTTTAGATATTGCTCCTCCCCAGGGTATTTATTTTGTCGAACAATCCGTTTTATCTGTAACTTTATGCGCTTTATCAGAAAATGTTTCGCATTTTTCCGATAATTATAGTTATCCATTACCTTTACACAATCGACTATCAAAACAATGGCGGTTAAAAAAATGGGATGATTTAATTTCGATGCATTATTTTAACTTATTCTACTATCATGACTGGAATCAACAAATCAAAAAACTGAAAAACTTCAACCTAGATTCCGATAAATACAAATGGCTATGTGAACGAGTAATTGCTCATCAAATGCCCCGAACTTCTGTATTACATAGACATATGTTGACAGTGAGAAAATTTGAGAAAAAATTGAATAATTTTAATTTGAATATTAACTTGAGTGGTTGGATAGAACGGGTAGCAAATCTTTAAATTAAATCAACAAATTTCAGAGATATTTTACGATTACTTCACAGTAAAACCTATTATTTTCAATCAATGAAAACTACAATAAACAAAGCACAAATAGCAGTCATCATGACCTGCTTTAACCGACGCGAAACAACCCTTGCTTGTCTACGTGCCTTGCATCAACAAACAAATACATTTGATGTTTTTCTAACTGATGATGGTAGTTCTGATGGTACAGCAGAAGCAATCAAAGCAGAATTTCCACAAGTAAAAATTCTCCAAGGAAACGGTAATTTATTCTGGGTTGGAGGAATGCGTTTAGCATTCGCAGAAGCAATTAAAAATTCTTACAATTATTATCTTTGGTTGAATGACGACACGTTTTTAGAAACCGATACCTTAGATAAATTGTTGAATATTCAAATTTATTTGAGTAAACAAGGTTGTGAAAATTCGATTGTCGTAGGTACTACTCAAGATGCAATTTCTGGAAAACCCACCTATGGAGGTGCAGTTAAATCTAAAAAATGGTATTCCAATAAATTTGAATTTTTAGAACCAACTCAAGTGATACAGCAATGTGATGCGATGTTTGGTAATTGCGTGTTAATTCCTCATAGTGTTGTCGCAAAAGTTGGCAATATTGACGCAGCATTCATTCATAGTTTAGGAGACTTAGATTATAGTCTCAGAGCGCGTAAATTAGGCTGTTCTATTTGGATTGCACCTGGATATGTTGGTACTTGTAGTAAAAATTCTATTCGTAATAGCTGGGCTGATACTAATTTACCGTTGCAACAACGCTTACGAAAAATATTACAAGTAAAAGGATTTCCACTCAAACCTTGGACTACATTCTGCTCCCGTCATTCCGGACCATTTTGGTTAATTTACTGGTTATTACCTTATATTCGCGCCGTTATTGGTTATAAAAACCTGGCTGCATCTCCAACATTTGCCGAAGAAATACCGCAGTAAATTACATAATACTACTCCCTTCCTGCTCTTATGATTACTAATTTTAAAAACCGCAGAGACGCAGAGTACGCAGAGAAAAGAGGTAAAAAGAGAAAGGTAATCTTAAAGCGATTCGGGGGAGTAATTAAAAAATAACCAGAACTCATTAATATTATTCTCAATCACCAATCAACAATTATCAATTACCAATTATATTATGAGCAAACGTTTATTAATTGTTTCTAATCTTGATTCTAGCGAGCCTTTTGGTGCTTTTACCAGACCTTTTTATCTTGGACAATATTTAGTTAAATATTTTGATGTATGTCAACTAGGATTAGATTGTTCATCTGTTAATTATGCACCGGCAATTTCTGTAGGTTCTAGAAATATTAAATCATATATTAAAGCAGTACAGAAATCTATTGATGAGTTTCGTCCAGATATTATATATGCTCAAGAAACACTTCCAAGTATAGCTGCAATGATTGCTCTTAAACTCAAAAAAACTCAAAATTGCTCTCTTGTCTTGGATTTTCATACTTTTTCTGCTTATGAATATTGGACACGTTTATCTTCAGTTAATAATTGGTTTCAAGAGTTCAAACAATGTATTAAAACCTATATTGCTCAAGGAATACTCATTTTTTCTGGTCATCCTATCATTGCTGCTGGGGAATCTACCCCAAAATTAATTTCTCAGTGGTATGGAATAACTCCCAAACAAATATCCTGTATAGGAAATGGAGTTACAGAAGATTTATTAAATAGTCATTCTTTAAATTATACAGACCCTTATCAACAATTACGACCAGTTAAAATTGTAGTTGTTGTTGCACCGAAAACCTATGGATTCCCAACTAATGATATGTCAGTATCTATGACAATAGATATTGCTAAAAAACTAGAAAATCAGCCAGAAAAAATACATTTTATTATCATAGGTCGCAACAGAGACGATATTCAAGAAACATTACCATCTAATATTTCATTCACCGGATTCTTACCCAGTAGAAATGATTTTATAACTCACATTAAATATGCAGATATTACTCTATTACCATTTTCTAAACAAGCAGTAGCAGGAGGAGCGCGGAATAAAGCCCTTGATTATTTCGCAAGTCAAAAACTAGTGATTTCCACACCTGAAGGATTGCGTGGTTTAGAAGAATTTCGTCATCTCCAACATCTTTTAGTAACAGATTACTCTACCGAAGATATTGCTCAAAAAATATTAGATGTTGCTTTAAATCAAGCAAAATATCAACCCCTTGCTCAGGCTGCATACAACTTAATTAAAGAAAAATATTCCTGGAATGCAAGAGCGCAATCTATTGCAAATATTCTCTTATCCACAAGTAATACTTAACTTTTAAAACCTCTTAAACCTATGAATCGTTCCCCATTAAAATTTCTCGGCATTGAAGTTGATGCACTGAATATTTCCCAGTTAAATAATTTAGTTGCACAATCTATTCAACAACAAAAAAAATGGATTATTGCCAATCACAATTTGCATAGTCTGTATATTTATCATCATGACGCTTTGATGCGTAAATTCTATAACAAGGCTGATTATATCCATATTGATGGTATGCCATTAGTATTCATTGGTAAACTGCGGGGATATTCCATCGAGCGAGAACATCGAGTTACCTATGCTGACTGGGTATGGTCTTTAATGGAAGAAGCTGCTAACAAAAATTGGCGCATATTTTATTTAGGTTCCAAACCGGGAGTTGCTCAACAAGGAGCAGAAATTTTACGTCAAAAATACCCTGGTTTAGAGATTGCTTGCGCTCATGGTTATATCGATGTGACTAAACATAGTCCAGAGAATCAAACTACCATCGCTGCAATCAACGCTTTCCAACCTCACATTTTAATGGTAGGAATGAGTATGCCTCGTCAAGAACGTTGGATTCTCGATAATCTCGACCAGCTTCAAACTAATGCGATTCTACCCAGTGGTGCTTGTATGGACTATGTTGCAGGTGTCGTTCCCACCCCACCACGGTGGATGGGAAAAATGGGTTTGGAATGGTCTTATCGTCTGTTTAGCGAACCTAAAAGACTATGGAAGCGCTATTTAGTTCAACCCTGGTTTGTCGGTAAATTATTGATTCAGGAAATCCTTGGTTTTTCTAATCGAGCAAAATCTTACTAGATACTCTATTAGATTAATTCTGATAATCTAACTAACCTTATTTCACACACATTTATAACAGGAGATTTCATTATCGTGTCTTACGTGAATATAGCCATAAATAGCTTCAAACCGGACTTACGCTCCGCCAAAAGTACAACTATACAGCGAGGATTATTTATCCGATTGTTGCGCGTAATTCTATTAACACTCCTCGATATTTCATCCTTGAGTATCGCTTGGAATTTAGCTATTACTTACAGTTCTCCCTTACAATCGGAATGGACAAAAAATCTCCCATTTTTACTACTCAGTTTAGGAGTTCAAATTGCTATTCTTGCTAACAGTGGTGTTTACCGAGCAGGTATGTACCGTCGCGATTATGTAAGCATTATAAAAGCAATTTCCTTATCATCTATACTGCTATTATTCATCGCTTATATCTACGACCCAAGTACTTACATTCAGCGTTCTAATTATTTATTGTATTGGCTTGTATCTATCGCTTTTATCTGTACTTTCAGAAAAATATTTGATTTATCAACTAATTTTCTGCGTCAAAAAGGTATCATTCGTCATTCAATTTTTATCATCGCCGACGCTCAAGAAAAAGAGCAATTAATCAACATTGTCGAAAAAGATAATTGTTATACAGTACAAGGTTTTGCAGAATCTAGCTGTCTTGATTGGGCTAATCGAGAAAAGACTTTTGCATTTTTAAGCAGCCAAAATGTAGAGGAAGTATTTATTTCTTGGGATGCAATAAAAAACCGCTCATTTCTTTGCTGGCATTTTTATAATGCAGGAATTACCGTACACATTCTACCAACAGAAAATAAACTTCCTTTCTCCAAATCTCAGTTTAGTTTGATTGGAGAATTGCCTTTTCCCACCATTACAGCACCAATTTTCCCTGGAGTTGATTTTTGGTTCAAACGGTTATTTGACTTTTATTTTGCGCTATTTTTAATAATCCTACTCACACCTGTTTATTTATCTATAGCTGTACTGATTAAACTGGATTCTCCCGGACCAATATTTTTCCGTCAAAAGCGCATCGGTTTACATCGTAGAGAGTTTTTGATTTGGAAATTCCGCACAATGATTACCGATGCCGAAAAAATTCAAGTTTCTTTAGAAGCTAAAAATGAAATGAAAGATGGTGTGTTTTTCAAAATGAAAGATGACCCTAGAGTCACTAGAGTCGGTCAATTTTTACGTCGTTACAGTTTAGATGAACTACCGCAATTCTTTAATGTTTTAGTTGGTGAAATGAGTTTAATCGGTCCTCGTCCTTTACCAATTCGCGACGTACAAAAATTCCAAACTAAACATTTTATTCGTCAAGAAGTTCTTCCCGGTATTACTGGATTATGGCAAGTTTCTGGACGTTCTGAAATCGATAATTTTGATGATGTAATTAAATTAGATATGAGCTACATTGAGAATTGGTCAATATCACTTGACTTGAACATTTTTCTCCGCACTTTTAAAGTGTTATTGTACAAAACTGGCGCTTATTAAGGTTACTCTATATTTCTGTATGAATATGTATTTAATTAGCCCACATAAGTGGGCTTTGCTTGTTGGTTCCCCAGGATTACCGTCTGAGGGCATGGAGTTAAACAATTTTGTCCAAATTGAGAAGTCTGATAAAAATCAACTAATTCCCCAACATGATTATTCACGCTCATCAAACCGATATAATCAGATATACGTAATGCGAATTGAGGATTTTTCGTTGCAATAATAATAGTTAAATTTTGGCGTAATGATTGAATAACTTCTTCAATTCTCATGCCTCTAACTATACCCAACTCCATACAAGGTTCATCCATAATTAAAATTTTAGGTTGTAGAGCTAAAGCCCTAGCAATACAAAGTAACTGTTGTTGTACCAAAGATAAATCAGTTGCAGATTGATGCAATTTGTATTTGACTTCATTCCATAACCCCACGCGACGTAGGGCAAGTTCTACAATTGTATTTAGTTCATTTTTGGAATAATAACCAGTTAACTTGACTTGAGAAGCGATATTCTCATAAATACTCATAGAAAAAGTATTTGGAGTCGCATAAATCATGCCAATTTGCCGACGTAAACGATTCAAATTAGTACGATGATTAAAAATATTCTGACTAGAAAATTCTATTTTACCTTCATATTTAACGTTAGTTTCTGATTCAATTAACCGATTTAAACTTTTCAATAAAGTTGATTTTCCTGAATTTACACATCCCAAAACAGCAGTTATTTGATTTTGATAACAGTCAAGAGAAATATTTCTAAGAATCGGCTTTTCTCCATAATATACATTTAACTTTGCAACTTTTAAAGCTATTTTCAAATTGTTCATCTTGACTGTAAATAATCTTTCTATTTCAACGACAATTGTTTCTCTGAAATACAGCCACATCAATATCGTTATCCAGACAACATTTGATTTGATTATCACTAATATCGCAAAAATACCTCTTAGAGAAGATGAAAAAATGCGTAAGTAAAGCTACAATTACCAATATTGAAATTTGTGTCATGCAGTAACAAGTTAACCAATATATGAAATATATGAAGTTGAGACAAGTAGCTTTTATTGCAATTTAAAAAAAATCCTCAAACCATTAGCTATAAAGCATTTAATCTAAACTTAACCATAATTACAAGCATATTTTAGGAAAAGCTTTACGTAATTGTGTAAAAACAATAACTTGCTTTTAACCTAATACGGAGATTCTGTTAGTTGTGTGATTACGCGGAAGCGAAAAATCTCAATTAGGAGTTTCTTTGTGAACAGTTTGAAAGTAAGAGTATTGGGTGTTGTTGCCGCAGTTGCAGCAAGTATTTCAGTTGCAGTTCCTGCTGCTATGTCTCAAAATGCAGCTATTCGGGTTGACGGTTCCAGCACCGTTTTCCCTTTGACAGAAGCTGCAGCAGAAGGATTTACCAAAGCTACAGGTGGTAAAACCCGTGTAACCGTTGGTGTTTCTGGTACTGGTGGTGGTTTCAAAAAATTCTGCCGTGGAGAAACCGATATTTCCAATGCTTCTCGTCCTATTTTGGCAAAAGAAATTGCCGAGTGCAAAAAAGCTGGTATCAAATATATCGAAATTCCTGTTGCTTATGACGGTTTGACAGTGATAATCAACAAGCAAAACACTTGGGCTAAAAACCTGACTGTTGCTGAACTCAAGAAAATGTGGGAACCCGCAGCACAAGGTAAAATCAAAAACTGGAATCAAATTCGCTCTGGTTTCCCTAATGCTCGTATAGGATTGTTCGGTGCTGGTACCAACTCTGGTACTTTCGATTACTTCACCGAAGCAATTGTTGGTAAATCTAAATCCAGTCGTGGTGACTACACTGCAACTGAAGATGACAACGTTACAATTAATGGAGTTCTTCGCGATCGCAACGCAATCGGTTATCTTGGTTACGCTTACTACGAAGAAAATAAGACCAAGTTGCAAGCTGCATCTATTAATGGTGTATTACCTTCTGAATCTACCATTAGAAGCGGTAAGTACTCCCCTCTATCTCGTCCCATCTTCATCTACGTCAGCGCTAAATCTGCTAACAAACCCCAAGTTAAGCAATTTGTTGAGTATTACCTCAAAAATGGTGCTGCTATCAACAAAAAAGTTGCTTACGTAGCTCTACCTAACACTGCTTATACCGCTATTTTGAACCGCTTCAATCGTAAGCAAACTGGTTCTGTATTCGGTGGTAAAGAGAAAATTGGTGTAAAAATTAGCGAACTTTTGGCTACACCTAGAGACTAATTTATCCTAATAGTTTCCTACATCAACTATTAACTAAATAGACTGAATATAATGGGTGCATTCTACCTTGAGCGTCAGCCAATTAGACATCACAACCCCCCTTTTATCCTTGAATCGGGAAAGAGGGGGGTTTCGTCGAGGGAGAAAATAACTTCCCAGGAAAAATTTAGAGTCAAAAATTTGGGATTTTCCATTGGTAATAGAATTTACGCAATAAGCATCTGCTAAAAAATGTAGGGTTTGTAAGAATATCCTGAGTCTTGTATTAAATTGACTCCAGGGATAATTCCGATTTACTGTACCATCAAAATCAAATATTGACTATTCGGATCATAACGGAGAATAGTGACTAAAACATCTGCAAAACAACCGACTAAAACCGCACTATCTCCAAAGGTATTGCGGAACGTGCGAGAAAAGGTAATTGAGATTATCTTGTTTCTTGCAGCTTTTTCGTCTGTAGCAATTACGGTAGGGATTCTTTCTATCTTGCTGTACGAGTCTGCTTCATTTTTCAAGGAAGTATCTGTTTGGGAATTTTTGACAGATACCCAGTGGACACCTTTGTTTGAAGACAAGCACTTCGGAATTATTACCCTGGTGTCTGGAACTTTGGTGACTACTTTTGTGGCTTTGTGTGTTGCCATACCTTTGGGAACCATTGCCGCGATTTACCTGAGTGAATTTGCTCCGGTAACAGTACGAGAGACAGTTAAACCGGCTTTGGAATTGCTAGCTGGTGTTCCCACCGTTGTTTACGGTTATTTTGCTCTACTATTTGTCACACCATTCTTGCAGACTTTTTTACCAGATTTACCTTACTCAAATATGTTGAGTGCGGGGATGGTAATGGGGATTATGATTATTCCCTATATTAGTTCTTTGAGTGAAGATGCGATGCGCTCAGTTCCCGATTATTTGCGGGAAGGTTCTTACGCTACAGGTGCGACTCGCTTCCAAACTGCAATCAAGGTGATTCTACCATCGGCGATTTCCGGGATATCTGCGGCTTATATTTTGGGAATTTCCAGAGCGATTGGGGAGACAATGGTAGTTGCGATCGCAGCTGGTGGACAACCCAACTTGACTTTGAATCCGATGGACCCATCGCAAACTATGACTGCTTATATTGTTTCTGTAAGTAAAGGTGATATTCCCTACGGTAGCTTGGAGTATCAAACTATTTTCGCAGTTGGTCTGACTTTATTGTTAATGACATTAGTTTTCAATATTATCGGTCATATCCTCACCAAACGCTATCGGGAAGTTTATTGATATGACAAGTGTAAATATTCAAAAAATCCGCCAAACCATCGCTCGCAACAAGTTATCAGACAAGATTTTTAGCTACATCGGCTTGGCATCGATGCTGATTGGTGTCGGCATTTTGGTAGTACTGCTTGTTGACTTGTTTTTCGATGGTTTACCCCGCCTCAACTGGCAATTTTTGACTAGTTTTCCCAGTAGTGACCCGTTAGAAGCAGGTATTTTTGCGGCTTGGGTGGGAAGCATAATTGTAATTTTAGTTACGGCTTTGGCGGCAATTCCTGTGGGGATTGCAGCAGGTATTTATCTAGAAGAGTACGCTGCAAAAAACTGGTTTACCGATGTAATCGAGATTAACGTTGCTAATTTAGCCGGGATACCCTCGATTATTTACGGTCTTTTGGGTCTGGGTTTGTTTGTCTATGGTTTACAGTTAGACCGTAGTGTGCTATCTGCTGGGTTAACTTTGGCTCTTTTAGTGCTACCAGTAATCATTGTGGCAACCCGCGAGGCAATTCGAGCTATTCCTGGTAGTATCCGTGAAGCAGCTTATGCTTGTGGAGCTTCTAAATGGCAGACTGTTTGGGATCACGTTCTACCTTACTCATTTAGCACAATCCTCACCGGGATTATCATTGCATTAGCTAGGGCATTTGGTGAAACTGCTCCCCTAATTGTAGTTGGTGCGGTTGCTTTTATCGCCTTCTTGCCAACAGGGTTATTTGACCCTTACACAGTTTTACCAATTCAAATGTTCAACTGGACTGATCGTCCCCAAGAAGAATTTCAGATTGCTGCTGCTGCTGCTGGTTTCGTGCTTGTGTTTATGACCTTGGCTATGAACGGTGTTGCAATTTACATTCGCTATCGTTTAAGGAAGAACATCAAATGGTAGAACTAACAAATACATCCAACCAATTACCCTTGAAAGCTGAAGTTAATTACCTCAATTTCTACTACGGTGGTAAGGTACACGCTCTCAAAGATATTATGATGCCTGTCTACGAAAAAAAAGTGACGGCATTGATTGGTCCTTCTGGTTGTGGTAAAACAACCTTGCTACGTTGCTTCAACCGGATGCATGATTTGTACCCTGGTAACAAATACCGAGGTGAAATTGCTCTACAACCGGATGGTGTCAATCTTCTTAGCCCCAAAGTAGATCCAATTGAAGTACGGATGCGGATTAGTATGGTTTTCCAAAGACCTAATCCTTTCCCCAAATCAATTTATGAAAACGTTGCTTATGGATTGCGGGTACGAGGAGAAACCAAAAAAAGAATTCTTGACGAGAAAGTAGAAAAAGCATTGCATGGTGCAGCATTGTGGAATGAAGTCAAAGACCGTTTGCTACAACCAGGTACTGCTCTTTCCGGTGGACAACAGCAACGTTTGTGTATTGCACGTGCTTTAGCTACTGACCCAGAAATTATCCTATTCGATGAACCCACATCTGCTCTTGACCCAATGTCTACAGATAGCATCGAACAGTTAATTTCTCAAATTAAAAACCAAGTGACTATTTTGATTGTCACTCACAATATGCAACAAGCGCAACGTATATCTGACTTTACGGCTTTCATGTATGTGGGTAACTTGGTTGAGTTTAACGACACATATACTATTTTTAATCATCCCAAAGAGAAACAAACATCCGATTACATTAACGGTCGTTTTGGTTAATTAGTAATCTGCAATGCTCATTCGTCGGGTTTTTATCAGATATAAATGTTCTACCCATAGTGATTTTAAAAACCCGACTTCTTAACCGAACTAGAAGTCGGGTTTTTAAAAAGTTGTAACTGTCCTACTGAGACTAATTCTAAAAACCCGACTTCTTGCACCCAGAGTTTATCTTAAACTCAAATGTCCGGAAACGTAATCGCGGGTACGTTGATTGAGAGGATTTTTGAATATTTGTTCTGTGGTACCAAATTCAACCATTTGTCCTACACGGTTTTGATCAGTACTAAAGAATGCGATAAAGTCGGCGATACGTTGCGCTTGTTCTACATTATCACTCACAATGACAATTGTTAATTTACCGCGCAAACTCTCAATTAATTCTTCAATCTTCATCGTTGCAACAGGTTCTAATGCTGAACAAGGTTCATCCATTAACAATACTCTCGGTTTCACAGCTAAAGCACGTGCAATACATAAACGCTGTTGTTGACCAGCAGATAAACTTAATGCAGGTTTATCAAGTTTGTTCTTGACTTCATCCCATAATACTGCATCTTTGATTGCAGACTCGACGATACCATCTAATTCAGATTTGGGGCAATGTCTAGCAACGCGAATTCCATAAGCTACATTATCATAAATGCTCATGGGAAATAAATTCGGCTTTGGGAAAACCATACCGATTTGATGGCGTAATCGATTAAGATTGACACTATAAGAGTAGATATCTTGACCGAAAAATTCAACCTTTCCATCAACTTTGATATTAGCCTCTAATTCACCGATGCGATTTAGAGATTTAATCAAAGCCGATTTACCACAACCGGAAGAACCAATAAGCGCTGTTACTTGCTGCTGGTAAATATTTAAAGACACTCCTTGAAGTGCTTTCAAATTACCGTAGTACAAAGCAAGATTTTTGACGATAATGGCTGGAATTAACTTACTCATGAAGAAACAAACTTTGTAAATACAAACAAATAAACTGCAACCGAACAAACCTGAAAAAATACGAGTCTCACTTTCTTTTTCTGATAGTAATTAGATCAGAAAAGATATTTAACAATCAATGTTTCATCCCATTTCTCTCAACTCTACAAAAAAAAATTCGACTACTCCCATTTCAAGCATTAACATCAAACTTTGTATAATTACCTGCTTTTTGCTTGTATTCAGTAAATGAATTAATACCACAGCCCTGAGATTAATTGCTAGAGTAATAACCTACAAAATTAAATAGGACTTAGGTAATAGTTATGAAAAATTAAGACTTTGTAATTGATTGTTTAAGTCGCAATGACGTAAATACTTGGTTTATAAGTAAATTTTAGCTAGATCAAATTAAATTATCAATGAATTATACTTTGTATAAAACATGATTTTTTCGCTATAAATATGATTTAAATATTCCCAATTAAACTAATTAAATCAGAAAGAAAGATAATATATAGGTTCCTAAAAAATGCTACTATTGATATACAGAATTATCTAAAATTGGGTAAAACTAGTCTAAAGTATGAGATTTTGAAGTTAGTAATTCATACTTTATACTTACTCACAATAATTATCTGGTTTCGCTCCATGCATCTATCTTGCCTTGAGTTTTTCTTAGGTTTGTGCAATCCAGATTTCCAGAGCCAAATACATGATTAAGTCATTTCTTGTAAATAGTTTGTTCGTTCCGTTGCGACAAGTTTCTCCACAAATGTTGCTAGTTTCAGCAACTTTACACGGTTTACTACTTGTAGCACCAATATCTTCCAATTCCGCCAATGTGGATACAACAGACACTACAAATGTATCAGAAGCAGGAACCGATGAAAGCTTACTTAATCAAGATAGTTCTCCCATCCAACCAGGAACTGGAGATTCCTTAAAACAAGGAGACGTGGTAACAGTACCCGGAGAACCACCCTTACTAAGTGATTTGGACAATACAACCAATGAAGACAATACAACTCCTGATTTAACTGATAGTGAATCGGGTGCTTCTTCTTTGGATGAAACACCTACTTCTAATTTTTCATCTGGTGGAGATGATATTTCCTCCTCACCAGAATTTCCAACTGTAAGTGATGATGATATCTCTTCCTCACCAGAATTGCCAACTGTAAGTGATGATGTATCCTTAACTCAACCTAATTCAGAACCACAGATTGCTTTTAAACCTGATATAGCTGTTGACGAACCAGCATCCGAACCAGTTACTGAATCAGTACCAGAACCTACAAATACAGTATCCGAACCAGAGCAAATAGCACAACCAGAATCTACCGATACAACAACTGAATCAGAGCAAACAACACAATCAGAATCTACCGATACAACAACTGAATCACAACCAGAAGAAACATCTTCTGAAGCAAACAACACAACAGAACGTCGTGTACATCCATTTGCTGACTTTCCCAATTACATCAGCGTTAGACCTATTTTTTGTGGAACACAAATCGCAAGACTAGATAGACGTACTCGACTTACATCTGATTCGTTGGATGCAGTTGCAGCTTATTTTGAAACAAGGTTAGCAGATACAGATTTCCAAGTAGAAAAACTCACTGACGAACCTGATACAAAAGTTTATCAAGTTTCCAAAGAAAATCTAACTCAATTTTTGCAACTTTTTGCAACTAAAGAGCCGGGTACAATGATTCTTTTATCTTCAGAGAGAGTTGATTGTTACAGATTAAGTAATCAAAATCTGCAAGAAAATTCTCAGACTGAGCAACAAGTATTTGATGTAACATTCAGCAATCTTTATACCAAACTTGGTTGGATGGAAGAAAAGGATTTTGCAGTCACTCCCGAAGTAGAAAAAGTCTTGGGTAAAGATGTAAAAAACACTCCTGAAGAATTGGTTTTACTTATTAAAAGTAACCTAGAATTGGAAGGTTTTGAAGTATCTCAAATCAAAAAGGATGAAGCTTCTGAGCTTGTCTATGAAGTTAAGAAAGGTGAATTTATCAAGTATATTTCTTTTGTAAGTACACAAGAAGGTAAAGGAGCAATTGTTCTTTTGTTGAAAAATAATCCTGCTTAATTTGTAATTGATTTTATAGGTAATAAGAATGTAGAGACGCGAATCTTTGCGTCTCTATAAACGTTTTGGTTATCCAATTGGTTTTATATTTAAAATCAGCAATATAGAACATTAATTCGATACAATATCTTATGTAAAGAGACGTTGCAGTGCAACGTCTCTACATTTTAATTAGGTTATAAATTAAATATTTCGATAGCCTAGATAGACTATTTATTCACTGATTTTGGCATCTTCAACTGGTTTGTGCCAAAAGTCCAAATAAATCAACTCTAATTGATTACCCAGTGTAGAAAAATAATCCACACGACGCACACGCAATATTACAAAAAGCCGAAAAAAAGCAAATGCGAGAATAGCTACCCCAATACCTGCTGCACTACTAATCAATGCTTGCAAAATCGAATCTGCAACAGCACTACTATTGCTACCGTCTGCACCACCATTTCTAAAAGTCATGAAAGTGGTAATTAAATTACCAGCAGTACCCAAAATGCCCAATAAAGGTGCAATAATAATTATACTCTCCAACAGTTTGTCACTTCCGCCGATATCAACTAATTCCTTATCAGCCGCTGCTTTTACTGCTAAATGAAAGCTTTCCTCAGTTGGATTATTCAGTTTTAGCGGTGCAGAAAGAAAACGTGCAATTGCTAAATCTTTGTTACCCCTTGCGATTTTTTCTGCTTTGCTCAAATCGTATTGTGCTACCGTTAACACATCCTGGACTACCTGTTTTTCTTCAACTACCAACTTCAACCAAAACCAACTGCGTTGCATTGCGTAGGCTAAAGTAATAACCGATAAAATTAGCAGGGGAAACATCATGAAGCCCCCTGCTAAGAAAGCATCAAATAGTCTGCTCATTTCTACTCAGGTAAGCGCTTAATGTAACAAATAGTTCGTCGTATTAAGTAGAATACCTGATTTGTGCTATTGGTTAGGTTAAGTAAAGTTTTACTTCAAGGTAAGCTGCATTTAAAGCTAACAATTAAGAATTTAGTAATCGGGAATAGGGAATAGGGAATAGGGAATAGGGAGCAAGATGCTCCCACTATGCTTGATTTTATATTTTTTAACTCCTAACTCCTAATTCCTAACTCCTAACTATTCCTACTTCTTCCTTAAAATGTTGATAGCGGCACCCGCAGCAGCACCGTTAATTGTATTACTCAGGGTACCTCTACGGTTGGTAATTTCTCCTGCTACAGTACCACCGGCGGCACCAACTCCGACATCTTGAACAAGGTTACGATCTTTTTTGTTTCTTCTACCGCTATTTGCAGCATTCACGGCAGCACCAGCAGCAGCACCATTAGCAGCGTTGGTGAAAATGGAATCGTTGTTGGTAATAATTCCGGTAATAGCACCAGCAGCAGCACCAATTCCTACGTCTTCGAGTAATTTATCATCGGCAGCAGCAGGTTTCGCTGGTACGAAAGTAGCACCGAATATACCTGTAGCTAATAAGCTGGGTAAGAATACACTTTTGAATGTTCTATTTAATGTTCTATTCATTTCTACACCTTCTGTTGATAATTTGTGGGAATGTTGGAATATTGGAAAAGTCTTTGTTAATGTCTTGCATTCTCTGCGAGAGCTAATTTTCTCGCTAACGAAATAAATTGAAGTATGAAAGCTGTTTTTTTGAAATTATTGCAAGATATCGGGTTGGGGATTTTTTTTTGAACAACTTTGACCCACTTAATTAACATTTTAAACAAAAAAATGTTTGTGGTACAAATCTGATGTTGAATATTTCAAATTCATTACTTTAGTCATAGAAGTCGGATTTCTCTAAAAAAGCCGACTTCTGAATCTAAATTACTGTCGCTGTTTTTCTCTCTTCAAACTATCCAGGGAATCGTTAATAGATTTAATCGCTTGTGGGGGAATCTCTAATTGGGAATCTTCCATTACCTTTAAGCTATTTTCAAAGTCAGTAACTGCTTGATTTAATTCTTCTGCTGATAAATCACGAACTTTCCCTTGGAAATTCAATGCAATATTGCTCAAAGCATAGGCAGCATCGTGACGAATCCATTTCGATTCATCTTCTAAAGCTTTGACTAACACTGGAAAAGCATCTTTGGTATCTCCACCCAAATTTGCGATCGCGCTTGCAGCACTATAACGCACTCGCGGTTCTTTGTCATATAATGCTACTGTTAAAGCGGGTTCGGCTATTTTAGCTTGAGTACCCATTCCACCTAATGCACGAGCCGCATTGATTCTAGCTTCTACATTTTCACTTCGCAATACCTCCATTAAGGTAGATACTGCATAGTTGATGCTCATAACTGCTGTTTGTTCTAGGTTAGTATTATCCGGTGTTTGTGCTGAAGCTGTGTTAATAACGAGTAAGGGTGAGGAGAAGCATAGCAATGTTAGAGAAATCGTAGATACAAATCTGTAACTAATCGCTGTAGCTGAAGCTTTTACGGACAAGTTTAAATAAATGCTTTTCATCAAGCTGTTTGATCATATCATCAGTTCAGTACTGTTATACACTTAACAATCCCTTCACTGCACTTCCGTAAATCTACTTATTTTTACCTTTCTCCCACTATTCCCTTTGATAAAATAGGATAATTATCAAACAATATATTTAAATATTACTTTGAGCAAATCTTTTTTCTGAAAGGGTTTTGTTAAATAATCTGATGCTTTTACCATTTTGGCTTTAACTCTATTGATGATTCCTTTTCTTCCCGTAATCATAATTACCGGGGTTTCTTTTAAGGAAGAATGTTTTCTTAATAGAGAACATAATTCATATCCATCTAATGTCGGCATACTAATATCTAATAAAATTATATCCGGCTTTAAGCGGACAATTTGCATTAGAGCTTTTAGTGGATCATTGATGCCAATTACAGAAAATATTTTATCATCTAAATACATTTTAATCGCGTTGACTACCGCTCTACTATCATCAATACAAACAACGGTATAAGTCTTGAGATTCTCTTCTTGCTGATAATCGCTGTAACGATGATTTTTTAAAGTATTTTGTTGATAAACTGCTATTTGAGATTTTCTAATGAAATTAAGATAGTGGATTTCATTTTCTTCTACAGTGGAATAATCCTCTTTAATCGCATCATCAGCCTGATTAATCCTGGTATTTAGAAAGCTATTTCCGCTATCATGTAAATTGTCATTATTTTGATTAACATCAGGTTGAGATGCGTTTAAATTTGAATTATCTAAATTTTCATTTTTACTGCTGAGTTCTGTATAACTTTCACTAAAAGCATCATCGTGATCTTTCAAATTTTCAAATAAATCTACTTCTGGATTTTGATAATCTTCCGTTTGTTCTAAATCCAACGACAAATATTTTTGTAAAGAAAATTGATTATTTTGCATATCTAATTAATTCGGTTTCAATTTACTACTCAAAATGCTTTCACTAAATAAAGAAAAGCCAAAAATGTCTAATAAATAGTCAATTTTACTCTTTAGATAGTTATTAACACTCCGTTAAGCCTTCCTTATAACGTCACTCATTTAAATACTAGAACAAAAATAAGGAACTTTGAGCCGAATCATTTAGGGAAACTTGACCATTGCAAAATTATTTTAAAAATAGTCAAGCAATGCACTTAAAACTAATCATGTTTTTTATACTAACATTAAAGTTGTAATTATTACATATCTTCCAACGCTTTGATCAATTCAACAGTCGGAGTTAACTTATAGGATTTAAGACTTTAATATTTTGACAATTTTAAGTATTTAGGTCAAAATGCGATGAATCTCCTTGTCAAAATATTGCCTTCGATAAACCATCTTTGCTAAAAACTAATCATCTGTTAGCGCTAAATAAAATATAATGATAGATTATTGTATTGAGTTTAACTAGACACTAAAAAAACGACTTGTCAATTACCTTTTGTACCGAAAGAAGCAATTTCGAGAAGTTGCACAAATGAGAGCAAATCAATCAATATCTTTAAAAGTAGAACAAAACGCTTCCCGTTTAGATAGTTATCTTTCTCAAAAGAAAACCGATTTATCGCGCTCGCGAATTCAACAGTTGATCGAACAAGGTAACGTTGAGCTGAATGGTGAAGTGTGTCACTCGAAAAAAGTCGCCATCAAAGCAGGGGATTTGATTATTTTAACGATACCCCAACCCGAACCTTTAGAATTACGTTCGGAAAATATACCTTTAGATATTCTTTACGAAGACGATCACATACTAATTTTAAATAAACCAGCAGGTTTAGTAGTTCATCCCGCACCAGGTCATCCCGATGGAACTTTAGTGAATGCACTTTTAGCCCATTGTCCCAATTTACCAGGAATTGGCGGCGTTCAACGTCCCGGAATTGTCCACAGACTTGATAAAGATACCACAGGCGCGATCGCGATCGCCAAAACAGAAGTTGCACATCACAATTTACAAGCCCAACTTAAAGCCAAAACTGCACGACGAGAATATCTTGGTGTAGTCTATGGTGTTACCCAACAAGAATCCGGTACCATTAATTTACCTATAGGTCGTCATCCCAAAGAACGCAAAAAAATGGCGGTTGTCCCCGTAGAAAAAGGTGGACGAGAAGCTGTTACCCATTGGCAAATCAAAGAACGTTTAGGAAATTATACATTAATGCACTTTCAGTTAGAAACTGGACGTACCCATCAAATTCGCGTCCACAGCGCTCAAATCGGTCATCCCATTGTCGGAGATTCTGTTTATAGTTCCGGTCGTTCGGTAGGAGTGAACTTACCCGGACAAGCTTTACACGCTTGGAAACTTCAGTTACAACATCCTATTTCTAACAATTTAGTCGAAGTTGTTGCACCTCTTCCTCAAGTATTTTTAACTTTATTACAAGTTTTACGACGACGTTAAGCGAGTTTCTTCATAAATCCGATTTTAAATAGAAAATATCAATCCTATTTATAAATTTGGAAATTCATCTTTACATAAATAAATAAATTAATAAATTAATAAATATTGAAACACTATATTGACTGAAAACTCAAGCAATAATTCCGGCGATCGCAAGATTCTCAGGGAATATTTGTATAATCAAACGTTAACCATTTGTTTTGATTCACTATTCCCAGATACAAGTTGCTTTTAATACTTGTTTGTCAGCAAAATATCTTTCTTTTCCCGTTTTAAATGAGATAATTACGCAAAAATAAATTATTAAGGTATTATTTTTGCATAGTATTCACTCAGCAGTAGAAGACTCAAAACCTCAACGCAACAAGTTAATGCAGACAATTAATATTCTTTTGTTCTTTGAGCCACTCCGCGCTATAAATAGACGCGGATTCAGGCATTTCCTTCTAACTTTTTGCCCTTCGTAGCTATCTGGTTAGAGGTTAGCACTTCGTTGGACATCTGCTCAAAGGAACTATAACCGCTCCTACTTTCACTCTCGGTTACTCGATTTACAGATTGGTGTGAGTAACTGTTCCCTGGGAACTTTTCACTAATCGCTTTGAATTCCAAGGCTTTTCAGCTTTTTTTGATTTAGCGATCGCCAAATAATTTTCAAATCTTTACATTTAGTTAATAGTCGTTTTTGTTAACAACTATTAAGTCGGTCGCTATTGGCTCGAATTGTATCATGGTACTCAATTACTTGCGATACATAGAGTTTTGGGATAGTTAAGAAAACTTGAAAAATAAATAGATCAGCGATTTTAATTAAATATATGAACTTTTGTAACGAGAAAAAAGCATCTTTATTCAGGCAAAGTTCTTATATGTGAAGGACTTGAGGTTTTTCTTATTGCAGTATCGTATTTATTAATATTTTGTAATACATTATGCCTTGATAGCAGTGTATAAACATAATTTGGAGGGGTTAAATAACAGGCAAAACTTAAAAGAGACAATCAGTTTGTCAAGGTTGTCGATTTCTCATAAAATAAGCCAAGATTCTCATATTTCTAATTCGGTATTGTCGAAGAAAGAAATTGAGAAAAACAAAAAGGCAGTTAAAACAACATCTGTTATATCCCATCCATTGATAAAACACTGCCATTTTTAATCAAGGCATACATAAAAACTAAGCAATCAGGAGAAAAAGTCGATGTTAGATGCATTCGCAAAGGTAGTTTCTCAAGCCGACTCTAGAGGCGAATTCTTGAGCAACGAGCAATTAGATGCTCTGAGCAACATGGTGAAAGAAGGCAACAAGCGCCTAGATACTGTTAATCGCATTACCAGCAATGCTTCTCAAATCGTTACCGATGCGGCTCGTGCATTATTTGAAGAACAGCCCCAGTTAATTGCTCCTGGTGGAAACGCTTATACCAACCGTCGTATGGCTGCTTGCTTACGCGACATGGAAATCATCTTGCGCTATGTAACTTATTCCATGATTGCAGGTGACGCGAGCGTACTAGATGACCGTTGCTTGAATGGTTTGCG
Source organism: Rivularia sp. T60_A2020_040 (assembly GCA_015272215.1). Classification (GTDB taxonomy): domain Bacteria; phylum Cyanobacteriota; class Cyanobacteriia; order Cyanobacteriales; family Nostocaceae; genus Rivularia. The sequence goes on along the minus strand of JACYMD010000015.1, from coordinate 3,255 downwards.
CGAAACTTACCAAGCTTTGGGTACACCCGGTTCTTCCGTAGCAGTTGGTGTTCAAAAAATGAAAGATACTGCGATCAAAATGGCTAACGATCCCAATGGAATCACCAGTGGTGATTGCAGCCAGTTAATGTCTGAATTGGGTGGTTACTTTGACCGTGCTGCTGCTGCGGTTGCGTAGTAAAAGACTGTAAGAGCAAAAATACAGAAACCCGGAGCCGGAAATCAAAATCGGTATCCAGGCAAAAAAAAGAACAAGATATAAAAGGAGATTGTAAGACATGAAGACACCAATTACCGAAGCAATTGCATCTGCCGATACCCAAGGTCGTTTCTTAAGCAACACCGAATTGCAAGCAGTTAACGGTCGTTTTGATCGCGCTGCTGCGAGCATGGAAGCTGCTCGTGCTTTGACCAACAAAGCTCAGCAATTGATTGATGGTGCTGCTCAAGCTGTTTATCAGAAGTTTCCTTACACCACTCAAATGCAGGGACCTCAGTTTGCTGCTGATTCTCGCGGTAAATCCAAGTGCGCTCGCGACGTAGGTCACTATTTAAGAATGGTAACTTACTGTTTGGTTGCTGGTGGTACAGGTCCTATGGACGAGTACTTAATTGCAGGTTTGGATGAAATCAACCGTTCTTTTGACTTGTCTCCTAGCTGGTATATAGAAGCTTTGAAGTACATCAAAAGCAATCACGGTTTAAGCGGTCAAGCTGCTAACGAAGCTAACACTTACATGGATTACGCAATCAACGCTTTAAGCTAAATATTGCGGTCAGCCCGGAGAGGGATGCAAGTGCTGGATGGGGTTTATCACCTAGCGGTTGTATCGGTCTCCGGGCATTGTTTTTAAAAGATAGATAAAAAAATATCAAAAATCGATTCACCATTTGTGTGAAAATAAAAGGGGATAATAGCAATGGCGATTACATCAGCAGCATCCAGATTGGGAACAGAAGCCTTTGATGAGTCACCGCGAGTGGAATTACGCCTCAACGCCACCAAGGAAGATATAGAAGGCGTAATTCGTGCTACGTACAAACAGCTTTTAGGTAATGATTATTTAATGGCTGCGGAAAAACTCACAAGTGCAGAGTCACTTTTGCGTGACGGTAACATGAGCGTGCGCGAGTTTGTGCGTGCAGTTGCAAAATCGGAATTGTATAAGAAGAAGTTTTTCTATAACAATTTCCAAACTCGATTTATTGAATTAAATTACAAGCACTTATTGGGTCGCGCTCCTTACGACGAGTCGGAAGTTAGCTACCACAACGATTTGTATCATAACCAAGGGTACGACATTGAGATAGACTCCTACATTGATTCAGTGGAGTACACCGAAAATTTTGGTGATAACATAGTACCTTATTATCGGGGATTTGCGACTCAATCGGGACAAAAAACCGTAGGATTTAATCGGATGTTCCGTTTATACCGGGGTTATGCCAATAGCGATCGCGCTCAGGTAGAAGGAAACAAGTCTCGTTTAGCCAGGGAATTAGGAACCAACAGTGCATCTTCAATTGTTGGACCATCAGGTAGTAATAGTAACTGGAGTTACCGTGCAAGTAACGATGTATCTCCGAGAAAGAATGTAGGTAACGCAGTTGGAGTAGGAGACCGTTCATATCGCATCGAAGTAACTGGTCAGCTTTCTCCAGGGTATCCCAAAGTGAGACGCAGTAGCTACGCGATTGTCGTACCTTACGAACGTTTATCAAATAAGATGCAAGAAATTCTCCGTAAAGGTGGAAAAATCGTCAGCATCACCCAAGCTTAAAGGGGAGACAAGGGGATGGGGAGACAAGGGGATGGGGGGAAATAACTCCTAATTCCTGTAGACGTAGCAATACGCCCCGTCTCTACAACTACAACTGATAACTTCTCATTCTGAATTCTCTCAATCTAAAATCCAAAATCTCAAATCCAAAATCACAAAGGAGGGATAATTAAATGTACGGACAAACAACAGTTGGTACAAATGGAATTTCTAGCGCTAGTAGCCGGATGTTTCGTTATGAAGTTGTAGGTTTGCGTCAGAACGAACAAACAGATAAAAATAATTATCAAATTCGTCGCAGCGGTAGTGTATTTATGACAGTACCGTACAATAGAATGAACGAAGAAATGCAGCGAGTAACACGCATGGGCGGTAAGATAATTAATATTGAGCAAGTTACTGCTGAATCTGCGCTCAAACCTGATAGCGAATCCGAACCGAAAAAATCAAAATCCGAGAAGAAATAGTAAAAAGGGTGATGGATGATTGAACCGAGTGCGGAAGAATATTCAACAGATAACGCACCACCGTTAACCCCACAACAAGCGATTGTCAATTTACAATCTTCAGATTTAAGTCTCCGCTATTATGCTGCTTGGTGGTTGGGTAAGTTTCGTGTCAATAATCCGGAAGTTGTTGATACCTTAATTGCAGCTTTAGATGATGAAGCCGATAGAACCGAGTTAGGTGGCTATCCATTACGACGTAATGCTGCCAGAGCATTGGGTAAATTAAGTGATAACCGAGCCGTGCCGGGTTTAATTAAATGCTTAGAATGCTCTGACTTTTACGTAAGGGAAGCCGCAGCCCAATCTTTAGAAATGTTGGGTGATCCAATAGCTATTCCTGCATTATTAAAGCTATTAGATGGAGGTGTGGCAGCTGCGGTACAAATACCCGGAAGACCGCACTTAGTCCAGCCTTACGAAGCAGTATTAGAGGCTTTAGGAGCAATTGGTGCTACTGTTGCCATAGATATGATTCAGCCATTTCTCGAACATCCGGTAATCCGGGTGCAATGCGCCGCAGCTAGAGCAATGTATCAATTAACAAGTGAACCAGAATATGGAGAGCGTTTGGTACAAGTATTGCAAAACAGCGATTTAAAATTGCGTCGCATGGCATTAAGTGACTTGGGTGCTATTGGCTATATGAAAGCAGCAGACACAATTGCGATCGCTCCCGTTGAAAACAGCTTTAAACTGATAGCTCTCAAGGGTTTATTAGAGCATCAACTCAAAGGCGAAGAAACACTTACTCTCAATGATAACGCTATTAAGTTAATGCAATTAATGGATTCGCTTTTATAGTTGACAGTTGACAGTTGACAGTTGACAGTTAATTAACTCCTAACCACTAACTTCTAACTCCTAACTCCTAACTCCTAACTCCTAACTTCTAACTCCTAACCACTAACTCCTAACTCCTAACCACTAACTCCTAACTCCTAACTCCTAACTCCTAACTCCTAACT
>JACYMD010000123.1 GCA_015272215.1 Rivularia sp. T60_A2020_040 | reverse complement strand
TACTCTCAACTTCCAGACTTTTGATAAAACTCAGATTGTTTCCGTTTAAAGTATATATTGGATAATAGTTTCAACCGAGGCTGATTATTTTCTTATCTATTACAGTCAACATCACCGATAAATCCGGAGAAACTTTTTCTATCAGATTTAAATCTTTTGCAGCACTTTCAAAATTTTTTCCTTGTAGAATTTGATTACCAATTTCTAATACTTGATTCCAAGTAATATCACTTTCTAAATAAGCTTTCGCTACAGTATTTAATAAACCAACATAATTATTTCCTTCAAGTTCCGTCATCATAGTATGGGGAATATCAAAAAAATCATCAAAGCAGAAATACCAAGATTTTGACTGCTTTATTTTCACCGATTCAAATAAACTTTTCAAGTCGTTACGGTCAACAACTGCATCATTTTCGCTAGTAATAATACACATCGGTGATGATGGATTATTTTGCACTTGATCGATAATTTCTTGACCCATATCTAAAAATAAGCGCAGCGCAGGTATTTGAAAACCGTTGTAACCAAAATTCCCCGGATTATCCTTATTTAACCATTCATAATAAATTGGTAATACTTCCACTACAAAATTTATAATTGGATTTTTACTATTTAAATAAGGAGAAAATAACAGAGATTTGGCAATTTCTTGGTAATATTCTAATGCCAACCAAGCAGCCAAAGTTCCACCTGTAGATAATCCTCCAACTATCACTTGATTACCCAATTGTTGAGCAGTTTGTAGCCATGAAATAGCGTATTCTTGATAAACTTCCCGTTCCAATGGTAAAGGAGGAGGATTATCACCATCAAAATTACCAGCCACTCCATGACCAGGTTGCAAAGGAATCATCACATTATACCCCGCAGCAAATAAAGCTTTACCTAATGGCTCAAATTGATAAGGGCCTGCGGTAAATCCGTGAAAGAAAAGGCAAATTTTTTCAGTTGGATGGGGATGAAAAAAGAATTTGGAACTGCAAGCCTGATTTTTGATTGGTAAAGTTTGCTCTAAAGCTATAGCTTGCTCAATTATGGCTGTTGTAGTGGTAGAATAATCACGCATATTTAGTTAAAAATTTGAGTTTGAAATTTGAGTTTGAAATTTTTGATAAATTTTCTATAAATCCTAAATTTGTTATATTTTAAGTAACTTTAGCAAGTATTTTACATATCTATTACATATCTAAAGGAGGAAGATTATCATAAAGCTGGATCAAGATTAATTAACAGATTATATCTCTCGGAATAATTTGCCAAAAAATTAGTCATTTCAATGACAATTGTTCAAAAATTTAAACAAGACATCGTATATGGTAGCGATTTCACTTATTACCTCTGACCTCGACAAGTTAAACTAAGTCTGGCAACATCCGCACAGAAGGTTTGTAAAGGGGCTTTTTATGGCAGTAAACGTGCAAGAAATTGCCGGATATTTAGATCAACTTGGTTGGGACTATCGCATTGAAGAAGAAGAAGACCGTATTGTTACGGGCGTAGAAGGCGATAATCTAGAAGATTTTATGATTGTAGTGCAGCTAGATGAAGATGGGAAATTTTTCCGCGTCTTCGCTCCTCAAGTGCTAAGTGGTGTAAAAGATCATCCTCATAAAGATGCAATTTTACAAACAATGTTAGTAATTTCTTGGGAAACCAAAATGCTGCAATGGGAATATGACCCATCTGATGGCGAAATTCGAGCCATTATTGAGTTTCCTATTGAAGATTCTACCCTTACCGAACAACAATTTAATCGTTGTCTGAGTGGGCTAGTTCAGCTTGTTGACGGTGTAGCCATACCTCGTCTTCAACAAGTCATGGAAACTGGTCACGACCCAGGTAATATAGAAGTAGGTGAAAGACTCTTACTGAGCATTCAAGAGCAGGCACCGGGATTATTAGAACTTCTAGAAAAAGCAATGGAAGCGAGGAAAAAACGGGGAAGATTTCCTCACGAATAAATTCGAGTAGCTCATATAAATAGCTATACTCCTTATAAGGCATCCTCAATAATATATACTGAAGTTTTTTTTGGTAAGTGGTTTTATGACATCTTACGCAACCTCTTCTGCTAAAGCAGAAATGAGCGAACTCCGGCGATTAAAAGGTTTATTACCCCCAGAATTGCAAAGCTGGGTCACGGTTGAAGGTACAACTGAAGTTAATCCAACTTTAGTTCGTAGCGAAGAAATCGGTAAAGACCAGGTAGAAATTCAAATTGACCTGGCAAAATGGGATGAGTTGGCAATGGATCAACGAAATTTGCTGTTTTGGCATGAAGTCGCTCGCATTCAAAACGATACTATCCCTAAAGATGGTTGGGAAATGGCAGCATTAGCCATCGGCTTGGGTGGCGCTGTCGGTGAATTGTGGGTACAAGATGGATTGCTCTTAGTACTTGCATTAGCTTTATGCGGCGTTTCTGGCTGGCGATTATTTCAAAAAAATAATGGCGAGAAACAGGCTAGAGTATTAATCGAAGCAGATGAGAAAGCTATTGCTTTGGCAACTCGCTTTGGTTACAGTTTGCCCAATGCTTATAAGAGTTTAGGCAGCGCTTTAAAAACTTTAATCGAAAAATCTCCCAGCAAGCGTCAAAGATCAAAATATGAAGCCCGACTTTCTGCACTCAAACGCAGTGCTAACAAGGCAAAATCTAAATCTCGAAATACGGATGAGGTCGAGTATTAAGACTTGTAAAGTAGGGCGTTAGTGATTTCATCCATGAAAACGATTTTGCTGTACACTCAAAACCTTGTAGAGATGTAACATTTTATGTCTCTACATATCAATTTATAGTCCTATTCACCAACACCAAAATTAAATTGCCAACTTAATAAAAATAAATATCTCTAGGCAAGAATAAATGATTTTTTTCACTTATTTTTTACCTAAAGGTATAGGTATTTACTTCCTATCTACGAATAATCTCTCAATTACTTTCAATTATTTTTCTACATAAATAATTAGAACAAAACTCAGTTATAATGATTTTTTTGCTAAAAACTTCAGCCTAAATACTTACTTTTGATTTTTTTATCGCTAAAATATTGACTTTTCTCTCTGCAAATTTTAACCATTATTTTAAAGTTTGTTAACTTAATCCACTTCATAAAAATCGTTTACAAAAACTTCTTTATTTCTTGACAATATCTTCATAAAATACTTTTTTGTAGAAAAATTGGGAATATTAAAAACCTTGTTCAATAGACTACATCAAGCGTAAATTGGCTTGATATAAAGGTCTTGAGAAACATTCCTGCGTATATTAACGTAATAACATAGTATTCCTTACAACTGATTAAGCATTTTGTGAGTTTGGGGTACTACGCGGACTGATTTGAGGTAATTTTTCATCAAAGCCTGCCAATCTATGACTTGTTGAGGAGTTGGAGCAAGCAAGGGTAAATCGGCAAACTGTTCGGTTGGTTTTAGGGGCGTGACGGGCTGTAAAAAGACTGGTATTGTTGGATTTACGGCTGCTACTAGTTGAGCAGAACGTTTCAATTCGGTAGGGTTAGTATTTTGAGAAATAATGATTTTGATAAAGACTTCGATTCGAGCCTCATAGCATAATTTGAGGAAAATTTCGTGTTCTTGCCAACGATTTTCACCGCTGACGCTAGGTAACTTTAAGTCCATACCTACAGAGTCTAAGTAAGGTAGAATCATAGCGAGTTGTTCCGGGCGATGTCCCCCAGATTCAAGGTATATAGGTAAACCAGTGGTTAAGCGAAGTTGTGGTAAGAATGAAGATAAGAACTTGGCATGGAGTAGAGGCTCGCCTCCGGTTAAGCTAATGCTATCGTGTAGACAAGGTATATTTTGTCTTTCAACCCATTCGATTAACATTGGCAATGAAACAGGATTAGAGCAAATTTCAAAGTCACGGTATCCAGGAGTTTGTTCGATTCTACAGGTAGCAGGTGCATTCCAAGTATGAGCGCTATCGCAAAAGTGACAGCGCAAATCACAAAAAGCAAAGCGAATAAAAATTTGACGGGTTCCTACATTCAGCCCTTCCCCTTGAATTGCGGAGAAAACTTCTATCAGGTGTGCTTGATTAACGGCAATTTTAGTTGTCATGGAACGAATAGCAATGTAATAAGACAATGGCGAGACAATAACAGAAGTTTTTCAGTTAATTTCAATTATGGCTAATTTCAGGAAAACATTTATGTTTAAAATTTTATACTTAACATTTACTGACTATATTTCACCGAGACAATTTTAGATTTTGCGGAAAGTTGGGGTGTAGATGTTCTTCCCCCCAAACTTTCCTGCACCAGATTTTGGATTTAAATCTAAATCTAGAATTGCAAATAAAAGGTTTACTACCTGCGATTTCAATCGGGGAAAGAAAACCAAATTTTTTTCAATATTACAAGCCCCTGTATTCAGATATAAGGTGAATTCAAAATCGATTGATTTCTGATTCTATTGTTAACCGTCATAGATAATATTTAATTTCATCCGGATAAACAGGTTATTACTTGTTAATATCGGCAGAAATAAGCATCTGTTTAAGCTAGTTCTTTAAGCAAAATAATGTAAAGCAAAACATCAATATGGCAACTGAAGTTCAAGGTTTCATGAGTAACCAACCGAAAGAGGTAAACTTTCCGATTACATTATTAGAGGATACGGTTAGAATCCAGGCAAGTGTCCGTTTAAGTGTGCTTGAAGCTTTAGCATTTAAGCAAAGTTGTGAACAACTAATTACAGCAAATTCAATTCCCAAAAAAATCATTATTGACTTTGGGAACACTACTTTTATGGATAGTAGTGGCTTAGGTGCTTTAGTTAGTAATTATAAGAATGCTCAAGAAAAAGAAATTGAATTAGTATTGCAAAATGTGACTCCCCAGGTAATGGCGGTACTTAATCTTACAGGTTTAGTTGATGTTTTTATAATTGAAGAAGGAGAATTCACACCCCCATCAGTTCATCCTCGCCGCCGGGAAGAGAAATTACCACCAACTCACCCTTCTGTACGTTCATTGACTAAACGACTAATTGATATTGTAGGGGCATTAGTAGGTTTAGTAATTACAAGCATATTATCTATTCCGATTATTATTGCTATCATGATTGACGACCCCGGTCCAATTTTATTTGGACAAATCCGCTGTGGTTGGATGGGTAAGCGATTTCGGATGTGGAAATTCCGCTCGATGTGTGTGGATGCCGAAGCTAAAAAAGCCGAACTGCAAAAACTTAATCAAGTTAAAGGTGCTTTTTTCAAAATAGAAAATGATCCCAGGGTGACGCGGGTAGGTAAATTGTTGCGTCGTACTAGTTTAGATGAACTACCGCAATTTTGGAATGTTCTCAAAGGAGAAATGAGTTTAGTTGGTACTAGACCACCTACACCCGATGAGGTTGAATGTTATGAAGTACCTGAATGGCAACGTTTGGATGTTAAACCAGGGATGACTGGAGAATGGCAAGTTAATGGACGTTCTAGTATTCGTAATTTTGAGGATGTAATTCGTCTAGATTTAGAATACCAGAAGAATTGGAGCTTGATCTACGACTTAAAGCTGATTTTTAAAACAGTTGCGATCCTATTCAATAAAAGTAGTGGGGCGATGTAATTCATAATTGTTTTATTTAATTTTAAAGAATTTATTAGTATTAGCAACTGTTTTTTAAAGAGAGGTATGATGGCGATTTTTGCTATTCAAGCCTCTTTTTTCAATTTCTAGGCTCTTTTTTCGGTTATCTGCTTGATTTTGCTGAATCATTTAGTTAACTAATTTTGATCGAGCCTTGGTTTTCCCAGCAATATCATTTCTGGTTAAACACTTGTAATAAAGTTGCTTCGGCAACAGTCAATAATTACTAATTACCAGTCAACAGGACATGATACAAGTACGGTTGACATTCTTGATGTATAAGTTACGAAAAAATTAAAAACAATTGATCACTTTTTTTGCAAGCTAATTTTGTCATCGCGTTTTCGCGAAAAATAAGTCTTAGTACCGTTGACAGAGTAATTTAATACTTTATTATTATTTTTAACGTGGATTTCATCTACGTGTTATTTCTGTAAAGAACATAAATATTTGTTTAAACTAATACATCTTTGATTGAGTGCTTGCCTGTAGACTAGAGCAAAATTTAAGCAATCTTCAATGAAAATAGACTGACGCTACAAGATATTAAAAGGAAAATAGGATACAAGTGCTTTTTCTAGCGCGAAACGAATTTAGTCATAAATGTTGTCTTTTTAAGAATCTTGCTAGATTCTCGTTAATTTTTACTATGCGAATTTTAATTTACTCTTACAACTATCATCCAGAACCAATCGGTATTGCTCCATTGATGACTGAATTAGCAGAAGGATTGGTGAAGCGCGGACATCAAGTACGTGTCGTTACCGCAATGCCTAACTATCCAGAGCGTAAAATTTATCAAGACTACCGAGGTAAGTTTTATTTAACAGAATATAAGAATGGCGTTCAAATTCAAAGAAGTTATGTTTGGATTCGTCCGCGCCCCAATTTGTTCGATAGGATCATGTTGGATGCTAGTTTTGTTTTTACTAGTTTTATACCCGCCCTTTTTGGTTGGCAACCCGATGTAATTCTTTCTACATCCCCATCATTACCAGTTTGTTTACCGACTACGCTTTTAGGATGGCTACACAGATGTCCGGTAGTTTTAAATTTACAAGATATATTGCCAGAAGCTGCAATTCATGTTGGTTTACTGAAAAACAAAGCGCTGATTCGTGTATTTTCGCTTTTAGAAAAATTTGCTTATCGCTCTGCTGATAAGATTAGCGTGATTGCCGATGGGTTTGTAGATAATTTGGTGTCTAAGAATGTAGCTCTCGATAAAATCGTGCAAATCCCCAATTGGGTGGATGTGAATTTTATTCGCCCCATGTCAAAAGAAAGCAATGCTTTTCGCACCGAACATAAATTAGATGGTAAATTTGTAGTTTTATATTCCGGTAATATTGCTCTAACTCAAGGATTGGAAACAGTAGTCAAAGCTGCCGCTACTTTACGTGATATTCCAGATATTGCCTTTGTAATTGTTGGTGAAGCAACTGGTTTGCAGCGACTTCAGCAGGAATGTAATCAATGTGGTGCAAATAATGTAATGCTTTTACCTTTCCAACCACGGGAACGTTTACCGGAAATGTTAGCTGCTGCTGATGTGGGATTGGTGGTGCAAAAGAAAAATGTAATTTCTTTTAATATGCCATCCAAAATTCAAGTTTTACTTGCCAGCGGACGGGCAATCGTCGCATCTGTTCCTGATAATGGTACCGCAGCAAGGGCTATTAGACAAAGTGGGGGTGGGGTTATTGTTCCTCCAGAAGAAGCTTCCGCTTTGGCGAATGCGGTTTTGGATTTATATAAGCATCCAGAAAAAGTTAAAACTTTAGGTTACAACAGTCGCAAATATGCTGTAGAGCAATATGCTTTTGAGCAAGCTTTGAACAACTACGAGTCCTTGTTTGAATCTTTGACAGAGAATCGTTCCACAATTGAGGCTAGGGTAATCTCTAAGCAGCAAGTTTAACAACTATCCACCACCCATAAATTATCATTGTCTTACCGTCACTAACCCCAGTCTTCCAAGCTGGGGTAAATTTTTTGTAAACTTTCGTAATTAATTGCCAAAAACCAAAACGAAAAGTTCGTTACAATAAAAATATTACTGCTTACGGCATTTCAGCCACAAACATCTGTTTTTTGCTAATATTCAAAAAAGTGTATTTGTATTACTCCACCTAACCGCTAAACAGATTACCTTTCACCCGTAGGGTGCGGTTCATCTCTTTTTACCTCTTGCCTCTGCGCTAAGAGCGTCTAGAAGGGTTTTTTATTTCTCCCTGGGGGAGACGCTGCGCTAACGGTAATCTTCTACCGGCAAGAGAGTAATTAATAATTGATTAAAATTTGCAATTAACATCGCAATTTATTCACAAATTGAAAAACAGAACCAAAAAAATTCACAACACTCACACACACAAGCAGAGTAAGGTTTAATGTCTGATTATTTCCCAGCCAATTTGCAGTCCGAATTTATTACTGTTACCAACGCCCCTTTAGCTTCTCAACAACTTGATCTAGACGATTCAAGCGTAAAATTAGCTTTAGCTATTGTTGAAGCCGGTGATAACCGTAAAGCAGGGGATATGTTAGTGCTTAATGTGAAAAACGTATCTTACCTCGCCGATTATTTTGTGATGATGACTGGTTATTCAAACGTACAGGTAAGAGCGATCGCCAACACTATCGAAGGTATTGTGGAAGAGAAATGCTCCCGTAACCCTTTGCGAACAGAAGGAAAATCCGAAGGCAGTTGGGTAGTACTAGATTATGGTGATGTCATAGTTCACATTATGATGCCCTCAGAAAGAGAATTTTATAATTTAGAAGCATTCTGGGGTCATGCAGAACCTGTGAATTTTCAAACATCCTTCAAGAGTGGGGGTGAACCAATATGATTGATTATGAGGTATCAAATTGCCCAGTTCCCAGAGAACAGCAACCGTTAAATGAGTACGAACAGTTAAAAAACTCTTGGTTATTTCAAGATTGCAGCCTCTCAATCCCTTCTTATCTCACCAAAATCCTCTGGATATGGGGTTTATCCTGGCTGGTAGCGGGACCTGTCGCTTATTCGAGTTTTCCCCCACACAAATACATAATTCAATTTTTTTTGTCTGGCTCCGCAGGTGCCAGTATTGGAGTAGTCTTAGTTTTATTACGCTTGTATTTAGGTTGGTCTTACGTGCGCGATCGTCTCGCAAGTCCGATTATTTTTTATGAAGAGTCCGGGTGGTACGACGGTCAAAATTGGATGAAACCCCAACAAGTCCTAGACCGTGACCTTTTGGTTGTCAGCTATGAAATTAAACCAATTATTCAAAGATTGCAAATAACTGGATTGTGTTTGGTAATGTTGTTCTTTGCTGGTACGATAGTTTGGCATTCACTTTAAATTGTTCCGCTGCTTAGAAGTTATGAGTTAATAAGTAATAAATAACAACTCATAACTCATAACTTTTAGCTAGGAACTGGCTGAGGATTGATAATGGCAAAACGAACTCAAGCACCCTCCATAGAAGTCAGGTTGCTGCGTGAAGGAATTATTGAATCAAAGCACACAGTCCAAGCTGCACTGTGCGACGAACGAGGACGGGTGCTTTCTGTTGCTGGAAATGCCGAAACAGCTACATTTGCCCGTTCCGCACTCAAACCATTTCAAGCCTTGGCTGTGACTACCACAGGAACTTTAGAACGCTACAATCTCAATGATAAAGATTTAGCAATTATTTGTAGTTCCCATGATGGAAGTATAGAACACGTTAGACAAGTATTTAATATCTTATGGCGAGCCGACATTGACCCCACAGCACTTCAATGTCCCGTTCCCACTGGTAAACGCAGCAGTTTAGAATATAACTGTTCTGGCAAACACGCCGGAATGTTAGCCGTTTGTCAGCAATGCAATTGGTCTGTGACTAATTACTTGGAGCGCAAGCACCCCGTACAGCAACTGGTGTTAAATAAAATATCAGAATTGTTACGAATGCCCGCAGCAGAATTTATCAGCGCTCACGATGATTGCGGCGTACCTACTTACCTGATGCAACTCTGTCAAATTGCCACACTTTACGCTCGTTTAGCGGACGGTAACAGTTTGGATATGGAACGGATTGTCCGTGCCATGAATCATCATCCGGTGATGTTAGCAGGTGAAGGCAAATTTGATACGGAACTGATGCGTTCAGCCCCAGGAGAAATCATCAGTAAATCAGGTGCCGAAGGATTACAGTGTATCAGCAGGCTTGGTGAAGGTATGGGTTTAGTAATTAAAGTCATCGATGGAGCCAGACGAGCAAAATATGCCGTAGCCATTCATCTTCTCACTCAACTCGGTTGGATTACCCCCAGCAGTGCCGAAGCCCTGGCAGAAAAATTTATGACATTGGCTCAATACAAGCGTTTGGAAGTCGTTGGAGAATTATCAATGTTGTAGTTGCCAAATCATAAAGTTTATAGTATAGTAGTTAAAGACGACGCGGGATAGAGCAGCCTGGTAGCTCGTCGGGCTCATAACCCGAAGGTCAGTGGTTCAAATCCACTTCCCGCTACCAAATTAAATATTAACAAGCCCCTGTAATTTTAGGATTATGGGGGTTTGTTATGTTTAGGGAGTGAGACGCTCCCACTACCAAGGAACTCACCCCACGACAACAAGTCGGGTTTTTAGGATGATTGTCTTTTATTACAGATATTTAAGATAAAAATCCGACTTCTCAAACCCAACCGTTTCTTCTGGTAATTCTTTATTCACAGGATTTTGATATACTCTGGAAAATATTAACCATCCATCGTAATTGGGTCAGTTGAATTATGGTTTGGAAATTAAAGCGTCCTATTTTAGTGGGAGGAATAGGTTTATCCTTTTCTCTGTGGATGTTACAAAGTTGGCATCATCAATTAATGCAGCTGGGTGAATTTAGCTTATTAAGTTTGCTTGCAGTTGGCGGTGGTTTGTGGTTAATCAAACCTTGGGGTTCTAACAATAAAAGCCAACAGTTAGATGAAATGGCTATTGATAGAGCAACCGTAGAAAATACAATTGCTCAAAGCGCGATCGCAATCAATAAATTAGTTGAAATTGCCGGTGATTGTCAAGAAGCTTTAGATAAAGCGACATTGCTTCAAGAAAAAATTCCTCAATTGCGGAATGAATTAGATAGAGAAGAAATTACATTAACAGTTACTGGTGGTAAATCAGTGGGTAAAACCACTTTGATTCAAGTTTTACAACAACAAAATCTTGCATCTGTAGAATTTCAAGAAACATCACCTTTGTTTATCCAAGGGAATTCCGATACTGCGGCAATAAATGATGCTGTAAAATCCGACTTTGTACTGTTTCTCACCAATGGTGACTTAACAGAAACAGAATTTCAACGCTGGGAACAATTAAAAGCAGAAAATCAACGGTTAATGTTGGTTTATAATAAGCAAGACCAATGTTTGCCAGACGAAGGTGCTAGCGTCTTACTGTCTTTGAAACAACGAATTGGGGGAAACGTCGTAGCAACCGCAGCTTCTCCCCAACCGATAAAAGTACGCAAGCATCTTGATGATAATTCTGTGCAAGAATGGATGGAACAACCAGCACCGGATATCGAAGATTTAACCGAGCAATTAGATAAAATATTCACTCAAAAACAGCAGTTAGTATGGGCAACTACCATGAGAAAAGCTCAGTTGCTCAAAACCGAAACCAAAAGCTTGTTAAATGGAGTCAGAAAATTACGAGCTACTCCAACAATCGAACAATATCAGTGGATAAGTGCGGCTGCGGCATTTGCGAATCCAGTACCAGCACTTGATATATTAGCAACTGTGGCGATTAACGCTCAAATGGTAATTGATTTGGGTGGAATGTATCAGCAAAAGTTTTCCTTAGAGCAAGCAAAAACAGTTGCAGGTGAAATGGGAAGCTTGATGTTGAAGTTGGGTTTGGTGGAACTTTCAACTAAAACTATAAGTACACTATTAAAAAGTAATGCCATTACCTTCGTTGCTGGTGGAGTTGTACAAGGTGTAAGTGCAGCTTATTTAACTAGAATTGCCGGTTTAGCTTTAATTGAATACTTCCAACAGCAAGAAATTGCAATCAATTCCCCAAGCGAATTCAATTTAGAGAAATTTCGACAAAGTTTACAGCAAGTCTTTGCACAAAATCAGCAAGTCGTATTTTTGCAAAGTTTTGTCAAGCAGAGTGTTAAACGTTTGCTACCCGAAACTGAGAAAGAAACTGTTGCGAATGCAGCAATTTAAATCCACCCAACGCAACATTAATGTAGAGACGTAGCACTGCTACGTCTCATTATTTATTGATATCAACACAGTAGAACCTTCAGTATCACATTCCAACAAATAGTTAAGTATAATTATTTTCTTTCTATAGAAGTATAAAACCCGGTTTTTCTCAATATAAATGCGTAAAAGCTGATATTTAGATATAACAAATTACCTTTTATTTTGCGTATACAAGTATTGATTTATTTATAAATTGACGAATCGCTTTTCTCAAAGATGCTTAATGTTCCGATTGAGCTGCTGATAGCTGTAAACTCAACACCCATATCTTCGGAAGTCCGCTCCAAGCGAATTGTTAGGCTGTTTCTTGCGGGGATACAGTATGCTTTTCTATCGCGTCAAGAATAACAGACCAGTCGTTGCGATGCAGTTCGTGTCCTGTTCCTGGCAATGTTAGTAATACAGCATCCTGGATTTCTGCTTGCAATGCCAAGCTATGGGCATAGGGTAAAATACGATCTTCTGTACCATGAATAACCAGAGTTGGTACAGCGATTTCGTGGAGGCGGTTAAACCATGTTTCTCCACCTTGAAGCAAGGCATGATTAAAGGTCGTCATGAGATTGGGAGTGCGATCGAAGTCAGCCCCAGCTAATTCGCGGATGGCTGTCTCATCAAACGGATGGGCTGAACCAGAAAGCAATCGCCATGCACCAATCTGGTACTCAATCACTGCTTCACGGTTTGCCCAATCCAGATTACTGGCTTTTGCATGATATTCAAGGATAGATGGATCGATCGCTGGTATGGTCGGGTCGGTGTCAGCCAATGGTTCCGAGGCAATTAACGTCAGACTTTTGACCCGTTGAGGATGCTTGAGCGCCATGAGTTGAGTCAGGAATCCTCCGAGCGATATCCCCACTAAATGAGCGCTCCCAATTCCATAGCCATCGAGAACACAAAGCGCATCATCCGCTAAATCTTCAACGGAATAATCAATATGACCTGGTTCGTAACTTGTTGAGCGTCCTGTGTCTCGGTGATCGTAGCGAATCACATAGCGACCCACAGTAGCCAATTGGCAACAGAAATCTTCCGCCCACCATACGGCTGAAGCCATCGCTCCCATGATTAATAAAATGGGTGGATTGTTTGGAGTACCGAAAGATTCGGAGAAAAGGCGAACTTCGTTATGGCTAATCCATTTACTTTCCATGTTTTTTCATATATCGGTTTTCTCACATTTTAGGCAACATGGATGATGCATTACAATTGAAAACCCCAAAGCCGAAGCTTTATCAACAATTGTCGGGTAAAGTTCCTCTGCGTCAAAAGTTATACGTGCTTAGCCATCAAGAACCTGTTAATAGGGCTGCTTACCAATTATCTACAACTCTTAAATTAACTTGTCCTTGCAGAACTGCTGCAACTAAATTAGACTTAGTTTGTAGACTTAGTTTATTAATAAAATGGAAAGCGTAAATATTCATTACTGCAAAACAAACCTTTCTCGGCTATTGTCCCGTGTGGAACTCGGAGAGGAAATCGTGATTTCAAACCGAGGTATTCCAATCGCTAAACTTGTTCCATTTCGGACATCCCTAGATAGACGATCTAGTTTAGGACAAGATCAGGGAAAATTTATTGTACCAGATGACTTTAATGCTCCTCTGCCAGAAGATATTCTAGTGGCATTTGAGGGTGACACGGAGTGAAACTTTTACTAGATACACAATGCTGGTTATGGTGGTTTGCTCAACCAGAAAAGTTAAGTGAGAACGTGATCGAACAAATTGTGGATGAAACCAATGAAGTATGGTTCTCAGTTGCCAGTGTTTGGGAGATGGGAATTAAGGTTTCAATAGGTAAGTTGCCACTTCCAGAACAAATAGATGATTATGTCTCTACTCGTATGGCTCAACTAGGAGCTAGATCGTTAGAGATCACTGCTTCTCATGCTTTGCGGGTAGCCGCATTACCTTTACATCATCGCGATCCTTTTGACAGAATGCTGATTGCACAAGCTCAGGTAGAAGAAATGACACTTGTGAGTGCGGATTCAACATTTAATCAATATGAAGTTTCTTTACTCTGGGCAGCTAATTCCTAGTTTTATCAAGTTTCAAGATTGGTATAAAAAACCAGCACTGATAGAAGTCAGTAAAGCAAATGGAATCTTGAATTCATACAGCCAATCTCCGCAAATCTCTCCAAAAGAAAGCGTTAAATTAGAAATTGAAGCGAGTAATGCAAATGATGTACCCCGTTTAAACACATATGCAGATCAAACAACGTCATGATTGGAATTTAACTACATCAGAAGCCAAAATCATCCAAGAAGAATTACAAAAAGAAGTTATTACTGAAGATAAATTTACAGAACCCATAAAGTATGTAGCTGGTGTCGATATGGGTTTTGAAGCCGATGGAACCATTAGCCGTGCAGCAGTTGCAGTATTAAGCTTTCCAGATTTACAACTACAAGAACAAAGTATAGCTAAACGTGCTACCACCTTTCCTTATATTCCCGGATTTCTCTCATTTCGGGAAATTCCCGCAGTATTAGAAGCGCTACAAAAGATAAATACGATACCAGATATTATTTTATGCGACGGTCAAGGAATTGCCCATCCTCGGAGATTGGGAATTGCCAGCCATTTAGGTGTAATTATTGATAAACCTACAATTGGTGTAGCAAAATCTTTGCTGATAGGTAAATATGAACAAGTTCCTCAAACAAAAGGAAGTTGGCAACCTTTAATACATAAGAATGAAACTATCGGGGCAGTTTTACGTACTCGCTCGAATGTAAAACCAGTATACGTTTCTAGCGGTCATCGAATTAGTCTACCAACAGCGATCAATTATGTATTGCGCTGTACTCCTAAATATCGTTTACCGGAAACTACTCGGATTGCTGATAAATTGGCTTCTGGAAAATGAATTGAGATAAATGAACAGTTGTCATATTTGTAACAAATTAACAACTGCCACGATTGAAATTAGCTCCAACGCAAAACAGCCGCTATAGGCATAAGTTCTTCAGGAACATCTTCTCCTTGACGCACACCTAGGATTTCACCACCGTTTTCTAAGACTCGAACAACAATTTCATCGATCAAATCGTAGGTTTCGGCACTGCGGTTATCACTCATTGTAATTTCGCCTAAATCAGAAAGAGTGCCATACTGAACTTGGTCGGATTCTACTAACAAATGACTAACTTGACCGCGAAGAGCTAGTTTAGCAATAGTTGCCAAGTTGGCGATCGTCCGAGATTCATTTTGGCGTTGATAATAAAGTTCGATCCATTGCTGAATACGTTGTTGACGCAATGCTTTGACAATTGGCAGCATTCCTTGTCTAATTTCTTCTTCTGGTAGACCTTCTACACTGCCATCAATTCCTTGTTCTGCTAGCATATCATAGCTATTCAAGGATTGATACATAGCTTGGAATTCTTTGGTTGTTGCCAAAACCAGAGGCATATCGCTGCCGCTAACAATAGGACGTACTGCTGATTCAACAGCTCGTAAGAACTGTCGTTGCAATATTTCTGCTCCTTCATCCCCTTGAAGTTTACCTGCGGGAGCGCGATCGCGTTGTAAGGTACGTTTGGTTACTTCACTAAAATCCGCTGGTAAATCCGACACATCCAACTGTTCTAATTGCTGAGCAGCAGTGAATTCATAAAGCTTGACTGATTTTTGGGAAATACCCAGCAGGTAAGCCGACATTGTTTGCAAGGCAGACATCAGAGGCTTGAGATAGAACCTGTCGCTGACTTCTGCTGCTTCTTCAACAGTGTAAGCAAGACGATAAGTTTTGATTGATTCAGGTGTCAGCAAGATTGCCAAACCGTTAGCTTGGAATTGCCAAAATTCATCATCTGTTTGCAAATCTTCCAGATAATCCGTCATTGCTTGGATTTGTCGCTTATCGGCAATTGCTTCTGCTTGCTCCATCGCGGCTTTACTCAAGTTTTTTAGAACTATCCGATCGGCTTGGGCATCCTGAGTTAGCGGCGTAGTCGGCAGAAAAATCGAAACACAAACACCGCGCTGGGCTGCCAATTTTAAGAGTTGCTTTTCTCGAATAGTATCTTTATACAACATGAATTATACTTTTATTTCTATTTATTTTTCTAGTCAATATTGATTACTTTACTCTGAACTTGTATCAGATGAAATCTTTCGTAAGTTTAGCAACATATATATCTTTAGATTCATGTTAGAAAACAGTTATCTGAGGCTTATTATCGTATATGACAATATTATTTAAGTGAATATGCGGTCATATTGTGAGTGGATTTTTGTTTTCCGCTGCCGATTTAAGAGTTTTTTCAATTCTCTTCAACCTCGTTTCTGGACGTTTTGCACTATAAATCCAAAATAGAATATTTTTCTTTGATGAGTTGCTAAATCCCTGAAAATTCTGGTTGGCTATTTGATTTAATTCTAAGCTTTGCTTTAAATCTATTGGAATGATTAATGCCTCAATCTGATCTAATGTAGTCCACGAGCCATCTTGTTTCGCAGTATTGATCTTATCAAGACCTGTTTGAGTCATTAAACCTTGCTCAATCAGTTCTTCGATATATTGCTTATTTAACTTTGACCAGACGCTTTTCGGTTTTCGGGGGGTAAAAATCTGCTGATAACGTTGTTCATCCAATGATTTTACTTTACTGTCAATCCAGCCAAAACATAATGCCTCTTTCACCGCTTCGCTATATTCAACACTTGGTTTACCACTCGTAACTTTGTAATAAATCAACCATATACCAACAGAGGTGGAATGATGCTTGGACAACCATTCCCGCCATACTTTCCGATCGCTAGCATAAATAGCTTGTAATTGGTGATCAAATTTCGGCATCACACAAGGAAAATGCAAAGAGAGTTTAATTTTACCAGTATTTAAAGTTATTTGAGCAAGGGAAAAGCACGCTGCAACTACTCAGCAGTACGGTTATGTTCATAATTTGAAGTTTATTTGAAATTTTTCTAGCATACTTGATTGCTTATACTTGCTCGTGTTAGGAATCTCACAGACAATAGTTGAAGTTGCTTAGTAAGAGCTACATAGATAGTTAGATTCATGAATTCACTAACTTTACAGTGGTACGATGCAGGTCAAGAAAAAACTCAGATAATTTACGAACAGCAGCCTAGTAAAAACCCTAGTACTGTCCGTATCGGTCGCGACCCTTTGCGATGCGATATCGTCTTGAGTAATCCTACTGTTTCGGGTTTGCACGCTGAAATATATTTTAATTCTCAACAAAAACGCTTTTATATTCGCAATTTAAGAGAAAAAAATCCTCCCTTAGTAGATGGAAAACAATTAATCCGAGGAGATGTACCTTTAAATCAAGGTAGCAGTATCTGTTTGGGGCAAATACAATTGAAAGTTATTAATATTAATATTCCCCAAATTAATAGCTTCCCAGCAACTATTTTGGAACCACCAAAACCAAGTACAAATAATCAACCTGTAATCCCTGTTTTACCCTCAAAATCACCTTCATCAACTGCACCTTTACCAAAAAGTTCTTATGGGTTACAGTGTCCTAATTGTCACAAAATATGTTCCATTGAACATATCCAAGTTGGTTGTCCTTGGTGCGGTACTTCTTTAGCTGCGGCAATCAGTGTTTTAGTCGCACCAGATAATATTCAATAAATTAGGTTAAAGGTTAAAAGTTAAAGGTTTTAATCGATTTTTTTAACTATTAGTTATTCGTTACTGTCAACTGTCCACTGTCAACTGTCAACTGTCCACTATCAACTATCAAAAATATATGAATAATAACTTACACATTAATTTAAGTTGGGAAGAACCAGCCACGGGTGAATTACGACAACCAAGTTTAAAAGTACCGATTGCTTTTGGTCGAGAATTTTCTCAAATGCCAGCGCAAATCAACGGAAAACCTGTTTCACGAATGCTACTTAACAGTAGTGAAGTTTCTCGTTTTCATGCTTTGATTGATTGGGAACAAAATCAATTAGTTGTCATTGACCAAAATAGCGTTAATGGTGTTTATGTTAATGGCAATCGCCAGCCACGCAGTATTATCAATAATGGCGATATTTTAAAAATTGGCCCTTATGAAATAACTCTTTCTTTTACTCTAAATACAACAAATACAACACCCTTAGCGGTATCTACACCTACACCTATATCTACACCCACTAATTCCACTATTCAATTTAATCCCAATACTAATTTACCAGACCCTACTTTACCTCCACAGCCAGCAGCTACACCTCTAGGATCGAGTTTTCCACCACCAATTTTTCAAGAGGAAAAGGTTCCGGTACAAGCACTTCATGCTACCGGATTACCTGTTAATGAAACCGATTATTTAACTTTAGGAGCCGGTTTAGGTAGTTTTACTTGGGTAGATTTACTGAGATTATATGGTGTTAAGAGCGAAAAAATAGTTGCTTTGGGTTTAGATAAGGAACCATATGCTCGGTATAAGTTATTGTGTCTAAATTCCCAAATACCTCTGCATGAAAGATTACGTTCTAATTCTGACTCTTGTCCCGATAATATCTGGGGTTGGCCAAGTTATGCTTTACGGGAAGCTTGGCAGGATTTTGGTAAGGGAAGGTTAAATGATTCGTTCAAACATTTATGGAAAGTATTTGCTGAACCCGATTATGCTGAAACTTATACTCCCCGTGCTGGTAATGTTTTTGATTCTATAGATAGGGAAGCTCGTCGTATCGGTTGGGAGCAAATATATCGTTATGGAAGAATTCGCGGAATTCGTAAAACCGACGATGGTAGATATTGTGTTGCTTATTCCAAAGGAAGAGGAGACCATGCTTTTTATGTAACTCGTTTTTTACATTTAGCAACGGGTTATCCCGCGATTCAGTTTTTACCAGATTTGCAGGCTTATCGCGAGAGATATCGCGATTTTAAATCTGTAGTTAATGCTTATGAAGACCATCATCACGTTTATGAACAATTGGAACGTCAAGGTGGTAAAGTATTGATTCGAGGACGTGGTATTGTCGCTTCTCGCATCATTCAGCGGCTTTATGAAGCACGTAAAAAGAATCCCGATATTACAGTTTTACATTTAATGCGATCGCCAAAACCACAGGGTAATAAATTCGGAAAAACCCAGCGGATGGTGAAGAATCATTTTGAATTTCAGCCGTTTAACTGGCCTAAAGCTTGTTGGGGTGGTGAGTTACGGGTAATGTTAGAAAAAGCCAGTCCTGACGAGCGTAAGAGTTTATTAAAAGATTGGGGAGGTACAACCACCGCAGTTCGTCATGATTGGCAGCGGATTACAGAAGAAGGTTTACGCGATGGTTGGTATAAAATAGAATTTGGCGAAGTAGAAAGCGTGGAACGTGATGCTCAAAATCGGACTATTACCAACATCAAAGAAAAAGGTTTTGGGCAAATGACTCTCAACGCAGATTTTATCGTTGATGCTACGGGATTAGATGCCAAAGTTCAAGCAAGTCCATTATTAGAAGACTTAGTTGAACGTTATAGTTTGCCCTTGAATCATTTATCAAGGTTGGTTGTAGCCAATGATTTTGAATTAGTAGAAATGCGTAATGATAAAGGTAAAATATATGCTGCAGGTGCAATTACTTTGGGTGGCCCTTATGCAGCAGTCGATAGCTTTCTTGGTTTACAATATTCTGCTTTACGTGCTGTAGATGGATTAGCAATTGCTCGCGCTCCCGGAGTACATCGTTTAAATCCGATCACTTCTTTCGGACAATGGTTGAAATGGGTAACAAATCAATCACCTTAATTCAACTTCATTACCCCTCGGAGGTATATATAAGTCAGGTTTTAATAATTATGAGTTAAAACTCTGCGTTCCTCCGCGCTTCCTTTGTATTCCTCTGCGTTTACTTTTGATCTCAAAATTAACTATAAAACCAGCCACGAGCTATTTTTTACGGATCAATAACAATTGATCCTTGTTCATTAAAAACTAAATGTAGCTCATTTTACTTGAACATCAGACTTTTTTATGGAGATAATAATCAACGAAATCACTTGACATCCCACTTAAGACGTTTTTAAGGTTCGATTGACCCATCGAGCCTTTTTTATTCTATCTTAGGATACTTAATCATCTACGTATTATCAGTACATTTTTTATTTAATTTAATTTGATTTGATTTAATTTTATTGAGTAAAATTTTATAGTTAAAATTGCGTTATATAGCAATTATTTTACTTTCACTAAAGTGATTTTTAAAGTTGTTTTTAGAGTTGTTTTTAGAGTTATTTTAAGAATCATTTCTAAAGTTATTTTAGACAAAAATATTACAGATAGTTAAAATAAGTACTTAACTTGGGCTACATAAACTTTAAACAAAAAAGTCATTATCTTCACAAAAATGGCAAAAATTTATAATTTCTTTTTAATAACCTAGATAAAGTATTCTGAAATGGTGTAGAAATGTATAGAATCTTTGAAAAATATAAAATATAGTCTTTGCAGATGCAAACATTTGTAGCTCCTTCAATGCAGCTATCTATAGTACCGAATAGCAATCAACCTTTAAAGATTGTCGCACTGGGGGACAGTTTAGTTTACGGATTTGGAGATCCCGACGGAGGTGGTTGGGTTGAAAGATTGCGACGAACTTGGATGTTACCCGAAAGTGCTGGACACGTTCTTTATAATTTAG
Source organism: Rivularia sp. T60_A2020_040 (assembly GCA_015272215.1). Taxonomy (GTDB): domain Bacteria; phylum Cyanobacteriota; class Cyanobacteriia; order Cyanobacteriales; family Nostocaceae; genus Rivularia. The sequence goes on along the minus strand of JACYMD010000123.1, from coordinate 41,735 downwards.
GTGTACGTGGCGATCGTATTGGACAAGTTGCCAAAAGACTCGAAGTTGAATTTCGTCATCGTGGAGAGTTACGAAACCGCGTTCCTGACATAATTATATTATCAGTAGGGGTAAATGATTCAGCCAGAGTCAGTCGTCCTGACGGTAAAAATTACACGGATTTTGCCAGTTTTGAAGAACAACTTGCTTCATTATTGCAACAAGCACAAAAACTCTGTCCCGTGTTATTTGTAGGTATGGTACCAGTAGATGAGCTTAAAATGCCTTTTCTTAACTGCTTGTACTACAATCGCGATGATCAATACCGTTACAAAGAAGCAACAAAATTAGCTTGTCGAAAACAAATAATACCTTATTTAGATATATTTGACAAATGGATGGAGAATTCTGAAACTTGGAGAGTGAACCGTTTGAGTAGTGATGGTCTTCATCCCAATACATTAGGTTATCAAACCTTATTAGAAGACGTAATCAATTGGGAAGCTATAGCGCATTTTAATTCTAGCGAATATTATCGCTTAACATCATAGAAAGGTTAAAGGTTGGGAATCAACTGTCAACTGTCAACTGTCAACTAATTATTTCAATCCAAAATCTAAAATCTAAAATCCAAAATTGTATGACTCCAACTTTATTTGGTCGTTGGCAAACTCGTTTATTATTACTTTTAACTGTAGGTGTATTAGTTAGTCTACCATTTGCAATTGGTTTGATTGGTTCACCCCAAAGTAATGTATATTTCTGGATACTTTTTTATGTTGCGATTTTTGGTTTAGGTTGGGATATATTATACGATCAAATACAAAAGTATCGTTGGGATAGAGATTGGCCAGCATTTTTCCAATTATTAGCTGGTATTTGGGAATTTATATTTATAGTTTGTGGAGTCAAATTTTTAGGATTTTTACCAACACCTATTCCCAAAGAAGAATTACCTTTATTTTGGGTTTTCTTCCATTACAGTATCGTTTGGCTGGCAGTTTTTATTACTTCTCAAAGTATAATGCGAATTCTTTTCGTGCGCTGGCGTTTTCGTGGTGGACAATGGTTATAAATACCTTTTGTTAAACACCCATATACTCGTAGAGACGTAGCATTGCTACGTCTCCATATTCAGCGAACAATGTAGAATTGTTATTTAGAAATTATTCAGGAGTAATATTAGAATTACCATCGTTCCAAGCTATAAAATCGCTTGTACCAATCGAGTTAATATCAATACCAATTAAAGTAACTAAAACTTGATTATCTTGAAGAATATTCGTATTACTTCCATTACTTCCACTTGATTTAAACAACAAATCCTCGAAAGTCAAACCATCAGATAAACCGATTAAATCAACACCATTTTCAAAATCGTAGATAACATCCCTACCCGTAAGTGAACTGATAACAAAAGTATCTTCACCTTCTCCGCCATAAAGACTATCGTTTCCAGCACCACCAATTAAAGTATCATCACCACCTCTTCCATAAAGGAAAGCACTTCCACCGTAACCAGAAGCATTGATTATATTACCTGTATCTCCACCGCTTAAAACAACTCGTTCAATATTGGTAAAAGTATCTCTACCTGTAGCATTACTTTGAAGAGTACCATCACTAAGAGTAAAATCGGTATCTGCTGTTTCTCGTAGGGTATCAGTACCATCTCCACCATCAATCGAGTCATCACCTGCTCCACCGTAGAGATTATCGTTTCCAGCACCACCAATTAAAGTATCATCACCACCTCTTCCATAAAGGAAAGCACTTCCACCGTAACCAGAAGCATTGATTATATTACCTGTATCTCCACCGCTTAAAACAACTCGTTCAATATTGGTAAAAGTATCTCTACCTGTAGCATTACTTTGAAGAGTACCATCACTAAGAGTAAAATCGGTATCTGCTGTTTCTCGTAGGGTATCAGTACCATCTCCACCATCAATCGAGTCATCACCTGCTCCACCGTAGAGATTATCGTTTCCAGCACCACCAATTAAAGTATCATCACCACCTCTTCCATAAAGGAAAGCACTTCCACCGTAACCAGAAGCATTGATTATATTACCTGTATCTCCACCGCTTAAAACAACTCGTTCAATATTGGTAAAAGTATCTCTACCTGTAGCATTACTTTGAAGAGTACCATCACTAAGAGTAAAATCGGTATCTGCTGTTTCTCGTAGGGTATCAGTACCATCTCCACCATCAATCGAGTCATCACCTGCTCCACCGTAGAGATTATCGTTTCCACCACCACCAATTAAAGTGTCGTTTCCAGCAAATCCGAACAGATTATCATTTCCCTCTCCTCCATCAATAATGTCATCTTTTCCGGTTCCCCTGAGTCGATCATTTCCAGGAGTTCCATTCACTTCGTTTGGAGTAACATATTCATAGGCACCAATATCAACTGTATTATCAACAATCCGCTGAAATTGTACACCTCTTTGCTCAAAAGGAATTAGCTCAGTAGTATTACCATCTCCATTTAAATCAAAAGTATCTAGAGCTAAGTTAGTATTACTACCTGTATTAATTGCTGGACTACCTTTCAAGAGTTTATGAGTTTGAGTAGCACCACCATTATCTTGTAGAGGACTGAGTAATGGATCGATTGACTCAGATGCAGTACCAACAATATCACCACTATTTCCATTGGTGAAGCTGTTTACACCATTACCGTTACCAATTAAGTTATTACCTCCACTAGTACTATTACCAAAAGCTAAGTTTATAAAGTCATCATTACGTGTATTAGCTGCAACAATACTGTTAGAAATATTTGTAATACCAAAGTTAGCAATACCACCTCCTACTTGAGAACTACTATCATTTCCGTTAGTATTTTGGGCTGTATTATTGGTAATGGTGCTATTGCTAATAGTTGATTTACCACCTGATGCTGGATTGAAGGGATTGCTGGGATTAATTGTATTAACTAATCCACCACCACTTTCAGATGCAGTATTACCACTGAGAGTACTGTTAATTAAAATTAGATTATCATCATTACGAATACCGCCGCCATTTTTCGCGGTGTTACCACTAAAGGTACTATTTACAATCGTTACTGAAGCTTCAATCGTGTTGAGCAGTCCACCACCACCACTAGTATCACTCGTTCCGATTGAAGTGTTATCAGCAATAGTACTGTTAATAATAGCTATAGTGCCGTCGTTACGAATACCACCACCATCATCAGCAGCTTCATTATCACGAACTACAACATTTTTTAAAGTCAGGTTTTCTCGGTTCCAAATACCTGCACCATCATCATTATTGTCATCACCTGCTGTAGTTTTTCCACCTGTAATAGTTAATCCTTCGATAGTGACATTAATTTTATTATTACCGTTGCTATCATCGATTTTGAAAACACGGGATTCATTATTACCACTAATAGTCAGTTGATTCGCACCTAAACCCTCAATACTAACAGCATCTGTTATTAGTAATTCACCGCTAGTCAGAGTAATCGTTTGTCCGCTCAAACTAGCATCAAAGGTAATTGTATCTACACCTACACCTGCAAGATTGTTAGCGTTTTGAATTGCTTGTCGTAAAGAACCTTCACCACTGTCATTAGTGTTGGTAACAACTAGGCTATTATTGATTTCTGGAACAACTTGAATGCTTCCTGTTGGTAAACTGGTTTCAGTGCTTGAAAAAGTCCAGTTTTCAGGATTATTAATCGCTGCTAACCATTCTTCCCGTGTACCGTTAGGTATAGTGTTGAAGTCAAAAGCAGCAAATGTTGCTGTGTTGTCAAGCAAAACTGCTGTATTTTCCTGTTGGGATAATCCAGTAATTACACTACCTGTATTGGAACTTGTTGCATCTTCAAAAACACCAGTATTATCGATTTGGTAAATAGCTGTAAAATCCGAATTGAGTGGGTTTAACGTATTGGTAGATTGAAATGCTGCTATTTGCTCGCCTGATTGAGTTAATGTAAGGTCATTATAGTTACCACTTGTATTAGTTCCAATTTGCCCTGATTTTGTCCAAGTCCAATTAGAAGAAGATGTGTCATTGCTTTGGATTACTGTACCAGCAGAAATATTACTACTTGCTGTAAATTTAATCAGATCCTCATTGCCATTACCATCAGTTAGGGATGAACCTCTAAAATTAGAACCAGTCCAACCGTTATCGGTAAAATAGATTTCAGTACCCGCACTCAAATCAACCAAGGGAACAAAAGAAAAGGAATCGGGAGAAACATTGGTAATATATCCAACAATTGCGATATCACCGGGATTGAGAACTGTAGCTGCCATATAAGTCTATTATTTTAATTAAGATTGTTAAAAAAATAACTTACGAGTCTCATTAATTTCATCGATGAATTTTCGGAAATATCTTGATAAAAGCATGAAGATTGATTGCTAACTATGGAATTTTAAACGCAGAGGAATGCAAAGTATACGCGGAGGAACGCAGAGTCTTTGTGATTTTAATCCTGACAAATTTGGGCAATGTTGTACTAAACTATTAGCAATTAAGCCGTCTACTCTGGCTTAACCTACAAGGGATAAAAATAATGGATAAGCAATTTAAGAACAGGCAATTTGTCTCTTGGTGTAAGAGATTCATTCCTGTTGGCTTGTTTAGCTTATATGCAGCAGTTGCTCTTGATACTAATAGCAGTATTGCCGCACCCACTGGAAAACTAGAAGATTGGCGATTTTCTCCCCTAGGTTCACAGTTAGAAATTTCTCTTTCAGCACCATCTCGTCCCCAGTACTTTTACTTATCTCAACCTCCTCGTTTAGTGGTAGATTTACCTAATACTAAATTAGGTTACGTTCCTACCGAACAAAATTACAACGGAGCAGTTCAGAGAATTCGCGTTTCTCAGCTAAACCAAGATGTCACTCGTATTGTCCTGGATTTAGCACCGGGAACCTTTTTTGACAGCAATCAAGTACAACTACAACCCCGTTCACAAAATTCTAATCGTTGGGTGCTTCGTCCTTTTATTGCTCGTAATGACAATTTTTTACCACCAGGATATTCATCAGTAGGAGGTGATTTACCACCGGATGCTTACTCTCCAGAACCACCAGGGATTCTTCCATCTCCACAACCACCAGGTAATCTTCCTCCTGGAATGTATAATCCTTCACAAAATATTCCAAGTGTAAATACACAACCTGTTTTTGCTACACCCTCAACATTACCGCCTATTAACAACGGAAGTAATGGATATTTCCAGCAACCTACTGTAACCGTACCACCGATTACAAACAACAACCTATTTCCACAAATCCAAAATCCAGTTCTTCCACCCGCAACATTTCCTTCACCGTCAGGAAATTTCAGTACTCCTCCATCCCTTTTCCCAGCAGCCCCATATAATTCTCCGGTAATTAACACACCAGAGTCTGGAATAATTGAATTTGGACAACCTTTCCCCAATCAATAATTTGATGCTTTAAAAAAAGGCAGTCGGCAGTAGACAATCACAGAAGTCGGTTTTTTACGATTAATATCCATAGCCCCATAAAACAAGTCATAAAAACCCGACTTCTTTCCCCACGAAACAAAAATAATCACAGAAGTCGGGTTTTTTAGAAAAACATCCGTAACTCCACAAAACAATCACAAAAACCCGACTTCTTAGCCATAACTTTCTAGAATCTTTCCGTCTCTCCAGGTAAATTTATCGCTCCTTCTTCTGTACTAAAGAAGTTTTTCGCCGCATCATTTTGATAGATGCAGTTAATAGCAAGCTCTTTACTATCTAATCTACCCGTAAACCCAAAAGTATTTAAACGATTTTTGCAATCTCTTATTTGATCTGATGTTACTAGGTTTTTCTGTCTTAAAATTTCCCAGTTACTTTGACGTAAAACGCATCCAGGGCGCATACTGGGTTGACCAACATAAACATTAAACGGGTTTAGAGTTACAAATAATCTCGTATCCATAACCATCGCACTGGCTCCATACTGTACGCAAACCTCTGGATTTGGTGCTTTTTGATCAATATAATCACGAGAAGCAACATTCGATGGTGAAAAACTTGCTGTAGAACTAAAAGCGATACCAATACCAATACCTAGAATAAATATGCCCCCCAGAATGGCAATAGTTGTGAAATTAAATACTGAGGAGCCAAAATTAGAGCTTTTAGGAGAGGTATTAGTTGACCTACTACTATATTTATTACGTTTCATATCTGCTTTTTTAACTTCACGCCTCGAAATACAGGGAGTTGTTAAATCATATCTCCCTCTTTAAGTATGACGATTTTTTGATCTAATTGTCCGTTACTTTCGCAATAATATTGCACCTAAATTACAAACAAGAAGATGGGGAGAGGGGGGAAGAGAGAGAAGAGGGGGAAATAGCGAGCGAGACGTATGTCCGAAGGGGACACGCTTCGCTAACGCACTAACTCCTAACTCCGGTACAGACTTAGCAATACGCCCCGTCTCTACAATTCCGGTGGTACTAACTCCTAACTCCTAACTCCCAACTCCCAACTCCTAACTCCTAACTCGCTATAGCCAAACTTTCCTCTAAAGGCATAAAACGAAAAGCGCGCGAGCCACCTCTTTCAATTACAACTTTTACTCTTGGCTCGATTTTAGGTAAATTTGCCAAATATTCTACCTCTTGATCATCAAGAGTATGTCCGTCAATAATCCACAATACTAATCCTTTGGATTTTGGCGGCAAATGTTCTAATTGAGTACTAATCATTGGCGGTAAGTAATATACATAACCTACCGCAGCTCCGCTACTGGTACTTTTTTTACCAAGATGTGGAGGTCTTACACCGTGAACTCCAGTTAAATAAGCTGCTACATCACCAATTCCTTTGCCGCTGATACACAAAGCATTGTAACCCTTAGCACGTAACCGACGACGATACCGACCTTCAAAACCGCCTTCTAAAGGTACATACACTGCAAGAGCGCCAAATTTTTCCAACTTACGAATGAAACCGCCACCGTTAGTAAGTAATGCCATAGAACCTTTTCAAATACCACTTCGATAATTCTATTATTAGTTAAAAGTTATCGGTTAAGAGTTAATTAGCAACCAGTTAAGAGTTTTGTGTTCTTGAGTGCTAATTTCTTGTTTTCCCATCTCTCTAAAAAAATCTGGACAAAATCAAATAAATAACTTACACTATTTATTTGTGACCAAATTCAAAACACTAGTCGTTCTGTAAATAGAATTCTTGCTTGAGACTATTTTGTCAGATTTTCCGAAGATTTATCCAAATAAATTAGTCAAAAGCGATCAAAGAGTGGTAAATTAAGAAGCCTTGAGGTAAACTTAATACGCTTAAGACTTTTGAGATTGGTAAACTAGTATATTGGTTGATAATGGGATAATGTCAGCCTTTGAGAAAAGGATACTGAGCGGAATTAGCCGCTTAAGTCCACCGAAGTGAAAGAGTAAAAGTGCCAAAGCAATTGTCTAGAAAGGCATTGCTGCACAAATCGCAAAGCTATTAAGCATTGCATTTAATTCTTTAATCTTTCCTGAAAGGAAAGTATTTTAAGCTGCGTCAATAAATCAACAGTTTTTTGTAGATGATTGGCGGTGAAACAACAAAAAAACCGTGATTGAAGTTGAATTAGTTTAACCTGAACTATTCATGACTTCTGAGGTTTTTTGATGATAAGGCGGGTAGTTTCTTGAAAAAGAGACTCCAAAATCCTAAAGTTCCGAAATCAAGCGGAAAACTGATAAAAAGGAGAATTGTAACTGTGTCTGTAGGTATTCTCGGCACCAAAGTGGGTATGACTCAGGTTTTTGACGATGCGGGAGCAGCAATTCCTGTTACTGTCGTTCAAGCCGGACCATGTACTGTAACCCAAATCAAAACAAAACAGACCGACGGTTACTCCGCCATTCAACTAGCATATGGTGAAGTAAAAGCAAAAGCATTAAATAAGCCGATGTTGGGGCATTTAGCAAAATCTTCTGCTCCACCTTTGCGGCACCTAGAAGAATACCGCGCCGAAAGCACGGATGAGTATTCCTTGGGTCAGCAAATTAGTGCTGATATTTTTGATGCAGGTCAGTTAGTAGATGTAGTCGGTACAAGTATCGGTCGTGGTTTCGCAGGAAACCAGAAGCGTAACAACTTCAGTAGAGGTCCGATGTCCCACGGTTCTAAAAACCATAGAGAACCAGGTTCCATCGGTGCTGGTACTACTCCCGGTCGTGTTTATCCCGGTAAGCGGATGGCTGGACGTTTGGGAGGTAAGCGCATCACAGTTCGCAAACTCAAAATTGTGCGAGTTGATGCCGAACGTAATTTATTGTTAATTAAGGGAGCGATTCCTGGCAAATCAGGAGCATTAGTTAATATTCTCCCTGCAAAAGAAGTGAAATAGTCATTCGATTTTAGATTTTAGATTTTAGTTTTTGGATTGAATAATAAAAAAATCACTAAAAATTGAAATCTGAGATTAGATCATTTACTTTAAGCAGAGCATAATCAAGCGGCAAAAAAGTAAGTAAATGATCAATAGCTAAAAACAAATGGCAAATGACTAATTTAAGAAGGAAGCAAAAATGGTAGATTGTGGAGTTAAAAACTGGCAGGGAGAAGAAGTCGGACAGAAAACCTTGGATTTAAAAGTTGCCAAGGAAGAAACTGCTTCTCATATTGTACATAGAGCCTTAGTTCGACAAATGGCTAATGCTCGCCAAGGAAACGCTAGTACTAAAACCCGTGCCGAAGTAAGAGGAGGGGGTCGTAAACCCTGGCGACAAAAAGGGACAGGACGCGCCCGTGCCGGTTCTATTCGTTCACCACTGTGGCGTGGTGGTGGTGTCATCTTTGGACCAAAACCCAAAGAATATAACTTGAGGATGAATCGTAAAGAGCGTCGTTTGGCTTTACGGACAGCCTTTGTCAGTCGGATTGATGACATGATTGTCGTTGAAGAATTCAACGAACAATTACAGCGTCCCAAGACAAAAGAATTAATCCAAGCTATTACTCGCTGGGGTTCTCAACCCGAACAAAAAACTTTGTTGATTTTGTCCGAACGTGTTGAAAATATCTATTTATCAGCCCGTAATGTAGAGAATCTCAAACTGATTGCAGCCGACCAACTTAATGTTTTTGATTTGCTACACGCAGACAAAATCGTAGTCAGTGCATCAGCATTAGATAAAATTCAGGAGGTCTACAATAATGGCTAAATTTGACCCCCGTAATCTTCCCGACCTAGTGCGTCGCCCGATTCTCACCGAAAAGGCGACAATCAACATGGAGCAAAATAAATATACTTTTGAAGTTGTTCCCAAAGCAACTAAAACTCAAATAAAAGCAGCAATTGAAAGTTTATTTGATGTCAAAGTTGTAAAAGTAAATACCGCATTACAGCCTCGGAAGAAAAAGCGGGTTGGGAGATTTATCGGGTTTAAACCTCAGTACAAACGAGCTATTGTCACCCTAGTATCCGGGGATGAAGACAAGATTCGTCAGGTTCTATTCCCAGATGTTTAATTAATAATTGGGGATGGGTAATTGGTAATTGGTAATGGGTAATTGGTAATTGGAATTAAACTCCTAACTCCTAACTCACAACTCATAAATTTCTCCTCCCTCCTTCCGCAAAATACTTTGTAGATAAATTTAAAATTATGGGTATTCGTACTTTTCGTCCATACACCCCCAGTAACCGTCAAGCGGAAACTTCCGACTTTTCGGAAATTACCAAATCTAAACCGGAAAAATCTTTAACCGAACATATTCATCGGGCAAAAGGTAGAAATAATCGCGGTGTAATTACCAGTCGTCGTCGCGGTGGCGGACACAAACGTCTTTATCGGATTATTGATTTTAAAAGAGATAAGCGGGGTATGCCCGCAATAGTGGAAGCGATTGAATACGACCCCAACCGTAATGCGAGGATTGCCCTCGTTGTTTACGAAGACGGTGAGAAGCGTTATATATTGCAACCCCACGGGATGAAAGTCGGGACTCAAATCATTGCCGGTCCAGATTCTCCCATAGAAAACGGTAACGCCTTACCTTTAGCAAATATGCCCTTGGGTACCAGCGTTCACAACGTAGAATTGGTTGCCGGAAAAGGCGGTCAAATAGTACGTTCGGCTGGTGCAAATGCTCAAGTCATGGCGAAAGACGGTAACTACGTTACTTTAAAATTGCCTTCAGGAGAAGTCCGCATGATTCGGCGTGAATGTTACGCCACCATCGGACAAGTAGGCAATATTGAAGCCAGAAACCAAACTCTGGGTAAAGCCGGTCGTAACCGTTGGAAAGGTCGTCGTCCCAAAGTTCGAGGAAGCGTAATGAACCCTTGTGACCACCCCCACGGTGGTGGTGAAGGACGCGCTCCAATTGGTCGTAGCGGTCCTGTAACTCCTTGGGGTAAACCTACCCTGGGTAAGAAAACTCGTAAGCCCAAAAAAGCAAGTAGTAAATTGATTGTTCGCCGTCGTCGTAAGTCTTCCAAACGCGGTCGCGGTGGTCGTCAGTCTTAGAATTTTGGATTTTAAATTTTGGATTTTAGATTGAAATATCAAGTTGTTACGATTAATTGATTTTTTAGTGGAAGTATCTTGCTCCCGTTTAAAAAATTATTGTCAAACTAAATCTAAAATCCTAAAATCTGAAATTCAAAATTGTAATCCAAAATCCAAAATCCAAAATCCAAAATTGATTGTCCTATGGGTCGTTCTCTGAAAAAAGGTCCCTTTGTTGCAGACCATTTACTCAAAAAAATCGATAAGCTCAACGAAACCAATAAAAAAGAAGTTATCAAAACTTGGTCGAGAGCTTCCACCATTTTACCAATGATGGTTGGTCATACAATTGCCGTTCACAACGGAAAACAACACGTTCCAGTTTTTGTCAGCGACCAAATGGTGGGTCATAAATTAGGAGAATTTGCTCCTACCCGCACTTTTAGAGGTCACTCTAAAGATAGAAAAGGAGGTAGATAACCACAGACGCTAATAGCATCATGCAATTAGCAACTAGGTGAAATTTATTATGGCTACTGATACTAAAGAAGTAAAAGCAATTGCTCGATATATAAGTATGTCGCCCTTTAAAGTACGCCGCGTACTTGACCAAATTAGAGGACGTTCCTATCGAGAAGCACTGATAATTTTAGAGTTTATGCCTTATAGAGCCTGCGACCCAGTATTAAAGGTTCTTAGAAGTGCTGCTGCTAATGCCGAACACAATGAGGGATTAGACCGGGCATCTTTAATAGTTTCCACAGCATTCGCCGATCAAGGTCCCGTATTCAAGCGCTATCAGCCTAGAGCGCAGGGTCGTGCTTATCAAATTCGCAAACCCACCTGCCATATAACCGTTGCCGTTTCTGCTGACCCGGACGCGGTGTAAGCAAGCACTCAGAAACGATTTAAAAAGAGTGCGAATATATTTTAGAGGAAGTAAAAGTGGGACAAAAGATTAATCCAATTGGATTTCGCCTGGGAATTACAAAAGACCATCAATCTCGTTGGTTCGCAGATCCTTCTCGATATCCAGAACTACTTCAAGAAGACTATAAACTTCGTCAGTATATAGAGAGTAAGTTGGGTAGAAACGCTCAAAATAATGCCGGTATTTCCGAAGTCAAAATTGAGCGTAAAGCAGACCAGATTGATTTAGAAGTATCCACTGCTAGACCTGGTGTAGTAGTAGGTAGAGGCGGACAAGGTATTGAAGCATTACGTCTGGGATTACAACAAGCTTTAGGTGGTAATCGTCAGATACGGATCAATGTCGTTGAAGTAGAGCGTGTTGACGCTGATGCTTTTTTAATTGGTGAGTACATCGCTCAACAGCTTGAACGCCGAGTTTCTTTCCGGAGAGTGGTGCGTCAAGCAATTCAAAGAGCGCAACGTGCCGGTGTTCAAGGAATCAAAATCCAAGTCAGTGGACGCTTAAACGGTGCAGAAATTGCTCGTACAGAGTGGACTCGTGAAGGTCGGGTTCCCTTACATACCTTGCGCGCTAATATCGATTACGCCTACGTTACCGCAAAAACCATTTACGGTATCCTCGGCATCAAGGTTTGGGTATTCAAAGGAGAAATTATCCCCGGAGAAGAAGAATCATCAACTTCCAACCCTAAAAACGAACGCGAACCCCGTCGTCGTCAACAACAACGTCGTCGTCCTTCTTTTGAAGACCGTTCAAATGAAAATTAGTGGATAGTGGATAGTGGTTAGTAGATAGTGGATGGTGGATAGTGGATAGTGGTTAGTAGATAGTGGATGGTGGTTAGTAGGTAAACAACCAACAACCAACAACTAACAACCAACAACTAACAACCAACAACTAACAACTAACAACTAACAACTAACAACCAACAACCAACAACTATTAAGTCATGTTAAGTCCGAAAAGAACTAAATTCCGTAAGCAACATCGCGGACGGATGACAGGATTAGCAACGCGAGGTAGTAGTCTCAACTTTGGTGATTTTGCTCTCCAGGCTCAAGAACCATCTTGGATTACATCTCGTCAAATCGAAGCCTCCCGTCGAGCGATGACTCGTTACATCCGTAGGGGTGGAAAAATCTGGATTCGAGTATTCCCAGATAAGCCCGTGACAATGCGTGCCGCAGAAACCCGAATGGGTTCTGGTAAAGGTAATCCTGAATATTGGGTAGCTGTAGTTAAGCCAGGAAGAATTTTATTTGAAATTGCTGGTGTCGCCGAAGAAACTGCTCGCGAAGCTATGCGTTTAGCTTCACACAAGCTACCAATAAAAACTAAATTTATTTCCCGTGCCGAACTAGAACCAAAAGCATAAATTATGCCTTTTCCTAAAATTTCAGAAGCTAGAGATTTGAGCGACGAGCAATTAGTGCAAGAAATTGTTGCCACTAAAAAGCAGTTATTCGATCTGCGCTTACAACAAGCAACTAAACAGTTAGAAAAGCCCGCCAAATTCAAACACGCTCGTCACCGTTTAGCTCAATTGCTAACAGTAGAAGCAGAACGTAAGCGGGCTAATAATAGTTAGTAGGTAGTGGATAGTAGGTAGTGGTTAATCGATAAACAACCATCAACTAACAACCATCAACTAACAACCAACAACTAACAACCATCAACTAACAACCATCAACTAACAACCATCAACTAACAACTAATGGCTATTAAAGAAAGAGTTGGCTTAGTAGTCAGCGATAAAATGCAAAAAACCGTCGTAGTCGCCGTGGAAAGTCGAAATAGTCATCAAAAATACGGCAAAATTGTAGTTACAACCAAACGCTACAAAGTTCACGACGAAGAAAATAACTGCAAAGAAGGCGATCGCGTCCGAATTCAGGAAACCAGACCCTTAAGCAAAACTAAGCGCTGGCAAGTTAAAGAAATCCTCAATAGCAGGAATAACTGATAACAAGCGGTTGTTACATTCTTAACAACTTTACAATGGAGATAAATTGTGATACAAGCCCAGTCTTACCTAAATGTTGCTGATAACAGCGGTGCGCGTAAATTGATGTGCATCCGTGTTCTGGGTGCCGGTAATCGAAGCTATGGCAGCATTGGCGATCGCATTATCGCTGTGGTCAAAGATGCCCAACCAAATATGGCTGTGAAAAAGTCTGATGTGGTAGAGGCTGTAATAGTCCGTACTAGAAAAGGCGTGAATCGCGAAACCGGCATGACCATTCGTTTTGATGATAACGCCGCAGTTATCATTAACAAAGACGGAAATCCCAGAGGAACACGGGTATTTGGTCCTGTAGCACGGGAATTACGCGATAAAAACTTTACTAAAATAGTTTCTCTGGCACCGGAGGTACTGTAATGTCAATCAAGAAAAACGTGAAGCCTAAATTTCACAAAATGCACGTCAAAACTGGAGATACCGTTCAGGTAATTTCTGGAAAAGACAAAGGCAAAGTCGGTGAAATTGTGGAAACAATGACTAAAAAGAGTACAGTTATTGTTAAAGGTGTAAATATTAAAACCAAGCACGTCAAGCCTCAACAGGAAGGTGAATCGGGAAAAATTGTTACTCAGGAATTTCCCATTCATAGTTCCAACGTTATGCTTTATTCCACCAAGGAAAACGTAGCTTCTCGCGTCTGTTATACCTTTACCCAAGAAGGTAAAAAAGTGCGAATGTTAAAGAAAACTGGGGAAATCATCGATAAATAGTTAGGAGTTAAGAGTGAGGAGTTAGGAATTTAATCATTTTAAATCCTTATAACTCATTGATAAATAGTTAAGAATTAGGAGCTTTATAACTCATAACTCATAACTCATAACTCATAACTCATAACTCATAACTTGTATTTCCCTGACCAAGCCCAGGGATGAGGAGAAAAAATGGCAGTAGGATTAAAAAGTAGATATCTGGAGACAATTGTCCCCAATCTGATGAAACAATTTGAATATTCAAATATCCATCAGGTACCGAAAGTTGTAAAAGTAAGTGTTAACCGAGGATTGGGGGAAGCTTCTCAAAATGCCAAAGCATTAGAAGCATCTTTAAACGAGATAGCATTGATTACTGGTCAAAAGCCAGTGGTTACGCGAGCGAAAAAGGCGATCGCAGGATTCAAAATTCGAGAAGGTATGCCTGTAGGCGTAATGGTAACTCTTAGAAGCGATAAGATGTACAACTTTCTCGACCGTTTGATAAACCTGTCATTACCGAGAATTCGTGACTTTCGCGGAGTCAGTGCCAAAAGCTTTGATGGTCGGGGAAATTATACTCTAGGAGTTAGAGAACAATTAATTTTTCCAGAGGTCGAATACGACCAAGTTGACCAAATTCGTGGTATGGACATCTCCATCATTACTACAGCTAGAAATGATGAAGAAGGTCGCGCTTTACTAAAAGAAATGGGAATGCCCTTTCGGGAGCAATAAGTTCATCTAAATAGAGGAAACGATGGCGGCAAACGACACAATTGCAGATATGCTGACGCGCATCCGCAACGCCAATTTGGCTAGGCATCAAACAACACAAGTGCCAGCAGCCAAAATGAGCCAAAATATAGCTAAAGTGTTGCGGGAAGAAGGCTTTATCAATGATTTTGAAACAGCCGGAGAAGGAATTGAGAGTCATTTGGTAATCTCTTTGAAATATAAAGGGAAAAATCGCCAACCAGTAATCACTGCCCTCAAGCGAGTAAGCAGACCGGGTTTGCGAGTATATTCCAATAAAAAAGACTTACCAAGAGTATTGGGCGGTATTGGTATTGCCATAATATCTACATCTTCCGGCATCATGACTGACCGAGAAGCACGTCAGAAAAATTTAGGCGGTGAAGTACTTTGCTACGTTTGGTAGTCAAGAAATTTTGGATTTTAGATTTTAGATTTTAGATTTTTCTAGATTCCTACTCAGAAATTTGCCAAGTAAAACTCGTCTTCAAGTTAGTAGTGGTTATAATTTCCTCAATCCCAAATCCAAAATTAAAAATCTAAAATTGGCATATTTAAGGACAAAAAACCATGTCTAGAATTGGTAAACAGCCAATAACAATACCTACAAAGGTACAAGTCACAATTAACGGTGGCAAAGTATCTGTAAAAGGTCCAAAAGGCGAACTTTCACGGGAACTTCCAACTCAAGTTAGCGTTTCCCAAGAAGGAGATACTTTAACTGTATCCCGCCAAGACGATTCGAGAGTGTGCCGACAAATGCACGGCTTAAGTCGTACTTTGGTTTCCAACATGGTTGAAGGAGTTTCTAAAGGATTTCAGCGTCAGTTGAAACTTCAAGGTGTTGGTTATCGAGCGCAAGTCAAAGGTCGTGATTTAGTTCTCAACGTTGGATATAGTCATCCCGTGGAAATTGCTCCACCAGAAGGAGTTCAATTTGCCATTGAAGAAAAAGGCGTTGCGATAGTTGTTAGCGGTTACGACAAGGAAGTGGTTGGAAATACAGCCGCTAAAATTCGTGCGGTTCGTCCACCAGAACCTTATAAAGGTAAAGGCATTCGTTATGATAACGAAATTGTCAGACGTAAAGCTGGTAAAGCTGGTAAAGGTGGTAAAAAGTAAATTATGAAAACTACCCGTCAACAATCAAAACAGCGTCGTCATCGACGCATCAGAGGCAAAGTATTTGGCTCTTCCGAGCGTCCTCGCTTGGCAGTGTATCGCTCCAACGAGCATATTTATGCTCAAGTCATAGATGATACCAAACATCAAACTTTGGCTACAGCATCAAGTTTAGAGCCGGAATTAAAATCTAAATTAACTTCCGGTTCTAATCAAGCGGCTTCCACTGAAGTTGGCAAGACATTAGCTGCAAGAGCGTTAGAAAAAGGTGTTACTCAAGTCGTATTTGACCGTGGAGGCAACCTTTATCATGGACGTGTCAAAGCATTAGCTGATGCTGCACGAGAAGGTGGTTTAAGTTTCTAGAGCCAATTGACAAGTAAAATCAAGAGAACATTCAAACATGGCAAATAATCGTCGTAAAACGAGCCGAGCTAAAAAAGAAGAAACTAACTGGCAAGAGCGCGTAATTCAAATCCGACGAGTAAGTAAGGTTGTCAAAGGAGGTAAAAAACTCAGCTTCCGGGCAATTGTAGTCGTCGGTAACGAACGCGGTCAAGTTGGGGTGGGAGTAGGTAAAGCCAGTGATGTGATTGGAGCCGTCAAAAAAGGTGTAGCTGATGGCAAAAAACATTTGCTAGAAATTCCCATTACCAAATCCAACTCTATTCCTCATCCAACTAATGGTGTTGGTGGCGGTGCTAAAGTGATCATGCGACCAGCATCACCCGGTACTGGTGTAATTGCTGGTGGTGCAGTACGTACCGTACTGGAATTGGCAGGAATTCGTAACGTTTTAGCAAAACAACTCGGTTCTAACAACCCTCTCAATAACGCCAGAGCCGCAATCAACGCTCTTGCAGTATTGCGAAACTTCAGTGAAGTTGCCGAAAGTAGAGATGTCAGTATTGAAAAACTTTACGCCCAGTAGAGTGGTAATTGCGAGCAATCGTGTAAAAAACAATATAAGTAACCAAAATGAGACTACAGGATGTTCGCCCTCAAGAGGGTTCTAAGAAACGTCGCCGACGTGTCGGACGCGGGATTTCAGCTGGTCAAGGTGCTAGCTGCGGTTTTGGTATGCGTGGTCAAAAATCTCGTTCCGGTAGTGGAACCAGACCTGGTTTTGAAGGTGGTCAACAGCCCCTTTATCGTCGGATACCCAAACTTAAAGGTTTTCCCGTCGTTAATCGTAAAAAATACACTACGATTAATGTAGAGAAGTTGTCTTCACTCCCAGCAAATACAGAAGTTAATGTGACTTTGTTACGAGAGAATGGTATTCTCACTGCCGTACAAGGACCATTAAAAATTCTTGGAGATGGAGAATTAAACGTTGCGCTGAAAGTACAAGCCGCAGCTTTTACGGAGACGGCTCGTAGCAAAATTGAGGCAGCTGGTGGTAGTTGTGAAGTTGTATAAATAAGTGAGCCATTCAATCAAAATAGCGCACTAAAAAAATGCAATGAATACCAACCGTGCTGCCTGGTTAACATTCATCGGTAAATCGTCATTATGATAAGTCGAGATAGAGCTCCAACTGCTCAAGAAACTTTTATGCAGATGGCTCAAGCAGCAGGTTTGAGAGGTCGGCTGTTTGTCACCATCGGTATTTTACTTTTGATTCGTTTGGGTATTTATATACCTATTCCAGGCATAGATCGGGTGCGATTTAGTGCTGCTATGCAAGGAGGTAATGGCTTAGCAGGAATTTTGGATATTTTCTCTGGTGGTGGATTCTCGGCGTTGGGAGTTTTCACTCTTGGTATTTTACCCTTTATTAATGCTTCGATTATCATCCAACTGCTTACGGCTGCCATCCCAGCTTTAGAAAAATTACAGAAAGACGAAGGCGAAGCTGGAAGACGCAAGATTTCTCAAATTACCCGATATGTAGCTTTGGGTTGGGGAATTGTTCAAAGTATATTTATTTCGGCAGTTTGGCTTAAAGGCTTTGCAATCAGCTTTGGTCCGGTTTTCGTATTTGAGACTGCTTTAGCTCTTGTTGCTGGTTCGATGTTCGTGATGTGGGCTTCCGAAGTGATTACAGAAAGAGGAATTGGTAATGGAGCATCCTTACTTATTTTCCTCAATATTGTATCTTCTCTACCTACAACTTTGGGTAGTACTATCACTTTCGCTCAATTTGGAGGTCGTCAAGCAGTTGGGCAAGTAGTTGTATTACTGCTGCTTTTCTTGGCAACAATTGTTGGTATCGTTTTTGTTCAAGAAGGGATGCGTCGGATTCCGATTATTTCGGCTAGACGACAAGTCGGGAGAAGGGTTCTTGCAGAACAACGCAGCTTCTTACCTTTGCGACTCAATCAGGGTGGAGTAATGCCGATTATTTTTGCCACGGCAATTTTGAGTTTACCTCTTTTAATTGGTCAATTTACTCAAAATCAGCAAATATCTGAGTTTACAAACACTTATCTGAATCCTGGTGGTTCCGGTTGGTGGGCTTATGCACTCATATACCTGTTTTCAATTATTTTCTTTAGCTACTTCTATTCTTCCTTGATTGTTAACCCAGTTGATATCGCTCAGAACTTAAAGAAAATGGGTTCCTCAATTCCGGGAATTCGTCCTGGTAAAGCAACCAGCGAATATTTAGAAAGAGTTTTGAACCGACTTACCTTTTTGGGTGCTGGCTTCTTGGGATTGGTTGCGATTATTCCTACCGTGGTAGAAAGAGCTTTGGGAGTACCTACTTTCCGAGGTTTGGGTGCTACTTCTTTGTTAATTTTGGTGGGTGTTGCTATTGATACGGCTAAACAAATCCAAACTTACGTGATTTCTCAACGTTATGAAGGGATGGTGAAACAATAGTGACCCGAATCATTTTTTTAGGACCACCCGGAGCCGGTAAGGGAACTCAAGCTAAAATTTTAGCCGATCATTGGGGAGTTCCCCATATTTCTACTGGTGATATCCTTCGCGAAGCCATTAAAGAACAAACGCCTTTAGGTATCAAAGCTAAAAGCTATGTAGATAGCGGTCAGTTGGTTCCTGACTTATTAGTTCAAGATATGGTAGAGGAACGCTTACAAAGAACCGATACTACTTCCGGGTGGATTCTTGACGGTTTCCCTCGGACAGTTGCTCAA
This sequence comes from Rivularia sp. T60_A2020_040, assembly GCA_015272215.1. Taxonomy (GTDB): domain Bacteria; phylum Cyanobacteriota; class Cyanobacteriia; order Cyanobacteriales; family Nostocaceae; genus Rivularia. The sequence continues at coordinate 22,646 of JACYMD010000123.1, read as the reverse complement.
GCCGCTTTTTTAGATAATTTGTTGCAAAAAATCAATTTAGACGGCGTGATGGTAATCAATCTGGATGTACCAGATGATGTAGTTGTCGGTCGTTTGCTCGAACGTGGACGAAAAGATGACTCGGAAGAGATTATTCGTCATCGTTTAGAAGTTTACCGTTCCGAGACTACACCTTTGATCGATTATTATCGCGATCGCAAACAGTTAATAGTTATTGATGGCAATAAATCTCCCCAATCCGTTACTTCCAACCTCAAAGATTTAATTGTCAGTTGTTAAAAAAAGCAATTTTTTTTAGAAGTAATCTGAATATATTGATTCATTTTACTTCTAAACTCTCGCTTACCATCCGTTCTCAGTCATAGTTCGGGAATAAGCAATAAAACTTTAAATAAGATATATTAATAAATTGTTGATATATATTCTAAAAGCTCAAAAATTTGCTTTCATTACTAGCTGCAATCAAAAAAATACTGTTGAGTTGAAGGAAAAACAAATTGTCCAAACAAGATTTAATTGAAATGGAAGGCACGGTGACAGAATCCCTGCCTAATGCGATGTTCCGCGTAGACTTAGATAATGGCTTCAACGTTCTAGCTCATATATCTGGTAAGATTCGCCGGAACTATATCAAGATTTTACCTGGCGATCGCGTCAAAGTTGAACTGACACCTTATGACCTAACAAAAGGTAGAATTACTTATCGATTGCGTAAAAAGTAAGTTTATCTTATGTGGAATATTATACTACAATCTCAAAGTTTTTGTTTTACATCAAATTAACTGAAAAGTTTGCGAAATCGTGTTATAATTTACTATTTGGAGTTGATTGAAAAGGCAATGAAAGTAAGAGCGTCGGTGAAAAAAATGTGCGAGAAATGCAGCGTCATCAAACGGCGTGGTCGCGTAATGGTTATTTGTTCAAATCCCAAGCACAAACAACGTCAAGGATAAAGCCGCTGTTAATTTTAGCGTCGAGACAGACAAATCTGAGAGACAAAGTTTTTGACGTGAAGATTCACCATTCGGATGTATTAGAGTACATAGACATCCGAAATTAGCAAGCACTTAGAGATGAAAAAAAACACATTAGGAGACTTCTATAATGGCACGGATTGCCGGAATAGACTTGCCACGCGATAAGCGTATTGAAATAGGTCTAACTTACATTTTTGGAATCGGCTTAACAAGTTCGCACAAAATATTAGCTGCAACAGGTGTTAATCCTGACACTAGAGTTAAAGACTTGAGTGATAGTGATGTCACAGCCTTGCGAGCAGAGGTAGAGAAAAACTATCAAATAGAAGGTGACTTAAGACGTTGGGAAGCGATGAATATCAAGCGCTTGGTTGATATTGGCAGTTACCGGGGTCGTCGCCACCGTATGGGTTTACCAGTCAGAGGTCAGAGGACTCGTACTAATGCTAGAACCCGTCGTGGAAGAAGACAGACAGTAGCTGGTAAGAAAAAGGCACCGGGTAAATAAACTAATAGTAATAAGTCTAATTAGTGATTTTTCAATGCCGGTTGGATATTCAACTTTCTACCTTAACTCAACTATAACGATATGGCACGACAAACAGGAAAAAAAAGCGGAAGCAGAAAACAAAAACGTAATGTACCTAGTGGAGTAGCCTACATCCAGTCTACTTTTAACAATAGCATCGTCACAATTACTGATACTAATGGAGATGTGATTTCTTGGGCTTCTGCTGGTTCAAGTGGTTTTAAGGGAGCCAAAAAAGGAACCCCCTTTGCCGCTCAAACAGCAGCCGAAAGCGCAGCGAAACGAGCTATTGACCAAGGAATGCGTCAGATAGAAGTAATGGTAAGTGGTCCGGGAGCAGGTAGAGAAACAGCTATTCGGGCAATTCAGGGAGCAGGATTGGAAATAACCTTAATTAGGGATATTACCCCAATTCCTCATAATGGTTGCCGTCCACCGAAGCGACGTAGAGTTTAATACAATTTTTGGAAGGTAGAACTCCGGCCATACACGGAGATATTTCTGTATTTGTAACTTGCCTGACTCTAATTATCGCTTTTTAATTGGCGGCAATTTAAAATTACATCTGCCTTGAACGATGATTCTCCTCAATGACAGAAGTAATCGTGGAAATAAAATAGCTGACATCAAAAGCTGTTCAAGTTCACATCTGGACGAAAAAAGATACATAGCTTCCGCCAAGTGTAAGGAATATTGAGTAGTGTCTTAATTTACGGACATTCTGATTATGTTCTCAGTAAAGCGGACTTTAAATTGATTGAGGGCGGGCAAAAATTAACAATGCCTGCCGGGATAGGACCTGATTAAGAAGGGAGGTTACTCCGTGGCGCAGTTTCAAATTGAATGTGTAGAATCTAATACAGAAGAAAGTCGGAGCCACTATTCTAAATTTGTTTTGGAACCTTTAGAGAGGGGTCAAGGAACCACCGTTGGCAACGCTCTCAGAAGAGTTTTACTATCTAATTTAGAGGGGACATCAGTTACAGCAGTCAGAATTGCCGGTGTAACCCATGAATTCGCTACCGTAAAAGGTGTGCGGGAAGACGTGTTAGAAATCTTGATGAGAATGAAAGAACTTATTCTCAAAAGTCACTCTTCTCAACCTCAAATTGGTCGTTTATTAGTGAACGGTCCGGCAACAGTCACCGCAGCCCACTTTGATTTACCCAGTGAAGTAGAAGTTATCGACCAGACTCAGTATATAGCTACCTTAGCAGAAGGCGGCAGACTGGAAATGGAATTTCGCATTGAGAGAGGTAAAGGCTATCGCACGGTAGAAAGAGGTCGTGAAGAAGCTACATCTTTGGACTTTCTGCAAATAGATTCAATCTTTATGCCGGTGCGGAAAGTTAATTATAGCGTTGAAGAAACTCGTGGAGAAAATGGTTTCCCTAAAGACAGACTACTTTTAGAAGTTTGGACAAACGGTAGTATTGCTCCCCAAGAAGCACTTTCTTCTGCTGCTGGGATTTTAGTGGAGTTATTTAATCCGCTGAAAAATATCGAAATTAACCCAGAAGATACAGTTTCCGAAATCGACCAAGATCCAACAGCCCAAATACCCATCGAAGAATTGCAGCTTTCCGTGCGAGCTTACAACTGCTTGAAGCGGGCTCAAGTAAATTCGGTGGCGGATTTATTGGATTATACCCAAGAAGACCTTTTAGAAATCAAAAACTTCGGTCAGAAGTCAGCAGAAGAGGTCGTAGAAGCTTTACAGCGACGTTTGGGGATTACTCTGCCAACAGAAAGAGCCTCAAAACACGCTTAATTAAGCTTTAATTAATTAGATAATTAATTTAGATAATTAATTAGATTCATTAAATTAATCCCAAATAACTTCACAATTGTGCCACCATGCGTCACTGTTCTAAACTCAAAAAACTCGGCAAAGCAGCCGATCAGCGCCGTGCTTTGTTGCGAGCGCTTTCCACCGAACTAATTCGTCATGGACGAATAACCACGACTATCACCAGAGCCAAAGTGGTACGATCAGAAGTTGATAAAATGATCACCTTAGCTAAAGATGGTTCTTTGAGCGCTCGTCGTCAAGCCATTGGCTATCTTTACGACAAAGATTTGGTTCATGCTTTATTTGAACAAGTCCCCACTAGATATGGCGATCGCAAAGGAGGTTACACCCGTGTATTGCATACAGTACCTCGTCGCGGCGATAACGCCCAAATGGCAATTATCGAATTAGTTTAATTAGTTAAGGATGTAATTTAGGCACAAAAGCATCCAAAATCTGGATTGTATGTTAGAAAGCTCCCAGCCAGTAAAAACTCAGAGGATTGCCTTGGTAATTCAATATCAAGGCACTCATTTTCATGGCTGGCAAAAGCAACCCAAATACTGTAGCGTCCAGGAAGAAATTGAAAAAGCAATATCTACTGTAGTCGGTGATGATGTCACCTTATATGGTGCCGGGAGAACCGATAGTGGAGTTCACGCAGCCGCTCAAGTAGCTCATTTCAATATCGCCAGTAAGATTCCACCATCAAAGTGGTCATCTATTTTAAATAGTTACTTACCTCAAGATATATTAATTAGGGCTTCAGCAGAGGTTAGCGACAATTGGCACGCTCGTTTTAGTGCAACCTATCGACGGTATCGTTATACGTTATACAATGAAAAGCTACCCAATTTGTTTGTCAAACCCTTTAGTTGGCATTATTATCATGCTTCCTTGGATGAATCATTAATTAGAGCAGCACTCCAACCGTTGATGGGAAAGCATCACTTAGCAGCCTTTCACCGTGCGAATTCCGAGCGTAAGCATTCATGGGTAGATGTACAAGCCGTAGAATGTTATCGTGATGGGGCATTAGTACATATTGAAATTCAAGCAGATGGATTTCTATATGGTATGGTTCGTTTACTGGTAGGAATGTTAGTTCAAGTCGGTTCTGGCGAGCGAACCGTCTTAAATTTTACTAATATCTGGAAACAAGAGCGGCGAGACCAAGTAAAATATGCTGCACCTCCCCAAGGATTATGTTTACTGCGCGTCGGCTATCGGGAATTTCCTTTCCCTGCTAAAATTTGGTACGATACCTTGCCCAAATTTCATTTGCCAGATAATTCTGTAAATAAAATTTCCGATTGTATTCTAGGTGAAATCACTGCCTAAGAATGTATATATAAATGAAAAACAAAAATTAACAATCAAAAAAATTGCAAAGTAATGAACAAAACATACCTTCCCACCCAAGAAACCGTCCAGCGTGATTGGTATATAGTAGATGCGGCCGACCAACGTCTCGGTCGTTTAGCTACTCAAATCGCGATGATTTTACGCGGTAAAAATAAACCGCACTTCACTCCTTATATGGATGCAGGGGATTTTGTTGTTGTCGTCAATGCGGAAAAAATTGTAGTAACTGGGAAGAAAAGCTCCCAAAAGCTTTATCGTCGCCACTCCGGTCGTCCTGGTGGAATGAAGACAGAAACCTTTGAACATCTACAAGCACGTTTACCAGAACGGATCATCGAAAAAGCTGTGAAAGGTATGCTGCCTAAAAATAGCTTGGGACGACAGTTATTTACAAAGCTAAAAGTCTATGCCGGACCTGTTCATCCTCATGCAGCTCAACAGCCCAAAGAACTTAAAATTAACACAATTCCAGGAGAACAAAATTAATGCAAGCAACAGATACTAACAGCGGTCGTGCCGTTTACTGGGGTACTGGTCGTCGTAAATCCTCAGTGGCAAGAGTACGTCTTGTTCCAGGTAACGGAAAATTAACCGTTAACGGTAAAGAAGGAGATTTGTATTTCCAATTTAACCCCAACTATATTGGAGGAATTAAAGCGCCTCTAGAAACCTTGGGATTAGAAAACGAATACGACATTTTAGTCAAAGCGAATGGTGGTGGTTTGACAGGACAGTCTGATGCAGTGCGTTTAGGAGTTGCTCGGGCTTTGTGTCAACTCGACCCGGATAATCGCTCACCGTTGAAAACCGAAGGCTACCTTACCCGTGACCCCAGAGCCAAAGAACGTAAAAAATACGGTTTACATAAAGCTCGTAAAGCACCTCAGTACTCCAAACGTTAATATATAAACTGCTTGCATTTATATTGAAAACTTGGAGTTAAGTACGTCATAATTGTTATACATTCACCACGATTCACCACGAAGAAGAAAATGGCAAAACCAGAGATTCATCCAGAGTGGTATCCAGAAGCCAAAGTTTACTGTAACGGTCAAGTTGTCATGACTGTTGGCTCTACTAAACCCGAATTACACGTCGATGTTTGGTCTGGAAATCACCCCTTTTATACAGGTAATCAGAAGATTATTGATACCGAAGGTCGCGTAGAACGCTTCCTGCGTAAATACGGTATGTATGACAGTCAAAATAAGAAAGACAAAAGCGACGACGACAAGAAATAGCAACCAGGCAAATGCTGCAATCAACGACTCAGCTTAACTGAGTCGGTTTTTTAGTATAAGCCTGGATAACTATTTTTTTAAGGAGCGTTGCACCATCATGGCTGAACAATATTTGCTGGAGAAACTAAAATCCGTCGAACAAACTTTTAATGAACTAACTCGTCGCTTAGCTGATCCCGATATCGCTTCAAATCCAGATGAATATCAGGAAGTAGCAAAAGCGCGTTCTGGGTTAGAAGAGGTGGTTAATACCTATGAAACTTGGAAAACTGCCCAAGAAGAATTAATTGGGGCGCGTCAAATTGCCAAAGAATCTCAAGGAGACTCAGAGTTGCATGAAATGGCAGCTTTGGAAGTCAAAGAACTCGATCGGAAAATAGAAGAACTTGAAACTCGTTTAAAAGTACTACTTTTACCCCGCGATCCCAATGATGAAAAAAATATCATGTTGGAAATTCGTGCCGGTACGGGTGGTGATGAAGCAAGCATCTGGGCTGGTGATTTGGTGCGTATGTATTCTCGCTATGCAGAAACTCAAGGCTGGAATGTCAAGCTGATCAGCGAGTCTTTAGCAGAAATGGGCGGCTTTAAAGAAGCGGTTCTAGAAATTAAAGGCGATCGCGTTTATAGTAAGCTCAAATTTGAAGCTGGAGTGCATCGTGTACAGCGGGTACCAGTGACGGAGGCTGGAGGACGAGTTCATACTTCTACTGCCACTGTCGCAGTAATGCCAGAAGTCAATGAAGTAGAAGTTCAGATCGATCCCAAAGACATTGAAATGTCTACAGCTCGTTCCGGAGGTGCTGGCGGACAAAATGTCAACAAAGTTGAGACTGCCGCAGACCTTTATCATAAACCTACGGGTATTAGAATTTTCTGCACCGAAGAACGTAGCCAGTTGAAAAATAAAGAACGGGCATTACAGATTCTCCGTGCTAAATTGTATGAAATGAAACTTCGCGAACAACAAGAAGCAGTCACAGATTTACGTCGTTCGCAAGTTGGTACTGGTTCGCGTTCTGAGAAAATTCGTACTTACAACTATAAAGACAACCGCGCTACTGACCACCGTCTTGGTGAAAACTATTCACTCAACCCAGTCTTAGAAGGCGATTTAGACCCAATCATGCAAGCTTGTATATCTCAAGATCAACAAGAACGTTTAGCGCAACTTGCTGCTTCAGTTACAAATTAATCTCAATACCACAGAGTAGGGAATTTAGTTAGTTTTATATACAAAAATTAAACCTAAAAATATTCCCACTCAATAGCCATTCCTAAATCATCAGAAACCGCTTGTCGTGCCATAGCTTTTAACACACACAAGCGGTTTTGCAATGCATCATGTATTGCATCTTCCATCTCAGTCTGATAGTAAAAATAAATAAATTCGCGTTTTATAAGATGATTTAATAACTGCAAGTCTTTGAAGTCCGAGCAATCTTCAATTAATCGCTCTACTTCTTTTTGCCAAGTCGGGAAAAGTCGATAGCTAAAGAATCCGCTACAAACACCACCTTTATGGTTCCAATAAGAAATACAAGCCTGATATTTGAGTAAACGAATTTTCTTAATTGCTTTTACACTACAACCAGCAGCTTTGAGAACAACTTTCACCTCTTTTGACGAAACGCTCCAAAACTCTGGTTCAATTTTATTAGATGTAATTAAGTTTTTGCCTCTACAACGGCGTAAGTTCTTTCTATTTTTTTTGCTCCACATGATGCACCCCTTATAACAACTGATCAATAGTTTTTTGAAATTCAGGTAGTAGATGAAAAAATAATTAATTTACTTGTACTAAAGTCACACTTAAAATACTACAGTTAGATTATAATAAAAAGAAACCTCTGTCAAGAGAAAATTAAATTTTGTAGTATAGAATCGGCAAAACACAAATTTTTAATTAATGTAATTGAGTAGCTAGTCTTGAAACGTGGATACACAAAGTAGACAAAAACTGATAGAAATCATCAAATTAGCGCGGGGTTCAATGACTCAGCGTGCTTTTGGTATAGAATTAGGGGTTTCGGCAACAGCAGTTCAGATGTGGGAAAAAGGAGTGAAAACTCCAGACACAGAAAACTTGGATCAAATTGCCACTAGAGCCGGGTATACGTTGCAAGAATTATTATATTGTGTAAAAGGAAAGCCATTACCAGAGATTTCCGACTTAAGTATGGTTTTAAGGCAAATAAATAATATGCCTTTATCAGAAGTTGCTCAAGTAGTTCAAGCGGGTGCAGCTAGATTAGCTGCGGCACCGGAATTATCAGGAAATCAGCAGAAAGCAACTTCTAAATAAATCTTCAGCGTGAATTGCAGCGAGCTTTGAGCAAATTTATCAGAAATTCCCAAACTAACAATACTTTCTTCAGCATCTTAAACCTCAGACCTTTGACCTGAAAAAAAAATTCTTTATCTCCAATAATTCCAACACAAACTTTGTAGTTAAATTTTGTTAAGATTGGACACAAAGGACAGCGGCGCGTTCCCTTGCTGTAAACATCCCTTACCTTGGAGATTCTTGATGCTACGACTAGAACATATCAGTAAAATTTATCCTACAGGCGAAGTTCTCAAGGATGTCAACTGGGAAGTAAAAGTTGGCGATCGCATTGGTTTAGTTGGTGTAAATGGTGCAGGGAAGTCTACCCAATTGAAAATCATTATTGGGGAAATGGAACCGACATCGGGAGAAATTATCCGTCCCAATAGCCTGCATATAGCTCATCTCAACCAAGAATTTGAAGTAGATCCGACTCGCACCGTCAGCGAAGAATTTTGGACGGTATTTGAACAAGCAAACGCAGTACAATTAGCTTTGGCGCAGGTACAGCGAGATATGGAAAGCGCCGATCCCGATCAACTTGATAAATTAATTGATAAATTAGATAAATTGCAAAGGCAGTTTGAAGCCTTAGACGGATACGGTTTAGAAGCCCGCATCGGCAAGATTTTACCAGAAATGGGATTCGAGCAAGAAGATGGCGATCGCCTGGTAAGTTCTTTTAGTGGTGGTTGGCAGATGCGGATGGGTTTAGGTAAAATTTTGTTACAAAAACCCGATTTATTACTATTAGACGAACCGACAAACCATTTAGATTTAGAAACCATTGAATGGTTGGAAACTTACCTCAAAGGTTTGAATACTCCAATGGTCATAGTTTCTCATGACCGAGAATTTCTGGATCGACTTTGTAATCAAATTGTCGAAACCGAACGAGGTGTTTCTACAACTTATCTTGGTAATTATTCTTTATATCTACAACAAAAAGCTGAAAGTCAAACAGCACAATTAAGTGCATACGAACGTCAACAAAAAGAATTAGATAAACAACAAGCCTTTGTAGAGAAATTCCGGGCTAGTGCTACTCGCAGTACCCAAGCGAAAAGCCGGGAAAAACAACTTGATAAAATCGAAAGAATTGAAGCACCAATTGCTGGAGTTAGAACCTTAAGATTTCAATTTCCCCCAGCACCCCGCAGCGGAAGGGAAGTAGTAGAAATTAAAAATTTAACTCATATTTATGACGATAAAATCTTATTTTTATCGGCTAATTTATTAATTGAAAGAGGGGATAGAATTGCTTTCTTAGGTCCAAATGGCGCGGGTAAATCGACATTACTGCGTTTAATGATGGGCATGGAAAAACCCACAGAAGGTGAGGTAAAATTAGGTGAACACAACGTTATACCCAATTACTTTGAACAAAACCAAGCCGAAGCCTTAGATTTAAATAAAACTGTCATGGAAACTATCCATGATGAAGTTCCCGACTGGAAAAACGAAGAAGTACGCACTTTATTGGGACAATTTCTGTTTAGCGGTGATACAGTATTTAAAAACGTAGCTGCTTTGAGTGGTGGAGAAAAAGCACGTTTAGCATTAGCAAAAATGTTATTACGTCAGGCGAATTTATTGATTTTAGATGAGCCAACAAACCACTTGGATATTCCAGCTAAAGAAATGCTTGAAGAAGCTTTACAAAATTATGATGGTAGCGTCATAATTGTTTCTCACGACCGATATTTTATTTCCCAAGTAGCGAATAAAATCGTTGAAATTCGCGATGGTGAATTCCGAGTTTATCTAGGAGATTATCACTATTATTTAGATAAAATTGCAGAAGAAAAAGAACAAGCAAAATTAGTTGCAATTGAGGCGGAAAAAGCTGCTAAAAAAGCTGAAAAACAAAAAAAATCAGCAGCTAAACGTAAATGAATTTAAAAGGTAATTGGTAATTGGTAATTGGGAGCGGGGGAACAGGTACAGCGAAATCTCCATTGCAATCAGTAAAGGCAATCTGATTTATAATTATGAATTAGATTGTCACTGACTTGATTACGCCGCTTCGCCCATAATGAGGCAATTTAGTCACTTTTGCGTAAGTCTTATAATTATGAATTATGAATTATGAATTATGAATTATATTGAAAATTTATTTTAGTGTAAAAAAGCAGCAAAAAAATAAGAGTTCCCTAATATATATCAACCATTACCCATTACCCATTACCCATTACCCATTCCATAAAATAATTTAATACGCAAATAATCAGCATAAATGAGCAAAAATGCACTTGCAGTTGTGAGTGTGAATGGTATTATTCGGATATTACGAAAAGTAAAGGGCAAATTTGTTATGATAAAAGCACCTGTTTCTCCCGTGGTGCTGGTAATATTGGATGGATGGGGTTACTGCGAGGAGACCAAAGGAAACGCTGTTGCCGCCTCTTCAACACCCGTTATGCATAGCTTATTGAAGGCTTATCCAAACACGTTGATAAATACCTCCGGAAAAGCGGTGGGCTTGCCAGAAGGGCAAATGGGCAACTCAGAGGTAGGACATTTAAATATAGGTGCTGGAAGAGTCGTACCGCAAGAATTGGTACGAATTTCCGATGCTGTAGAAGATGGTTCGATAAATCAAAATCCAGCGCTGGTAAAAGTTTGTCAAGAAGTGCAAAGTCGTCAGAGTAAGCTGCATTTAGTAGGGCTTTGTTCTGAAGGGGGTGTACATTCCCACTTAAGCCATCTATTTGGATTGCTAGATTTAGCCAAGGCTCAAGGAATTTCGGACATTTGTATCCATGCAATCACTGACGGACGCGATACTAAACCCAGTGAAGCTGTAGAATCAATTGGACTTATTCAAGATTATATAGATCGCATAGGAGTTGGACGCATTGTAACTGTCAGCGGACGCTACTATGCAATGGATAGAGATAAACGCTGGAATCGGATCGAAAGCGCTTACCAGGTAATGACGCAAGACGATTTAAGCATTAACTGTTCTGCTCTAGAAGTAGTAGATAAATCCTATGCAGAAGGAATAACAGATGAATTTATTGTTCCTGTAAGAATTGCTCCAGGAGCGGTAGAATCAGGAGACGGGGTGATATTTTTCAACTTCCGTCCCGATAGAGCTAGACAATTAACTCAAGCTTTTGTCAAGCCAGATTTTGACGGCTTTGAAAGACAGCAAATTAAACCCCTATCTTTTGTTACTTTTACCCAATACGAGCAAGATTTAGCAGTAGAGGTAGCATTTAAACCCCAGAATCTCGACAATATTCTCGGTGAAGTAATTGCGAGCCATGGTTTAAACCAGTTTCGGACTGCTGAAACTGAAAAATATGCTCACGTTACCTACTTTTTTAATGGAGGTTTGGAAGAACCTTTTGCAGGAGAAGATAGAGAACTGATAAGTTCTCCCATGGTAGCTACCTACGATCAAGCCCCGATGATGTCAGCAGAAGCTGTTACCGATGTCGTTTTAAAAGCCATTAACAAGGAAATCTATTCCTTAATAGTAGTTAATTACGCTAATCCAGATATGGTTGGACATACAGGTAACATCGAAGCTACTGTCCAAGCTTTACAAGTCGTAGATAAATGTTTAGGACGGTTGTTAGAAGGAATCTGCAAAGTTGGAGGTACGGCTATAATTACAGCCGATCACGGCAATGCTGAGTATATGATAGATGAAACGGGAAATCCCTGGACGGCTCATACTACAAATCCAGTTCCTTTGATTTTAGTCGAAGGAGAGAGAGTCAGAATTCCCGGACACGCTACCAATGTTGTCTTAAGAAGCGATGGTAAGTTAGCCGATATTGCTCCGAGTATTTTGGAAATTTTACAGCTTCCTCAGCCACCAGAAATGACTGGAAAATCTCTTTTTCAGCCAGCAGAGTATGATATCAAATCAACTCGTTCTCCCATGAACTTGGTGATGCAGAAAAATTAAGTTAAAATTTGTTAGTTGCTGGTTGTTAAATTTTATTCTTCATAACTAAAATTTTAAACACCCACAACTAACCATCAACAACTAACTACTATCAACTTAATTAACCATGACTCTTTCAAATGTAATACAAGGCATCTGGGCATTTTCTGCGATTGGTTTAATAATTTTAGTATTACTGCACAGTCCTAAAGGTGATGGAATTGGAGCTATCGGTGGACAAGCACAACTTTTTAGCAGTACCAAGAGCGCTGAAAATACTTTAAATCGTGTTACTTGGACTTTAACGGTAATTTTTCTCGGCTTGACTGTGGTTTTAAGTGCTGGTTGGCTTCCTAATTAGGAATGAGTAAACACCGAAAAATCAATACTCCCAAGAGTCTATTTAAACGAGTAAAAATAGTTTGGGGATTTGCGATCGCAATACTGCTCGTTATTTTAACTAACGTGCAGGTTTATGCTATATTTACAAATTTTAACTTGACAAAAGTACCGCAATACCAAACAGATATAAAAATAGGAGTTGGGGAATGGGAAACTCTTAACAGAAAAAACTTTTTTATTGATACTATTTCTCAAGCTGCTTCTCTCCCACCACAAAAACCCCATGCTTTACCATCAACTTTGATGCAATGGAAAGACGAGACAAATAGCGGTGATTATTTTACTGAAATTAAACCGACTAAATATGGTTATTTAACTTGGTGGCAATTTCCAATTAAAGTTTATTTAGAAACACCAACCGGAAATAACAATCAGCAATCCCAAGAATGGGTGAATACTGTCTCACAAGCAGTAGAAGAGTGGAATAATTATTTACCTTTAACAATAGTTGAAAACCCAGATGCGGCAGATATTACCATTGTGCGAAAATCTCCGCCGTTGAAATTTACAAATGGAAGCAACATTCCTCGCGCTCGTTCTGCGGAAACTCGCTATAAAATTTTTACAAAAGACAATATTTTATACCATAACTTTACTATATTATTAAGTCCCTCTCAAACAGGTAAATACCTTGTAGCAGCAGCTCGTCACGAACTCGGTCATGCTTTGGGAATTTGGGGACACAGTAAAGATAAAGGTGACGCTCTATACTTTTCTCAAGTTAGCAACCCACCGTTGATTTCTCCTAGAGATGTGAATACATTAAAGAAAATTTATCAACAACCTACTAGTTTAGGATGGAAAAATGATCTAGAAATGTAGTTTGTCGGGGAATATAATTCCCCGCTCTTAAGCAAAAATCCATTCAAATGGACTAAAAAGCAACCCATGATAATTAATGGGATAGACTACTAGTACTCCGCCACATAAGTTATGAGGGGTAATGCGTTTGTAGTGTCCGGTTCTAGCTCCCTGGTGGCTTCAAGCGAGCGTCTCGCTCCCTCGTGGTAAATAGCTAGCGAGCTTTCCGGTATGCCCTCCGGGGCAGGCTACGCCTTCACCCGGAGGGTGAGGTTAACGCACTACGAATTACCAATTTATTACCCCGCAAAACTTCTGTGGTCAAGTACTAGTCAATCGCACCATACACCCTATCGCCAATTCCCGTCAAACTCAAACGGCTTTTTTGGTATGTTGAGGACGAAAATGTAAACTTCGTCTGTTCACAACTTCCTCATAAAGCTTTTCTAGCTGAGTTATATTCTTGCTGAGAGTATAACGTTCTAGTACTCGCTGTCGGGCTTTTTTGCCTAACATCAATGCTAACTCTGGATGATCTTGGAACAGCGGTAATAAAGTGCGTAATTGCGATCGCACTCTATTCGTATCAAGTATTACACCTGCTCCATCCTGTAATACTTCTCCATCAGCACCGACTTCAGTTGCTAGACAAGCCAAACCGCAAGCCATTGCTTCTAATAGTGATAAAGATAAACCTTCAACTAAGGATGGTAATATAAATACATCGGCTCCCCGTAAAATTTCGATACGGCGATGATCGTCAGCAACGAATCCCAGCCAAATGATGCCATATTCGGGACCATAAAACGGCTCCAAACTAGCTCTTAAGGGGCCATCACCGACTATTAGTAATTTAGTTTGCGGCTCCATTTCAGCCTGTCTCCAAGCACGTAGCAAAGCTTCAACGTTCTTTTCTGGAGCTAGTCTACCTTGATATATAAACAAGCGCTCGGCTTTAAATTCAGCTTTGATGGCTGAGAAACCGGGAGAATATTTATCAACATCTACTCCATTGGGAATCACGGCAATATTTTCCGCTGGTACACCCATACGTGCTAACAATTCTCGCTGAAGTTGCGAAAATACGATAACACTGTTGTAATTACCTAACGAAGGTGCATATAATTGATACGCTAAAAGCTGTGTTCCGGATACTAATTTTGCTCCTTTACCAGCAAACGGTGTATGGAAAGTAGCAATTAGAGGAATATCGAGCTTTTCACAGATTTCTGGTAACAAAAAATCTATAGGAGATAAAGTCAGAGACGCATGAACGATGTCTGGTTTAATCCGTCGTAGCGAATCGGTTAAAACCTTAGTCGCTTTAAACGTAGGAATAGTATAAACCTGGGACTTATAGATAAAAGGTAAGGGTACCTCCTGACAATGTAACTCGTTTGAGTCTTGGGATACGGATTGAGCAAAATGAAGAAAGCTAACTTCATGTCCCTGCTCTAACAAGCCATTTGTAATTTCTCTACTATAGGTAACGTTGCCACAAAAGGGCGTTTTTTTTCCAATCCAAGCTATACGCATTCTTGATTAGTAATCTGGAAAGGGGGTTTATTCGGTCAGATTTTCTGTGAATATGATTGATACGGATTTACGGTTGCACTCGCTGGCTTTGTGGATATCATAATATCTCAATCTTAATTATTGACAACGCAAATTTTTACCTTTTTAAAACTGATAAATCATAAATTTATTTATGCCATTGTTATGCTGTTAATTACTATACCTTTTTATATGAAAAACTCAGACCCTATGTATAGCGTCTGCCTGATGTATATTTGATTCCAAATATTAAGGAATATAGATTACAGATGTAAATTACCGATGTAATTTTACCATGCTAGTCAAAGCAATAGTCAAGGTAATTGATGGATTCAAGATAGCTATTCATGCCAAGGTCATAAATAATCATCACTTAATCGTAATAGCCATTAACTATTAAGGAGATTTATACCTTGTGAATAGACCACCACATAAAACAATAGCAGCTAATGCTAAAAATACTGTCTGCAATCCAAAAAAAGTTTCAGCGATACCCGCTAATGCTAAAGGTAAAGTCAGAGCAATATTGACTAAGTTATTTTGCAGACCAAATACTTTACCACGCATTTGGGCTGGAGTTTCAGTTTGAATGGCAGTTTGTAAGGGAATACCGACTAAGGCACCAGATACACCTAACAAACCGATTAAAAACAGTACAACCCCTAATTGTTGGGTAAATATTGCCAAACCAGTCAGTGAAATTACCATTCCCGCACATCCAGTTAAACTCAACTCGGAGGTGGAAAATTTTTCCCCAAATTGACCTAAAACTATTGCACCGAATGCGATACCAACACCACCAGATGCTAATAAAAAGCCAAATTGATCGGCTGCGATGTTAGGTATAATTTCTGCGATACGAACTGCTAATACTGTTAATGCAGCCAATACCGAAAACAGTATGATTAGCTGAATCAAAGCATTGCGGAGACGCTGATTTTTACCTAAATATACAAAACCATCTTTCAAGTCAGCAAAAACATCGTTGGAAGCATCTTTATTGAACTGGGGTTTCTCATCTGTCTTCAGCAATAGTAAAATTAATCCTGCGATGGCGTAGGAACCACCGACTAAAATTTCTTTCCCTAATCCACCGCTACCGACAAATTTTAGCCATAAAGCGTCTGCTGCGGATAAAAGTGGTTCTCCAATGGCGAATCCCACAATTACCGATGCCATCATCGTTGTAGTGTAAAGTGAATTAGCAGAAAGTAAGTTACGCGGTTTGACTATTAGAGGAATTACAGCTTGTTCTGCGGGTGCAAAAAACTGGGTTAAGGTGGAAACCAAAAAGGTTACTGCCAAAATAATCAAGAAACCAGCAGGAATATTACTTACACTATGCCAATCTTTAGCTAACCATAGTAAGGGTACAATTCCTAGAACTAAAATACCGCGCCAAATGTTAGTTGACACTAGCACAGTTTTTTTTGTCCATCTATCTACAAATACCCCAGCTAAAGAGCCAAAAAGTACTGCTGGGATTGTAAAAGTCATCATTAAAGCTGATACCCAGCCGCTAATGCTGCTTCCTTCAGATTGAAACTGAGTATTAATCAAAGCAATCATCAGTACTAAATATACTTTATCTGCTAACTGACAAAATACCTGACCACCCCATAAAGCAAGGAAATTAGTATTTGTCAAGATGGGTAAAAACCCTTGATTATTTGTATTTATAACTACTTTGTTTTTGTCATTACTTTCCTTAGATAAATCGGACTTTTCCAGAAATTTAGCAGTAGCGGGGGAATTTTTTTCTAAATGACTACTGTTACTGTCGTGGGAACATAATTCATCTTTGATTTTATTTTCCCAATTTTTATCAACGTCGATTCGAGGTATTTCCGAAACCGACTGATGATGATTTTGGTTATTTTTAGAATCGTTTTTAGAAACGTCTCTTGCTGACATTTCGTTTATCTTGTTACTTTACTGTATGGTGGACTTGAGAAAATATGCTTAATTAAGTCAAAGCCGAATTTCGACCCTACTAACCAAAAAATACCAGTTTATTGGTTTGTTAAATCAGTTTTTTGGCAAAATGCCGTAAAAATCTCAAATATCTTCACAAATTTTGGAAATTTAGCCATAAATTGTTGCAAAATACGAGTCTATCAAAGCTGCTGAACGAATTGAACGACCAAAATGGTATTGGGTATATTGTCTTAATAGACGTTCAATATATAACCAGTTTTTTTGTCCAGCGGTTTCTGCTATGATTTGCGATCGCGTTAGTTGCTGTAGTAAATCGAGTTCAGAAGCACTCAAACGACGTAGCACAGTGGGTAATTCTTCCTGATGAACAATAGTTTCGTAGATGGGGGATGAAGCCGAAGTAGATGAAGAATAAACCCCACCAGATTCTTTAACGGTAGATGCTATTTCTACTCTAACCTGCTCTTCCATTGTCGCACTTTGAGTTTTTGTTCGCAGATTTTCCCAAGCTGACATGGAAATAACTCCACCTACATTAATACTAAAACCTACCAGAGATTTGGGATTAGTGAAATCTGGTTTAAGGGCAATTCCAGTTAAACAGCAAGCGTCTACTTGAGGTTTTAAACCAGCCAAAGCCAAAAGTTGAAAAACACCATGTACAAGATATGCTAAAACATCCTGACTGGTACTGGATAATTGTTGTATGCGGCTGAGATGCTCGTTAAACAGTTCAAACAGTTCATCTTGAGGTTGTTCACTTAGTGCTTGAGCAATAACTATTTCTGCTAAATATTGAGAAGCTGCTAATTTACCTAAACCTCCTCCTAAACTAGGATACGTTTTAATAGTTTGTGCTTGAGTAATTTTATCTATACTTCGTCCTTTAGCAATCAGTAATTCATTGACTACAAATATTCCACTTCTCCCACCAAGACTGGAATTATGCTTGCGTGCGCCCGGTGCAGTAGCTCTAATTAATCCAAACTCTCGTGTCAAAATTGTTACTATTCTATCAGATTCACCAAAAGCTTGAGTTTTTAAATTAATTCCAGTTGCTTTGTAGGTTCTACTCATTAATAATTAGATCAGTTGACAGTGGACAGTTGACAGTGGACAGTTGACAGTTGACAGTGGACAGATGATTAATAACCACTAACTCCTCATTCCTAACTCCTAACTCCTCATTCCTAACTGTCAACCTTTAACCTTTAGAGGATTCATTCCGCTGACGTAGTAAATCGACACCGCGAGAAGTACCTAACCTAGTAGCACCTACTAAAATTAATTCTAAAGCTTGCTCTACAGTACGAATACCCCCTGAAGCCTTAATTTCAATTCTGTCTTTTGCTAGTTCCTTTAAAAGCTTGACATCTGCTACAGTTGCACCACCATTCCAACCAGTACAAGTTTTGAGAAATGATGCACCTGCATCCATGGATACTTCAGCAGCCATTTTTTTCTCAATATCGGTTAATAAGTTTGTTTCCAAAATTACTTTAACAACTTGTCCGGTTTCTTCGCAAATTGCGGCAATTTCCCGATGTATTTCTTCAGTTTTACCAGCTTTTAACCAACCCAAATTCATCACTACATCTAATTCAGTTGCACCGTTTTCTGCTGCTTCCTGTGCTTCAAAAAGTTTGACTGCGGCAGTAGTCGCTCCTGTCGGAAAACCAATCACAGTACAGACTTTCGGCTGTTTACCATGCAAAATTTCTGCTGTAAAACGTACCCAGGTAGGTTGAATACAAACTGCTGCAAAATGATATCTATCTGCTTCTTCACACCATTGCTCAACCTGTTGTTGAGTTGCGGTAGGATGAAGTAAGGAATGGTCGATATATGGTGCAATATCAATATCGGAATGTTCTACTGCCATAATTTTTTCTACTAATTTTTTACTAATTTTCTATTAATTATTTACTAATTTTATACTAATAGTTATTTTTTCTTGTTATTAGAATGGATAATTATAGAAGTCGGGTTTTTACGATTAATATTCCGTAATCGCACAAAAGCCTGATAAAAACCCGACTTCTTATCCCACGTTATCAGTTCAAATCAGTAATTAAAATGATAACTGGTAACTGATAACTGTTCACTGATTTAAGAGTTTTGTCAAATCCAAAATAGAAAAAAATACAAATATTTTATTGATAAATAAAATCCTATAAACCTGATTTTTGTGCGTAAGTATTAATAATATCTCCTCCGGAGATGCTGCGGACAGAGTTACTAGACAAACAAAGCGAATCTAACCAATTATTAATATTACTATCGGATAAATCAGCGAAAGAAACTACTTCTTCAATTTGATCAAAATTCACTTGCATCGATTTATGATAAGTCGGATCGTAATGATATTCCAACATATCTTTGACAAATAATTCCCAATCTTGATTATCAATCATCCGATACCATTGACTGATTTTTATCCATCCACAACGATATTTTAATTTCTCTAACTTTGTTTTGAGAATTTCGGGATTATTTACAAAATGTGGATATTCTCTTAATAAATATTCGACTCTAGCATCAAGAGGTAGTCTTATTTCTACACAGCTAGACTGCTTCATTTTCTCCCATAAAGAATGAGGTAAATGAATTTCCCCGATTTTTG
This sequence comes from Rivularia sp. T60_A2020_040, assembly GCA_015272215.1. Taxonomy (GTDB): domain Bacteria; phylum Cyanobacteriota; class Cyanobacteriia; order Cyanobacteriales; family Nostocaceae; genus Rivularia. The sequence continues at coordinate 3,194 of JACYMD010000123.1, read as the reverse complement.
TACTTTCTGATTCTACCCACACAGTTTGATCAGGATTAAACTTTTGTAGAACTTGCAATAATTGCGATTCAAAAAATTTTTGTGCTGGTTGAAAACCAGATTCACCAAGCCATTTTTGACCTAATAAAGAACCGCGATGATTTGCTAAAGCTTCCAAATCTAAAACTTGCAAACCTCTTTGATGCATCTTGCGTAAAATATGTGTTTTTCCGCTACCAGTTAAACCACACAATATTTTGTAATTTAATTGTCCCGGTAACAAATCTAATTGTTGACGTACATAATTGCGATAAGTTTTGTAACCACCTTCAAGTAAAGTTACCCGCCAACCAATTTGAGATAATACCATCGCCAGACTAGCAGAACGTTGACCCCCACGCCAACAGTAAATTAATGGCTGATAGTTTTTTTCTTTGTTCGCAAAATGTTCTTCTAAGTGTTTAGAAATATTTTTTGATACTATTGCTGCCCCTATTTTCCGAGCTTGAAAAGGCGAAAATTGCTTGTATATCGTTCCTACTTCAGCACGTTCTGCATCATTTAAAACCGGCAAGTTAATTGCCCCAGGAATACGATCTTCTGCAAATTCACGACTTGAACGAACATCAATTATTTCACTATAAGTTTCCTTATGTGGTTCTTTCGTGTAGTTTAATGAAGCAGCCATTGCAATCCAACTCTATTTTTTCAATTATGGCATTTCCAAAAAGGTTTGAGACTCTGCTATCTAAGCAGTAACTCGCGAGTGTATTTAATCATCACTTTACCTTACATCAAGTTAATTGCTTGATAAAGTTTTATAAAATATCTATAAATGGATACTTGAGAAACGGTAATATCTTATGCAAAAATAAGCTTTTTGTGAGGTTGATCGGCAACTGTATTCAAGGCAGAGTGACGTTTACAAAAATTAAGATAGAGAGTATTCCCTATGAAACGAATGCGATTACCCGTGTGGATTCCCTATCCAAATGCTTGGTTAAGTGCTTTGATGCTGTCTGTGTTGATGAGTACATTTTTGGCTATTGTCAGACGTTATACAGGTTCATTGTCTAATTTATCAAAATTATCAAACACTCCAGAACAATTGACCGTCATTGTCATATTAATATTAATTTTACCCATACCGGCGATCGCGCTTTTTCATCATTTATTCCTCAGTCGTTTAGTTTCTTCAATTCCAGGGCAAAAAACCAGCGGTACTTCGGGATTTGTCCCCGGATTAATCAGTTGGTGGGAAAGTTTATATAGTTGGTTGGTAATTGTGTTATCCACATTCATCGCAATTTTAATATGTACACCTTTTTTACCTTTATTTCAGCTTAATTACACAAAACTAATTGCAACATACACAGAAAATCCGAGTAATTTAAGATTTTTGTTTGCTGCTGTATGGATTATATCGGCTGCTATTTTATATCAAATTGCATATTTATTTAAAGCTCGTCTTGTTTCTAATGATAGTGATATAGAAGATGAAATAGATACCTTAAAAAGTAAATTAAAACAAAGTAAGATTCAAGAGGAGGAAGTGATTTCAACAACTGTAGTAAGTACCAGCGATACAACTAAAAATAGCTCAGATAATTCTACTGTTGCAGTTAAAGAGCGAAAATCATCAAAGACATTTCTGAATATATTCGTAATTAGTTTAGTCGGTGCGTGGTTGTATATGTTTTTCACTTTACCAGACGTTCAACAAAGTATATCATCGGGTAATTTTGCAGAACAAATTCAAAAAAGAATTAGTGCTGAAACTAAAGTCGTCAATACTCAAATTTCCAGAATATCACCTGAAAGTAACTCTTTTGATGAAGCATTAAATCTTGCTAATAGTGCAGCGCAATTACAAGAATTTGCAAGTTCCCCGGAAGATTGGAATACCGTTTTAGGTAAATGGAAAGCCGCGCTTACTTTAATGGAAACTGTACCACCAGAAAGTGCTAATTTTATAGTGGCTGAACAAAAAATTGGAGAATATAAAAAAAGGTTAGATACAGCAGAAAAAAAAGCTGTTCAATCAGTTAACAGTGAACAGTGAACAGTTATCAGTGAACAGTTATCAGTTATCAGTTATCAGTGAACAGTTATCAGTTATGATTTAAAGATTAAAGGTGTCTTAGAAGTCGGGTTTTTAAAATTTGTTTTTTTTACGAATAGTTATCATAAAAACCCGACTTCTCTAGTTTCGCAATTTTCAGAAGTCGGGTTTTTAAAAGATTTGTTTGTTTTTACGAATAGTTATCATCAAAAACCCGACTTCTCTAGTTCCCAAATCAAGAGATACAGCGAATTTACCTAAATATCGGTAATTACTGAAAATTTATTTATAATGTTAGCTTCGCATTTGAAATGGGAAAAATGGAAGTATAAATAGAAAAGTCTTGTCTGATAGCTTTTCATCTACCAATCTTTCTCATGACAAAACAAAAACAAAAATTAAGCAGATTCCATTGGTATGTATGGTTTCCATATCCTAGCTCGTGGATAAAAGCCTTATTTATCACTATTTATTTAAATGTAATTATAATTATTGTTCGCATGACGGCAATTATAGGCTATTTAACAGCAGAAATTGTAGATAAACCACATACCGTTATTTTTTTCGGAATATTTGCCCTACTAACTCCTATTCCAGTAATTACCTTTACTCATCATATTTTACATTTATTCCTTAGTAAATATATTCCAGGAATTCAAACTCTTGAGATGAAAAATACTCAAGGTTTTGAAATTAAAATATTTAGTTGGTGGGAAGGTTTATATGGTTGGGTTGTAATTGTCATTTCTATAATGATAGCAACTGCTTTGTGTACATATCTTTTACCTTTATTTGATTTAGATTATAAAATACCAGTTCATAGATATACTTATTCTCAAAAAAAGATAATTACTGTATTCGGTATTATTTTCATAATCGTAGCTGCTTTACTTTATCAATTTGAATATTGCTTCAAACGTAATTTACTTTTTACTAATAGTATTGATGGTAAAAATCTTCAGAATAAACCAAATATTAATTCGGATATAAATTCAAATATAAATAAATTACGCGGTGATATGGGATTATATAAAATCAAAGATAAGAATAAAAAAACTAATGTGAGGTTAAAAGTTAAAGATTAGTAATCAACAACTGTCAACTGTCAACTGTCAACTGTCAACTGTCAACTGTCAACTATCAACTGTCAACT
>JACYMD010000099.1 GCA_015272215.1 Rivularia sp. T60_A2020_040 | reverse complement strand
CTCACCAACTATATATAAACCTGTTTCAAACAACTTTGAATCAACAACTATATATAAACCTGTTTTTTACAACTTGAAATCGCGATCGCAGTTAATTCGATATTACCGAATAATCGAAATGCAGATGATCACCTCACCAACTATATATAAACCTGTTTCAAACAACTTTGAATCAACTAAATAAAATTCTATATTGCCGAACAATCGAAATAAAAATGTTTATATATTCAAACAATATAATTTTAAAAATATTAATACAAGCAATTACAGGAAATGATTAGTATTGAAAATATGATTTTTGCAATTGATTTGAATAATAAAAGTTTAAAGTGTAAATTTGGTCAAGATTCTCTGACATTTAAGAATTCTGATTACGATTTGACAATGGTTTCAGGTCACGGTAAATTGATAATCTATGGCGACGTATATCTAAAAAATTAGAGCAGTTTGAAAGGCTTATAAATACGTTGTGTTAATCAGATAAAATAGAAACACTTCCTGATAACTTAATATAAACAGATAAAAGGTTTTTTACTACGGTTGACATATAATTTAAAACATGAATTTCTAATATAGAGACAAATATAGAGCTTTTGAGCTACTTATCTATTAAATTTCAATTTAGATAATTAGTACGAACAGCTTTGAGTAAATCTTGATGTACTATATCCGAAGTTGCAATAATTAATCCAGGTAATTTATAATCCTCGCAGCTATTGAGGGGAGGTAAAGCAGAACCATCGAAAGTAGTAACAATACAACCAGCTTCTTTTGCGAGAAAAGCTAAAGCTCCACCGTCAATAAACTGACCAAATCTTTTGACAGCACCAGTTAATTCACCCTTCAAGATAGCATTGAGATTAGGCATTTGAACGGATTGAGAGTAATCATCCACAGCATTAATAACTTGATATTTATCTTTTAATGCAGTAGTCAACGAACTCATTGAGGTACCTAATAAAATAGTAGGTTTTGCAGAAGAGTTAACTTTTAGTGGAGTACATTCGTCCAAATTCATTTCAAAAGTACCTGTAAAAGTACCGTTGCCTCTGAAAGCGTAGAAATAAACATTTTCACTCGGAGAAATAGCAATTACAGCTTCATAATCGTCGGTATTGAGAATACTCAGGATAATTTGATAATTAGAATGTCCATCCATATAGAATTTTGTACCATCAATAGGGTCAAGAGTGACTAAATAATCATCTTTTTCACCAAAATCGATAGCACGAAAATACTTGGTATTAGGAGAACTTTTATATTCTTCCCCATAAAAACGAATTGACGGAAAATTACCTAATAATGTAACTTCAACAAAATTTTGAATTGCTAAATCAGCATCAGTCAAAGCAGCGGAAAAAAAGCTATCTCCTCCATCTTTATCAGGGAGAGCAGAAATTTTTGGTTGTAAAAAACGAGCGTAATTTGCTGCTACTTTTAAATATGGAAGTAAAGTTTCTAAAATAATTTGGGGAGATAACATAACAGGTTAGAGATTAAAGGTTAAAGATTTATAGTTAATAATTACACATCTTCTGTCTCAAAATCTTAATTTTGCGTTGAATAACCAGGTTTTTTTGGTGTGAAAGAATGGTGAAACAGATGAATGCCGCCACAAGCTTCGTCATGAAACTAATAGATTTTTTTTAGTTAAAAAGCTTGTCATATAAGAGTTACAAAATTTGTTAGTTAGGAGTATTTATTGATTATTAAGAACTAAGTTACAATCGAAAATTGAAATTTCATAATTAAAAATTAAAAATGATTTAGCTGTTAAGTTTTAATTATTTTTTCCATCTCTTCTGCCTAATTCATAAACTCCGCAACTCATACAAGCAAGAATTCCCGTACTGATACCCCAACTTTCTCCCAAACTGACTTCTATGCCCCAATTGCATAAAGTACCAATGATTAAAAAGGGTATGATACTAAAAACAGATGCATAGAAAGCGTTTTGTGATTCTCTTGCTTGACGGGTTTTTTCAAATTCCGATTTACTAGTATACATAAATTGCTCAGCAAAATTGAACCAGCGATTTAGTTGTTCGGTTATCCATTCACTCACCGGGGAAAAACCCAGATACAATCCTAAAGACCATAAAGTTGCTCCAGCAATGGCTGTTGTATCTAAATTGAACTTGAAAGGCAGAATATCAATTAACATGGTTTGCGAAAATCAGGTTTGATGATTAAATTAACCTTTAAGCTTAATATTATCTGAATTATAGGAATCCTACTTGAAAATTGAAAAAACTCAGTACACTTTAATCGAATAGAATCATGAAAGCGTCTTGCAATAAAGCAAGACAGCCTCCCTACACAAATAATTAAGGCTTTGCCACGCTTCGGGTACGCTACGCGAAGGCGAAGGGCATACAAAAATCTACGGAGGATTCCTATATCAATTAATTTGAAGATAATTATTTTACAGCATTTCTGGTGATTGTAACAATCTACCTGTGAGTACTTGCGAAAATCTCTTTGATAGTGGGTTTATCCAATATCGGGAACATTACTGCTTGTATTTCATACTTGTGTTTATGAAGTCTAGATAACCTTTATGGATATTCCGTATTTTTATTTACTTTATGCCTTTTTATATGTGAAAACACATAAGCCCTAATTCTACTTCTAAAAATAAAGTTGCTAACTAACAATTGTTTGAGTATTATTTCCAGATAAGATGATTTTTTTTTAATAATTTTCATTGAATTCTCAGAATTTTTACTGAGTCCAATTTTATTTTAATTGATTTAAATAACAATCAAAAAAAAGATAAAAAAACATCCTTGACACTAGCCTATACTCAAGTACGATAATACAAATTAGCTGTCATAAATCATGATTATATAATTTCAAATCATCATTTAAAATTAACTTTTGGTAGCTTGATAAATCGCCAAAGACAACCACAATCTAAGTAATTTTACAAATATAATAAAATGACTCAACGACAAAAAATTTTATTTTTATTAGGATTTATTCTCGTAATTTTAATAAGTATATTACCTGACTCAAATACAGTTAAAGCAATAGAAAATAACTCTAAATTATTAGCTGTAAACAACATTTGGTCTTCAGCTTCTTTTCCCGTTGAACGTTTTCAAGCTTACACATCACCTTTTGGATATCGTCGTTCCTCCAATCTTAGCAGATGGGAATTCCATAATGGTCTAGATATTGCTGCACCTCAAGGAAGCTATATTCGCAATTGGTGGGGAGGAACAGTAATTCAAGTTGGCGATGGCGGTGCTTGTGGTACTCATATAATTGTTCAATCTGGTAACTGGAAACACAGTTATTGTCATATGCAAGGAAAGGTGGAAAAATTAAACGGTCGTCTTTATATGATTGACCGTGCAGGTGGAATACAAATTGCTCAAGGTCAACAAATACCATCTGGAATCAGAATCGGTAGAATCGGCATGACTGGAAGAACTACAGGACCTCATTTACATTGGGTACTCAGATATGGTGATAATTATGTAGACCCCGCACAAGTACTTAAAGCAATGTTTTCCAACCAACCCCAAACATTAACTAATACATCAACTAGTTGGGGTTCTCAACAATCTCAAATCAAAATCGAAGAATCAAAACTTCTTAATCAGTAAGTTTGGGGAAATAGTTACAAATATTGAGAATAATTTGATTTTCTCAAAGTTTATGCTGTCAATTTGATTTGAAAGTCGAATAAACTATTATAACCGTAAATATTATCTAAAAACAACCGTCATAAGTTAGAGATTCCGTTAATTGCAACGAATGAGTACGGGTACATCCGTAGAGCAAAATTGCATTAATTAATATGAGTAATCGTCAACTAAGAATAACCTTCTCAGCAGCCTTTTTTCTGATTGGATTGCTTGTTGTCTGCTTGATTGCTTTATTTCCCGGAATCGAAATCGTTAAAGCTCAAAAAGTGAATCCGAATATAGTCGCAACACTCAGTAATAATACTTGGGCTGAAGCTTCTTTTCCCGTAGAGAATTTTCAAGCTTATACATCACCTTTTGGTTATCGTCGTTCCCCTACCAATCCTCGAAGCGTTCAATTTCACAACGGTTTAGATATAGCAGCTCCTAAAGGTAGTTACATCCGTAACTGGTTTACAGGTACAGTCATTCAAGTTGGCGATCGCGGTGCTTGCGGAACATATATTATTATTGAATCTGGTGATTGGCAACACAGTTATTGTCATATGCAAGGAAATGTTGCTAAAATAGATGGTCATCTTTATATGATTGACCGTGGGGGTGGAATAAAAATTGCTCAAGGTCAACAAATACCATCTGGAATCAGAATCGGTAGAATCGGCATGACCGGAAGAACTACAGGACCTCATTTACATTGGGTGCTTAAATACAAGGGAGAATATGTAGACCCAGGTGCAATATTACGTCAAATGTATGCAGGACAAGATAGTGGTATTCCTAAAAGTTAATTATTAAAAGGGAGTAGGGTTGGGGGGTTAGAAACTGTAACTTAAACCCTACTCCCTACCCTTACCCAGCAATACAAGAGTTGTCAGACTACTAAGTAGATATCACCAATTGATTTTTGGGCAACTCCGTATATTCAGCAACAATTTTACGGAACTGTTCCCCTTCGATTGTTTCTTGTTCAATTAATAAATCCACAAGTCGGTCTAATAACGCTCGATGTTTACTCATAATTTGACGCGCTTCTTGATAACAAGAAACAGCAATTTCTCGCACCTTCTTGTCAATTGCGATCGCCATTTCTTCGGAATACTCGTTGCGATTACCCCAATCTCTTCCCAAAAATACATCTTGATTCTGAGTTTCTAAGGCAACCAATCCTAAATCGGACATCCCGTACATCGTTACCATCTTCCGAGCTAGACTAGTAACCATCTTCAAATCATTACTAGCACCACCCGTAATTTCTTTTTCCCCAAAAACTTCGGCTTCGGCTGCCCTTCCTCCCAAAGTCATGGTAATATTATCTTTCATCCAAGCTTTACTATAAAGACCGCTATCAATCATCTCTTCATTAGGTGTTTGCTGGGAAAAACCACCAACTCCACCGGAACGAGGAATAATTGTCACCTTATTTAAAGGATCAGCGTGTTCTAAAAGTGTTGCCAGTAAAGCGTGTCCGACTTCATGATAAGCAATCAATCGCTTCTTCTTACTATCTAAGAGCGGATTCAGAGTTAACCCAATAGTTAACCTGTCAATCGCATCATCAATTTCGATTTGAGTAATCGCCTCTTTACGTCTTCTAGCAGTCAAAATTGCCGCTTCGTTGAGTAAATTCGCTAAATCTGCTCCGGTAAAACCGGGAGTGCGACGAGCCACAACTTCCAAAGAAACCGACGGGTCAATTTTCTTATTACGAGCGTGAACTGTTAAAATAGCTAAACGACCTTTACGGTCTGGTGCATCAACAATCACCTGTCTATCAAAACGTCCCGGACGTAAAAGCGCTGCATCCAGTACATCTGGGCGGTTTGTCGCTGCAATAATAATGATGCCATTGTTACCTTCAAAACCATCCATCTCCGTAAGTAGTTGGTTCAAAGTTTGTTCTCGTTCATCATTACCACCACCAATACCCGCACCTCTTTGTCTTCCTACAGCATCAATTTCATCGATAAATATCAAACAAGGAGCATTTTCTTTGGCTTTCTTAAATAAATCACGAACACGGGAAGCACCGACACCGACAAACATTTCCACAAACTCGGAACCAGAAATACTAAAGAAAGGTACTCCCGCTTCTCCAGCAATTGCTTTTGCAAGTAAAGTTTTACCTGTTCCCGGAGGCCCTACTAATAATACACCTTTGGGAATGCGTGCGCCAATAGCAGTAAATTTTTCTGGTAACTTGAGGAAAGTCACAACTTCACCAAGTTCCTCTTTTGCTTCCTCTATCCCCGCTACATCATCAAATTTTACCCCAGTTTTTGCTTCTACCTGAAAACGAGCTTTAGATTTACCAAAATTCATCGCTTGAGAAGAAGCATTGGTTGTCCGACGCAAAAACAGCAGCATCAAAGCAACTAAGGGTAAAATCCAGATCAAGTTGATTAACAGTCCAACAGCCACCCTACTGTTTTGAGAAGAAACCTCTCCAAAATCAACTTTATTATCTCTGAGTTTTTTAATTAACTCTGGGTTTTGATCTAACAGCTTGACTTCTATCGGCTTCTCCGAACCTTTTTCCGCTAAATATACTTTAGCTACTTGCTCGGTTTCGTCAAGTTCCACTCGCTCAACTTCACCCTGCTCAATTTTCTCAATCAAATTGCCATAAGTAAAAGGCTCACTTTTTTCTTTTTGCTGAGCCAATACAGGTGTTCCCGCAAAAACGCCTGATAACATCAAACTAACTGCTAGCAACCCACCAAAGGCTTTAGACTTGATGGCTGAGTCTTTTGTTAACGCTTTTTTCTCAAAATTAATCATAGATTGTTACCCTTTGTCTGTTGTCGCATAAGGTGGGGCTAATTTCAATAGTTATCGCTTTCAAGAATACAAATAATTTTATTCTCAATAATAAAAGTGTAGCTTCTATAAAAAAGACATTCCCCCCTAATTTCATCTCATCACTCGCTTTTCAGGACGCATACTTCATTTTTGTGCAATCAATACCCCTGATAGTAACCATTTTTACATATTTTTTTCATATAGGCACTGCCTTATATAGCACGTCATTGCTTTATACACAACTATTTGACACTTTTAATCATTAATCGCTACTATACTGATAGTCGTAATGACTTCAAGTTAATCCTAGTAAAAAATTAGAAGTCGGGTTTTTGGGTATAACTCTTGTAAAAACTCGACTTCTCAGATTCAAATTTATTGTTTAAATGAAGAAGAGAATTAATTATGGTAAAGATAGTAGGAATTGCTGGTAGTTTAAGAGCAGAGTCTTATACTCATCAAGCTTTGCATTTAGCAGTGCAGCGAGTAGAAGCCTTGGGTGCAGAAGTAGAAATTCTGGATTTAAGAAAAATGAACTTACCATTTTGCGATGGGGGAGACGAATATCCCGAATATCCAGACGTAAAGCGATTGCAAGAAAGCGTCAAACAAGCCGACGGGTTAATATTAGCAACACCAGAATACCACGGTGGTATAAGTGGGGTGCTGAAAAACGCATTAGACTTGATGAGTTTTGAAGAATTATCCGGTAAAGTAGTGGGAGCCATCAGTATTTTAGGGGGACAATCCAATAGTAACTCCCTCAATCAACTGCGCGTAGTTATGAGGTGGGTACACGCTTGGGTGATACCCGAACAAATTGCGATCGGTGAAGCTTGGAAAGCATTTGATAAAGAAGGTAAACTTTTAGACAATAAACTATCGGAACGTTTAGATAAATTTGCGGTAAGTTTAGTTGAAAATACTCGTAAATTGCGTGGAGTTGGGTAAGGGATGGGGTAGATGGGGAGAAATAAATAACTACTATCAACTATCAACTAACTCCTAACTCCTAACTCTTAACTCTTAACTCTTAACTATTCCCTATTCCCTATTCCCTAAAATAAAAGAATATCCCGGTTATCCTTTGGTTGATAATATGAATACTGCTTTTGAATTAGACCTTGATAACATCAACTTGACTGACGAACAATTTTTCCAGCTTTGTCAGAACAACCCAGATGTAAGATTTGAGCGCACAGCTTCGGGAGAATTAATTATTATGCCACCAACAGGGAGTATTACTGGTAACAGAAATTCCGATTTAAATTATCAATTAACAGCTTGGAATCGTCAAAATAAACTGGGTAAAACCTTCGATTCTTCCAGTGGTTTTAAACTTCCTAATGGTGCAGAACGCTCTCCGGATGCATCTTGGGTGAAAATGAAACGATGGGATGCTTTGACAGAAGAAGAAAAAGAAAGATTTGCTCCTTTATGTCCCGATTTTGTAGTTGAATTAATGTCCCCCAGTGACAGTTTGGAAAAAACCAGAGCCAAAATGAGGGAATATATAGAAAATGGTGCTGCTTTGGGGTGGTTAATTAATCGTAAGCATAAACAGGTGGAAATTTATCGTCCTCATCAAGAAGTTTCGATTTTAGAATCTCCACAAACCGTTTCCGGAGAAGATGTGTTACCAGGATTTATTTTGGATTTAGCAGAAATTTGGTAAGTGGAATAGTTAGTTGATACTTGAGAGTTGAGAGTTTTTATCCATTTCCTAAGCTGACGTGCAGCGTTCATTGTATAATGCAAAAATTTATTGAAGATTTTCTCCATTTAAAAACACCAGCATTGCAAGTTTTGAAAACTTACTCGAACACAGCTATTTTTTTAGACTAATGTTATCATTTAAAATAGCTTGTAAATTACTAATTTGTTTTTGAATATGCTCTTTTTTAGCCTCTACCTGTTCTTTTTGTAATTCATCCTTGTAAACTAAAATTAGGTCTTTAATAAGTTCTGAATCTATTTTTCCTAATTGACCTTGACGATAAATCTTCAGAGCTTCCTCTAAGGCTTCATACCATAACTCATTTCGAGCATATATATTTGCTCTTTGACTGCTGTCTGTAACATTAAACAATTGTGCTTCTAATGTGCCTGACTTTTGAACTATCTCAAATTCTGCTTCTTGTATGAAATTGCTACCATCTGTACATTGAACTAATACTTGCCATAAATAATGCTTGCCTGCTGTTAAGGCTTTATCTGGAGGAAGTTTGAATTTATTTATCCCTGCTCTGGTTTGAGATTTGTGGATTTTTGCGATCGCAATAGTTTGATGCATTTTATCATTACTGCCGAACTCATAGAGGTGAATCTCCGTCTTTTCAGGTTTGGATGCAAACCAAGCTAAAGTAGGACGTACAGAAGCCGTTTTACCTACAAATGTATGGGGAGCAAGAAGAACGGTTAAAGGTATATTCCCTTCACCTGGGCAACCTCTTGAACCTCCAACTCTAGAACTTTCTTTAGGAGGATTTCTTCTCTGAGGTGAATAATTTGCTAAAGCTACTGTGGGTAACAATATTAGTGAACTAAGTAACAATCCACTCAACAATCTACGATTTGATATTCTAGATATTAGATGCATGATAATATCAACCTATTACTCTATTTTCCCTAAGAAAACAAAAAACAGTTACATTCGGAAAAAGTTACATTCCTAATTTGCTTAACATAACTTTATAAAGAGAATTAATTTTGAGATGATTTTTTTGATTTTTCAAGCACCAAGTTATACTTTGCACGGTCATAGACTGAGTTTTGTTCTAGGAAAAGTAAGCCTGATAA
>JACYMD010000078.1 GCA_015272215.1 Rivularia sp. T60_A2020_040 | reverse complement strand
ATAACTACATTTCAATAGCATATTATCATGTCATTTTTCTTGCGTTTGCCCTGTTAAAACTAGCAGAATTATTCATCTGATTCAGATAAATTAGAAATGGTTGATCGGTGCTGATTTCTGATTTAAAAAAACCTTATTATTTGTTGTACTGAAAGTCTGACTACTTCCTGTAAAGCTTGAGCGATAGAATCTGCTTGTATGCACATACCAATACTTAATAATGTGATAACTCCAATAAATAAACATAGAGATTTACACTCAGCTTTATCAGCATTATTTATTTTTTTTAAGTAATTTGAAATCTTTCAGAACCTGCTTAAATCTGAGAAGACTCCAATGATTTTTTCTGTAAAATTTATCATTTAAAAACTTTCCTTTATATAAAAATTTAGAATCAGAACCCTGAGATGTGTAGTTTTCTTTTTCCGGCATTTTATTCTCCAATGAAATTTAATTACGATATTTGATAGAATAAAAATGAATCAGGAATTACTAAAATATTGTAGTTTTTCATCCTTTTTTTGGATAAAAAAATAGCCATTCAGCGCTGATAAATTATTGCCAAATGTCCTTTAAATAGTGAATAAATTTCAGCTTTACTGACATCATTAATGAGCGTTCTATCCTTTTTCCAGGATTTGGTAGTGCCATTGATTTAATTTTTAATAAACTCTTGCAATTGCTCTTTACTCAAATCATTTATTTTTAAATAACCCAATGATTGATTGAGAATGATTTGATTAATTCGTTGAGTTAGATTAAAATCATGACTCGATTTACCTAAAATAATAATTTCTAAATCATTTAGAGCAATGCTAAATCAGTTGTAAAAAATTATGGTGATAAAAAGGTAATGGGTGTAGTGCGAGCTTCTAGCTCGCTACAATAGCGAGCTAGAAGCTCGCACTACTTAAAATTGTCACAAATGATTCAGGACTACTATAGAGTAGTTGTTACATGTTTCAGTTTGCGTACTTTACCTTACTTACACAAGGCAACTAAGCCAAGTTATTTTCAACTTAAGGCTTTTATGAACAAACGAGTGCGCGTAGCTCGTCCTAGACATCACCCACACCAATATTAGGAATATGTTGTGCTGGATTGAATGCGACTAATTTGAGTTGGGCTTTTTAACCCAATGATTTTTCTAACTCTTAAAAATACAGTTATTTCACTGTATACTTACACAAGTTAAGATGATAAAAATTACAATCTTTTATGTTTTCACACAGAATAGATTCGTACATAATGTAATAATATTTGTAATTTGTCTGATAATTAGTTTTATTACTTATTGGCTTTTTAAAAAGTCCGAACTAGCCAAACCATCGAACTATAAAATAAACAGCAATTCACCTTTATTTCATCCCACATTCCGCACTTCAAAACCAATACCTTCCACAGCCCCCAAAGCCAAAAGAGCCGTAGGCATAGCCCGTCGTAGACATCGCTGTGCTGTTGTTAACCCAGTCACACCTGAAATACTCATGCTTTCATAAAGGCGATCGCACTTCTGGTGATGAGGTTAGTTTGGAAGATCGCTCTTGTTTTTTTACGAAAGGCTTAAGTTGAATTTAACTTGGCTTAGTTGCCTTGTGTAAGTAGGGGAAAGTACGCAAGCTGTAATTATGTAACAACTTGGAGTGGAAATATGCCGTTTTATAGGTATCGGATTCGTTGGATTATTTTGGGGGCATTTTTATCAGCTAGTACAATTTTTCCGTTTACTGCGGTCGGTGAAGCAAATAGCACCTCTGACTTGACTATTAGTCAACATCAATCCGAAGATATTAAGCAAACTAAGCCTAGAAAAAAGAAACGAAGAAACTCAATTGACAACAGACATCAGATTACTGATCCCACAAAAAACCCAGGACGTTGGTTAAACACCATGAAGCGTACAAGGGTTAAAGAATTATTTCTCACAAAACAAGGTTTACCTGGGCATGTTATGCAAGTCCAAAATGAGATTAATCGACTTAGAAATCAAAATCCTAACAACTTAAACACTTGGGCTAGCTACAAAACTACACTCAAGGAACTCAAGTATTCACTCATTAGTAGTGCCAAAGGAGCAAATTTCGATTTTAAGAAGACTGGTATTATGTTCTCTCCTCTAGAATCAGACCTGTATCTAGAGCGTCGTAATGGCAAATTGTTTGTCAATGGAAGACCAGCACAATAGACATTAAGCTGTCACACTCTTAAATTGCACTTCACTTAGTTAAGACAAACAGTTAACTGCCAACTATCAACGATTTGAAAGAGCGTCAGAGTCAAATCTTAATAGCTTTCAGCTTCACAAAGTATATACAAGCCATAAATTAAAATAAAAATCAACCGAGGGAAAACTATGAACATCAAAAGACAGTTTCTAAGCTTATTCACAGCAGCAATAGTGGTTAGCTACCTAGTCAGTATTACTTCTCAAATCAGTACCATCCCACCTGCGAATGCTCTAACAATTCCTACGGATACTCTAGCATTTGTTGATGTAGCACCAATTATTGAGGTAATCCAAAATACTATCAAAACTAGCAATAATCGTGAAGGTTTTGTTAAAAATCTCGCCGAGAATGCTTTTTATGCCACCGACAGAAAATACAACGTAATGGTTTTCAATTTAAGCCAACCTTATAAAAACGGATTGCGAGGTGTTCAATTCTATAAATCAGCTAGATATGACAATGTTCAATATGGCATTTGGATTTTCAAGGATGGTCAATTCATTAATCAAGGTGATGGTGGATATATTAACTGGGCTTTTAAAGGTTCGTTCAAGAGAACTGGTCACCAGGGTCATCATGTAAAATTCAGAAAACGCTAATTTAAAGCCATTGTCAGTTTATTAGACCATAGTTGTAGGGACGAACACCCCATTTCGCCACCTACAACTGTGTGGTTAATTCATTTGAAAAACGGATAATAAACCCTACCCCACACCTTCCACAGCCCCCAAAGCCAAAAGAGCCGATCGCTGTGCTGTTGTTAACCCAGTCACCCCCCTAATATTCATCCCTTCATAAAGGCGATCTACCTTCAGGGTTTTGATGCACTCATCTGTTTCCACATCCCAAAACTTAATTCCCCCATCTTGACTAGTATGAACCAAGATATTACCAACAGAATTAAAACAAACAGAACATACCCCACTACTATGAGTATGCAACACTTTTACACAGGTAAAATTACTGATATCCCATAAGCGAATTGTTTGATCAGAACTCGCGGATGCCAAGATACAACCATTAGGGCTAAAACTGACTGACCATACAGTAGAAGTATGTTCTTGCAACACTTTTACGCAAGTAAAGTTATTGGTATCCCATAATCGAATTGAACCATCAAGACTAGCACTAGCAAGTATTTTACCATCTGGACTAAAACTCACTGACCAGACTCCATCAGTGTGACCAGGCAAAGTTGTTATAGATTTACCTTCACGCACATCCCATAACTTAACCAAGCAGTCTCCACTACCTGTAGCTAAAGTATTGCCATCTGGACTAAAGCTAACTGACCAGATTGCATCTGTGTGACCAACTAAAGTTTTTATACATTTATGCTCGTGAATATCCCACAGCTTCACACTCATGTCCCTACTAGCACTAGCCAAGGTTTGACCATCTGGACTAAAGGTCACTGATATTACTCCACCGCTATGGTCGTTAATCGTTGTAATACAATCACCAGAAATAACATCCCACAGTTTAATGCTTTTGTCATCACTGCCACTCGCTAGTAAAGAACCATTTGGACTAAAGCTAACTGACCATACCCAATCTGTGTGACCTTGTAAAGTTCTAGTATAGTATCCAGAAGCAACATCCCATAGCCGAACTAAACCATCAAAACCACCGATCGCCAATATAGAATTAATCCCCTTCGGGGAAGCTGCGCTAACAGGGTTAAAACTGACCGAAAGCGCTCCACTATGATGACCCTGTAACGTTCTCACGCACACACCTTTACTTACATCCCAGAAACGCACAGTGGAATCTTGAGCAGCACTAACTAAGGTTTGATTATCTGGACTAAAAGTGATTGAGTATACTTCACTGATATGACCGTGTAAAATTTTAATGCACGCACCTTGCTGCACATTCCATAACCTCACGCTGGAATCATAACTACTTGAAGCAATAGTTTGACCATCTGAACTAAAGCAAACTGACCATACCGAACCTTTATGACCGTGGAATGTATTAGTGCAAGTACCTTTACTCACATCCCATAACCTAATAGAGTGGTCAAAACTGCCACTAGCAATAGTTTTACCATCTGGACTGAAGCGAACCGACCATACCCTACCAGTATGACCTTGCAAAGTTTTTATATAAGTACCTTTACTGACATCCCACAAGCGAATATTGCAATCATCACTACCACTGGCTAGGATAGAACCATTTGCATTAAACCTGACTGAACATACCCAACTAGTATGACCGTGCAATACTTTGAAGCACTGACCTAGCCGGACATCCCATAAACAAATTAAAGCGTCTTGACTACCACTTGCTAGAGTTTGACCATCTGCACTAAAGCTGACAGACCAAACAATACCTGTGTGTTTATCTAAAGTTTTTAGGCATTCTCCCGTTTGTGTATCCCACAATTTAATTAATCCATCATGACCACCACTTGCCAGGGTTTGTCCATCTGGACTAAAGGCGACTGTCCAAACTACACCTTCATGTCCTTTAAATGTCAACAAGTTTTTTCCATCTGCCATTTGCCACAAATGAATTTGCCCATCCATATCACCTGTAGCCAACAGTTTTCCATCTGGACTCAAGGCAAGTGAATAAATATTCTTAAAAGTTGCAGCAAATACAGACTGCTCAAAAGCAGTATTTTGGAAATTCACACTAGCTAAATTTATACACTGTAAGTCAGCTTGCCTAATAGTCAAATTTGAGAAATCATACTCCTGTAAATTTACTTGCAAATGTGTTAACAAGTTGAGGACATTACCTCCCGCATACCCAGTTAATATTGCAACTTGATATTTTTGCTCCTCCAATACATCTTGCAATAAAATTACCAGCTTTTGTTGAGAGCCTATTTCTAACAACAATTGCTCAAGCAGAGGTTGGACAATTAATTGCTTTTGTGTTTCCCGGATATAGTCTTTGGCTGTTGCTTTTATCAAAGCATGGTTTTGAAACAAGCGTAAACGGACAGATTTTTCTTCTACTAATTCTTGACAAACTTTTTCAACTAATCGCTGTGTAGTATATTCCATCACGACTGGTTGCAAAAAGAAATTTTCGCCGCTTTTTTCTATTAATGAGCGTTGTAATAAAGATTTAATTGCTTGTGGTAATTGACGTTTGGAAGTAAATGTCACCAAATCCTCAGCTAACTCAGTAAGAGATACTGGTTCTCGATTAATTGCCAGCCAATACATTACTTCTGCTTCTACTGCTGATAAACGCTGGAACTGACATGACAATAAGTCGCTGATATCGTCAAAAATTGCTATCCCCTGTTCCATATATTCCAAAACAGAAGTAATCTTACCGTTGAAAAGCTCTTGAGTTCCGGCTGCTACCATTTTTAGTGCAAGGGGATTACCTCCATAATACTCGATCAGTGTCTGCCATTCTTGTTCTGTACCCGTAAATTGTCCTTTTTGCTGGAATAGCTCTTGTCCCTCGCTGGGATTTAATCCCTTTAATGGCAAAGATTTTACTCCTGTTTTATCTCCTTCTAACGGGATCATCTCTCTGGGTTTTTCCCTAGAAGTAATCAAGACACAACTTTGATGGAGTACTTCTCCCAAACGCTTGACTAATTGCCCATATCCTTCGTAACCAGGAAGACATTGCCCTACTTGATTTCCACTAGTTAAAATTGTTTCAAAGTTATCTAAAATCAGTAGGCATCGGTTTGATTGCAGACATTCTATCAATTTTGATACTTTACCATCAAATGTTTCATATATTACCATTTCCTTTCGCAACGCCCATAGCAAAAATTGCAGTATGCTTGTTAATTGCTCCTCTACTGGTGGGGCATTTTGCAAACTCCGCCATACTACTACCTCAAATTCACCTTGAATTTGTAGCCCCAATTTAACTGCTAAGGTACTTTTGCCAATCCCACCAATTCCCAACAGCCCAACTAAACGACACTGTTGTTCTAATATCCACTGGCGTAATTGTAATAATTCTTCACTACGACCGTAAAATACAGATACATCCGGTGCTTCTCCCCAGTCAAACTGCGGATTTGCGCTGCGGAGTTCTGATTCTGGGGGCTTGGGTTGGGTATAATCGTTTTTACACAACTCCAAATTCAAGGCAGCGAAGGCAGACTGCAAAGAACTTTTATCTACAGGTTGCGATCGCCCCAATATTTTTGAGATAGTGTGCAGGGCTAAGAGAGTGCGATCGCTAAGTGCTTCTAAAGTAAAATTGTTTCCAGCATTTTCTTCAAATTCGGCTTTAACTTTTGCAGATTGGAACTTATCCCAGCCTTTAAGGGTGAGTATTACGCCCCGATTGCGCCTGCTTGATTGTTTCATTAAGCTCACCAAAAACGAAGTAGATGCATTTCTATAAGGTAATTTTCAAAGGAGAAAAGAAGATAGTTGTAGATTTATCAAGATATTTATCACTAAAAAATTAAATCAAATTGCTATTCATTATTAAAAGATACCAAGAGAAAATTAAATAAATAAATCTATCTGAAGGCAGATACTTAAGATGATAATTTATCAACATGGCTCTCCTAATTATAATTGGTGCGACTAAAATGAACTTATGCAGTTTTGAAGATTGCTTTCTCCGCGTACCTTTGCGCTGAACTCAGCATACCTTTGCGTTTAATCAAAATCTTATATCAACTTTTCCATTTCCTGCTGCAATTGACTTGTCAAATCCCCAACCGCAATTCTGGCATTTTTCCGACTAACTTGATAATCCTCAAACCTATCAGAAATCGACAACGGTTCACCAATAGTAATTTTCACTTTTTGTTTACCCAATTTCGGACGTTTAAACGGATTACCACCTTTAATTCGAGTTACCATATCCCATATAAGTAAAGTTGTTTCTGCAAACCTTTCTGCTGTGGGTTTTTCCCTGACATATTTACCCGTCACTGCAACAAAATTTTCCACCAAACGCATATGCCACATTCTTAAATTCGCTTCTTCGGCAACTCTATCAGCTAATCTTTTTTCGATAATAGATAATGCTTTAACATCTTTTAAATCTTCTCTAAAAATATAATTCCAACCTGCTTGTTCTACTCTCCTACAGCGGTCATTAAAAGTCCCTTTGGGCTGTAAATAAAAGTAATCTTCGGACACTTTTAACGCACTATCTAATAATGCTTTTAATCGTAATTTGATAGCTTCATTTCCATCACTACTTTCTATTTCAGATATCTTTAATTCTGGTGAATGATGGTAAAAACGTTTGTAAAAATCTTCCATCACCGACAATAAATGTACTGCTAAACCAATTAACCTCGGATAAAGCATTTCTTGTGGTAAAGCTGCATCAAATCCATTTTGATCTACAGATAAACCACTTGCTGCTTCTAATTCGCTTAATAATTTATCTATTGACTCCCACGGCGGATTAGTATAACTATATTTAATCCCAACTGGTAAAATAAAAACCTGCTCGTTGCGTTTGTCTTTGTACAAATCTTCCGCACACCAAAAGCCTAATTGAGCGATTCCCGGCTCTAAAGGACTGATTATCTCGCTCAGTCCATTTGTAGCCCCTTCCGGAGCCGCAGCAATGGGGAAATGTCCGTTTGCAAACAAATTCCTTGCCGACTTTAATCCCGTCCAATCGGCTTTACCTCGATGTATTGGTGTACCACCCATACGCGAGAAAAACCAACCAACATAGGAACCAGCCCACAGGGGAATACCGCGATCGTAAATAAAATGGGTATGAAGGGGATATTTTAGTTTAATTCCTTCTTGTCGCGCTATTCTCGGTACGATATGAGAAAACAAGTAAGCTAGTGCAAAAGGATCTTCTGTTTGAGGATGACGGAATGCAATTAAAAAACGAATCTTTTTTTGCTGAAATTCATCGATTAATTTAACTAAAGTTTTGACGTTTTCTGCTTCAATTTGATTAATGATGGTTAGGGATTTGATCCAAGCTGGTAATAACAACTGGGTAATTCTTAAAACATAGGGGTTAAACGCTGGAGGAATAAATTCTAGAGGTGGTTGTGCTTGATTAATACTGAGGGACAATGTTATTTTCTCCTTGTTTTGTATTTTTTTGATAAATGAAAACATTTAGAATTAAATATGGTTTAGTTAAAATTGCCTGCTGATTAATTTGTTAATAATAAACTTCATTTGTTGAAAAAACCAAGACATTGGGGGATTCTCCCCCAAACTTCGGACGCAGCCGTCCCCCAAACCCCCTCCAGAAGTCTTTTCTGTATAAAAATTGAGTTTTTGGACTTTTATTAATTATTTTTCTGATTAATAATTTATTAATGTACAAATTCAGTTAAATCAATAGGTTTGTAAAATAGATTTGTAAAATTTCGACCAGATGCCCAAAAAAATGCTTCGTAGAGCAGGTTTTACCGAAATACCAGGCAGAGGAAGTCATAAAAACTGGATACATCCGCTTTACCCAGGAAAACTCACAGTTTCAGGTAAAGATGGGAACGATGCTAAGCGTTATCAAGAAAAGGATGTACAAAAAGCTATTGATCAAGTAGAAGCTAATACTGATAATAATGAAACTTAAGTATCAAATGATCATTCAATGGTCGGAAGAAGATAACTGTTTTTTAGTCGGTTTTCCTGATTTCCCTGGACAACAATGGCGGACTCACGGTGAAACTTATGAAGAAGCGGTTACGAATGGAACCGAGTGTTTAGAATCTTTAGTAATAGCTTATCAAGCAACTGGTGAACCCCTTCCGGAACCAACTGTTAATAAAGCCGCATAGTGAAAGTGTATATTATTTTTTCTGATTAATAATTTATTAATGTACAGGTTCCTTCAATTTCTTTGTGGAGTTAATCTAAAATCCTTAAAACTCGAATTTAGCCGTAAGATCAATCCAAAATCCAAAATCAGTAAAGGGGAGACACGATGCGATTATCACAAATGTTATTCGTTACACTCAGGGATGATCCAGCTGATGCTGAAATTCCCAGCCATAAGTTACTAGTCCGTGCTGGCTATATTCGTCGCATTGGTAGCGGTATATATGCTTATCTACCGTTGATGTGGCGGGTTTTACAAAAGATTTCTCAGATTGTTCGTGAGGAAATGAATGCTACTGGGGCAATGGAATGTCTTTTACCTCAATTACAACCCGCTGAGTTGTGGAAGGAATCGGGACGCTGGGATACTTATACTAAGGCTGAGGGTATCATGTTTTCCCTTGTTGACCGTCGGGAACAAAATTTAGCTTTAGGTCCTACTCATGAGGAAGTAATTACCACAATTGCCCGTGATACAATTCGTTCGTACCGTCAGTTACCAGTGCATTTATACCAAATTCAAACTAAGTTCCGCGATGAAATTCGTCCCCGTTTCGGTTTAATGCGCGGTAGGGAATTTATCATGAAGGATGGCTATTCTTTCCATACTGATGAAGAAAGCTTGAAAAAAACTTATCAGGATATGTATCAAGCCTATAGCAATATGTTGCGGCGTTGTGGTTTAGAATTTCGTGCTGTGGAAGCTGATTCTGGGGCAATTGGTGGTGCTGGCTCTACGGAATTTATGGTGTTAGCGGAAGCTGGGGAAGATCAAGTCCTCTATACCGATGACGGAATCTATGCTGCTAATGTGGAAAAAGCGGTTTCTTTACCGGATGATGCAGTAACTTCTAATTTCACAATTTACGAAAAACGAGAAACTCCCAATACTGAAACAATTGAGAAGCTTTGCAAAATCCTCGATTGTTCTCCGACTCAAGTTGTCAAAAATGTGCTTTATCAAGCAGTTTATGATAACGGTACAACTGTATTGGTTTTGGTTAATATCCGAGGCGACCAAGATGTAAATGAAGTTAAGTTATATAACGAATTAACTAAATTAGCTTCAACTTATAAAGCAAATACTATTATCGCTTTAGAAGTACCAAATCCGGAAGCTCAGGAAAAATGGACGGCGAAAGCTTTACCATTGGGTTATATTGCACCAGATATTGGTGATGATTATATTAAATCTTCAAAAGAGATTCATCCCAAGTTTCTACGTTTGCTAGATAAAACTGCTGTGGATTTAAAGAACTTTGTGACTGGTGCTAATGAATCCGGTTTTCACGTAGTTGGCGCTAATTGGGGAGACCAATTTAAATTACCAGAAATAGTAGTAGATATACGTAGAGCAAGAATTGGCGATCGCGCTTGTCACAATCCAGAGCAAAGCTTGAAATCGGCTCGTGGTATCGAAGTGGGACATATCTTTCAACTGGGTAGCAAATATTCCCAAGCTATGGGAGCAACTTTTACGACAGAACAAGGTAAAGATAAACCTTTAGAAATGGGTTGTTATGGTGTGGGAGTTTCGCGAATGGCTCAAGCTGCTGTAGAGCAATCCTACGACAAAGATGGAATTATTTGGCCTGTAGCGATTGCTCCTTATCATGCCATTGTGACGATTCCTAACATTAAAGACGCTCAACAAGTGGAAGTTGCCGAAAAACTTTACACAGAATTAAATCAAGCCGGAATTGAAACTGTTTTAGACGATAGAAGCGAGCGTGCCGGAGCTAAATTCAAAGATGCCGATTTAATTGGTATTCCTTATCGAATTGTCACCGGAAGAGCGATAACAGAAGGTAAAGTTGAAGTTGTCGAGCGTAAAAGTAGCGCATCATACGAAATTGCCATCGATGAAGTTGTATCTATTTTGCAGCAAAAGATAAAAAATGAGTTATCGGTTTTGATGGAGTAGATTCTTTGTTAACCGTTACCCATCGTGCTAACATTTCCGCTGCGATAAATAACATTACGTTCGGAAAAGGAGTCAAAACCTTTGTTAATAAAAGTAGAGATGTAAGTCAAGCCGCAACAAAGTTAGACAAATTAAGTGAATTGAAATCTTAGTAACTGTAAATGAGGAACAAGTTGCATCATAATTTGTTGAAGGAATAGTAAAAAACCTTAATCAAACACTGGATTTATATCAGGAAAGAACGTGACGGACTTCTAATCAGAATTCTACAATTAGATTATCAGACCGTCCAAACCAAAACTTGCGGCTTTCGTGCAAATTAAACCGTTATATAAAGAACATTCAGTGTTATCTACCAAGCCCCTCACACAGATACGGGTACTATCGCAGCTAATATAGAAGGTATCAGATGACAGAGCAACCAAAAAATAATCGTATTTCTTCCGGTATTGCGGCAACTATTGCTACTGCGGCTGTTGCAGTTGCAGGTGTTGTGGGTTATTTTACGATCAATAATCCTAGCGATACCACCAATCCCAATCCCCCGATTGTAATTGAGCAACCAAAAAATCCAGTAGAAACTCCCAAAGCTACTAACGAAAAAACTGCTACAGTTTATTGGATTCAAGAAAGTCAAGATGGTAACAATTTTGAATTAGTACCTCAAAGCATTCAAGTCCAAGCAGATGTTAATAATCCTTCGGAGTTTTTAGAAGCATTATTCCAACGTTTATTAGCTGGGCCAACAGAAGGAAGTGGTTCTTCTACAATACCTGAAGGAACCAAACTCTTGGGTATGAAAGCTCAAGGAGACGAAGTTCGAGTTAACTTGTCATCCGATTTTCAATTTGGTGGTGGTAGCGCTTCCATGATAGGTCGTGTCGGACAAGTTGTATATACCGCCACAGCTTTAAATCCCAACGCTAAAGTCTACCTGGAATTGGACGGTGAACAAATTGAAGTACTTGGTGGTGAAGGCTTAGAATTACAACAACCACTAACTCGTGACAATTACCAGAAAAACTTTGAGCTTTAATTAAATTAACGTGAGTTTGATCGCAAATCCTTCCTGGGGTAAGAAGTCGGGTTTTTATTACTGTTTTCTGATGTTACAGATACTTATCATAAAAACCCGACTTCTATGATTTTGTCGAACTCACGTTAAATCATTGAACAGTGATCACAGTTAACTGTTAACTGATAACTATTTATTCTAGTTTCCAGACTCCGGCTAGGAAAATATTGCCATTCGGCTCTGCTTCCGGTGTATTAAGAGGCAGAGCCTAGGCTGTATATATTCCCAAGCAGAGCCTGGGAACAAGAATTGTAGAATCTAAAATCTAAAATCCAAAATCCAAAATTGAATCATCTACCGTTTAGAATCCGAAAACTACGAGCTTGTTGTTCTAACCTGTTAGCAAGACGTTCGCAAACTTGGTTACACAACTCGAAAATCATTTGGTCTTCCACTCGGTAATAGGCACAAGTTCCTTCACTGCGGCGGCTGAGAATTCCCGCTTGCCACATTACCTTGAGGTGTTTTGATACATTAGCCTGAGAAGTATGGGTTGCTTCTACCAATTCCTGGACGCATTTTTCTTCATATCGAAGCAGATGCAATAATCGTAGACGCATTGGTTCACTCAATAGACTGAAGTATTCAGCTACTTGTTGCATCACATCTGAGGGTATAGGCAACGTTTGTTTCATCAGTATTAACCCGCCGCTAAGGTGACTAACTTTTTTTACAATTACACATTCGTTATATAGATTAATACTTAATCGGGGTTAATTCGCATCAAAGCTTGACCATATTCTACAGGAGAACCATTTTCTACCAGAATTTCCATCACTTGACCCGATAAATCCGCCTCAATTTCATTCATCAATTTCATGGCTTCAATGATACATACTGTATCACCACGACGAATGCGATCGCCAACTTCTACAAATGCCGATTCTCCCGGTGCGGGAGCGCGGTAAAAGGTTCCTACCATCGGCGAATGAACTTCTACTAGTTTGGAATCTTTAGCTGTAGAGCTAGGGGGATTATGCCCTCCATTGCCAGGTTTTTCCACTGTCAGCGACAAGTCAGGGGCTGGAATGTTGATTGGCACTGATGGTACTGCAACTACTTCTGATGGTATTGGATGGGGATGAATAGCACCCCTACGTACTGTTAATTCAAAATTTTCGCTTTTAAGATTTACTTCTGAAATATCCGTTTGGGCAATAGTCGCTAAAAGTTGACGGATTTCGTTAAAGTCTAATGACACAGCTAAAATGTCCTCATAGAATCAGTTTATAGATAATCAATGGATATATGAGATTTTTTGAAAATGGTAGGGATAGATATCCCCCCACAGTAAGATGACAACGCCGTTTTTTCCAAAAATAAATTGAAGTTGTAGTTATTCCCTACCTAAATATTTATCATCACGGGTATCAATACGGATACGTTCTCCTTGCGAAATAAACAACGGAACCATGATAGAGGCTCCAGTTGACAGCTTTGCTGGTTTACTGCCTCCTGTTGCGGTATCACCTTTGACACCGGGATCGGTTTCTATAACTTCCAGTACTACAGAATTGGGTAATTCAACTTCTAGTACTTGCTCATTCCAGCGAATCACAT
This sequence comes from Rivularia sp. T60_A2020_040, assembly GCA_015272215.1. Taxonomy (GTDB): domain Bacteria; phylum Cyanobacteriota; class Cyanobacteriia; order Cyanobacteriales; family Nostocaceae; genus Rivularia. The sequence goes on along the minus strand of JACYMD010000078.1, from coordinate 156,361 downwards.
TCACTTCCATACCTTCTGAGATATATTTAACGCGATCGCCAATTTGTGCGGAAGTTAAACGACTTTCTTCATAAGTTTCCATATCCATGAAGACGAAATCATCTCCTTCTTTATAGGTATGCTGCATAGTACTTTTTTCCAAAGTAGCTTGAGGTACCGATTCCCCCGCTCGAAAGGTTTTTTCTACAGTATTACCAGTCGTCACACTTTTCAGTTTCGTCCGCACAAAAGCAGAACCTTTTCCTGGCTTAACGTGAAGGAATTCTACCACCCGCCATACCGAACCATCTATTACAATTGAAACACCAGAGCGAAAGTCGTTACTCGAAATCATGACATTTTCTACTATATGATGGGAAGACAATCGGCATTTATTGTACCCCTCCATAGCAAAAATAGGATAATTTGTAATTAAATATTGGGAACAGGTAAAAGGCAAGAGGCAAGAGGTAAAAGGCAAGAGGCAAGAGGTAAGAGGCAAGAGGTAAAAGGCAACAGGCAAGAGGTAAAAGGCAACAGGCAAGAGGTAAAAGGCAACAGGCAACAGGCAAGAAGCAAGAGGTAAGAGGCAAGAGGTAAAAGGCAACAGGCATTCATGTCAACTGTCAACTGTCAACTGTCAACTGTCAACTGTTCTAACCCCTTCGCTGCTAAATTAATCGCTAAAGGTAAAATCCGATGTTCTTGAATTTGAATTCTGCTATGGAGTGTATCGGGATTATCGTCAGGTAGCACTGGTACGGCTGCTTGCATGATAATTTTACCGCTATCCATTTCCAAGGACACGAGATGCACTGTACAGCCCGTAATCTTGACTCCAGCCTCTATTGCTTGTTCGATTGCATTTACTCCTTTAAAGCTGGGTAATAAGCTGGGATGAATATTAATTATTTTGTCGGGAAATGCATCGATTAAAGTTTGAGTTACCAACCGCATCCAGCCAGCCATAATTACCCATTCCACGTCATGTTTATGCAATGTTTGGACAATTTGCTGATCTAACTCTTCTCGGTGCTTGTAGTCGCGATGATTGATGAGTATGGCGGGAATATTCCACTTCGAGGCACGTACTGCTGCATAAGCATCGGGATTATTGTAAATTAAAACTTGAATTTGAGCGTTTAATTGTCCGTTTTGAATGGCTTGGGCAACCGCTGCAAAATTACTTCCATTGCCACTCGCCATGATTCCCAATTTTAAAGGTTTTGATACCTGTGACTGTGTGGGGACATCGGGAGATACCAAACTTGGGGAGAGAGAATTCATATTTTTGTCAAATTAAAAAAAAATTGGTAATAGGTAAAATCTTAATTCTTTTTTTGCCTATTCCGTATTTTTCCGTCTTCTATCTACTCAAATGCTTTAATTTATATCTTGCACCATCAAAACTCCTAACTCAAAATAATTACTGATTGTTTTCCTGTGGTTCTTACCCGGCTGGGACTGCAAGTCCCATTCTGATAGCATAAGTCCATTAAAATGGACTAAAATATTACATTTTTATGTTGGTAATATTTTTATTTATATTTTTGATTATGTAGTTCTGTGCAAGATGTCAGTTAACAAAATCGACTAGCGACACCTACTTAGGTAAAATATCTTTACCCGCTTCTATGATCGCATTCTATGCAGAAAAATCCTAAAACTTCCCAATCTTCTTTCAAAAATCTACTAGACAACGAAACCTTTGCAGCTTGGTTTTTTCTCACTCCGGCACTTATACTACTGTTTGTCTTTGTCATTGGACCAATTGGCTATTTATTTTACCTCAGCTTTACCAATGGTAGTTTTACTAAAGAAGGTATGACTTGGGTGGGGTTAAAAAATTATCTACGTTTAATACTTAATCCTGATTTTTATCAAGTAATGTGGAATACTTTTTATTTCACGGTCGCTACGGTAATACCTAGTATTGTTATCCCTTTAGGATTAGCTGTACTATTAAACCAAAATATCATTTTGCGGGGATTTTTACGAACTGCTTATTTTTTACCTTCAATTGTTTCTTTAGTCGCTGCTGGTTTGGGATTTCGCTGGTTATTTCAAAATGAAGGTCCGGTGAATGCAGTTCTTTCGGGTATTGGGATTCAACCTATTCCTTGGTTGAGCAGTACTGTATGGGCAATGCCTGTGATAATTTTGTTAAGTATTTGGAAACAGCTTGGTTTCAATATGGTGGTGTTTTTAGCTGGTTTACAAGCTATTCCAGTTAGTCGTTATGAAGCAGCAGAACTTGATGGTGCTAACAATTGGGAACAATTTTGGTACGTAACTTTACCGGGATTACGACCGACTTTGATATTCACAACCATAACTACTGTGATTTTCACTTTACGCAGTTTTGAGCAGGTTTATGTAATTACTGGTGGTGGTCCTCTCAATTCTACAAATTTACTGGTTTATTATATTTATCAAGAAGCTTTCGGTCAATTTGATTTCGGTTATGCAGCCGCAGCCGCAACTGTACTACTCGCGATCGCAATGGTGTTGGTTTATTTCCAATTAAAAACTTGGGGTGAAGATAGTTAATTTTTGATTTTTTTGTGGAGCTTTAGCTCTGTTTAATTAAAATATTTTAATAAATAATTATACAAGTTATTTTTAACATTTTGGTTAATAAAGTATTAAGTTTAAATTATATTTTGAATTTGAAGTTTTTGTTTTTTTTAATGCGGAGTGACACTGAGGGAAGGCGCGGAGGTACGCAAAGTTTTTAATGTAAACGGTAAAGAGATACAGCGCGATACGCAAATGAAAATCAGCAGTCAGAATATGATGACTTTTGATATTTATATATATGAAAGCTATCAGGTTTTGGTGATTTTATCAGGATGCTTTGACAAATGATTTAACTATAAAACAGCTATTTTCAATTGTTTGCAGATTTTTTATGATTTTTTTGCAAAAAATTTAAAATTGATTATTCTAATCTTTTGGTTTTAGGGTGTAACCTCGAAATACAGTAATTGTCAGGATGGCGATTTAACAAATTTTACACTCACAGAAAAATATTATGGATAATCGTGCTGACAAACAGGAATTCGTATTAAGTCAAATTACCGATAGTTTTGGACAAAGAGACTTTAGCGGATACGATTTACGTGGAATAGATTTAAGAAAAGTTGATTTAACCGGAGTCAACTTGACAGGAGCAGATTTACGTAATGCTAATTTCAGCGGAGCAATTCTCAAGAAAGCTAAATTAGATCATGCAAATTTAACTCAAGCTTGTTTGCGAGAAACTTATATGCATGAAGCATCTTTTCGTGAAGCTAATTTAACTCATGTAGATTTTAGACAAGCTTCTTTATGTGGTGCAATTTTTTCAGGTGCAAATTTATCTGGTAGCAATTTACGAGAAGCTTCTTTGTGCGATACAGATTTACAAAAAGCTAACTTAAGTCAAGTTCAACTAATTGAAGCATCTTTGATTGAAGCGAATTTGTTCAAAGCTAATCTTCAAAATGCCAGATTATGTGGTGCCAATTTATTAGAAGCAAATTTGAATCAAGCTGATCTAACTAATGCTGACCTAGCTTGGGCTAATTTAACCCAAGCTAACTTAAGAGAAGCAAATTTGCAACGTACAAACTTAAGAAACGCTAATTTAGACCAAGCAATTATGCCTGATGGTAGAATCAAAGAAATTCAAATTTTTTGCTTTAGTTGACAGTGGACAGTGGACAGTGGACAGTGGACAGTTGACAGTTGACAGTTGTGATTTATCAAATTACTAATTCCTAATTCCTAATTCCTAATTCCCGTACAGACGTAGCATTGCTACGTCTCTACAAAACTAACTCCTAACTCCGATAGTTATTCTAAAATTCTCTTTGGGAAAAAATTACAGAAGCTAAAGCTAGAAGCATTGCGGTATAAATCAAACCGTATCCAGCATTTATAAATAACGTTGTGGAATCGGGTAATGCTGATAAACCATAAACAGCTTCATTTTTCAAATCTAAACGGGATAAATCTGGTAAAAGTAAATATAAACCCTGAGTTATTTTTTCCAAACCGGGATTTTGATTAATTCGAGCTAGATTAAGTAAATCTTGGGTGATATTTCCCATTAAATAGACTGCAAATGTTAAAGCTGTTGCTAATATTGAAGCTGTAAATACACTAAAAGTAATCGCGATCGCGCTGATTAAAGATAATTGTAATATCAGGAAAATAGCATTAACTATAATACTTGTGGCAGAATAATTAATATTATTTACTTGTAGAAATATCAAATAAATAGCACTCATTGCAGTGACAATTAATCCTAAAACAGCCGATAAGCCGAAATATTTCCCAATAATAAATTCATTGCGACTGACGGGTTTAGCAATTAACATTAAAATCGTGCGTTTTTCGATTTCTTTGTTAATTAATCCTGTACCCACAAATACGGCAATAATTAGACTCAGGACATTCATTACTGCTAAACCCAAGTCTAAAAACATTTTATCTTCAGTCGCGGCTGCTATTTGCGGTAGAAAAAAAACTGCAATCGTCAAAATAATTGCGTAAAAACCGATAATATACAAAATACGATCGCGCACTACCTCCAAGAAAGCATTATTCGCGATCGCAAATATTCGATTCAGATTCATAGTAATTTAACAATTAGTCATTTCTACATATCAGTTATCAGTTATCAATTACTAATTGTCAATTTATCGCTTTTGTTGGGGAGGATTTCCGGTAAAGTAAGAAATCTTAGGTAAACACTCGACTTCTGCAACAGTGATTTTCTCATTTTGAGGATTGAGGGTGTCAACAGGTTCTGTGATGGGTTCAATTTGACATGATTTTTGGAGATAATATCCATTGGGTACAGCACTCGGACCATTCCATACACTAAATAAATTTAAGATGTAAGAACTGGGATTTTTTGGGTCAATATTGTCTACGGTTGCTTGAGTACTCCATAAATCTTTTTCTTCAAATTCAGCTAAATTAATCCTGATTACATCTTCTCCAAGCTTGCTAACCTCTTGATTTGCGTTCTTTAACCATAGTTCAACGTTAGACCAAGATTTTCCTCTTAATGTTGTTTCTACCGCTTGCTGAAGTTTGTCTAAAATTAAAACCCCATTTTTGGGAATTGGATCTCCAGGTTCCAAAAACGTTAATAAATCACTGCGTTGACGAATTTCTTTGTCATCAACCCTCTCAGGAAGTGGATATTTAGCGCTGGGATATTCGCTGATCCATCTATCTGTAACTACATAAACATTTAACCAACAACTTAATAAAATAGAGCAACCAATTAAAACTATCAAACTTTCACGGTCTTCTAATTTTGGTAGTTGAGTTTTAACATCGGTACCGCTTCCTTCAAAAAACTCCGGAATAGCAGTAATTAAAGCAGATATTGTCGGCCAAAAAATAATTGTTCTAGCGACAATTGCATCATCTCGCTGAAAAGCGAAAATACTGACTATACCTCCTGTGATTACTGCTCCCACAGGCATAATAGTTCCGGGTATATACAAAGGTTTATCGGTGGTATACCAAGAAGTCCCAGCAATTAAAAATACCCAACCAAAAAATGCAATAATATTTTGAATCGGACTACCAGCTAAAGATGACATTAACCAAGAAAATACACTGAGATAAATTAATGTCTGCCAAGAAAAAGCTTTCGGTGGGATGAATATATATTTAATTCGTTCAACAATGTCTTTGAAAATATCAAAGAGAACCGTTAAGCCAAGTAAATCTAAAGTCTGCCTAATTACGCCCATTTTTTCTCCTAATTAATTACGATCATTCACAACAATTAATATTTTGATATTTAGCCTAATTATCGGTGATTACGATAAATTTGTGCGAGCGAATACACGGAATAATAGAACCAAGGTAATTGCACTATAGCTGAATGAATTAGCTATTAATGTAGTAGTCAACAAACTAGTATTTTGAAATTTTTTGCTGCCCCGGCGCGTTTTTCTTGACAAAAGAATCGAGTTCTCTGGTTCTGCTTCTGCCTTTTTGTCATCAGGTTCGCTTAATGCGATAATCAACAATCTTAACAATCCGAACTTTACCACCAAAGTCCCAAAAAAAGTGATAAAAGCAGCAAGAACTATATCGCCATAAATATTATCTTCTATGCGATTGTAAAGTAAAAAACTTATTAATCCTAATTTATAATTACCAAAAAAAGGACTTGGTTCTATCAAAAAGAAAACTATCCAACCAATCGCATTGGAAAACACATTTATGGAGATTGCATAAAAAGCACTGGTTCTTTTATCGAACTTTAATCTCTTATTCAAAATGTATGCTTCTATGGGAATCGCTATCAATAAAAATAGAAAGTCAAATATGATTAGCCCAAAAGGAAAGGCTCGGAAATAGTCAGAAAAGTCAAAGTTTGGCATATGCTTGTTACCAAATACTGTGTAATGTAATGTACTACGGCTGTAATCTAATGACTGTATCAAAAAATAATATTAAACGGAATTTACGTGTTTTACCATTTTTTACACCAGAACTAGCATAAAGATAAATAATTGTTTAATGCAAGGCAGGTTATGAGAGAATAGAGTTGATGGAAAAAAGTATAAAAAGTATAAATAAATAATTACCATACAAAAAAACAGATTTACTCTTCCTCAAGGAGGTTTGAGTCAGAATCTTGTATTTGAATTTTTATGAGTTTTTATGAGTTTTTATCCCTTCCCGATGGTACATGAAGTTCGGTAAGATAAAAGACTGCCACATTACAGCTAGTAGGGTTGAGATGACAAGGAACGGCATCGGTATTCGCACAGCACAACTACGCCCCACAAGGCTTAAAGGTCAAATTCACGTTTACGATGGGGCTGGTAAAGGTAAGTCTCAAGCTGCTTTAGGAGTAGTTTTACGTTCAATTGGTTTGGGTATCAATAACTCAAATAACTACAATCGGGTGTTGTTGCTGCGGTTTCTCAAAGGTCCGGAAAGGGATTACGATGAAGATGGGGCGATAGCAGCTTTACAACGCGGTTTTCCCCATCTAATTGACCAAGTACGCACTGGTAGGGCAGAATTCTTTGATAAGAATGAAGTTATCCCCTTCGATAAACAAGAAGCAATCAGAGGTTGGGATGTTGCCAAAGGTGCGATTGCCGGAGGGTTATATTCGGTTGTTGTATTAGATGAAATCAACCCTGTATTAGATTTGGGTTTACTGGAAGTCGATGAAGTTGTCAAAACTTTACAATCCAAACCCCAAGAATTGGAAATCATTGCTACCGGCAGAGGTGCGCCCCAACAACTCTTAGATATTGCCGATTTACATTCAGAAATGAAGCCCCACTCCACAGCAAAGCTATATGGTTTGGAAGGTATCGAAATTTATACTGGTTCCGGTAAAGGCAAATCCACTAGCGCTTTGGGTAAAGCTTTAAAAGCCATCGGTAGAGGAATAAATCATCCCGGTTCGACTCGTGTATTAATTATGCAGTGGCTCAAAGGTGGCAGTGGATATACTGAAGATGAAGCCATTTCGGCACTACAACAATCTTATCCGGAAGTGGTAGACCATCAACGTTGTGGTCGAGATGCTATAGTATGGCGTAATTCTCGCCAAGAATTGGACTATGTAGAAGCCGAAAGAGGTTGGGAAATCGCCAAAACAGCGATTGCTTCGGGATTATATAAAACCATCATTCTTGACGAACTCAACCCCACTGTAGATTTAGAATTACTTCCAGTGGAGCCGATTATGGAAATATTACTTCGCAAACCCCGTCATACAGAAGTTATTATCACAGGACGTTGCCAAAATCAACCAGAATACTTTGAATTAGCCAGCGTTCATTCTGAAGTCTACTGTCACAAACATTATGCTAATCATGGAGTAGAACCCAAGCGTGGAGTTGATTTTTAAATCAACTAACAACCATCAACTAACTACTAACAACTAAAAATATGGAAAATACCAACATACTCGATTTAGTTACAGCAGGGCTGGCATTATCAATTCTCATCGGAGGTTTTTTAATGATGTTCACTAACGTTTTTACTACCAAACGTTAATCTTGTTTTTCTACCCATTCGTTCAACAATGCCTGCAAACCTGTATAATATCGCTTATTTAACCGTAATTATACAGTTGGCAATTTGATGGATAAATTAAATGAATTATCTTAAAAAAGATGGGTTTGGAGCAGTATTTAAGAATATTGGAATATTAATTCTAGTATTAATTCTAACTTTAGCAGGATTAACTACTTACACATTCAGAAAATCTTTTCCTCAAGAAAACGGCACAATTACGATTCGGGGGCTTGAAAATCAAGTCAAAGTTCTACGAGATAAATGGGGAATTCCCCAAATTTATGCAGCATCTAACCATGATTTATTTTTAGCACAAGGTTATGTCCATGCTCAAGACCGCTTTTGGCAAATGGATTTTTGGCGACATATTGGTGCTGGAAGACTCTCAGAAATGTTTGGGGAATCACAGTTAGATAAAGATAAATTTTTACGGACTATGGGATGGCAGCACATAGCAGAGCAGGAATTTGCTACATTAGATGCCGAGACAAAGACAAATTTACAAGCTTATGCAGAAGGTGTAAATACTTATTTAGTAAGTCATCAAGGTAGCGCTTTAAGCTTAGAATATGCCGTATTAAAACTGATACATCGCCAGTATCATCCGGAACTTTGGCAGCCCATAGATTCTATCCTTTGGGGTAAAGTTATGGCTTATGACCTGAGTACAAATTTGGGTGATGAGATTGAACGTAGTATCCTATTAAAAGATTTTTCTCAACAACGGGTAGAGGAACTTTTTCCGGTTTATCCTGATGATTTTCCCGTAATTGTACCTGAATTCAAAGTAGCTAAAAAAGCAGAAGAAACAAAAACAAAACAAGATATAAATTTACTCGCTCTCCAAAATATTACCCCTGATTTGAAATCGATTGCTAGTAATGTAACTGCCATAGAAGAAATTCTCGGTGGTACTCGAATCGGTGTAGGTTCTAATAGTTGGACTATTTCCGGGAAACGTACAGTAACTGGTAAACCGATTTTAGCCGATGACCCACATTTAGCGGTGCAAATGCCTTCAATTTGGTATGAAGTTGGTTTACACTGTATTTCAACAACTACTCCCTTCCCGGTAGAAGATTTCCGTTCGCGCAGCGTCTCCCTCCAGGGAGAAAATAAAAACCGCAGAGACGCAGAGAACACGGAGGAAAGAGGTAAACAGAGATTGGTAATTTTAGAAGGGGATAGGAGTAATTCAACCACCAATAACTGTCCTTATAATGTTACGGGTTTTTCCTTTGCGGGAGTACCGGGGGTAATTGTCGGTCATAATCAGCGCATTGCTTGGGGTGTAACTAATGTCATGTCCGATACCATGGATTTGTATGTAGAAAAAATCAATCCCGAAAACCCCAATCAATATGAAATGAATGGTAAATGGGTGGATATGCAACTTGTTAACGAAGAAATTCAAGTTGCGGACTCCGAACCAGTAAATCAAATTGTCCGCTACACTCAACACGGTGCGATTCTTTCCGATGTTCTACCTTCGTTACAAAAGTTTCCTAAATCATCAGTAAATATCCCGATAAATTACGCTGTTTCTCTACGTTGGACTGTTTTAGAACCTTCACAGTTAATTACTGCTATCCAAGAAATAAATCGTGCTGAAAATTGGTCGGAATTTCGTACAGCTGCGAGTAAATTTGATATTGCGGCTCAAAATTTAGTATACGCAGATGTTGATGGAAATATCGGCTACCAAATGACTGGTAAAACTCCTATACGCAAACAAGGAGATGGACGGTATCCTGTAGCTGGTTGGAATGATCAATATGAATGGATTGGTTATATTGATTTTGAGGAATTACCCCATAGTTTTAATCCATCGCGAGGATATATTATTACCGCGAATAATGCCATAGTCGATCAAAGTTATCCCTATGTGATTACTAAAGATTGGGTTCACGGGTATCGTGCAAAACGTATTCAAGAAATGATTTCTGATACCGATAAATTGTTAACTTTGGCTGATATTGAGTCGATTCAAGGTGATAACCTCGATATTAATGCACGGGATTTGATGCCAATATTTAAGTCGATTGATTTTGATGATGATAGTATTGAAAATGCGCGTCAATTGTTACTCAACTGGGATTTTCAACTGAAGATAGAATCACCAGCATCCGCGATTTTTGAAACATTCTGGAAAAAATTATTAGCGTTGACATTCCACGATGAATTACCTTTAGATTATCATCCCGATGGTGGCGATCGCTGGTATGCTGTTGTGAAAAATTTAATGGAACAACCAGATAATTTATGGTGGGATAATCGCAACACACCACAAGTGGAAAATCGGGATGAGATATTTAAACAAGCATTAGTAGAAGCAGTAGCAGAATTAGAAAATAGTTTGGGTTATAATCCCCAAAAATGGACTTGGGGAAAGCTACATCAAATCAACTTTCGTAATGTTACTTTAGGTAAATCGGGAGTTGCTGTGATTGAAAGACTATTTAATCGGGGAACATTTGCAGCAGCAGGAGATGGAGAAACTGTCAATGCTAACCGTTGGAAAGCCAATCAATCATCTTTTGAAGTTACTCATATTCCTTCATTACGAATGATTGTTGATTTAGCCTCATTCGATAACTCCCAAGCAATTCATAGTACTGGACAATCGGGACACGCATTTAATCCTCACTATACTGATATGATTGAACCGTGGCGTGATATTAAATATCATTCCATGCTTTGGGAAGATGACAAAATTGATCAAAATACAAAATCAACTCTTTTATTAGTACCTGGGGAATAAAGGATTATTCCTATATCGTTTTAAAATTATCTTTCACCCCTAGAAATGATCTCTTTTCACCTCTTTCCTCTGCGCTAAGAGCGTCTAGAAGGGTTTTTTTTATCCGTAATCTTCTATCGAAAAGAAAGTAGGGTGAGAAGTCGGGTTTTTATCACACTTATCTTCTGTGACAGATATTTCAGGGAAAAAACCCGACTTCTTGATAGTTGCTTATTTCCTATTCCCTCTTCCCTATTCCCAATTCTTGTTATCCTTGATTAATCCCAATATACCCCGGTTGCATTTTGACTCTTTCTATCCAAGCTAAAATCGCCTTGAATCGACTTAAATCAAATCCTCCTTCATCTGCAACGTGAGTATAAGCAAATAAAGCAATATCAGCAATTGTATAACGTTCTCCAACAAAGAAAGTTTTCTCAGTTAAATGATTTTCCATCACTTCCAGCGCTTGATAACCGCGCTCATGCTTTTCTTTTAATGCTTCTTGATATTCCTCTGCTTTACCTAAAATAGAAATCCAATATCTAGATGTAGCAATAAATGGTTCGTGACTGTATTGTTCAAAGAATAACCATTGTAATACCTGTGCTGTTAAAAAACGGTCATAAGGTAAAAATTCTGTTCCTTCACTTAGATACATTAATATTGCATTTGACTCTGCTAAGTATTTATTCTCACCAATTTCTAGAAGTGGTATTTTACCGTTAGGATTTCTGCTTAAAAATTCTGGACTTCTAGTTTCTCCTTCTAATATATTTATCTCTATTCTGTCAAATGGCATACCAATTTGTGTTAATAACAAACGTATCTTATAGCCATTACCTGATGGTAAAAAATCATACAAACGCAGGGTTTCCATGCTGAAAAGTATCAAAATGAAATGATTATTCAATGTAAGATTAAAGTTACAATAGATTGTCCAAAAAACAGAATATAAATTATATTTTTTTTATAATATAAACAATGTTATGAATATTTTTTTAGCAAATCAAGAAAGTGTATAGTTTGTTTATTTACTTGTCTAGTAATGCGAGTGTTAGATAAAATACGATGTATATGAAATATTTTTAACTTGAAATTTTGAAATATACTTATAGTTTTTTGATTATATATAGAAATTCGGTTTGATGTTTGAATAAAATTAGGTATTTGTAGTAGCCCGAAACGCTGAAAATGCTAGGATAAATTCGATATTAGTCAGGACTTATATTTCCTAATCAGCAAATAGTCAAAAAACTGATTCTGCAATAATTTTAATGCAGCAAATTTAACAATTGAGTCACTATTCCCCAAGGATATGTTATTAATCAAACACACTGCTATATCAAGCCAAGTTTAACGCGAAAATTCAAGTCGTATTTTGCCTTTTGCCAATTTATCGCAGCTTTGATTTGTTGACTAGTTAAATTTACAACTAAAGTAAAGTTACTGTTCATAATATCAGCATCTTCAAAGTTAGTGCTTTTTAGATTAGCACCACTAAAGTTTGTTCCCCGTAATTGAGCATGACTGAGGTTAGTACCTTGAAGATTTGCATTACAAAAATTAACATTCTTCAGATTGGCATTGCTAAGTTTCCTATCTTTAAGGTTTTTATTTTCACCTCCTTCAGTGACAAGTTGCCAAACTAAACGCCATTTCTTATCTATTTTTGTGGAAGAATCAATGGTAACATTTTTTAAGTTAGTACTTTTAAGGTTCGCACTTGTCAGATTTGCACTTGTCAGATTTGCACACAAAAGGTCTGCAAAACTCAGATTAGCACTTTTAAGGTTGGCATCCCATAAATCGGCATCGCAGAGATTTGCACTACTGAGATTAGCACCTTTAAGGTTAGTTGAAATAAGTTTGACACCATTTAAATTAGAACCCTCAAGATTCGCACCTTGAAGATTCATGTGACAAAAGTCTATATGAGTTAAGTCAGTATTGCTAAAATCAGGAATTTCTCGATTATTTTCTCTCCATTGATTCCAATGTTCTGTACCTTGGTTCAACTTTTGCAAATGTTGAGTATTAGCCATTGGGAAATTTTTAATACCAAAATCGGTAATTGAATTTTTGTTAAAACACAATCTTAGTATATGAATATCTACGTCAAAATGATGTTGAAAATATCACAATTTATTTAAGTATTGCTCCTAGATAAATATTCCCTATATCCTCAATACTTCACCGATTATTGACATTTCAATAACCTTGCCATTGCAAAAATTTTCTCATAATTTTGTAGAGTAATTAACTTTATATATAATTCTGATAGATTCTACCGATACCTTTATACATATAGCGCTAACCTGATAATAAAAATAGCGTACCAAAAAAGGAAAGAGATGGCAGCATCAGGGCATAGTTTAATTGTTGATTTTACCACAGTTTTGGGAGCATCGGCGCTGGGTGGATATATTGCTCACAAGCTGCGTCAACCTGTTTTATTAGGATATCTTGCTAGTGGATTGATTGTTGGTCCTTTTGGCTTTAAATTATTAAACGATGTCAATTTAATCAAATCTTTAGCGGAATTTGGGGTTGCTTTTCTCCTGTTTGCTTTGGGTGTAGAGTTTTCTTTCGCTGAGGTTAAACGAGTTAAGGATATTGCTATTAGTGGTAGTTTATTACAAATTGCATTAACTACTATCTTTGTAACCCTAATTACTGTTACTTTGGGTTGGGCTTCGGGATTGCCACAAGGAATATTTTTAGGTGTAGTATTTTCCCTTTCTTCTACAGCGGTAGTATTAAAAACACTTACGGAAAAAGGAGAAACTTATACAATTCATGGTCAAATTATGTTGGCGATTTTAATCGTTCAAGATTTGGCTTTGGGTATTATGTTAGCTATTTTGCCAGCATTGAAACAACCAGAAAATATTGCTCCGGCTTTGTTTTTAGCTGTAGTTAAAGTTATTGCATTTGGAGCGATCGCATTTATTTTAAGTCGTTGGGTTGTACCGGGTTTGATTCGTAATATTGCAGCAACTGAAAGTGACGAATTATTCTTAATAACTATTATCGCTTTATGTTTAGGAGTAGCTTTAATTACAGCGGCTCTCGGTCTTTCTATTGAAATGGGTGCTTTTGTGGCAGGATTAATGATATCAGAAATAGACTATGCAGATCATGCTCTAGCCAAAGTTTTACCATTACGTGACACTTTTGCAAGTCTTTTCTTCGCTTCCATTGGAATGTTGATTAACCCAACTATTTTGATTAATAATTTCGGGTTAATTTTAGGCTTAGTAACATTAATCATGGTAGGTAAAGCCGCAATTGTATTTCCCATTGTTTTAAAATTTGGTTACTCTGTGAGAACAGCAGTAATTACTGCTCTTGGTATTAATCAAATAGGTGAATTTTCCTTTGTATTAGAATTAACTGGTTTGGAATTAAAACTGATTTCTGAAGAGGTTTATCTTTTACTTTTAGGTACTACAGCAATCACTTTAGTTGTGACTCCTATTTTATTAGAAAGAGCGCCAAAAATAGCAGATAAACTCACACAAACACCGTTTTTATTCAAATATTTACGACGTTTTGAAGCACCTAAAAGCTTCTCTATTCCAGATACTATCAACTCTCATGTAGTTGTCGCCGGCTATGGTAGAGTTGGACAAGTTGTAGTCAAAATCTTACAAAATCAAGGTTATCCACTGATTGTGATTGATAATTGTGAACCGGCAATTCAAAGACTCAGAAGCACAAAAATACCTTACCTATTTGGTGATGCTGATTCTGAATTAGTATTAGAAAAAGCACATTTAGAAAACGCAAAAGCCTTAGTAATTGCCTTACCCGACGCTGCAAGTACTAGAACCCTATTAGAACACGCTTTGTCAATCGCTCCTGGGTTAGATATTATTGCGCGTTCGCACTCTGATAAAGAAATCGATATCCTGACTCAAATGGGTGCAAAAGAAGTAGTACAACCAGAATTTGAAGCAGCATTAGAATTAGGAACTCATCTACTCAAAACCTTGGGTGCAAAAGAATATCAAATTTATGATATTATCAATAAAATTCGTCTCGATAAGTATTTGAGTATTAGACCGGGTAGGTAAGTTAATTATCAATGCCCGGTACCCTAAATAGTGATAAAGTAAGATTAAATCTTTGTGGGTGGTATTTATGGCAACCCAAACGAGTAAATCCAAGTGTTCAACTGAACTGGTGGTATCCTGGGAAGCTTTACCCGAAGATTTTCAACTTGAGGATGAACCAGTAAAAAATACTGGGCAACCACTTTTAGCAGGTGCATTGCGAGAAAGTTTAGAAATATCCGGGTTTATTCAACCCCAAATGTTAATTGCATCCAATTTTGGACTTTGTGCGACAATTAACGGGCAATTTATTGCTAAAGCACCAGACTGGGTTTATATTCCATCAGTAAAATCGATTTTACCAGACCGTAGAAGTTATACACCATTATTAGAAGGTGATATTCCTGCGGTGGTAATGGAATTCTTATCAGAAACCCAAGATGAAGAATATTCTGTTAAACCAACCTATCCACCAGGAAAATGGTTTTTTTATGAACAAATTTTAAAAGTACCTGTTTATATTATTTTTGATCCAAATGGGGGTTTATTAGAATTTTATCAGCTGCAAAACGGACGATATGAATTACAATTGCCAAACCCCGATGGTCGTCATTTTATCACTTCGATGAACTTATTTTTAGGAACTTGGCAAGGTACAAAAGAAGCTCGAACTGGATATTGCTTGCGTTGGTGGGATGAAACTGATAAACTCTTACCTTGGGCAGTAGAATTAATTGAACAAGAACGTCAGCAAAAAGAAAAGTTAATTGCTTACTTGTTGTCTCAAGGTATTGACCCCAATGATTTACCTGATTGAGTCAAATATATTTTTACAGGACAAATTACGGGACTAAAAAAATTCTAGTCCATTGATAAACTTAATCTAAAGTATAGACAACACTATTGGATAGAACACCCGGTAACAAAAAGTGCTTTACTTGGAATTAAACGAAGAGGATTAATATCCAATTATGCTACTAATTATAATGACAAACAGTAAACCCAAATTAACTTGCTACTTTCACCAACTCTCTAGAAGCTAACCACATATTCGCAACAGCATATCTAAATAATACAGTGTCGTGTTTGGCATTACAAGAAGTTTTGAGGGTTTGTGTCTTGCTATGATCTTTAACAAGTTTAGCTTGATAGACATAAACAGAACCATCGGGTTTTTCAAAAGTTAACTCTGCGAGTACACTACTCTTATCCAAACTTTGTTCGATAATTCTACCTGCTGCTTTGTAATTAAACCAATCCCATCCATAACGCAGAATTAATTCTCTTTCGACAATTTGAATCGACTTTGGTAGAATTCCCCAACCTCGATAAATATCCTTAAAGCACTCAATATCACCAGTATGAGTCAATATTGACTTAAATGACTCTGGATCAAGATTGCCATAATACCTTCCTTGCGGCAAGTCTATCATTGTCGGTGCAAATCGATGTCCCCCGAAATGGCTGGATTTCCAAATCCGCACATTATCCAAGCCTAAACTCGAAATAATATTATTAGCGTGGAAATAAAAGGGATTTCCGTATCTTGCACAACATTTATCGTGACTACCATGAGTACAAACCAATATATCTCTTGTGGTAGTTGCATCTATTTCATATTTGAGATTTTTTCTCCACAACCATTTTTTAATAGTTGCTGCTGCTTGTTCGATATTTTCCAGTTTAAACTCTCGTTTCAAGTAACCTTTACCTTCTCCTTTTTCTTGGTGATAAATCAGCAGCGTCGTAGAGTTTGCTTTATGCGATAAATCATTAGCAATTAACTGAAATTTAATCGGTAGTTTAGCTGTTTTTGCCTCTTCCATCAATAACCGCAAATTATCCGGAACCCATTTAGAACTAAAAGCATCCGAATTCCACGGAGGTGGGCATTCTACCAAAACATAAGTCTGATTATTGGTTGCAGTACCAATAATATCTTCCCCCACTTCTCGTGAATTATCAGAACAAAAATTTGTACTCATTTATTTTATATGGGTCGTGTATTTTTACAAACAGGATATTACACATAGATAATGTGACTATCGACTTCCTAAAGAATCATCCTTAGTACTAAGATTTCTCAATCATAATTCCGCTGCAATACTTTAAACTGCAAACAGAAATACTTATGTAGTAATCAAATTGATTAATTAACTGTTTTCCTAATAGGACTTTTATAACACTTTCTTGATCAAAATTCTCTTGTCCTAAAAAAAATGCTACCAACAGCTTGAGAAATTTTGCAAAAGATAAAATTTTACCTCTATAGATAGTTATAAATTCATGAGTTTTATGTATTCTTTCTACGTTCTTCATTTGAGCCTTGGGGTTTTCACTGAAATTTTGCCTTGTTTCTTCGCTGTTATACATATTTTTTCTGTTCCCTTTATACAGGTCGATTTTTTCCAAAAAACTTATCTATACCTTTAATACTTCAGCTTACAAGTGAATACCGGGAAGCATCATCATGGAAATCAAAAGTATATGTAAATTATTGATTAAAACGATTGTCAAAAAAGCTACTTTAACCGTAAATCAACCTCCACGTTTTCATCATCCAAGGATTTTCAAAGCTTTTTGTTTATACGTTTTTACTATATCTAAATTTGTTAATATATTGCAAATTATTCTCAATAATTTCAGAAAAAAATAGATTGTATGAAAAGCGTCACCAAAAAGTAGAAATTCTACTCGGAGTGGGAAGCTTTGAGATTTTTGGCAATAGTCTAAAAGTAGTAGTTTTACACCAAGCATTTGTTGTCAGAAAGAGAAAAGTTTTACAGGTCTACTTAACTCATGCTTGCTTAAGCTGATGTAATCCCAGATTTTCTCCCGAATTGGGAGTTAAGCTTTATATCCGAATGTAACCGATGCCTGTATAAAATGCAAGTACTTGATAATAATTACAAACTTTGTTTGCATATGTTCTAGATTATATTTGATTATATTTGAGATAAATGTAGGTAAGCTTCCGGGAATCCACTGAAACTCAATTAGGGTGCTACTCAAGGATTAATAGTCTATAAACCTTGTAATACAAGAGTTTTAGGATTTAATTAACTATTCCTGAATATAAATTTAAACTCAAATTAACTTACCCTGAGTGACTATAAACCTTTGTTTTCTATCCATAGGAATTTCTAATTTTATAGATAATAATTATCATCTGTATCCGGAGATGGCACTCTGAGATTATTGGTGAGAATTGAGAAACTTCCATAATTACAAATCTGCAAAGTCAGAAATTCCACATATCATAATTTATTCTGATCAACTGTAAAAAAATATCAACATTTATCAAATAGCTTAGATTATTTTGTGGTTTCCCGCAATAATTGCTGCATTCGAGCCTACAAAAAACTATGATGAATTCTTCTAAAATCTGACAACCTATGGTAACTAGCGCGTGTATGGGTAGACTGAAAAATCTACCTTTACCGGGAAACGACGACTCGTTTACTTAATTCAACATAATTCTTTGTGATCAAATGTCAAACGCTACAAAAGATTTCCGCGTTGATAGCCTAGGAGTTCAGATTTACGATTCGGAAGCTGAACTCGCTTTATCCGTCTCTTCCATCATTCAACAATATTTACAGCAAATTCTCAAACACCAGCAAACTGCAACAATATTATTTGCAACAGGTAATTCTCAACTTAAATTTTTGGATACTTTAACTAATTTAAGTAATATTGATTGGTCGCGAATTATCTGTTTTCATTTAGATGAATATTTAGGTATATCAGCCGAGCATTCTTCCAGTTTCCGATATTATCTCCGAGAACGTGTCGAAAAGCTGATTTCACCACAGAAATTTCACTATATAGAAGGTGATACTTTGCAGCCTTTACAAGAGTGCGATCGCTATTCTAAATTACTCACAGCACAACCGATTGACCTGTGTTTTTTGGGAATAGGGGAAAACGGACATTTAGCTTTTAATGAACCATCTGTGGCGGATTTTAATGACCGCTATATGGTAAAACTAGTTAAGTTGGATTCAGTTAACCATCAGCAACAAGTAGATAGTGGTTACTTTCCTAATTTAGAAAGTGTACCTAAATATGCTTTTACTCTTACTATACCGATGATTTGTGCGGCGAAAAAAATTATCTGTCTTGCACCAGGAAAACGTAAAGCTAAATTAATTAAACAATTATTAGAAGGAAATATTACTAAAGAATTTCCTGCTTCTATTCTCCGCAATCAAGCTCAAGCGAATTTATTTTTAGATACAGATGCTGCAAGTTTAATTAACACTTATTTAAAACTGTAATATTTTTAGTCCCTTTTAATGGACTTCTGCGATCAGACTGGGACTTGCAATCCCAGTTGGATAATAACGAAATCAAACAATTAATAATTATTTTGACGATAGGTTTCTATAGTATATGGTGCAAGATATAAATTACCAAGGAAATAAAGATTATTTTTTCTAGTGCTATTTGCTATTTAAATATTTTATATTAGCTTAATTATTTTAACGGAAATTCTTATTTATAATATTCCTGGGGAAAAGGTTCCCCAATACCTCCGTACTCTTCAATACGCATCTTCAACTTCCAATTGAGCAACAGTCACAGCATTAAATGCAAAGGCTGCAACCATTGGTATTGGACATCTCAACCAATAAGTAACACCTGCCGCTATCATTGTGGCAATTACTGCTGCAATCGACCAAATACGTTCTTCACAAGTTAATCCGTTCTCTGCTTTAATTGTTCTCAAAACTTTTGTGGGAATTGGTTCTGGCATTACTGCACCTGGAGGAAAAGCCCAGAAGTTATTACAGCGTTCGATATACAAATCAGTCCAGCCATTATCTTCACACCATTGGACAATCCATTCATCGTTATAATGTTTCATCGGATTGTTTGCAATTCGATTTAAATTTTTCAGCATAACTTGCCAATAATAATAAATAAAAATTTATCGATGAATACTTCTAGTTGACAATTCTGTATGACAAGATTTGTAACTATCAAATGTAACGCTTTGTTAAGATAATATTTATATCGAATGATGTCTATAAAAAATATCAAACAAAGCTTTCACTAATTACAAGAATAACAGCAGTTCTTTTATTCTTTTATTAAATGATAATAAACTTTATTTATTCCTTGAAAGGTAAACTTTTCTCAAGATTTTGAGAGTAAAGCAACGATTTATTTAAACAAATGTAAAGTTAATTTGGGAAAATAAAACAGTCAGAATGCTCAATTATCAATCAGCGTCAGAAACTTGTTTCCCGTTAGAAGTCCAAGATATGAGACTATATACTAAGGAATTTAAGGTAAACTTGACGGGAGTTGATATCAGAGATGGGTGACTCGCAGTAACATTTGTTAATACAAACATGATTACGGAGTGTAGATGAGATAACTTTGCGAACAAGCTAAGGTTAACAACTGTAAAAATGGTGTAGAAACTAATTATTTTTGATAAATGGATTATAAGCGTGTTGGTGTAATTGGTGGTGGACAGTTAGCATTAATGATGGGTGTTGCGGCGAACAAATTAGGAGTAGAATTAATTATCCAAACTCCAGAGTGTAATGACCCGGCTGTTATAATTGCTAGGGATACTGTTTTTGCAGCTATTAATGATGCTCAAGCCACAACAGAGTTAGCAGCAAAATGCGATGTCATCACTTTTGAAAACGAATTTATTGATATAGAAGCTTTATCTCAAATTGCTTCACAAGGTGTTTGTTTTCGTCCTGGAATCGAAGCTTTATCTCCTCTACTAGATAAATATCATCAACGTTGTTTTTTGCGTGATTTGGGTATACCAGTTCCCAATTTTATATTACCTGAATCATTATTTGCGATTTCATCTGTTAATAAAAGTATATACACCAAAAGTTATCATGATTCGGAATGGGAATTAAATTTCCCATCTGTTTTAAAAGCTCGTCGTCACGGTTATGATGGTCAAGGTACTTTTATCATCAAGAATTTAACTGATTTAGAAACAAAAAACTGTTTGAATTCTAATTTTTTGTTAGAAGAATTCATTCCTTTTCAAAAAGAATTATCCATAATTGCAGCGCGTGCAACAAGTGGTGAAATTTCTCCTTTTGTAGTTGTAGAAACCCAACAAGAGCAACAAGTTTGTCGGCGAGTTATTGCACCTGCGGACATCAGTCCTCAGACAGAAAAAACCATTCAAGATATTGCTTGTACTGTACTAAATAGCTTGCAAGTAGTGGGAATTTTTGCTATAGAATTATTTTTGACCGATGGCGATCAAGTATTAGTAAATGAAATTGCACCTCGGACTCATAATTCCGGACACTTTTCTATAGATGCTTGTTTTACTTCGCAATTCGAGCAACACTTAAGAGCCGTTTGCGATTTACCTTTAGGTAATGTGGCGATGAAAAATCCTTGTGCTATTATGGTAAATTTGTTAGGTTATGAAACACGAACAACTAACTATATCGATAAACGCTCTACCCTGGCAAAAATTCCTGGAGCCTATGTTCATTGGTATGGTAAATCAGAATCTCGTCCCGGACGTAAACTAGGTCACATTACAGTTTTATTAAATCAATTAAACCGTGATGAAGCAATGACAATTGCCCGAAATATAGAGTCTGTATGGTATTCTCAATAAATCAGCAATCAAAGGATAATAATTAAAATATTTATTTATTTATTTATTTATTACACAATAACAACAGTGAAAGTTATAATAGACTTGTTGCACTACGACGTTGGTGACTGCCATACAGTTTTGTGATCTATGACTTTTATGATATGGGAACTGAATAGTTTCGTGGCAGTATACCGGGCTTGTACCCGGAAACTTTAAACGATGTAATTCGGTACCCCCCCTGGTTTAACCAGGTCATAAACTTAGGTAAAACGGCGTTGCGGTGAACTAAAATTTTAAAGTTCCTCTAGTCACTTGTTGACTTGGGGGCTTTATTTTTTGAGTTGATTTTTAATGTTCATTTTTTTATATAGCAACAGACATCTCAAAACGGGACATCGTAAATGAAAAATTAAAATTAATGTCAATAAAAACTGATAATATAGTCAAATATTCTTGTACAAACAAATATAGCAAATTTCAGTTGAGTCCAATACACTAAAACCTCACCCCCTTCCCCTCTCCGTATATTAGGAGAGGGGTGCCCGGAGGGCGGGGTGAGGTAAAATTTGTGTTGCACCCAAGTGAAAAGCGCGATAGTACCGTGTTTCCAGCATCGGCATTCCAAATAGATTAAAATTTCACTTTAATTGATCAAAAATGATCAACTACTCCACAACATAACTCCTAACTCTCAATGCCAGTAGTCCCCATTCCAAATCGAAAATCTTGCTGATGACAACCTTGCCAAAAAAAATGAATCTCCATCGTACCGTATTAAAGAATGGGATAATACTACTGGTTTCGGAAAATTCCGCTGCTGATATTATTGCGGCTCGAATATTTATCCGTGCTGGAAGTTGTGATCAAAAGCCCGAAAAAGCCGGTTTAGCCAATTTACTCAGTGCTGTACTCACAAAAGGATGTGATGGACTTTCTAGCTTGGAAATTGCCCAACGTGTAGAATCTGTGGGAGCGAGTTTGAGTGCTGATGCTGCGACAGATTACTTTGTTTTATCCTTAAAAACTGTGAGTGCTGATTTTACTCAAACTTTGGAATTAGCAACACGAATATTGCGCGCGCCAACTTTTCCAGCAGAGTCGGTAGAGATGGAAAAGCGGATTGCTCTACAAGATGTACGCTTGCAAAAGGAACAGCCCTTTAACGTCGCATTTGAGCAATTACGGCAGATTATGTACAAAAATCATCCTTATGCATCGTCGGGATTGGGGGATGAAACGACTATTAGCAGTTTGACTCGCGAAGATTTAGTAAAATATTATTCAGATTATTTTCGCCCAGATAATATAGTTATTAGTATTGCCGGTCGTATTTCCCCAGAGGATGCAACCAAACAAGTAGAAGAACTTTTTGGTGATTGGCAACCGTTAGATACAGCATTACCAACTATAGATATACCATTTCCTCAAACTAAACCGCAACAAATAATTACCCCCCAGGCAACCCAACAATCGATAATTATGTTGGGTTATTTGGGTGCTTCAGTGCATTCTGCTGATTACCCTGCTTTAAAGCTGCTTTCTACTTATTTAGGAAATGGGCTTTCTAGTCGCTTATTTATAGAATTACGAGAAAAACTTGGTTTAGCCTACGATGTCTCCGCATTGTACCCCACAAGGCAGTATTCTAGTTCCTTTGTAGTCTACATGGGTACCGCACCGGAAAATACAATCACCGCTTTAGAAGGGTTGCGAAGAGAAGTTGATTTACTTTCTAGTAATAAACTAGCAGAAAGCGCTTTACAAACTGCAAAAAACAAAATACTCGGACAGTATGCTTTGAGTAAACAAACCAACGGACAAATTGCTCAAATATATGGTTGGTATGAAATATTAGGATTGGGAATTGCCTTCGACCAAAAATTTCAAGAAGATATTACAGCTTTAACCCCTGTAGAAACTATTAACGCAGCTGCTAAATACTTAAAGGAACCATTCGTATCTGTAATCGGTCAAAAAGAAGCAATTAACCGTGTAATTGCTTAACAGTAGTCTAAAGTATTTAGTTGGCATCAATTACTGACAATTTGCCGCTTTTTTTAAGCATTTATACTGCTGTGACAAATTAATTTTATACTGGTTAATAGATAGTATATTTGTAAGAGACTTGCCGGGGGCAAAAACCATGATAGGTAGTAGAAAAATAAGTATTTTCAAGTACTTAAGCTCTCTCGTGTCGTTTCGCTTCCTTCCGATAAATAGGATTTATTGGTTAGTTTTACTTTCTTCTACTCCTCTGCTATTTGGTTCCCAAATTGGAATATCAATTGCAGCAAAGCAACAAACAATTGCTCAAGTAGTCGTAGAGGCTAACATTAACCGTCCTAACCTGAAAATAGGTAGCGAAGGAGTACCTGTAAGAGAATTGCAAGGAGCTTTGATACTTTTGGGTTTTTATGAAGGTGAAGTCAATGGTGTATTCACCGAAACAACCCAAAAAGCAGTTGCACGTTTCCAACAAGCAGCAGGTTTAAAAGCAGATGGGGTTGTCGATACAAATACTTGGGGAACCCTTTTCCCCAACGCAACAGTATCAACAGAAGTCGCTAATACCCCTACACCTCCTCCTGCTGATAGCTTCCCCGTACCTACAGAGTCCCTCAGTAGCGTTAGGGTGGTGAATAATTCTACACAGCAACAAACACCGATAACACCTGCTATAGAGAGTCCGGTGAGGATTATTCAACCTGCACCAGAACCAAAACCTGCAACACCACCGAAAGCCACTCCCAAACCAAAACCTCGAACAACTGCTACTGTGCAGCCCAAACCCGTACAAAAACAAGCTGCAACAACCCGTACTCGTCAAACTACCACATCTTCATCTTCCCAAACAAAAACCTCCACAATCCAATATACAGCGCAAGGATTACCGATTTTGCGTCCAGGAATGCGAGGTTCTCAAGTTGTCGAGTTGCAACAAAAATTATCTAAATTGGGATTTCTCAAAAGTATTGATGGAGATTTTGGCCCGGTAACATTAGAAGCAGTAAAAGCATTTCAGAAAAGTAACGGTTTAGAACCCGATGGAGTTGTTGGAGGAGCTACTTGGCAACTTTTAGATAAAGGTAAACGTAATTGATGAGCGGATACTTCAGTTAATTTAATATCCAATTATTTTCTCTGGTGTGTTATCGCTGTTAAGGTAATGCACCATTATTGTTTCTAATATCAAGTTTGGTAAGTGGCTCCCGCATCGCATCGCAATTAATTCACAACTTCTACCATTAAAAGGCTTCGTTTTTACGCACCAACCACCGATTGTGACACTTGCGGCGATTCCTGTAACTGAAAGTAATCAAGCAAATTTAAGCCGTAATAGCCACAATAGGATAATATATATACCTTGTGAATTGAGGTATCATTAGATGCCATTACTTGGAAAGCGTTATTTCTTTATCAGAACAACACAAATAGATAGTGAAAGTTGATTGTGAATACCTCAAGCAAATCAATAATTTTCTTACACAAAGCCTATGATGCATTTTCTATTAACTTGGCTTGGTACTGCGGTGTCATTGCTAATTACCGCTTACATTGTTCCTGGTTTCGTGATTAAAAGTTTTGTTGCAGCCTTGGTTGCGGCTGTAGTTATAGGATTAGTTAATGCTTTTATTCGTCCTATTTTAAGCATTTTAACACTGCCGATAAACTTACTTACCTTTGGATTATTTACCTTTGTGATCAACGGATTTACCCTTTGGTTAGCAAGTATATTTACTCCTAATTACGGTTTTATTATCAACGGACCATTAGCTGCTTTACTTGGTTCAATAGTATTAGCAATAGTTTCTAGCGTAATTAACTATTTATTACGAGCAGTTGATTGAAAGGTTATGATTACAGGTTAAATACACTTCTTATCCTTACGGTAGGTTGGGTTAGACGCACGCAGAATACATAATTAAATTAGTAACTATTATTGCGTCGTAACCCAACATATTTATGTTTGTATTTACTGTTTGTATTTACATCTTAAACTTGAGCAAAAATATTTTGACTCCTAAGATTTCATTCTTTGCTGATGGCGATCGCGCTTTAGACTGAGCCTGGGAACTAGAATATCTAACCCAAACCCACGACTTAAATAAATATTTAATAATACCATGAAAATCCATAGAAATTTCTCCGGTGCAGCCTGGGAATCTACCGTCGGTTACTGTCGAGCGGTAAAAGTCGGAAATCATATCTATATATCCGGTACCGCACCAGTAGCAGAAGACGGTAGCATCTTTGCTCCTGGTGATGCTTACGCTCAAGCCAAACGTTGCTTTCAAATCGTTGAAAAAGCTTTACAAGATTTAGGCGCAAATACAAAATGTGTAGTTAGAACAAGAATGTATGTTACAGACATCTCTCTTTGGGCTGAATTTGGCAAAGCTCATCAAGAATTCTTTGCAGAAAATCCTCCCGCTTCCACAATGGTGGAAGTTAAATCGCTGATAGATTCTGCAATGTTGATTGAAGTTGAAGTGGATGCTGTTTGCTTTGACTAATTCTTTGGACAACCCAAACCATTGTAGAGACGTAATATATTACGTCTCTTATATATTACGTCTCTACATGATTAATTAGTACTATGTTTACTGTTATACCTAACTCTAGTTCCTGCCCAAAGTAGTTTTTCTCGTAAAACCTGATAGTACGAATAGTTTTCCCGTAAAATAATGAACTTAGATCGACATTCTGCCATCCGTACATCTACCCGATGTGCCGGCCAGATTGAAGTTGCTAATACACCATCAGTCCACAATTTAGTACTTAAATCAAAATCCCCCAAAGGCCAAATGCTAATCACCGAACCCGGAGGTAAAACAATCGGACGACTAGAAAGACTCATCGGACAAATTGGAGTAATGGTAATCGCTTCCATACCATCATGCATGATCGGACCGTTAGCAGAAACCGTATAACCTGTAGAACCAGTCGGTGTAGAAATAATTAACCCGTCTCCTTGATATTGATCAACCACCTCATTATCAATTTCCATTTCCAAAATTGAGGTAATCATGCGGTCTGCGGAAGCGGGTTTAACACACATTTCGTTCAAAGCTAGATAAGTTTCGGTTATGGGTTCCAAGTTAGAACCATGTCCCTCATACACTGCTGCTTGCAACATCATTCGTCGCTGTATGGCATAGCGGTCTTCTAGCAGTCGATTCCAAACTAATTCGGTATCCTGAAACTCTTCTACAGACTCAGTTAAGAATCCTAAATGACCCCCAACATTTACAGCCAAAATCGGAATGCCAGCAAGGGCTAAATGTCTGGCAGCAGTTAAAACTGTACCATCACCACCAAGTACTATAGCCAGGTCAATTTGTTGGGTCGTAGAAGCCAAAAAAACCGGGTATGGATTATCTTTTGGACCACTAGGACCCATTAGTACATGACATTTCAGATGTTCTAACTGGCTGGCACAGATTTCAGCCCAACGTTTGCTTTGGGGGTCTCGCGCCTTATAGGCAATAATTACTTGGTTAAGCTCCACGAAATTACCACTTTAGGAGATTAAATTGCTCCATATCAACAGTATCGCGATTTCGATAGATTGCCAGTACGATCGCTAACCCTACAGCTGCTTCAGCCGCAGCTACAGTAATTACAAATACGGCGAAAACTTGACCTTTAATTAATGTTGAATCCAAATAGTTGGAAAAAGCCATTAAGTTCAAATTAACTGAATTGAGTAACAATTCAATCGACATTAACACTCGTACCGCATTACGACTAGTGACAATTCCATAAATACCGATACAAAATAGAGCGGCAGATAGTAACAAAAAGTACTGAAGTTGCATGATTATTTGCTGTTCCTATTTCAACTCAATTATTCATTGATAATTGCTATTTGTCTTCACTTTGAGCCGATACTAATTCTCTGGGACGTTCGGGCAATTGTAGAACAGTTTGTGGTAATTGATCTGAAGTTTCTTCGGGAGGTAAATACTCGCGACGAGCTAAGATTATTGCTCCCACCATTGCCATCAATAGTAAAACGGAAGCCAATTCAAAAGGTAACAAAAAGTCGGTGAAGAAATGTTCACCAATTAAAACAATCGAGTTATTAACAGGAGTGCCAGTTGAATAACTCCAAGGGGTTGCCAAAACCATCGTACTTAACAGTACAAACAATCCCACACTAACTAATCCTGTTAATGCTTTTCTTGCCCAAGTTTTCGGTAAAGGAACAAAATTTTCTTGTTTGTTTACCAACATAATGGCAAACAGAATTAGTACGTTTACTGCTCCAACATAAACTAGTAATTGGGCTGCGGCGACAAAATCCGCATTCAACAGCAGATACAATCCCGCAATACTAACGAATACCCCCCCTAGTAAAAAAGCAGAGTAAACAATGTTATCAAACAGCACAACTCCCAGAGCCGATCCAATCATCATCGCAGCCAGGATGGCAAACGAAATTATCTGTACTCCATCAGCTAAATTCACTTTTTTCGTCCTTCATTGTTGATTATTGATTGTTAGTTATTAGTTGTTAGTTAATGGTTGTTAGTTGATAGTTGATGGTTGATGGTTGTTAGTTGTTAGTTGTTAGTTGTTAGTTGATGGTTGATGGTTGTTTTTTTTAACTCATAACTCATAACTCATAACTCATAACTCATAACTCCTAACTCATAACTCCTAACTCCTAACTCCTAACTCATAACTCCTAACTCCTAACTCATAACTCATAACTTAGTTTACTTTTCTTTTTCCACAAGGTCTTGTGGAAAAGCACCAGCACGGGGAGCATCCGCTGGTAAATCGTGGGGTTCCATTACTCCTTCGGGAAGGTAAACTAATTCCCGTAACGGCGTTACCATTGGGTCATTTGTAACTTTGTAAGGTAGACGACCAAGAGCAACGCTATCATAATTCAATTCGTGACGGTCATAGGTTGCAAGCTCGTAATCTTCCGTCATCGATAGACAGTTTGTCGGACAATACTCTACACAATTACCGCAGAATATACAAACTCCGAAATCGATACTGTAGTGATTAAGCTTTTTCTTTTTACTGGCTTTATTAAATTCCCAGTCCACAACAGGCAGATTAATGGGACATACGCGGACGCAAACCTCACAAGCAATACACTTATCAAACTCGAAATGAATTCTACCGCGAAAGCGTTCGCTAGGAATTAGTTTCTCGTAAGGATACTGTACCGTCACGGGACGACGCTGCATATGGTCAAAGGTAACGGCTAAACCTTGACCGATATAACGAGTGGCTTCCCAGGTTTCTTTGCCGTAATCAACAACTTGTTTGAGAAATTTCAACATCACAGTGTCTCTCTCTTTATAATTTTGGATTTTAGATTTTGGATTTTAGATTTATTAAGTCAACCCCAAATCTCAAATCGTTGTATTCACCAAAAGCAACGGGAAAAGTTCATAACCAATTTAAAATTGGTTTACTTAGTCCAAGTAAGCGTAAAATTAGTTTTAGATTTTAGATTCAAGAACTAATCCAAAATCCAAAATCTAAAATTGATTCATCCACCAAAAGCAACGGGAAAAGCTAATTTTAAGGCTGCGGTTAACAGTAAGTTAACTAAGCCGATGGGTAGCAAAAATTTCCATCCTAAATCTAACAGTTGGTCAATACGAACTCTCGGCACTGTCCAGCGCAATAAAATTGCTAGGAATACGAAGAAGTAGGCTTTGAGTACGGTCATTGTGATGCCTAAAGAGGCAGTTACTATCTGTAATACCGGATTAGCTTCACTAACTCCCAACAAACCAGCAATTAAATTGATGGGAATTGGAAAATCCCAACCACCAAAATACAAAACCGATACTAGTAAAGCAGATAGTACTAAGTTTACGTAGGAACTTAAGTAAAACAAAGCGAACTTCATACCAGAGTATTCGGTTTGATAACCTGCGACGAGTTCTTCTTCTGCTTCTGGTAAATCAAAAGGCATACGTTCGCATTCTGCCAACGCTGCTATCCAAAAGATAACGAAACCAGCAGGTTGTCGCCAAACATTCCAGCCCAAAATGCCGTAACCCGATTGTTGATTGACAATATCGATAGTGCTAAGGCTGTTGGACATCATGGCGATCGCTAATACAGCCAAAGCCAGCGGAATCTCATAACTAATAGATTGTGCTGCGGCTCGCAACCCCCCTAAGAGGGAGTATTTGTTATTTGATGCATAACCAGCCATCAATAAACCAATCGGTTGAACGGAAGAAAGAGCAATCCACAGAAAAACTCCCATTCCGACATCAGTGATTAATAAATTCTGTCCAAATGGCACAATCAAATAGGACAAAAATACTGGCAGCACAACGATGATGGGACCAAGGGTAAACAGCCAGCGGTCGGCTTTTGCCGGTATGACATCTTCTTTAAAGACTAGCTTCAAACCATCCGCGACTGGGGCAAGTAATCCCAAAGGTCCGATAAATTCTGGACCAATCCGCTGCTGGACTGCTGCTGAAATTTTTCGCTCTTGCCAAACACAAACCAGCACCCCTACCGTGGCACCAATGAGCATCAAAATCATCGGTAACGGCATCCAAATGGCTTTAGCTGTACCCGCAGGCAGTCCTAAATCCATCAAGCTTTGAATAAAATTTCCTTGGAGATCAATTCCTGAATTCATTTTTATAATGATTGAAGTTAACTCAAGCTTGACACTACCCACGCTCAATAAAACGCGGGATTATTTATATTTCATGCACATGATGGTTATTTACAACTATCTCTAATTATTAATAACTGTAAAGTAACCAAACAATATATTTACCTCAAAAAGGTAAAATTTCAGATTTTTGACCATAACCATGCCTAGTATATCGCTCTGTGGCTTGGTATTCTCTCACCCGAACGAGAGTTTCTAGTTATCTTATCGATAACTGAATTAAAGGTGGAAAAGGGAATGAGGAAGCTCACCACCGCCCTTGATGCTGTTGATACAAAAACATAGCTCCTCGGCTTTCTTTAACTCAATCACAGACGTAGCGCTGCTACAGCCCCGTGAGCGGGGAACGGGAACAGGGGAAGAATTAGCCCTTCAAATTGGGTACAAGCCTCTAAATTAATTCATGGAAACAAATCTCCTCATCTTAATTATGGGATTTCCCTATTCCCTATTCCCTATTCCCTACTCCCTTTTAATTCCGTTCAGTGATGTGTACATATTCAATTTGATGATGACCTTTGTAAACCTGACCAGGACGGAAAATTCGGTTTTCTGCAATCTGTTCTTTCCAATGCGCTAACCAACCAGCAACACGAGCCATGGCGAATACTGGTGTAAAAAAGTCTGTAGAAATGCCTAATTTCCTATACACTAAACCAGAGTAAAAGTCAACATTAGGATAAATTCCTTTATGACCTAATTTTTCCTCTACTACTCGTTCCATTTCTTGGGCAATGTCATAGTATTTGTCATACCCAAATTTGGCAAATAATTCTTCTGCTAAGTTTTGTAAAATCTGAGCGCGTGGGTCTTTGACCTTATAGACACGATGACCAAAACCCATTATTTTAGTTTTGCGCTGAATACAATCTAAAACGTAAGGGCGGACGTTTTCTATAGAACCAATTTCTTCTAACATCCCAATAACTTCTTCATTCGCACCACCGTGTAAAGGTCCACCCAAGGTTCCGACTGCACTTGCGACTACTGCATAGGGGTCTGTAAGAGTAGAAGCTGTCACCCTAGCGCTGAAAGTAGAAGCATTCATGGTGTGTTCGGCATGAAGTATCAAGCAAACATCAAATATTCGCGCTGCTAAGGGATCTGGTTTTTCCTCATGGAGCATATACAAAAAGTTGGCAGCATAGTCTAGCTCATCATGAGGACGCACGGGGTCATCACCTCGTCGCATTAATTCAAATGCTGCTACCATAGTCGGAATACTAGCTAATAGACGTACCACAGCATCTCTAATGTAAGCTGGATTATTTAAATCGCGACGAGAATAAAATAAACCCAATGCTGCTGCTGAAGCTTGTAAAACGTCCATGGGATGACCGCTTTCGGGAAAACACTTCATCATGTCCCGAATCCGGTATTTGATTCGTCTATTTTGATGAACTTCACGTTCAAACAATGCTAGCTCTTCTTTATTCGGCAATTCACCCCAAATTAGCAGATAAGCAGTTTCGAGAAAAGTACTCTTTTTTGCTAGTTCTTCAATTCTGATGCCACGATATTCCAATATTCCCTTTTGCCCGTCAACATGACTAATACTAGACTGAGCTGCGGGAACACCATCTAATCCGGGCTTAAATTCGGACACCATCATGGCAATACCATATGAACGTTTGAAAGATTTTATAGAGCTAACTTACCAGAAAGTTTTACCATGATAACAGTATCCGTTAATACAAAACTTCCTGGAAGAAGGATTGGATAGCTATCACAGCAAATATCTAGGTGGTGTCAGCCAAAACATCTGACAACGACCCACAAGAGAACCGTTTTCTGGTGTTTCTATTCCGATAGTACCTGCTTTTTTCAGGACTAAGCTATCTTTCGCTTCACCCCAAACTAAAATTTCTGCCCAATTGCTTAAACAAGGTTCGTGTCCCACCAGCCCCAAGCGTGTGGAAGATGGATAATTTTTGGGCATTAACCATTGTGCAATCCAATCTTGGATACTACCTTCAGGAGCAAGATAAGAACATTCTTCTAGTTGCGAACTTAAACCTGTGGAAATGAATATTTCCGCCGTTTGTTGCGCTCTTACTAAAGGACTTGTAGCAATCAAATCAAAACTTAAGCCCAAGTTTTTTAAACGTTGAGCAACTTTTTGCGTTTTTTTTCGTCCATCTTCGGTGAGGCTTCGTTCTTCATCTTTGATCTCGCTTGTAGCAACTTGTGCGATACCATGACGAATTAAATATAGTTCCACAGCATTTAATTTTAGATTTTAGATTTTAGATTTTGGATTTTGGATTGACTCTCAACTGTCAACTGTCCACTGTCAACTGTCAACTATTTATTATTCATCATCAGAAGAAATCGGATTATCTTTGGGATTGACCAATTTCAATAATTTTTGTTTAATTTGGGTATCGTACACTTCCCATTTCATTTTGGCGTAACCGGAGTCTTCGTTGCTTCCAGACAAGAAACCCATGGGAATTTCAAAGCCTCCTGCACTGGTACGTCCACCACCAAAAAAACGACCAGTACTGTCTTGTCCGAAGGCTTCCTTGATAAATTCATCGGGGTCTAGAGTTAGTTTATTCGTTCTCAAAGAACCAATCACTACTTCTAATTCTTCATCTTGATCGTGAACTATACCATAGACAACTGCGGTGTGTACGTTGTCTTCTGTCACTAAAAAATCAGCAGCTTGGGGAATCGCATCTCTATCTTCATAGCGCAAAAAACCAACACCAGCAATTGAAAAGTTATTTTGCACAATCCGATTTTTTAACGAACGTTCAATCACATCCATAACTCGCTTGGAACGAGTAGCCCGCAGTATGGTGTTAAGCAACTGACCGTCATAAAATCGACTTAGATAAGCTGCGGCGATGAAATCTTCTTCTTTTGCCTGCATCAGTCGATTTGTATCTGAGTGCAAGCCATGCATTAACGCTGTTGCACAATTAATGTGTTCGCTGATGCTGCTATCTAACTGCAATAACCCATTCTGTAGGTATTGGGTAAAAATTGTTGCCGTTGCCCTGACTCCGGGACGGATGTCAACAAATTCTGATTTAAAATCACCCTGTAAATTGTGATGGTCTACAACTACAATCGCTGGGATTCCCGCTTCTTTTACTACATCCATTAAAGCAGAAGTGGTACCTTGGTTATCAATTAAAACGTAGCCTTGATAAGATGATAAATCGCGTTTCTTAAGGCTTTGTAAGGGAGTGCGTGTTGCTGGTAAGTTGGTCAACTTGACTAGAGCAATATTTTCTTGATGAGAAAGAGTCCCAGCATAGGTAATATCGCATTTTATATCGTATTGTTCGGCAATCAACTGATAAGTCCAAGCTGAAGAAAGAGCATCGGGGTCGGGGAAATCCTGTAAGATAATTATTTGACGCTCGTGTTTATGTGCTTTGAGCGTTTGCAATAATTGCTCTGATTTTTGGACAGCTACAGAATTAGCACGCAAGCCTGCTCCATAATTACCGCTCTCGAGTTCCACTGTCGCAATAGACCTTTTTTTTGATGGAAGCGATTCTTCTAAGGATTTTTGATTATTTTCAAGAGTTTTTAAGTCTGGTGTCAATTGCAATTCTTTAACCTGCTTATTGTAATAATTTAGTTGCATAGAGAGGGTTTATCGTAGCCTGAGAGGTTCGGTTTCAAAAATTTTCCAAAACAGCGAATATTTTCACCTGCCACATACTACAATTTTCGCACTCTATGTACCAAAGTGCTAATATCTCATATATTTATAATTTGTCAATTTAACCCTAACCGACTTGCTTAACTTATTATTTCAATCATAGCTAAGTCAGTATCATTAAATCGGCGTTGCCTCAAAAGTCTAATAAAATAATATTTTGCACCATTCTTGACCCATAAATTTGCTAGAAACCAAGGTTTAGCTCAGGTGCCTGAAGGTGTGATAGAACTAATTATATATTAATTTTAGATATAAATTTTCTTGGGACGGGAAATACCTTGCTTTAAAAGGATAAAGGAAAGCAAACCCAGATAGTTCGATATATTTTGACCAATCTGAGTTATAAGTCCCGAAAATCGCCGCAAAAAGCCTGTTATTAAGAATTGAGAGCCAGCTTTTCTGATAAAATGCTTATTTTTAAAACGGACTCATATTAAATTTACATATCATTTGACTTTTTTTGATAATTAATTTAGATGCACCCTGCTTGCCGTTTTGTAAACATGATGTAAAATATTAAAGTTCTTGTCGCTTAATGATTTGACTTGGCTTGGCAATAGCAACATTGCACTACTCCGATCCAGTCGTAGTGTAGCTGCATAATTCAAAAGCCTATTTTTATTTTGCCAACTCTTTGACGACAAAATCTAAACGGCAATATTCAAATTGTCCCTGGCAACCTCTGTCTTTTGTCTGCCTTGCATCCCATCTTAACTGCTTGTATCAAAGCAATTTATGCCGTACTCGTGACAAATATATATATTGTGTCAAAGTCCTATAACATACTTTTGCCATTCTTGATGCAAACCACTTTTAAGATGTTTACTGACCTCAAAGTAGAGGCTACTATAAGGTCGGCGTGGGGTATGATGCAATGGCATATGAGCTTCTTGCGGTGTCCGATTTCCTTTCTTGACGTTACAGCGAACGCAAGCCGTAACTATATTTTCCCAGCTATCGCCCCCACGACGCGATCGCGGTATGACATGATCTAGTGTTAAGTCATCGCCCTTGTAGCCGCAGTATTGACAAGTGTGACCATCGCGATGCAATATATTCCGACGGGTTAAAGGAATTTCCTTGTAAGGCACGCGCACGTAATAGCGTAACCGGATAACAGTAGGGAGTGGAAAACCTGAGTAAATAAATTTACCGTTATGTTCTACCCGTTCTGCTTTTCCTTTAATTAGCAAAATTGCAGCACGACGCCAGCTCGTAATATTGAGCGGTTCGTAAGAAGCGTTTAAGACTAAAACCTTTCCCATTGATAGTCGCTCAAGGTATTAGTTTTACATATATTAACACGAATTGGCTCTAATTTGCGAACGAGTTTAACTTATACTGGTCAGTGAATTTTAGATTTTAGATTTTAGATTTTAGATTAAATAGCAATTAAGACTCTTGTATTTTAATCGCGAATAACGGTAAACTTCCAGATCGACCCGATCAGCTTCTAGGAAAAAGAATAGAAACATAAGTAGGTCAGCACAGAAAATTATCATTAAGACAAGGCAAAAGGCTGTCTTGCAAAAGGTAAGAGGGTTTAAGATTGATTTACATTTCTTTATATAGCGTTATTTTTTTGTGCCAGCTTACATAGGGCTTGCTGTTGGGACTTGAAAAGCCTTGTATTTTAAGAGTTAAATGTGATTTTTGCTCTAAAAAAGTGCAAGATATTTGGGGTAAAGTCCTTGTCATACCTTGGATTTGTAACTGATGCTCGTTCAAAAATCATCAAAAAATAGGGGTGAAACTCTTACCTCTTGCCTCTTACCTCTTACCTGACATCTTGCACCATAAGCATAATTAACTACAAAATAAAAAATACAAATAAAAATATTACCAACATAAAAATGTCATATCTTAGTCCATTTTAATGGACTTCTGCTATCAGACTCTTACTTGCAGTCCCAGGCGGGTAAGAACCACAGGAAAACAATTAGTAATTATTTTGACGAGAAGTTTTTATGGTGCAAGATATGAAGAATTACCTCTTGCCTCTTGCCTCTTGCCTAGTTGTGAATGGGAGATCATAAATGTTAAGTAATGAACAAAATAAAAGTGTCAGTTCGATTGTTGCTTGTGATACTTATGCTTGGTTTTCGCAACGTGCTTGGGTGGAAATTGATTTAGGGGCATTATCGAATAACATAGTTGAGCTACGTAAATTGCTATCACCGCGCACTCAATTCATGGCTGTGGTGAAAGCAGATGCTTACGGACATGGGGCTGTAAGTGTGGCTCAAACAGCGTTAAAATCAGGAGCGAGTTGCTTGGGTGTTGCGACAGTTCCAGAAGGAGTTGAACTAAGAGAAGCTGGCATTAAAGCCCCTATTTTGA
This sequence comes from Rivularia sp. T60_A2020_040, assembly GCA_015272215.1. Classification (GTDB taxonomy): domain Bacteria; phylum Cyanobacteriota; class Cyanobacteriia; order Cyanobacteriales; family Nostocaceae; genus Rivularia. The sequence continues at coordinate 120,223 of JACYMD010000078.1, read as the reverse complement.
TTTTAGGTGCTACCTATACGAAAGAACAAGTCCAGGCAATTGCTTGTTGGCATCTTGAACCGACACTTTGTAGTGCTAAACAAGCTTTAATATTTTCTGATATTTTAGAAGCGATAAATTTTGATTGCTCATTACGGGTACATATTAAATTAGATACCGGAATGTCGCGCTTAGGTACTGATTGGCAGCATTGTGTTGAGTTTGTTCAATTAGTTGCACGCTTGCCTCATCTTCAGATTGCCAGTATTTATTCTCATCTAGCAACCGCCGATAGCCCCGATCATACCATGATGAAACTCCAACATCAACGGTTTGAAAGTGCGATCGCCACTATTAAAGATATTGGCATAGAAATACCCTGTCTGCATTTAGCAAATTCTGCCGGTACTTTAAGTGATAAATCTTTACATTACGATATGGTTCGGGTAGGTTTAGCTGTTTATGGACTTTATCCATCAGTTCATTTAGGCTCAACAGTTGAATTAAAGCCGGTTTTACAGGTAAAAGCGCGAGTGACTCACGTCAAAACAATTCAAAAAGGTGTTGGTGTTAGTTACGGACACACATTTATTGCCAACAAGCAAATGCGTTTAGCCGTTGTAGGAATTGGTTATGCAGATGGAATACCCCGCAATCTTTCTAATAAAATGCAAGTTTTGCTGCGGGGATTAAAAGTACCTCAAGTTGGTGCGATTACTATGGATCAAATAATGATCGATATCAGCGCTATTTCTGATGTACAAGAGGGAGAAATCGTCACTATTCTAGGGTTTGAAGGTGAACAACAGATTACTGCCGAAGATTGGGCAAATCAATTAAATACTATTTCTTGGGAAATTCTTTGCTCTTTCAAGCATCGTTTACCTCGCGTAAATCCTCAAATAAAAAAATAAGTCTTCTCAAAAATATTTTTTTATGATATGCTTATTAACTGAATGCGGATGTGGCGGAATTGGCAGACGCGCTAGATTTAGGTTCTAGTGCCTTCGGGCGTGAAGGTTCAAGTCCTTTCATCCGCATTTTTTTATCTTTTTATTTTTTAAATACCTTGATAGAATCAAGCTGATTATTGTATGTGTTTGCATGATTTGATATCAAGAACAAATACTCTTCATTCTCTACGTCTAAAAGTAAAATTTTTGATAACATAGTGTCTTGGGTGCGGTTATGAGTGTGACCAAATTGAAATAACCGACATTGAGCAAGCAAAAATCTTGATCAGCTTGCTCCCGCAGCTAAATTATATATTTGGGTGTACAGGGATGCCCACCCCACAAGATTTGCACAACAGCTTATTGTTATGGAACACCATAATATTTCCCAGTAGTTGGCATTGGAATATAGCGAATCTATGGGTAAATTTTAAAGCGTAATACTTAGAGCATTTTACAGATAAATCAGGTACAGCATTAGATTATAAAGCTGTTGTGGGATGGGCATCCCGGAACGTCCGAATCTGCCTCATCAAGATCAAATATACTGTAAATAAGTAGTTAAGATTTGCAAAGTATATAAATCTAAATTTAAATCTAAATATTAAGATTACGGCTAAGGCAATAGCAACTAACTGAAATTTATCAAAATTAGCTAATATCAGGATTTACACTCTTATTTGACGATAAATCAAAAAGGACTTGCATCAATAATCAAGAAAAAACTTGAATATACTAAGTTTTACTAAGTATTTATGATAACTAGTTTCTGAATGTTCGCAATTAACTATATAAAGAAAGCTAACTTGCAATCGATTTAAAAATCATAATTTTTTGTAATGTATAAAGTTAAACTTTCTATTTACCGATAGCTACCTTAATATAAAGGCTGCAATCTTTGTCTGCTTTGGGAAACATCTAATTAAATTTGATTATGTGAGAATAAATAATAAGGTAAAAATATTTTATACAAATGACCAACGAATAAATTAGCTGTATTATACTTAAGTAGTAATACGGGAAATTTAATTTAATTAAACAACATTAATAGCTGAACAATTTAAATTGCTTGAGTAAGCAAAACACTCAGTACCTTTAAGTAGTCTTTACAGTTTTTTTACTTCTTATTTAGAAATCTCTGTTAACCTCAGTACAAGTAAGTTATATAACCAAAATATAACTGATTATCTTTAAACGTTTACTAACTAAGATTTTGTTACTTGTATAGATAATATACTGGGTTTTATTTGTTACTAGAATACATAAATTTTATTTTTTATATCAGGGAAAATTCGCAAAAAATTAGATGTAAATTGATCCAATTTAGCAGTGGTAAGAGCAAAATGAGTACAACTCCCGTAGATGGTTACAAATTATTTCAGAAACTTCATCCGTTATCTTTGTTGGCACAGTTAAGCAGTCGTCATGCTACAGGTTGCTTAAGAGTATTTACTAAGTCAAATTCATGGAGTATCTATTTGGAGGAAGGAAAACTTACTTATGCTTCTTGCTCGGATAACTTATTTGAACGACTTGATACTCGCCTCCGACAATTGAATCAGCACATACCGACTCTGAATAGTTCAGCACGTATACAAATGCGGATGAAATTTGAAACTAAGGATGAGTCAGTTTCTCAACCAGATTATCAAGCAATTTGCTGGTTAGTTGATGGTGATTATATTACTTATCCTCAAGCAGCAACTTTAGTAAATGAATTAGCAAAGGAGGTATTAGAATCGTTTCTGACAATCCAAGAAGGAAGTTACGAATTTAGGAATGAAAATCCCTTGGAAGACTTACCAACATTTTGCCATTTGGATTTACGTTCTTTGGTAGAAAATGCTCAAAAAGAATTAAGAAGTCGTCGGATAAACCAACAAAAAGCCACATCAGGGGAGCATTCATCTATAGTAAAGGAAATAAACCCGGCAAATATTCAGGTTAAGCCGAATGAGGATGTTGAAAAACAGCTAAAAAAACCAACTAAAAACGAAATTGTCAAGGATAATAAGGATAATAAAAATACAAATATTTCAAATAGTACCAAAGAACGGCTATATACAGTTGCCTGTATTGATGATAGTTTAACTATCTTAAAATCGATTAAACGTTTTTTGGACGAAGATAATTTTTCAGTTGTGATGATCAACGATCCGGTAAAAGCTTTGATGCAAATTTTGCGTAGTAAACCGGACTTAATTTTATTAGACGTAGAAATGCCAAACTTAGATGGTTATGAATTGTGTTCCTTACTACGAAGACATTCAGCCTTCAAAAATATTCCGATCATTATGGTAACTGGGAGGACTGGATTTGTAGATAGAGCAAAAGCAAAGATGGTAAGGGCTTCTGGTTATTTGACCAAACCTTTTACCCAATCAGAGTTGTTAAAGATAGTCTTTAAACATATCAGCTGATCGATCAACATTTACCGTAAATAATAGTAACCTGATTTAATAGATACCGATCAATTTTTGAGGATAAATAAAAATGAGTCTTACTTTGCTCGGAACGATTTTAGTAGTAGAAGATTCACCTAGTGAATTAGAATTAATCAGTCATTTTTTAAATGAGAGTGGATACAAAGTAATAAAAGCTACAGGTGGTAAGGAAGCATTAGAAAAATTAGAATTAGAAAAACCAGATGCAATTATTACTGATGTAGTAATGCCGGGAATGAGTGGTTTTGAGCTTTGTCGCTCATTGAAAAAGAATCCCGCGACACAAAAAGTTCCCATCGTGATTTGTAGTTCAAAAAATCAGGAAATTGACCGTTTGTGGGCAATGAGACAAGGGGCTGATGCTTATCTGACAAAGCCTTATACTCGTGAAGAACTTTTACGTGCGATTAAATCCATCGCAATTTGAGCCAATGAATAATTCCAGCATTATATTAGCTAACGGGCAAAACCAAGACCCAAAAAATTTGGGAGATGGTTATCTGAAGTTTTTTATTAATCCACAAACTCCTGCTATTTTGTCGATGAACCAGACACAAGAAGCAATGGTTGTGTCTGTAGAATCTGTTACAGCGATGCCGAATATGCCTTTCGGTATTTTGGGATTAATGAATTGGCGAAGTCGGATCATTTGGGTAGTTGACTTACCCAAGATACTTAATCTACAATCCCCCCAGAATCGTCCCCGACAATATAGTGTAATTATTGTTCGGACTCAATCGATGATTTTAGGTTTGGTAGTGGATGAAATTATCGGTACTCTCAGGTTTAACAACGATGAAATTCGTTCACCTGTAGGTCAGGTTGCATCTAGTTTAGTTCCCTATTTACGCGGATGCGTTGTGCAACAAAAAGAAATATTACTGGTATTAGATGCACAAGCGATTGTGCATTCTTCTAATCTCCGCAGTGAGTAGGGTGTACTACAAAATTTATCGACGTTTAGTGTAATATTTTACCACTCCGGGGCAATTAATTTATGCTTAATAAAACAGATGCGGCTAAGAGTCGTGATGCTCAAAATAAGACATCACTTATTTCATCTTCCGACAAGAGCGATCGCGCAGTTGAATTATCTTCAACTCCAGATAAATTAGCAACTGTAGATCATCGTGCTGAGTCCAATAGTTTAATCACTCGATTTAAACGGCTGAGCTTGAGTACCAAAACGACAATTTTGGCGATCGCCATAGCCACATTTCCTGTATTGATTATTGGTACGGGTGCTTACATAGTTGCTAGTCAGGCTATAAGCAACAAGATTTCTAATTCGCAGCAAGCAGAAGCCAAAGGTTTTGCGGATAAAATCAACCGTTTCATGTTTGAACGGTATGGAGATATTCAGATATTAGCGAATCTGCCGACTATAAGAACTCCTGCGACAGCTTCTAGCCAGCAAAGAGCGGTGCTGGATAACTATGTTAATACTTATCAAGTATATGATGCTATTGGCATTTTGAATTTGAATGGGGATGCAATTGTTGAGTCAGAAGGTAGTAATTTTAGTAATCAAGGGAATTTAAATTATTTTCAGAATGCTAAAAATACCGGCAATGCTGTAATCAGTCAGCCAGTGTTTTCTAAGTCTAGTAATAGCTTTAATATTTATAGTGCTGCTCCAATTAAAAATGCTCAAACTGGAGCGACTACATCTGTAGTGATAGCGCGGATGCCGGTTAAATCTTTAGAAAACGTAGTTAAGAATTATGCCAGTGAGGGGCAAGAATATCATATTGCTGATGCTGAAAATAAAATTTTTCTCAGTCAGGAAGAAGGTTATATTGGCAAGAATTTGACAGAAGAATATTCAAAAATACCTCAAAAAGCTGATTCCGAAAAAGCTTTTACGGATGTTATCAAACATCAAAACCATTCAGAAGCTGAATTGGTAAGTTATGTACCTTCCTCAGAACAGACTCAGGTACAAGGTTTACAGCCTTTGAATTGGGATGTAGTTTTAGCAACGGATGCTTCTAGTGCCTTTGCACCACAAAGAAATTTGCTGCTCACTATCGCCTTGGGGACAGGGTTAACGGCTGTTTCCGTAGCCTTGCTTGCGGCTTGGTTAGCAAAACGCGCTACTCAGCCGATTTTGAATGCTACAGCAGCAGTGGCAAAATTAGGTAAAGGTCAATTTAATACCCGTTTGGATGTGGGAGCAGAAGATGAAATTGGGCTGTTAAATGCCAATATTAATCAAATGGCATCCCAATTGCAACTGCTAGTAAAAGAACAAGAAGTAGAAGCACAAAGAGAAAAGCTAAAAGCAGATATTACCCTGCGTATCCGTAGAAGTCTCAAAGCAGAGGATATTCATAAAACAGCGGTTCGAGAAATTCGTCAAGCTTTGAAAACAGATCGGGTTGTAATTTACGAGTTTAATCCCGAAACTTGGAATGGAGCCGTAGTTTCCGAATCCGTAAGCGCTGGTTTTCCCAAAATGATGGGGGTTTATATTGAAGATCCTTGTTTCCGCGAACGTCAAGTGGAAATGTATAAAAACGGTCGAGTTAGGGCGATCGCCAACATTCACGAAGAAAAGGGCTTGAAGCAAGCGAGTTGCTACATAAAAATGTTGGATCAGTTTGCAGTTAAGGCTAATTTGGTTGCACCAATTTTAATTCAAGATCAATTAATGGGTTTATTGATTGCTCATAATTGTGAAACTCCGCGAGATTGGCAGCAGCAAGAAGTTGATTTGTTCAAACAATTGGCGACTCAAATCGGTTTTGCTTTAGAACAAGCCAAGCTGTTGGCAGAGGTTGAGCAAGCCCGACAATTAGCTCAAACTGATTCCGACGACGAAAGACATCAAAAAGAAGAACTGCAAATGCAGTTGCTCGAATTGCTCAGTGAAGTCGAAGGTGCAGCCATGGGTGACTTGACGGTACGGGCTGATGTTACCGCCGGTGATATCGGTACAGTTGCCGACTTTTTTAACTCGATTGTGGAAAGCTTACGGGACATCGTTACCCAAGTTAAAAGTTCGGCAACCAAGGTGAATCAAGCTATTGGAGACAACTCCGGTGCGATTAACCTGCTTGCAGAACAAGCGCTTTCTCAAGCTGTGGAAATCACAAATACCTTAGATGCCGTTGACGAGATGACGCAATCAATACAAGCAGTAGCAGCAAATGCCAGGGAAGCATCTGTGATTGCGAATACCGCCAGAAGCACCGCTGTGAATTCCGGAAAAGCAATGGAATTGACAGTACAAAACATTTTTAGTTTGCGTGAGACAGTAGGGGAAACCGCCAAAAAAGTCAAGCGTTTAGGTGAATCTACGCAACAAATTTCTCGTGTGGTAGCATTGATTAACCAGATTTCCATGCAGACCAATCTGCTGGCAATTAATGCCGGAATTGAAGCAGCACGTGCAGGCGAAGAAGGTCAAGGATTTGCAGTAGTAGCCGAAGAAGTCGGCGAACTAGCAGCCAGGAGTGCCGCAGCCACTAATGAGATAGAACAAATCGTGGAAAATATCCAGCGTGAAACTACTGATGTTGTACAAGCAATGGAAGTAGGAGTATCCCAGGTGGTACAAGGGACGCAAATTGTGGAAGATGCTAAGCTGTCATTAAGTCAGATTCTAGAGGTTTCGCGCCAAATAGACGACTTAGTACAGTCAATTTCTACAACTACCAATCGTGGTGTAGAAACATCCGAGCAAGTAAGCGCTTTAATGAAAGAGATTGCTGCTGTTTCGCAGCAGACTAGTACTTCTTCCCGTCAGGTTTCCGAATCGCTGCAACAAACTGTTGCAATTTCCCAACAATTACAAGAAAGTGTCGGTACATTCAAGGTCAGTTAAGAGTAATTGGTTACTAGTAATTGAGTTTGTAGTTATAAATAACTAAGAACTGATGACTAAATAGATTTTAGATTTTAGATTTTGCGGAAAGTTTGGGGTGTAGATTCTCGAACCCCAAAACTTTCCAAGACAGATGAAGAGATTTTCAAGAATATACTTCTAACTTGAGTTATCTGGATATTTGAAAATTCCTAAATCATCAAATCAGCAATCCAAAATCCTTGCATCGTAGATTGGTAACTTCCCGTAAGCGCAAAGCGTAAGCAGCGTGCAAAGGCATATTTATTCATGGGGACAATCCAAAATCCTTGCATCGCAAATCCAAAATACTAATAACTGATGACTAATGGCTAGGGACAAATAATATGTCACAGGACAAAGAATTTGAAATCCAGATGCAATTCCTGGAAGAAGCTAGCGACTACCTCAACACGATTGAAGGGGTATTGCTAGAAATCGACACCAGCGAGAGCATCGATTTGGAAAAGATTAACGCCGCGCTTCGAGCCGCTCATTCGATTAAAGGAGGAGCGGCGATGATGGGATTTCGCTCTCTGAGCGATTTGGCTCACCGTCTGGAAGATTCGTTCAAAGTTCTCAAAACGAGGAAAAGCTCTTTAGATGTAGATACTCAATTACAAAGTCTACTTTTGTCTGGAGTCGATTGGCTGCGGCAAATAGTAGAATTGCATTCAGAAGGTCATGAATTAGACGAGCAGTGGTTAGCAAGTTTTTGCTACCCAGTTTTTGAAGAACTGCATCAGCGTTTGGGAGATCCTAGCCCAGAAGATGCTTCTTCAATGTTATCACCTGAAGACGGGCAAGATATTATACCCTTGCTATTTGAAACGGAAGTAGAAGGGTGTTTGCAGCGTCTGGAGTCAGTATTAGCCGATAGCGAGCAACCTTGTCTGAAAGAAGAAGTTGCGATTATGGCAGCGGAGTTGGCTGGTTTGGGTGAAATGCTGCAATTGCAGGCTTTCAGCAGCTTTTGCGAGTCAGTTACCTCGTTATTGGAAATTGTCCCCCAGGAACAAGTCGAAGAAATAGCCCGTGCAGCCCTTGCTGGATGGAGACGTTGCCAAGCTTTGGTATTAACTTCGCAAATTGAAAGTTTACCTACACACTTAGAATTGGGTGGTATAGAGGAAACTGAAATCGTAACTGATATCGAAGTAGAGCATCTGACACAATTGGTAGAAGTAGAGGAAATAGAAGATACAGCAGCAGAAAATTGGCTGGTTGAAGATATAATTACCGCAGATTTTGAAGCTTTGGAGGCGGCTTTTGCTCAAGAAAGCGCTGCTTCTGAGTTTGATGAAGTCGAGGTACATACACCCGTAACCGCTCAAGAATTTGAAAATAACGCAAGCCAACCATTTGTCGAGCGCAAGCCGGAAACAGTTGCGGCTGCTAAAAGTGAAACTTTAGAAAATACAGTCCGAGTTCCTAGTAAGCAACTTGAAGAAATTAACGATTTATTCGGCGAACTGATTATTCAACGTAACGGACTAAACTTGCAAATGGAAAGATTGCGTAAACTAGTTCGCAGTCTCAGCCAAAGGGTACAAGTTCTCGATCGCGAAAATCAACGTCTGCGTACTTCATACGATAAGATTGCTACTCAAGCTACAGTACCATATGCCGTTCCATCTCTAGGGATGCTTCCAGGAGAAGATAGGAATATTCAATCTCACGAGATTTATGAATCCGATAGTATCAATAATGAATTTGATGCTTTGGAAATGGATCGTTACAGCGAGATGAGTCTTTTGTCCCAAGAAGTGATGGAAACCATCGTCATGGTGCAGGAGGTGACAACTGACGTACAAATTAGTCTTGACGATACAGACAACGTTTCGCGGAAATTAAATAAAACCTCAAAACAATTACAGCGTAAGCTGACTCAAGTGCGGATGCGTCCGTTATCGGATTTAACTGACCGTTTTCCCAGAGCTTTACGGGATTTGTGCGTAGAATACGGTAAAAATGCTCAGCTAAAAATAGAAGGTGCGAGTATTTTAATTGAAAGGAGAATTTTAGAAGCTTTAAATGATCCGTTGATGCACCTGCTGAGAAATGCCTTTGACCACGGTATTGAAGACCCCAATACCAGAATACAGCATGGGAAGCCAGAACAAGGTGTAATTGAAATTAAAGCCATCAACCGTTCCAATCGTACCATAATTACCATGCGCGATGATGGGAATGGTATTTCCCTAGATAAAGTTCGCAACCGTGCTATCAGCATGGGGTTGGATGAATCTTTGATTAATCAAGCTACCGATGAAGAAATATTATCGTTAATTTTTGAACCTGGATTTACCACCTCTGACCAAGTTACAGCATTATCCGGTCGCGGTGTCGGTATGGATGTGGTTCGTAACAATCTCAAACAAATCCGGGGAGATATCAAAGTTGATACGGTACCCGGAGTTGGAACTACATTTACGCTGTCAATGCCGTTCACTTTATCAGTTTCGCGAGTTCTCTTGGTAGAAAGCAGTCGAATGTTACTAGCTTTCCCAACAGATGTGGTTGAGGAAATATTTTTACTTGATGAAGAACAAGTATTCCCTGTGGGTGGTGGACAAGTTCTGAATTGGCAAGGAAAAAGCTTACCATTGATTGGGCTTGGTGATTATTTACAGTTTAATTGTCCTCGTTACAATAATCCCGACTTGGAAACTCCTCCAGCAATTAATGCTAGTAGTGTATTAATTATCAACAATAGCAATCAATTAGTAGCAGTACAAATTGACCGTTGTTGGGGAGAAATGGAAGTTGCGATTCGTCGGGTTGAAGGAGATATCCCGTTACCAGCGGGTTTCAACAACTGTACAATTCTCGGTGATGGAAGAGTAGTAGCTTTAGTTAATCCTGGGGAATTGCTTTACTCGATAGCGACTAACGAACGTACTCCTAAAAACAATCAACTACCATCAACAAAGTTAAAAACTGCTTTCATAAATCAAACAGAGGAACAAGCTGTAGAACACGTAACTAAGGGCAAGGGTACAATTTTGATTGTAGATGATTCGATCAATGTCCGGCGTTTCTTAGCATTAACTTTGGAAAAGGGCGGGTATCAAGTAGAACAAGCAAAAGACGGTCAAGATGCGTTGGAAAAACTTCAAACTGGTTTAATTGTACAGGCTGTAATTTGCGATATTGAAATGCCTCGCGTTGATGGTTACGGCTTTTTAGGTCGAGTAAAATCAAATAATGATTTAAAAAATATACCCGTTGCCATGTTAACTTCTCGTAGTAGCGATAAGCATCGACAATTAGCTATGCAGTTAGGTGCCTTAGCCTATTTCTCTAAACCTTACAACGAACAAGAATTACTCCGAACTTTGGAGGAGATGATTTTTTCTGTCGCTGGAGTTAGCAAGGGTTAATGATGGGATTATTTGAGTTATGAGTTGATTAATTAGTCGATTCATAACTTGATTTTTTCTTTTAAAATAAATATTTTTATTTTTATTTATATTTCTATTTTTATTTTATCAAAATTTTAATGTCAGTTCGATGTTCACCCCCATAAAGAAGCTTAGAAGTCGGGTTTTTATAACTATTGTCTGTTAGTACAGATATTTATCCCAAAAACCCGACTTTTGTGATAATTGTCGTGACTTTCATACAAAGAAAGCAGAGGAATAGGAGTAATCAATCAACCCGATATCTTTGAGATATGGGGTTTTTTCGATTTGATCTTTTATTAAAAATCAAGAGTACTTGTATCAAATTCGTTGGCATCGGAATGATATATAGCAAATTTCAGTTGAGTTCAATACACTAAAACCTCACCCCCTTCCCCTCTCCTAATATACGGAGAGGGGTTAAGAGGGCGGGGTGAGGTAAAATTTGTATTTCACCTTTTCGGAAAACCGCTATATGTGTGGATGCAGAGTTTTTTGACAATTTTGCATAGAAATCTGGATGCAGCTTAAGTCTTAATTACTCCTAAGCTAAAAAGCCTTTAAGAAAGTATATTCAAATCTTATTAAATTCTTGTAGTGCGGGCCGAAAAGCCCGCTAGAAAAATACAAATTAAATGCGCGACAACTTAACACCCTAAACAGATTAGCGATATAATTTCTTCTTTTTCTACTCCCTTAAATAAAATAAGTAATTTTCTGCTGAAAAACAAACTTACAGCTATTAGCTTGATTTTTGATTCATAATTATTGATTTATCATGCCATTATTTAACCATAAACCATGAGTAATTTGACATACATAATTTTTAGCAAAAATATTGTAAATTGATGATGCAAACAATAATGAAGATTAAGTGAAATTTCCTATCAGCTAGGTGCGGCATTTAAAAAATATTCTGATGATGAAATAAAAAAAAATCAAAATATCGGAATTAAACTGACTCAAAAATCCAAATATAAATTAATTGTACTTTGTTTTAAATTAGCTTACTAAATCTGCTGAATCAGGTTTATATTTAATAGTTCTAATCAATAAAATAATTAAATAATTTCCGATATTTACCTGACAAAATCTTAGCCAAACCAATGAATTATACCTCTAAAGTATCGCCACAAACTTTTTCTGTTAAAACAACTGCATCGAACAAGCAAAATACTTGGCTAAAAAAGTTTTATAACCTACCAATTAGCCGTAAACAACTGATTGCCTTAATTTTTTGTCAATTGGTATCTATCTTGGGTATAGGTATCGGAGGTACCTTGATTATTACGAGAGGTTTACGGAATCAGTTGCTCGAACAAGCCAAGTCAGAAGTTGCAGTATCGGATATTAATTACAATATCAAAATCGATCAAATGGGTTTTGGTTTTCGGGGACAATCCGATAATGAGGCAATTATTACAGCAGCTACATTCAAGGCTGCTAATCGCTCTTTAAACAACACTTTGATAACTTCTGTTGAGCGAATTTTGCAAAACGAAATCAAAGCCAGAAACATTGAATATGCGGTTTTGGTTTTGGTAGGTAAGGATTTAAATATTATTGCTAGTGCTAATACTAACCGTGTAGGTGAGACTTTTAACCCTAATAATTTAGTCAGTCAGGTTTTACAAAACCCCCGACAAATTAAAGCAAGTGCGATTATTAATGCTTCAGAATTGAGTAAAGAATTTCCATCCTTACCCGAAAATCTGAAAAACAAAGATGCTTTAATTCGCTATACTGTCACACCTGTAATAAATCCTCAAACCCAAGAAGTTATTGCTGCTTTGGTATCTGGGGATATTGTCAACGGCAAAGATTCTATTGTTAAAAAAACTTTGCAAGCAACGAATGGTGGTTACAGCGCGATTTATTTAAACAAACCCACAGGAGAATTTGAGCTAGTAACCTCTCTTCAAATTAGTACCGAAGCAAATAGAGTTACACCGAATGTAACTTTACCTCCCGAAAGTAAATCTTTATTAGCAGCCGCTGCACAAGCTAAAGGGAAAATTGTTACCGGACGCATCAATATAGAAGGTATAAATTATACAGTTGCAGCCAAGGCTGTTCCCAACCAAATTATTGAAGTAATAGACAATCAACAAGCCATTTACTCAGAAAAATCTCCTGCTGTTTTGGTGCGAGGAACTCCCGAAACAGCCCTGAATAATTTGTTAAATCAGAGTTTACGAGAACAAGCTCTAACTATCTTAATAGCTTTACTTGTGGTTGGTTTTTGGGCGGTAATTTTACGTCGAGGGATGATTCTTCCCATCGAAAACCTGCAAGAAACTGCAAAGAAATTTGCTTCGGGCGATCGCACTTCTCGTGCAGAGGTTTTTGCTACTGATGAAATTGGGGATTTAGCAGTTAATTTCAATACGATGGCTGATAGTATTATTACTCAAGTCCGTCGTCAAGAATTAGAAGCAAAAGTGGCACTGCAATTAAACGAAATTACCAGTCGGATTCGAGAAACTCTCAACGCCGAAACAATTCTCAAAACAGTCGTCACAACTACACAAGAAACTTTACAAGTAAATCGAGTTGTTTTCTATAAATTAGAAGAATCAATAGGTGAAATTATTGCGGAATCGGTTGATTACAGTTTAAATGCTGTTTTAGGGATAAAAGTTGACAACCCCTATCAAGTTAAGGAATATCCAGATGAATATGAATTTGGCAGCATTAAAGTAGTTGAAAATATTCAGGATTTACGTTTAAACCAATCTTATCTCGAACAGCTTCAAGAGTTGGATATTAAAGCATTTTTACTAGCACCAGTTTTTGTCAGCAACAAATTACACGGTTTATTGGTTGCTCATGATTGTGCGGGTATGCGTTCTTGGCAAGAAATAGAAGTAAACTTGTTTAAACAAGTAGGAATTCAAATTGGCTACGCTTTAGAGCAAGCAGAACTTTTACAACAGATACAGCAAGGAAGAAACACAGCCGAAACTACCTCTCAAATTGAACGAAAGCAAAAAGAAAAACTGCAAATGCAACTTCTAGAATTGCTGAATAATGTTGAAGGTGCAGCAATGGGAGATTTAACGGTACGTGCTGATGTCATTGAAGGAGAAATTGGTACCGTTGCTGACTTTTTCAACTCAATTGTGGAAAGTTTAAGGGAAATTGTTACCGAAGTCAAAACATCGGCTTCTCAGGTGAATGAATCTTTGGGTTCTAATTCTAGCGCCATCGCTCTTTTAGCAACGGAAGCTAAAACCCAAGCAGCGGAAATCAATCGGACTTTAAATGCAGTTGATAACATGACAGATTCGATCAAAACAGTAGCACAAAACGCTCATCAAGCTGCTATGGTTGCTAATTCTGCTGCAACTGCTGCGACACAAAGCGATGCAGCAATGGATTTAACTGTACAAAATATTGTTAATTTACGAGAAACCGTTGGTGAAACAGCGAAAAAAGTCAAACGTTTGGGTGAATCTACTCAAGAAATTAGTAGAGTTGTAGCATTAATTCACCAAATTTCCATGCAAACCAACCTATTAGCAATCAACGCTGGAATTGAAGCCGCACGTGCTGGTGAGCAAGGACAAGGTTTTGCGGTAGTTGCTGAGGAAGTTAGTGAACTTGCAGCCAAAAGTGCATCTGCAACCAAAGAAATTGAACAAGTAGTAGAAAACATCCAGCGAGAAACCAGTGAGTTAGTAGAATCGATTGAATGTGGAGTAAAGAGCGTAGTCGAAGGAACCCGCATTGTTGAAGATGCTAAATATTCCTTGAATGAGATTTTACAGGTTTCTCGTCAAATTGACTCCTTAGTAAATTCGATTTCGCAGGCTACTGCATCCCAAGTGCAAACATCTCAAGCAGTTAGTGATTTGATTAAAGATATTGCCGATATTTCCCAACGTACTACAACTTATTCTGAGCAAGCATCTGTATCACTACAGCAAACAGTGGAAATTTCCCAGCGTCTGCAACAGAGTGTCGGTACCTTTAAGGTTGATTGAGAAAGTTAGGAATTAGTACCACCGGAGTTAGAAAGTGTAGCCGCAGTCAAGCAGGTTAGTAATTAGAAGATTTAGCATGAATAGAGTTTTTATTGTATGCTATCCTTGTTCGACTCTTGAAATTCTCAAATCTGAGAATACAAACTATCTACGGATTCCTCTGTAAAAAGTTGGTCTTTAAGTTTAATAGACATCTCCACTTCCATTGCTTGTAATCTGATTAAGATATCTGGATTTTTGCGATCGCGATCGTCTTTGTTAAGTCTGGCATACTATATCTATGATTATTTGCCATTTGGTTGCTTTTGATTTCCTAGTTTATTGCAAGCTTTGATCAAACGCGATCGCAATCTCCTACTCAGTATCAGTGGACACTTAAACTACAATTCCCTCACGTTCAAATTCTTCATCGTCAAGAAATAGTTTAAACTAATCGCGATCGCTGATTTTTGCTACTCCAATTTTGGTGAAAATCAACTATTGACACATTTATTCACAATTAATGTTTTTTTATAAATATTTTTTATATAGGCTTTTCAAAAAATATTAGGGAAAGGAAAAAATCTGTAATAAAAATTATTACCCAACTGCTTACAACAGCCTTAGTTGATGATTCTCCTACTTCCTTTGCACCTCCACAAGTTGCTAAACCATGACTGCAACCAATAAAAGCAACTAAAAGTCCAAAAATAAAACCTTTGAGCAAGATAATAAATAAATCTGATGGTTCTAGAAAGTCTCTCACCGATTCTAGAAATATTTCTGGAAGTACCTGATAAAACTGTGCTGCGGCAAAAATACCACCAATAATTCCGATAACTAAAGAAAAAATAGTTAGTATTGGTAATATTAAACAACAAGCAATAATCCGAGGAAGAACCAAGTAATCAATCGGATTAGTTCTCAACATATAAAGCGCATCAACTTGTTCGGTGACTATCATTGCACCGATTTCTGCAGCAAAAGCCGAACCTACTTGTCCAGCAACTATACTAGCAGTTAAAATTGGAGCTAATTCCCGACAGAAAGCCAAAGCAAAAGCACCACCAACAGCATTCACTGCACCAAACCGCACTAATTCCCTTGCAGTTTGAATCGTAAAAATCATCCCTGCAAAAAAGCTTACCAGTAGCACGGGAGAAATCGAACCTGGCCCCACTTTCACCATATGCTCTAAAACATTACGATGACAGGTTTTCCCTTGCAATAAACGCAACCACACTTGACCTAATAGCAGTAAAACGGAAATAAAACGCACAACATACATTTCCTGCTTGCTTTTGGTTGCAATTTTACAGCCATTAACGATTAAACTGCCAATAATATTAATCTCAGTTTAATGGAAAGCATTCTGCAATCGTCAGAAGTGGGGTTTTTATCAACTTTTTCTCAAATTTGTCAGCGTGTGACAGATACTTATTCTAAAAACCCGACTTCTCAACCATAAGCAAGAGGCAACGCGGATTGGTTTATTCGTCCATATCAATTTCAATCAACTTTTGTCGTGAAGTAGCACCAGATTTAATCTGAATATCAGATTTCGGTACGCCAAACTTTTTTGACAACACCTTAATTAACTCTTGATTCGCCTTCCCATCCACAGGAGGCGATTTTAAATGTATCGTCAGACTTCCGTCTTCTTCTTCAACAATTTTCTGTTGTTTACAATTAGGTTTAACTTTCACTCGTTGCTGCATCAGAATTGGGAATTGGGAATTGGTAATTGGGAATTGGTAATTAAATCCGTGTAATCAGTGTAATCCTTTTTAATCCGTGATTAAAGCTGTTCTGGATTGCCATTACCAATTACAGAAATCTTATGTCGATAAACTAATTCCCCTCCATACCAACCGGAAACACCGAGAAGTGTAGCGACAACAAGCGAAATTACTAACCCCCAAGGTAATACGGCTGCTACTGGAGAATTCCACCGCAATACTAAGTTAATTAAGGTTAACAATAAAGCTGAAATATTCAAAACCATATGCGCCCAACCAGCGGTACGTATACGTGTTCTTCCGATTCTCAAAAAGTCAAGCATTCCAGTTATACCTGCTAGAATACCCATCAAAAAACCACCTGCAATTAAATAAAAAGATGCTCTTGCCCAAAATATATCATTAGTGAACCAAAAAACAATATCTGCTAACAATGCACCAACTAAAAAAGCAATGGGAAATTGCACGAGAATTGGATGAATGGGATGTCCTACAACAGATACTGTACTAGGTACACCAGCATCTCGAAATTCTCTATCGTCTGTTTCTAAAACGTTAGGAATATTGGGGTAGGGAGATGTTCTTCTGTCTTGAGTTTCCATAATAAAAGGTTTAAGGTTTAAGGTTAAATGTCAAAGGTTAAAAAAAATGATAAATTTCCATTTAGTGTTCTTTAAGTAAATCTATTCTTTTTAGCAAAAAAAGTTCTCTCCCTAATGGAATAAGCAAAACTGAATATTTATCTATCTAAGGATAAATTTAATATTTACATTTGCAATTTATTTACCTGCAACAACATAGCCTGTCCTAGTTAGCGGTAGTGACAGACTCCGGATTCAAAAATATTATTAACCTCTTCAATATTTTTCAACGGTGCAAACAATGCCTCAATTTACTATTTATCAACTTTTACTAATTGCAAACAAAATTACGAATGATGCTTTAAAGCAATTACACCATAATGATGATGAGATATTAAATAATTTTTCATCCGTTGATAAAATGCTTGATTATATTATAAATAACGAAGAAAATGCAATAGTTAATTTTCCAAGCTTAGAACAGGAAATTGAATATAAAAATACTCTTAGTGAAGTTTTAATAAATGAAGAAATTGATTTTAATTCTATTAAGCCTTTTTAAAAGTAATAGAAAAATTTGCTTATCAGCTTCTTTTATATACAGTATAAGAGGATGTTTTGAAAGTCTAAATTAGACTTTACCTGGCGACTATAAGTCGCAGCTACACAAACAAAACCCGCCTGTGCGGGTTCTAAATTACTAGTCCACGCAGATGGACTTCGTTTGTGTAGTAGCGGTAACAAAGCGCCGGATAAATAAGAGAAGCTCGATTTCTCTCCCCCTAACAATTTCATCTAAAAATTCTCTAAACTATATTTTTAATACTTTAAAAAATTAAAATATTAAAATAAATTTCTAAAAAGAACTCTTAATATTTTTTAAATGCTCTAAATTTTTATTTTGTTGCTCAATTTGTAAGAAAATAGAATCGCATACTAAGTCACATAATTCAAAAATAAACGGATTACTAATTTCATAAAAAACATTTATTCCTTGTTGAGTGCGAGCAACTATACTTGCTTGTGTCAAAACTTTCAGATGCTTAGATACATTAGCTTGTCCTAAAGCTGTATCCTCAATAATTTGAGATACATTTTTAGACCCTGATTTTAACGTACAAAGAATTTGCAGTCTACTCGGTTCTGATAAAACTTTAAAGAATTCAGCCATTAAAGCAATCGCTGCGGGAGACAACTTTTTTACCCCACACTCTTCAAGCTGCGTCAGTTCTTTTTGTGATTTATCATTTTTGTTTAAAGTATCTTTAAGCATAACAATTTATAGAAATTTTTAACTTTCAACCTATTTACTATATTACCATACAGTAGTACTACTATTTCTAGATTATGTCCGATAGCATACTTGCCCAAAATATATAACTAAGTGGTAATATGATTATATAAGGAGATTATTTTTCAATTTAGGCTTTGATTATGCTATTTCGCCAACTGTTTGATAGAGAATCAAGTACATATACTTATCTAATTGCCGATACAGCTACCCAAGAAGCGGTTTTAGTAGATCCAGTATTAGAGCAACTAAGTCGTGACTTAGCACTACTCAAAGACTTGGGGTTAAATCTGCGTTACAGTTTGGAGACTCATATCCACGCTGATCATGTGACTGCTACAAGCAAACTTCGAGAAGACACTGGTTGCTTAGGTGTTGTGCCGGAAAATGCTGATGCAGAATGTGCTGATAAGTATATACAAGATCAAGAAGTATTGCTTTTAGGAGAAATAGAAATAAGAGCGATCGCAACACCAGGTCATACAGATAGTCACATGGCTTATCTGGTTAATGGTACTCATTTGTTGACGGGAGATGCTTTGTTGATTCGTGGTTGTGGACGGACAGATTTTCAAAGTGGAGATTCTGGGATTTTATACGATTCTGTAGTCGGGAAACTGTTTAATTTACCCCCGGAAACATTAGTTTATCCAGCCCATGATTATCGAGGACATACGGTATCAACTATTGGAGAAGAAAGAAGACTCAATCCACGATTTAGTAATAAGAATCGGGACGAATTTATTGAATTTATGAGTAATTTAAAGCTTCCCATGCCACAAAAAATTATGGAAGCTCTCCCGGCAAACGAGCGCTGCGGCAACTTAGACACATCTGTATAAAAATATATCAAAAGATAATTAAAGGAATTAAAAAATGACAGGAATTAATCAGGAAAAAGTTGACGGTGAACTACAAGTTATTGATGCTAAAACTCTTAAAGAATGCTTAGAAGAGGGGACAATTCTTTTAATTGATGTCAGAGAAGCTGCTGAATATGCAGGAGAAAGAATTCCGGGTGCAAGAAGATTATCACTTTCTACTTTTGAACCAGAAAAAATACGATTAGAACAAGGGAAAAAGTTAATTTTGCACTGTCAAAGCGGTAGACGTTCAGCACAAGCAGCACAAAAATTATTTGCAGCAGGTTTTGAGCAAGTCACTCATTTAGAAGGTGGATTAAATGCTTGGAAACAAGCCGGATATCCGGTTGAAACAAGTAAAAATGCACCGATTAGTATCATGCGTCAGGTACAAATAGTTGCCGGCTCCTTGGTGGTAATAGGTACTTTACTTGGTGCATTTATATCACCTTGGTTTTTAATTTTGAGTGGATTTGTTGGCTCAGGATTAGTATTTGCTGGTGTTACTAATACCTGTGCTTTGGGTATGTTATTAGCACAGATGCCCTGGAATAAAAAGTAGTTTTTATCGAATAAATAAGAAGTCAGTAATCGGCGTTTTATTATCGCTACTAAATGCCGCAAAGTCTACCGTAAGGTGGACTTATTTAAACCCGTGGAGACGGGTTTCGTTTGTGTAGCTGCGGTAATAAAGCGCCAGTTTGATTCCAGCAAATACAATCAATTAAAAAGATGATTAAACTAGTACTTGGTACAATTTTGGCGGTTTGTATTGGTATTACTTTAGGATTAATTGGTGGAGGTGGTTCTATTTTAGCTTTACCAATTCTTAAGTACGTCATGGGAGTAGAAACAAAATCAGCGGTAGCAATGACATTAGTTATTGTTGGTGCAGTTAGTCTTATTGGTGTTATTCCTCATTGGCTAAAAGGTAATGTCAATTTCAAAACCGCTTTGCTTTTTTCTCCTGCTGCAATGTTAGGAGCATATTTGGGCGCGAGAATTGCTTCACTACCCATAATTAATTCTACAATTCAGCTAATTTGTTTTGCTGTAATGATGTTAGTAGCGGCTTTTTTTATGATTCGTAAAAGTAGTCGGACATCTGAAGTTAAACAACAGCATAAATTAGATGAAAAACATCACGATAAGTATCGCTTTTTTCTCATACCAGCAGAAGGATTGGTAGTGGGAATAGTTACTGGTTTTGTTGGTGTTGGTGGTGGATTTATGATTATTCCTGCATTAGTTTTATTGGGTAAAACACCAATGAAAGAAGCTGTCGGAACATCATTATTAATTATTACTTTTAAATCTTTGGCTGGATTTGCTGGTTATTTTGGTCAAGTACCTTTAGATGTCAACATCATGATAATTTTTACCATAGCTGCTAGTTTAGGTACTATCTTTGGTGCGTATTTAACCGAGTTTATTAAGCCTAAGTTATTAGAAAAAAGTTTTGGTTATTTTGTAATTGCTGTTGCGGTATATATCCTAATACAAAGATGAAGTATTTTAATTTGTTTGACTAACTTATTTTTCATATCTGTAAACTACCTGATGGAGCAACAAAGTGTCTCGTAAACTGAATCTGACAACAGAGCGAATTTGATTACTCCCCCGAACCGCTCTCAGATTACCTTTCACCCTCCTGCGGTTCATCTCTTTTTACCTCTTTCCTCTGCGCTCTCTGCGTCTAGAAGGGTTTTTTTTATCGGTAATCTTCTGCCGGGAAGGGAGTAATCAAAAGGAATTCCTGTGATTTTTAGATCAAAATCATCAAAATACACATTCATAAAATGCAATATATTTCAACCCAGCATTATCTAGTATATTTGTCAATCTTAGTAGTTTGATTACAACTTTGTGTATTCTTTTTACTAACATTTTTTACAAATCTTTACTAAATTAATTGCTTATGTCCTCGTAATATAAAGCTTGTAATACGTTTTTTTGCTTATTTGCTAGATATTATCAAGCTATTAACTTAATTTTTTAATTTTTGGTCATACGGCTCTACAGATAATAAAAAACCATATTACACCCAAATGGTCTGTAATCTCGTTCGTAAATAGGAATCTTTTCTAGCTATTCGGAAGTGCAAATTTTTGTAAACTAAATATTACAAATTATGTATACAGAAGTTTTATTGAATTTTGTTTATTTTATGAATTAGATATAAGTTTGCTTATGAATTGCGTTGAAGATTCTTTGTCAGATGAAAATATCCATCTTCCTGAAGGAGAAGCATAAGTTTGATAATCAATCTGCTCAAGTAACTTTTGAATACCCAATATAATTGCGATCGCCAGCACCTCTGGCGCGGTAATCGCTCCCGGTTGCTTATTACCTGAAGCTTTCAAATCCAACCGCTCAAATAAAGTATTTCACCGAATTATCGTTAGCAGTAGCTTGATTACAATCATGGGGAGAGACAACGGCAACAGGATCGCGTCTCTATCTCCAGATGAATTTCTTGCTTTCAACACCCGATACCATTTATTGTAGATATAAGAAATTAATCAATTCTTAAGACGGGGGGAAAGTATCAAAAACAATCCATATGTTAATAATCAAAGGCGAATTCTATCGATGCCAATGGAAAACACCTGTCTAAAGGCATTTTTTCCTCTTAATTTCTAGAAATTAGGAAACTGAAAATTATTGAAAGCAGTTAGAAATTTGAATTTTTCTCTGTAACGAAAGTCTAGGCTTTAAAGCACGCTGTTTGTATTGTTCGTGCTTGGATTTTATGTGTGTTGAATCAAAGTTATTCGTATATCTTTAATTATCCGAGATATACAAAACTTGTATAGAGTCAAGTCAATGCACTGACCAGGAAATGATTATAACTAAACTTTAGCTAAAAAGCAATTATTGTGTTAGAAGCATCTGTACTCGCAACAATTATATGCGGATTTTTGGGCATCATCTTTAAAAAAAACCTGGTGATGAAAATAGTAGCGATGGATGTGATGAGTACAGGAGTGATTGCTTATTATGTGGCGATCGCATCACTTGATGGTTCATTTACACCGATTTTTTCAGATGTCCAAAACCGTGATTATGCCGATCCAGTTCCCCAAGCGGTAATCTTAACAGCGATTGTCATCGGCTTTTCAATTCAAGCCCTAATGTTGGTTGGGGTGATGAAGCTAGCACGGGATAATCCCACCTTGGAAAGCAACGAAATAGAGAAGAACAATACACCATGATCAACAATATTACGATTGCCTGGGTTGCACTCCCGTTTTTTTTAGGATTCACGATTTATTTAATTCCCAAATTTGACCGCTATTTAACATTTTTGGGGACGATTGTAACATTCGCATATGGATTGCAGTTATTTATCCAAGAGTCTCCAGTAACGCTTCAGTTAATGGACAATTTTGGTGTCACCTTAATGGTGGATCGGCTGAGCGCTTTTTTTATCTTAACTAATGCTCTGGTAACAGCTGCAGTCATATTGTATTGTTGGCGGAGCGATAAATCAGCCTTTTTTTACACCCAAACAATCATTTTGCATGGTAGTGTCAATGCTGCATTTGCTTGCACGGACTTCATTAGTTTATATGTAGCCTTAGAGGTGAGTGGGATTGCAGCATTTTTATTGATTGCTTATCCCCGCAGCGATCGCTCTATTTGGGTAGGTTTGCGTTACTTATGCGTGAGTAACATCGCAATGCTGTTTTATTTGATGGGAGCAGTATCGGTTTATCAAGCAAGTAATTCCTTTAGTTTCATTGGTTTGGGTGATGCACCACCATCAGCAGTAGCATTAATTTTTGTCGGACTTTTGGTTAAAGGAGGAGTATTTATATCGGGATGGTGGCTACCGCTGACTCATTCAGAATCAGACACACCCGTATCGGCATTGTTATCGGGAGTAGTAGTAAAAACTGGTGTTTATCCCTTGGTGCGATGTGCGTTAATTGTCGGGGAAGTCGATCCAATTGTACGTATTTTCGGAGTAGGAACAGCGTTGTTGGGAGTATGTTACGCAGTCTTTGAAAACGATACTAAGCGGATGTTGGCATTAAGTACGATTTCTCAATTAGGTTGGGTACTCGCAGCACCTCAAGAAGGTGGTTATTATGCATTAGCCCATGGTTTAGCAAAGTCTACATTGTTTTTGAGCGCGGGTAGTTTACCGAGTCGCAGCTTCAAGGAATTGCAACAAACTAAAATTAACACCTCGACTTGGATTGTTTTGGTCATAGCGAGTCTTTCAATATCAGGCTTTCCCTTACTTTCGGGCTTTGGGGCAAAAGTATTAACCATGAAAAATCTCCTACCTTGGCAAGTTATCCCCATGAACGTTGCGGTTGTGGGAACAGCAATAGTATATGCCAAATTTATCTTTCTTCCACAGGGAAAAGGAGATAAACCAAAGCTGGGATTTTGGGCAGCAACGATACTTTTGCTCGGTTGGTTGATTACAGCTAATAGTGTTTATTTCCAAGCTTATACAGTAGATAATATTGTCAAAGCATTAGGAAAAATTGGTTTGGGTTGGTTGGTCTATTGGTTTATTTTTAAACGTGCAACTTTGAAATTACCCCGTGTACTCGAAGAATTTGAGCATCTGATCGGTGTAATGAGTGTAATGTTGATTTTACTGTTTTGGATGGCATTCTCATGGTTGGACACTTAATATTACGACTCACTATTTGGTTTCTACTCACATCCGATTTGAGTTTGGTAAATATCATCATCGGCGTAATTATTGCTTTACTCTTACCCCGTGGCTATCCATCCCCAGAAACCTTAAAAGATTGGCTGGACATTTTAGGTAAAATTATCCTCGCGATTCCTCAAGCATATATTGAAGCAATCGAAATTATTTTTCGTCCCCACAAATACGAAGAACTAATTTTAGAACGAGTTCAAGCAACGCGATCGCCCCGGTTAATTTTCCTCGATATATTTTTAATCACCTTTACTCCCAAAACAATTGTCTTTAAATACCGCCAAGATGGCTGGTATGAAGTACACCGCATCACACCAACCAGAGCAGTAAAAGATGAATAACCTAATTCTAATTGCCATGCTTCTAGCGTTGATTATACCGATATATGAAGCTTGGAAAGATGAAAATATCTGGCAGACAATGTTGGCTTTTGCCAGTATCTCCAGTAAAACAGCGATTATTGCCCTTGTCGTCTCCGTCTTGCGTGATGATTGGATGATTGGTGTGGTTGCAGCGATTATCTTGAGTGTAGGGAATGCGGGATTAATGTTATTAGCACATATAATTAAACGCTTAAGAGAAACATGATCAATATTCTTAGTTACATCTGTATTTGTATAGGCATTTTCTTTTGGTTTTGGGGTACCTTTCCTCTGTTGGGTAAAAGATCGGTTTTATATAAACTGCATACTCTTTCCGTCGCGGATACCCTCGGCTCGATCGCGATTGTCTTCGGATTACTGCTGAAAATTCCCAGTGAATGGCCTTTACTCATCCTCGTGATCATCACTTTAGCAATTTGGAACACCATGTTAGGTTATGTTTTAGCTTACTGTTCGACTTCTGGGGACAATAATCATGAACAATCCTGATATTTACGTTTATATAATCGTTGCCCTATTACCCATAACTGCTTGTTTAGTTATATTTCAGGTTAATCCATACCATGCTTTGGCATTGCGGGGAATATTAGGCGCGATCGCAGCATTAGTTTACGCAGTTTTGGGAGCTGCTGATGTCGCTTTGACTGAAGCTTTGATGGGTACACTACTCGCAATTACTTTGTATGCAGTGGCAGTGCGATCGTCCTTGGTGTTGCGTTTGGGAGTACTCGAAGATAGAACAAACCATCCGCAAGAAGAATGTCCTTTTCAACAACTGATGACAGAATTCCGCAGAATTCTTGATAAACGTCATATGCGGTTGGAAATTGTGATCTACAACGATAAACAGGCTTTACAACGAGCGCTAATGGAAAAAGAAGTCCATGCAACCTGTAGCAGTTCATCAGTAATGACAAGTTACGATAGCGACTTGGATGGCGAATGGCAACCTTATCAAACCACAATTCGGATTCAGCGGATTTATGACATCATGCAAACCGAACTTTCATCGCCAAAAACAATGCTCAGCTACGTAAATATATCAGATATTAATGTACCAAAATTAGAGAGTCAACATCTATGAAATGGAAATGGGTTTATGTTGTCGCTGGAATTGCGCTGTTTGTGAAAATGCTGATCGAAGTAAATCCAGAGTCAGAATTATCAATGTCCATTGTCCAAGCAGTGGTACAAGATAGTGGAGTACCGAATGCAGTTTCCGGGATTATTTTTCGCAATCGGTTATATGACACCATTTTTGAAGTTGTAGTGTTTACCATTGCCATCATGGGAGCTACTTTTTTGTTAGCAAACGAAAGACCATTTTGTACGATTTATCATTTTACCGATAGACCATCAATTATTTTAGCGCGATTGGGTGCCACAATTTCGGCTTTAGTAGCTATCGAATTAGGAATTCGCGGACATCTCAGTCCCGGTGGTGGATTTGCCGCTGGAGTCGCCGGAGGAACAGCGATTGGTTTAGTGGCAATTACCGCATCATCGGAATGGATGCAAGCAATTTACAAACGCTGGCACGCTTCTAAGTGGGAGAAAGTTTCCGTACTGGTTTTTATCATCCTTTCAGTAATTACCTTGTGGGGATTTGAGTTACCCCAGGGACAATTCGGTACATTATTTAGCGGTGGAATTCTACCTTTACTGAATTTTTTGGTAGCCATTAAAGTTGCCTTGGGTTCATGGGCTGTTCTTTTGGTATTTATTCATTATCGGGGATTATTGTGAATGGGATTTTGATGATTTTAAAAAATCGCGTATCGCCATTTATAAAAAGGGATGGGGTTCGGGGGAGATGGGTAAAATATTAATAACCAGGGAGTTTTAACTTGCTTCACTTTCAACTATATACTTCAATTACCCATTAGTAATTCCCAATTCCCAAAATCCTCGGCTATGAGTAGACGAGAGATTATCTTTGAATAAAAATATTCAAAAGGGCAGACAAAATGCCTGCCCCTTACAATCGTAAAAATTGTGAAGTGCATAAACCATAAAGGCTTAGCTTCTTGGACACACGAAATCTTTCCGGTACCCGCGTTATCCTAGTCTTGCAACTAGCTCCTGAGCGAGTTAATTCCGGCACTCCCTGCCTTACTATAAATTAGTATAGAATTATTAATAGAAAAATAGCTGAAAATAATACCTAAAAGAAAAATTTCTTGACAAAGGTGGTTTTACAATGGGTAAACTGAATCCTTATGACCTGCAAATGCAAATTACCTCGATGTTCGAGCAAGGACAGTCGTTTTTTGCAACAACAAAAGTGCAGGATTGGTTAAAAGAACGTAATCAAAATCCTGCTGATTATGACATTATTTTCCATAAAAAACCCGCCCCTCCCGGTTCCGGAAAAGTGATGATTGTAGAAATTGAATTAAAGCGTAAAGATGGACAACCAGTAGATTCTTGGTTACAAGAACAAGCTAATCAGCAAGCAGGATAGAACGATTTTGGATTTTGGTTGAGTTTAGAAGTCGGGTTTTTATAAAAATTGTTTGATGTGAGAGATATTGCAGAAAAAAACCGACGAATGATTGGTTGAGTTTAGAAGTCGGGTTTTAGGAAAAAAACCGACGAATGATTATAAAATAAATTTAAAATCCAAAATTCCTTATGACAGCCATCTTACCTGTCGCGAATCAAACCGAAATCTTCTACCCCAGCGCTGATGGAGAACCAGTGGCGGAAACTTTCGATCATCTTTATGCTTTACTAACTACCTTGGAAGTCCTGAAACAATATCTTGCTAATCGTCAAGCAACGGTTTTAGCCGACCAATTTTTATATTACTCCCAAGGTTTTCCCAAATTGCGGGTTGCACCAGATGTAATGGTAATTTTTGATGTTGCTCCCGGCGGACGCGATAACTATAAACTCTGGGAAGAAGGGCAAGTTCCCAGGGTGATTTTTGAAATGACTTCTGCTGGAACACAAGATAAAGACCAAGTTTTCAAAAAGACGCTTTACGAACAGTTGGGTGTCAAAGAATACTGGCTATTTGACCCCAAAGGCGAATGGATTGAAGAAAAATTACGCGGTTATCGGTTGCGAGGAGAAATCTACGAAACTATTACCGATAGTCGCAGCGAACCGTTACAGTTACGTTTGCAAGTTGAAGGGCAAATAATTGGGTTTTATCGAGAAGATAACGGCGAAAAACTGTTGATTCCCGATGAATTAGCAGCAGCGTTACAGCAAGCAGAAGAGCAAGTAGAGCAAGAGCGTCAACGTGCCGAACAAGCCGAAGCTCAAGTAGAGCAATTGAAAGCAAAATTGCGCGAACTTGGAGTTGAACCCAATACTGGAGATATTTAGTTTTTATTATCACATTTTAATTCGTGGTATTTACGCAATCGCATTTGTTATGCTCGAAGTAATTAACAAACGCTTTTTAATATCATCTAATTTAGAATGAAAACTAATCGTCCTTGGCTTGTTGCCTTTTGTTTTTATATTGGAATTATCTTATCAATCTCCATATCAGCTTATTTAAAGATTATTCCTAATCAAATAAAACAAATTCCTCATTATGATACAATTTTGCATTTTTTATTAATAGGATTTTCAGCTTTCTTAGGACATTTAGCTTTTAATAAACACCAGATAAATATTTTAAATTTTACTCTTCCTTTTGCGCCGATTGTAATTAGTTTTTTTGTAATTGTTGAAGAATGTTTACAAATATTTTCACCGCATCGTAGTTTTGATTTAGTCGATTTAGCTGCGGATTTTTGCGGGATTATTGTGTTTACTTGGTTAGCACAGAGGGTGAAAGTGAAGACGACTTGAGAAGGTTAGGATTTTAGAGTATTAGTAATATTACGGTTGTGTGTCGGTTTTAATATAGATTATGGAGACGTAGCAATACGCCCCGTCTCTACATTTTTTATAATGTATTTGATTCTAAATTGTCAAAATTATTTATGATTACCAGTTAATTTTGAGCTATTTTTGGGAACTATAAGATTACAACTAAATACAAAAACTTTATAAAAAATGAATGATATTAATGAATTGCTTTACCCTTCGCTAAAAGAACTAGTGAAGCAAATTAAAGCAATTAATGACGCATGGAAAGTGACGGGTGATTTATATGGGAATAATTCACCCCTGAGTACTTCTTCACGGGATTTGAAAAGCTGTTTGCAGGTGCGTTTGTTACGCAGTTATGCACCGCAAAATGTTTATTTAGCAATTGATAATCAAGCTGAGGGTGAGCCATTATTTGGCTTGCGGTTACGAGAATCTGTGGATGAATACGAAGACGCGGATCATTTACCCGTAAGAGTAGCAAACGAGATTCTTTTAGCAGAAGAGATCAAGAAATTTAGTCAAAAGTAAACGAAATAATCAAAAAAGGGAATGTTCTATGAATTTAGTAGCCATTTGGAATATAGTTTGGCAGGATACAGTATTTCATATTGCGATCGCCGGTGTTTTAGTTATTGCCATAATTTACGAAATTTTCATTACAGCTAAGTATTTATATTCAGGATGGGGTAAAACACCCAAAGCTATCAAAAATCTAAGAAATACTAGAAATCCAGACTTTTTATCTTGGAAACAGGAGCATCTACAAACTAATGAACAAAGGGAATTTGTAAGAAATAATGACAACAAATTCATCATTAAAAAGTACCCAACTGTATTAGTACGTCCAATACCCCGTAGTCCCTTACGCTTCGTAACTGCTTTATGTACCTCTATTGGTGTATTAGGAACCTTTTACGGTATTCAACAGGGTTTACAAGACATAAATTTAGGTGATATCTCCAATTCCCAGCAGCTAATGACTTCTAGTATCGGACTTCTAGTAAATATGAAAACAGCATTTTCTACTTCCTTGATGGGGTTAGGATGCGGTAGTTTATTTACTTTAGTTTTGTTTGTAACCGATTCTTTACGACAGAATCGACGCAATGGGTTACGGGAGAAATTAGATAATTTAGCAACCTTTGAAACCGCAGAAAATGATAATCAGAGATTAGTAGACGAAATTAGGGAATTAAGACAAAGTTTGACAAATCAACAATCACCGACTGCTGAAGCGATTGGTAAAGCTGTAGCAGAGGGAATGAAGTTACAACTCAAATCAATATATCAAGAGCAACAAAGATTAAGACAACAACTTGAAGCAAATGAAGGACACAAGATTATAGAAAAGTTGATCCAAGATTTGCGAGTTGAAGTAATAGAACCTGTTGCTCAAAGATTAGATGAAAGTGCCGAGTTAACAAAACAAGCATCTCAAGCGGTAGAAAATCTTCATCGAGAACTTGGAGGTATTTCTCAAAGTTTAGCAAGTTCTATTCAAACAATTCAGAACTTTCAACAAGAAACTTTAGGGGAACTTCAAAACTTTGCAAATAATTTGGGACAAACATTAAATCAGTTTCAAACCGATACAAGAGGTGTTTTACAAGAAACTGCTCAACAAATTAATAGTGCAGTTGAGCAAAGTATTGTGGGAATGACAGCACAACGTGAAGCTTTTCAAGAAAGTGCAAATCAAGCTGCTGATACATTCCGGGGTATTCGAGGAGAATTAGAAGCAGCACTTCAAGAACGTGCAGAAGTAGAACGGCAAATGCTTCAAGGACTTCGTAACGGAATAGTGGAGATTCTTAATAGAACTACAACGGTTTTTGAGCAACAAAATATCAATCTTGAAAAAATAGGAAATGAAGCTTCTACATTAATGAATAGTGCTAGAGAGAATCTTCTAGCTACTTTAGCAAATATTAACCAAACACTCACAGAAACCCGTGAAACTGTACAAAATGATTTAACAAAATTTCGGGAAGAATATCAAATCAATCTTCAGACATTCTTTAAAAAACAAAATGATTTATTAGACGAAACATTAGGTCAACAACGTGATGGATTAGCTGCTGTAGTAACAAACTTAAATAATGTTTTCAACGATGAATATAACAGACGTAAAGAGTTAGCTCAAGAAACAAATCAGACGATGACAACGCTGAGAAATGCAATTAGTGAAACCGGAAATTTAGCAAATGCTATCGGATTAAATTCCAGCCAACGTCTAATACAACTACAAGAACTTGCTCGCGATATTGGAACACAAACACAAGGTGTACAAAGAGAATACAGAGAATTATCAAATACTTTTCGAGAAAGCTTAACAGCTTGGACAAATCATTTTGGTGAATCGCGAGAAACTTTTTTTGTTCAAGCCGATAGTGCGATGGCTAATGTTTGCAGTAATTTACTTCAGACAGCCGAAGTATTGGTAGGTGCAAACAACAACCGTAATAATGGTAACGGGAGAAACCACAATGCATGATTACTTCAAAGAAGAGTTAGAAGCCGAAACTATTGAAGATGATGATGCTAGTACTTATCTATCAATTGGTGACTTAATGTCAGGATTAGTAATGTTTTTTTCCCTGCTTTTTATTACGACATTACTTCAAATAGCAGAAAAAGACGCACCAAAACGGGTAGTAATTGGTGAAATTGTCGGTCAAATGAAAAAGAATAATATTAATGTAAAAGTCAACCCGGATACCGGAGATGTCAGCATTGAAGAATCAATTTTATTTTCTCAAGGAAGTGCCGAATTAAAACCAAAAGGTAAAGTATTTCTGAGTAAATTTATTCCCGTTTACAGTGGAGTCATATTTTCAAAACCTGAATTTTCAACAGAAGTTAGTCGGGTAGTTGTTGAAGGACATACCAGTTCAGAAGGAGAAGACCAAATTAATTTACAACTTAGTCTAAAACGTTCGTCTTCAGTTGCCGAATATATTTTTTCTCAGATGAGTTTTTCTACTAAAAGTAATTTACAGAAAAAGTTTTTAGCCGCAGGGCGTGGAGAAATTGAAGCAGATCAAACTAGTAATAATCCAGAAGACCGTAAAGTTGTTTTTCGCTTACAGTTTCGCAGTGACGAATTTATTGAAAAATATCGTACAGATTCAACTTTATCAGAAAAACGTATTTATTTAAAAGAAAAACAATGACTTTTGACTTTCCCAAACCATTTTTACCCAC
Source organism: Rivularia sp. T60_A2020_040 (assembly GCA_015272215.1). Taxonomy (GTDB): domain Bacteria; phylum Cyanobacteriota; class Cyanobacteriia; order Cyanobacteriales; family Nostocaceae; genus Rivularia. Next base: position 89,046 of record JACYMD010000078.1, on the reverse strand, counting down.
ATCTTCTAAATTTATTCCTCAGAAATTAATAGAACTTGCTAAACAGCAAAAAAACGAAAAAGAAATACCTCTTCCTACAGTTGACAAAGTGATAGAAGCTATTAAACAAAATAAAGCTAATGATGTTACCAAATTAGAATGGATTTATTGCATTCATGCTAAACAAGAATGGGATAATAAAAGCCCTGATTCAAGCCAAGAAACATCAGAATTAATTTGGAAAGTAGCAATAGATGACGAATGGTTGAGACATCAACTTTTATGGCGTTTAGCTCTTTATTATGGCGGTAATCAAAATGAATTAGCGGAATCTCTAGCAATATCTTTTAGCGTATTAGCTAATTCATCTTCAGTTAATCAACTTTTACCTGTAAGAATTATGCAGGATGTTGTAAAGAATAACTCTGATTTAAATCTGGCAAAAATAGCTTGTGAAGAAAATCTTACTCCAAAGGAATTATCAAATAAAATCCAAAATGACTTACCTGTTTGGATTCCCCAATTTAATGAATTTATAGAATATATTTCACCCTATTTTTGTACAATCACTTCTCCTAATCAGCAACAAGTAAACTGGCTTGCAAGTTTCGGAGAAATTCTTCAAGAATACGAAGGGTTGACTCCTGAAGATATTCAAGCTTGTATTTTGTTCTGACGCAAAAACACACCTTAATTTACCCTCAGACGGTGCTATACAAGCAAAGCCCACGGTCGTGGTGAGCGTGCATATTCATACAGAAACGGTATTACCCTAAAAACATATATCTACGGTAACTCACCTTATTTCATCAATGATTCAAGCCATTATATTTTTACTTATAATTGGACTAATCGTCATCACAATTTTATTCAGCCCTACTTTAATTAAACAACAAAGAAACCGTTTAAAACGCCGAGTTTTTCCGCCACTTTGGAATGCTATTATTGAAAATAATCTTCCTATTTATCTTTGTTTATCTCCCACAGAAAGAAGACGGTTACAAGGACATATTCAAGTATTTTTAACAGAAAAACAATTTATTGGTTGCAACGGTTTACAAATAACGGAAGAAATCAAGGTTATTATTGCTGCTATTGCTTGTTTACTTCTACTCAACGAACGCGGAAAATATTTTCCTAAATTGCGTTCTATTTTAATTTATCCCACAGCTTATTTTGTAAATGAAACTACTGTCAGCGGTAATTATGTCGTTGAAGAAAAGCGGGTTATCCGATTAGGTGAATCTTGGAGTAGAGACCAATTAGTGTTATCTTGGGAACAGGTACAACAAGATACTCAAAATTGGCATGATGGACATAATGTTGTGTTACATGAATTTGCTCATCAGTTAGATCAAGAAGACGGAAAAGCCGACGGTGTTCCGATTTTACAAACACAATCTGATTACGATAATTGGTCAAAAATAATGACAAAAGAATATAATCAATTGTGTGAAGATGTAGAGCAACAACGAAAAACCGTAATGTATAGTTATGGTGCAACTAATCCGGCTGAATTCTTCTCTGTAGCAACAGAAACATTTTTTGAAAAACCACAGCAATTATTAAAAAAACATTCTTCTCTTTATAAATTATTGCAGAATTACTATCAATTAGACCCCGTGCAGTGGGATATTAAAAATAATTAAATAATATATATGTTTAAAAAGTATTTGGCGGTTTAAACCGCAGCTACACAAACAAAACCCACCTGCGTGGGTTATTGATTATTTCAACCGCCAGTTTCAAATTCAACTTTATCATAAATATCTTCAAGGCTAATTTCAAAATTAATTGAGTTCAAAAAAATAGTTTCATTAACATGATAATATTCAGAAAAAGTCCAACTATTTTTACCAGTTTTAAAATACTGCTCAACTTTCATTGTATACTGCTCAATGAGAAGATATTCTTGAAAAGTAGGGATTGTGCGGTAGGCTGAAAATTTCTCATCTTTATCATAACTTCTAGTCGATTTTGATAACACTTCAACAACCATTAACGGGTTGATAATTGTATCTATTCGACCTTCTTGCATTTGCAATTCACCTTGTACTACCATCACATCAGGATAAGTATAAATGCGTTTTTGGGGAATCCAAATTCTTTGATCTGCGACAAAAACGCGATAAGGTTGACGCTTAAGTCCAAAATTAAGCCCTGCATAAAAATTTCCTGCAATTTGATTATGATTCGGGGTTCCACCAGCCACACAAATAACCTCACCATCAATATATTCATGGCGTTCTTCTGAGTTTACCTCATATTCGAGGTATTCTTCCGGGGTGTAATGTTTTGTTTCTTGTATTTGTGCAATCATACGTTAACCCCCAAAGTTTTGATAAACGGCTTTTGATATAGATACTGTTGATAAAACTATTTTAGTTATTTTAGCTTGTATACATACTATAATCAGTTGATTTAGCGCAAACAAAACTAAGGTTTTAAATTCACTAGTCCACCTTACGGTGGACTTTCTTTTTGTAGTTGCGGTTTAAACCGCCGGATACTTTTCAAACATCCTATTAGATAAATCCATAAAATTCGCCAATTTCAAAACTATTCGCGCTCCAACATTACCATCCCATTCGGCATCACCGACTTCACAAATATCAAAACCAATTATTTTTCTACCGCTATTTACAACTTCTCGAATCAAACAATAAGCTTGCTCTAATTCCAAACCACCAGGAACTGGAGTTCCAGTATTTGAACATAGTTTGGGGTCTAAACCATCAGCATCAAAGCTAATATAAACATATTCGGGTAAATGATTCACAATTTCCTTACATAAATCAATCCAAGTAATTCCAGAATAAAGTTTTTGCTTGGTTATTGAATCGTAATAAGCAACTATTCTATTGTTAGATTGATTAATTATTTCTACTTCATCATGACAAATATCCCGCAAACCAACTTGTACTAATTTTGATATTTGCGGTAACTTCATTGCGTTATACATAATTGAAGCATGGGAAAACTCAAATCCTTCATAAGCATTACGTAAATCCGCGTGAGCATCAATGTGTAAAATACCATAACTTGAGTATTGCTCTGCTAATGCTTGCATATAACCCAAAGGTGAAGCATGGTCTCCACCGATGACTGCAACCCTTTTCCCGTCGTTAATTGCTTGCTGAGATTTATCAAATAACCACTTATTGACGTTATCACAAGCTTGGTTAATTTCCCTTAGCAATGATGTTAAATCAGGTGCATCAGTTAATGATTTACCTTGTTCGAGTCTTTGAATAATTGTTGCTGCTTGCTGTCGGTAATATTGATTTTTATCTAACATATCTGGAGGAATTTCTATCATAAAAAGTCCTTGCTTCCATCCATCGGGATTATCAAAATCGAATAAATCTAACTGCGGAGAAGCATCGAGAATTCTTTGAGGTGCGTTAGCTGTACCTGCTCCATAGGAAACCGTAACTTCCCAAGGTATAGGAATGATAATTAAATTTGCAGAATCATAATCGAAGGGTAAACCGAAGATATTACCGTTGATTTGTCCGACATCGCTGGGGTTATAATTTTGAAGTGGGTTGTTCATGGTAAATAGTAACAAAAATATAAATATAGATTAGGTTGAGGGTTGATTGAAATATTGATACCATTACAAAATGTAAATCAGTAACTTTTTAGACAATGGACTTCCCGATTTCAATCAAAGGTGTATTAATTATAGATGAGAAAGTTCTATTACTAAAAAATGAACGCGATGAATGGGATTTACCAGGTGGAAGAATTGAGTTAGGAGAAACACCTGAAAATTGTTTAATTCGTGAGTTTCAAGAAGAAGTATCGGTAAATGTCAGAGTTGAACAAATTATTGATAGTTATTTATTTGAAGTTATTCCTGATAAACACGTTTTTATTGTCGCTTATGGTTGTGAGTTGCAAGGCGATTTTTCTCCACAAATCAGTAACGAACATCAAGAATTCGGCTTACATCCAATTAATCATTTAGAATATATCAACATTCCGTTTGGTTACGCACACTCGATTAAAAACTGGGCAAAAAGAAACCCTGTTCATCTTTAAACTTTCCACTTGTATTGGAATTATTTAATATCTGACAAAAAATCACTTTGCGCCCCTCTGCGTTTACCTTTGTGTCCCTCTGCGTTTAGAATATTTAAAAACATAGAGAAAACTCTATCGGTACAATCGAAAAAAAATATATAAGAATTACTTAGACTTAATATCGCTTAATTATCTAGCTAACTCATTCCTTTTTGCTGCATATAAAGCTAATCTATATGTAATTAAGATTAAAAAAACTAATTAGACTAAAATTTTAAATCTTAACTTTCACAAAAAAGTTGTAACTCTATAGTTGTAATTGTAATTTATGATGTTTTTAGAGGTGAATGAATGGCGCAATATCTACTAGAAACAGTTTGGTTAGTGCCGATATATGCCTTGATTGGTGGGCTTTTTGCTGTTCCTTGGTTGCCGGGAATAATTAAGAAAACAGGACCAAGACCTGCTGGTTATGTTAATCTAATCATGACATTTTTGGCGTTTTGTCATAGCGCGATCGCCTTATCAATCAGTTGGAATCAACCTGCATATGAAGTGTTTATTCCTTGGTTAGAAACAGCGGGTTTAAGATTATCCATCGAGTTAGAAATATCTGCAATTAGCGTTGCCGCAATGACTGTAATTAGTGGTTTAAATTTGTTAGCTCAGATTTATTCTATCGGTTACATGGAAATGGATTGGGGTTGGGGAAGATTTTATTCTTTGTTGGGATTGTTTGAAGCTGGTTTATGTGCTTTGGCTTTATGTAATAACTTATTTTTTAGTTATGTAATTATGGAAATTCTCACTTTAGGAACTTACTTGTTAGTAGGCTTGTGGTTTAGTCAGCCTCTAGTAATAACGGGTGCTAGAGATGCTTTTTTAACTAAAAGGGTAGGAGATTTATTTCTATTAATGGGAGTATTGGCAATATATCCTCTAACTGGAAGTTGGAATTATCACGATTTAGCAGAATGGAGTGCCATTGCTAACGTTAACCCCACAGTAATAACACTAGTTTGTTTAGCATTAATTGCCGGCCCGATGGGTAAATGCGCTCAATTTCCTTTGCATTTATGGTTGGATGAAGCGATGGAAGGACCAGTTCCCAGCACCATTTTGCGGAATTCGGTAGTAGTTGCCAGCGGTGCTTGGGTATTAATTAAATTGCAACCAGTCTTGAGTTTATCACCCATAGCTTCTACCGCAATGGTTGCAATTGGTACATTGAGTGCTATCGGTGGTGGATTAATTGCGATCGCGCAAGTTGACATCAAACGCTGTTTATCCTATTCCGTTAGTTCCTACATGGGTTTGGTATTCATCGCTGTAGGGACACAACATGATGAAGCGGCTCTGTTATTAGTACTTACCCATGCTTGTGCTGCGGCTCTGCTAGTCATGAGTACGGGTACAATCGTCTGGAACAGCATTACTCAAGATATCACGCAATTGGGGGGCTTGTGGTCGCGTCGTCCGATATCGGGAATCGCTTATATCGCAGGATTTTTAGGCTTAATTGGATTTCCACCTTTAGGTAGTTTTTGGGCATTATTGCAATTAGCTTCAGATTTGTGGACAACGCAACCTTGGTTAGTAGGTGTAATTATCACCGTTAATGCTTTAACAGCGGTGAGTTTAACCAGAGAATTTGGTTTGGTTTGGGGTGGTAAAAGTAAGCCAATGAGCGCTCGTTCTCCAGAAGTTAGCTGGCAAATGATTTTACCAATGATGATTTTATTTGGTTTTGTGTTGCATCTGCCTTTGTTATTACAAAATTTATCGATTTTACCAAATTGGGTAACTTTGAATAAAGATGTGGCGCTGTTATTAAGTTGGTCAACTATTTTCGGTTGTAGTATTAGCGGAGTAATTTATTTAGGGAATATTCCTAAACCTGTGAGCTTACCCTGGAAAGGTTTACAAGATTTAATTGCTTACGATTTTTACACTCCAAAGCTATACAAAATGAGCATTGTTTTAGGAGTTGATCTACTTTCTAAATTAACAGATATGGTTGACCGTTTTGTGGTTGATGGTATCGTTAATTTAGTTGGATTAGTATCTCTTGGTGGTGGGGAAGGTTTAAAATACAGTAATACTGGACAAACTCAATTTTATATGTTTACCGTACTTTTAGGAGTTGGTATTTTAGGAATGATTGTGACTTGGCAATATTGGGGAACTCAGTTTTTAGAAATGATGTTTTAAAGGTTAAAGATCAAAGGTTAAAGGTACTTCCAAAAAACAATTTCTTCAATGACAGTAGTGCGAGCATCTTGCTCGCTACTACCCAATCTAAAATGGATGTTTATTGATTTTGAAGTCCCTAATTATAAGTAACAACTATCAACTAACAACCATCAACCATCAACTGTCCACTGTCAACTGTCAACTGTCAACTGTCAACTATCAACTAATATGATAAGCGCTTTAATTTGGATACCTATTTTTGGGGCGATCATAATCGCTTTATTACCTGCAAAAATTCCGACAAATCGAATTCGTTTGGGGGCTGGATTAGTCGCACTAATTACCTTTTTCTGGAACGTATTTTTACTCTTTCGATTTGACATTAACAATCCCAGCATTCAGTTACAAGAATATCTACCTTGGAATGAAACTCTTGGTTTAAACTATCAATTGGGAGTTGATGGACTTTCAATATTAATGTTGTTTTTAAATAGTTTTCTCACCTGGATTGCTATTTACAGCAGTAGTAAAGAAACCCCACGACCTCGACTTTTTTATTCTCTAATTCTCCTAATTAGTGGTGGAGTTGCAGGTGCTTTTTCGGCACAGAATTTACTACTATTCTTCCTATTTTACGAACTCGAATTAATTCCTTTTTACCTATTAATTTCGATTTGGGGTGGAGAAAAACGCAGTTATGCAGCTATCAAATTCCTGATTTATACCGCTGTTTCGGGAATTTTAATTTTAGCTAGTTTCTTGGGTATAGTTTGGCTGAGTGGTTCATCTAGTTTCAATTACGATGCAATTTCTACTCAAAATTTATCCGCAACCCTGCAATCATTATTACTTGTAGGAATCATCTTCGGCTTTGGAATTAAAATACCTTTAGTTCCTCTACATACATGGTTACCGGATGCTTATGTAGAAGCAAACACACCTGTTGCAATTCTTTTGGGTGGAGTGTTGGCTAAATTGGGAACCTATGGCATTTTAAGGTTTGGATTGAGCTTATTTCCCGAAACTTGGAGTACCTTTGCACCGACTTTAGCAATTTGGGGAGCAATTAGTGCCATCTACGGAGCAGTAACTGCGATCGCGCAAAAGGATATCAAGCGCATGGTAGCATATAGTTCCATCGGTCATATGGGTTATATCCTTCTTGCAGCCGCAGCAAGTACACCTTTGGCTTTAGTAGGTGCGGTTTCCCAAATGTTTAGCCACGGGATAATTTTAGCCATCCTGTTCCATTTAGTGGGAGTTGTAGAAAGCAAAGTCGGAACTCGTGAGTTGGATAAGCTCAATGGTTTAATGAGTCCGATTCGAGGCTTACCGCTGATTAGCGCTTTACTTGTATTAGGTGGTATGGCTAGTGCTGGTATTCCTGGAATGACAGGGTTTATAGCCGAATTTCTGGCATTTCAAGGCAGCTTTAGCGTCTTTCCGATTCAAACATTATTGTGCGTTATTGCTACAGGTTTAACGGCAGTTTACTTTGTGATTCTGCTTAATCGTACCTGTTTTGGCAAACTTGATAATGACTTAGCTTATTATCCTAAAGTTTTTTGGTCTGAAAAAATGCCAGCATTAATATTAGCAGGTTTAATCATATTTTTGGGAATACAACCCACTTGGTTAGTACGTTGGAGCGAACCTACAACTACTGCAATGGTAGCTGATATTCCCGCAATTCAAAAATCGGTAATTCCACAAGTAGCGTTGAATAAAAATTAAAAATTACCAGGAATTACCCACCGGGAAAAAAACCGCAGAGGCGCAGAGAACGCAGAGGAAAGAGATTTTATAGAGATGGATTATTTTAGGCTGGGATAGAAGTAACTCTTAAGTGTTCTCCCTATTCCCTATTTCCTATTCCCTATTCCCTATTCCCTATTCCCTATCTAAAAATAAAAACAACTCCTTTATCTAACAACTAAAATGGTACAAATATCAGAGCAAAAAACAGCAAAATTACCACCATCAAATCATGAATTTGCAGAAGTAATTCACCGTTTAGAAGCTGGTGGTTCGATGTTACCAGATACTCCGGAAAACTTGATGCAAATTATCGGTATTTATAAAGCATACGCGGTACCAATGGATTTTTATTGGCGGGATTTACTTTATATTGCCGAAAGAGAATTTTTAAATCCTTTTCCCTTTTTTAAATATTTCTTACCTAAAGAGTATTTACAAAGACACAATCATTATGCTGGTGATGATGCCGAATTAAGAGTTTGGCGCGGTGAAGCTACAGCACATCCGGAACTTTTGGCATTTATCGAGAAGGGTGAAACTGGGAAAATCCCCAAATTACTGCATCATTTATTTCACGACAGAATCAATATGGAATTTGCTGAAGCTTGTATGCGAGCGATGCTTTGGCATGGCAAAGATATGGGTTTAGGTAAATTTGATGACTATTTAGATACAGAAGAATATCGGGAAAATGCGGATAGAGCAATCAAAGCCTATTTTAAAGGTAATCCTGTGATGCAGGGACTTTATAAACTGTTCCCAGATATGTTTTTAGAACAGTGTCGTCAAGCTTCATATTATTCTAATTTAGGTTTATTTTGGGAAGTAATGGCACCAGTTTTCTTTGAAATGTCAGATATGTATGACGAAGGGAAACTGACAACTGTACCTCAAGCAATGGACTTTTTAGTAAATGGTATTTTTGCGGTAGCAAGTCGTCCGATTTATCATCATGTTTATGTAGGGGATGAATGTTACGAAGTAATTCCCAAATCAAAAGGTTTTGTATGGTTATATGAAGCTGCTCTACCTTATGTAGAAGCAATTTTTTATCGTACTGCTCCTTTTAGAGGGACAAAATCTTATAACGCTCAAGCTAAACAAATACCTTCAGAGCAAAAAGATTTTCATTATGGAATTCTGTATGCTGATGTATTTCCTGTAGGTACTGCAGGAATTCCACCCACATTATTAATGCAAGATATGTTGCATTTTCTTCCCCAATATTTAATCGATTATTATCAACAATATTGTCGCGGTGAAGATGATATGTTGATTCAGTTGGGAGTTACTTTTCAACGTTCGATGTACAACGTAACATCCGCAGTAATTCAAGCTTTACGCACAGCAACTTTACATCCTTTAGATGATGAAAACCCAGAACATTTACAAGCAAACCGGGACTTTTTTGAAATGCAGTTAAATCGATTTACTCGTTCCGATTATGGTATGAGAAATGCAGCAAAATTAAAAGATATTCAACGACAAGATTATCGGTAGATTTTTCCAAAGCCACCTTTAATAAGGGGGCTTTTTGATAGTGCAATAACTATTTAAGCTCAATAATTAGTAACAAAGACAATTCTCAATCAAATCCATCCCCGTGAGTTCAATTACCCTAACTCCCATAACATTTTTCAAGTTTTGCTAGATTAGTGATTTGATGCCGTAGTATAACCAATCCAGTGCGATAAATTAGTAAATAGAAGATAATCTTGTAATCAATATGGTTTGGACAATAGAAGAAGCTCAACAGAAGTTAACTGAACTAATTAATGCTGCGAGTCTTGAACCTCAACTGATTTACAATCAAGAGCAACCTGTAGTAGCGATTGTAGAAGCTGAACTATTTCAAGAATTTCTTAGTTGGCATCAGCAGCGTCAAAAAACATCACTAACGGATACATTTACACAATTACGTCAAATTTGTGATCAGGAAAACTATCAAATGGAAATAGACGAACGTCGAAATCGTTCTAATCCTTTTATTATGGTTTAGCGGCTAAACCCAATACAAGAATCGAACAATGGTTTGAGCAATTTCTGGATAATTACTGTATTGTCCTTCCTGTTACAGTAGATATTGCAAAAATGTCCGGGTTAATACGAGGTAACTTAAGAACCCAAGGAAAGCAACGCACTCAAGCAGATATTCTTATTGCTGCAACAGTTCAAATTCATAAACTTACACTTGTTACTCGTAATACCCGTGATTTTGAAGGCTGTAATATACAAATTCTCAATCCTTTTACCTCTTCAAAATAATTCTTACCCTTCACTAAAACAAAGGATAAGAATTATTACATTTAATTAAATAATTGCTTTAAGAGTATCAAAGAAATCCGGATAAGAAACTGATGCAGCTTCCGCACGATTAATTGTAGTCGAACCGGATGCATTTAAAGCCGCGATCGCCAAACTCATGGCAATCCTATGGTCTGTAAAACTGTCAAGTTCGGCACCAGTAAGAGCAGTACCGCCAGTAATTTCCATTCCATCAGTTAATTCACTTACCTTAGCTCCCATAGAATTGAGTTGGTTTGCCATTGCGGTAATGCGATCGCTCTCCTTAACTCGCAGTTCTGCGGCATCTTTAATTACAGTAGTACCCTCGGCAAATACTGCCGCCACGGCTAAAATAGGAATTTCGTCAATCAATCTGGGAATAATATCTCCCTCGATAGTGCAGCCTTTAAGTTTACTGGAACGAACCCTTAAATCGGCTACAGGCTCCCCTGCAACTTCCCTTTGATTTTCTCTTTGAATATCAGCCCCCATCATCTCCAAAGCTTCTAAAACACCAGTACGAGTCGGGTTAACACCAACATTTTCAATCAGTAACTCCGAATCTGGTACAATTGCACCAGCTACCAACCAAAAAGCCGCCGAACTGATATCTCCCGGTACAACCACAGTTTGTCCGTATAGCTGCACAGGACCATTAACGCTAACGCTATGAGTTTGGGCATCAATATCCAATTTTGCCCCAAATGCCTGTAACATCCGTTCACTATGGTCGCGAGACAGCGCTGGTTCGGTTACAGTAGTTTTACCTTCAACCGATAAACCAGCCAACAAAATACAAGATTTAACTTGAGCCGAAGCTATGGGAGAATGATAGTGGATAGGTTTAAGATTTTGTCCGCAAACTGCCAAGGGTGCTTTAGAATTATGATCTCTTCCCCAAATTTGCGCTCCCATTTGTTGCAAAGGTTTAACAACACGAGACATCGGACGCGAACGCAAGGAACTATCTCCAGTTACGGAAAAAAAACGTCCTTCATGAGATGCCAAAATTCCTAACATCAGTCGCAAAGTGGTGCCAGAATTACCAGCATCTAAAACATCAGCGGGTTCGAGTAAATTACCCAAACCAATACCCTTAACTTTTACCAATTCTGTATTCAAATCTGAAACTTCTGCTCCCATGGCTTGGAAACATTTAGCCGTACTGCGGGGATCTTCTCCCAAAAGTAATCCCTCGATCCGGGTTTCACCTTCAGCGAGTGCGCCCAACATCAAGGCTCGATGGGAGATAGATTTATCACCGGGGACTCGAATCTTACCATTTAAAGATAGTCCCCCTTCTGGTCGCCGAACAACCAACTTTTGGAGGAGGTTTTGTTTAGTTTCTACGGTTATAACAGGAGCCGACATTAGGATAAACTGGCGTGTAACTGTACGAGAAAGTTATACCAAAGTAAAAGCTGAATGTATACTTGCTCGCTAGTATCCTACCGCTAAACACTGCACAGCTGACCCTAAATTAAACTTATTTATCCAATAGCTTCCCAATCTATTCCTCCCATGCTGACTCATCAACGCAAACCCGTTTATCTATCACTAACATCAACAGATTTACCAGTTGAATCTGTTGTAGAAGCTGCTGGTACTTTATACCAAAAAGATAATCAGCGTTTTCACTTGCTATTAAATGCACCACCGCTCAAAACTTGGCAAGATGCAATTGCCCCAAATTCACCAAACACCCCAGCAACACCAGCCCAAACCAATGCTCGCGTTTCAGGAAGTCCCAGAATTTTATGGTTAGAAATATCACCTTATAGAGTAACTATGACAATGCAAGGTAATCCACATCTCAGTTACCGTCACTTCTGGGAAAAAGGAATTTACGGTATGAGTCGCTACTGGTTACCTAGTGAATCCTTGCAAAATAACCAACCAATCCGTCTCAGAAATTTTACTCGCAATCTCACATTGAGCGGGCATCCTTTACCAGAACACCTGCGGCTAGAATACGAATTGTGGAGCGGCAAACTTCAATTAGGAAATTACATTCTCAATTTAGAAATTCAGCATTGATTATCACAACTAACCAAAGTAATTCGGTTCATTCCCTGGTTTCCACTTGATATTACAACCAATGCTCGGCTTTTGTGCTTCTGTTAACGATTTACCCATCAGGACTGCATCTACCGCAGTTCGTAAATCTTTACCCGTTACGGGTTTACCATTGCTTGGACGACTATCATCAAGTTGTCCGCGATAAAAAAGTTTGAGATGATCGTCAAATAGGAAAAAATCGGGTGTACAAGCCGCTGTGTATTTCTTTGCTATTTCTTGAGTTTCGTCATAACATAACGGAAATTTAAAATCTAAGGCGATCGCCATTGTTTTTAATAAATCTGGGGCATCATCTGGATAATTTTTGACATCATTCGCACTAATAGCAACAATCCCCAAATCCCTTTGAAAATAATCTTTTCCTAATTGAGCTAATTCTTCCTGTACGTGCTTTACAAACGGACAATGACGACAGATAAACATTACCAGGATTGCTTTTTTATCCGCAAAAGTAGAAAGAGAAATAGTCTCACCAGATACCACATCAGGTAGTTGAAAATCCGGAGCCTTCGTTCCCAAAGCCAACATCGTTGAAGCAGTTAAAACCATAATTTTTCTGACACCTTTATTCAAAAAACAATATTTTTAAGTTATTTTAAACAATGAAACTGTTAACTGTTAACTGTTCCCTATTCCCTATTCCCTATTCCCTATTCCCTATTCCCTATTATTTAATTAAAACATGAATCGATTTCGAGTAGAAGTTCTGACAAAAACACTGAACCCACAGCAAATTATTTACGCTGCAATGCATCAAGATTACACCGATAGCTTCGTGTATGATGAACGTGACGAATTCCCCTCAGAATCAAAATGTGGTGAAGTCATAGTTAAACGTCTTCTTGCAGGTGAAAGGGGACATTATGGACCTTTAGAACATCCTCAAATCGTCTTCAATTGTGGCTACTTTCCCCACAGCGTCATGCAACAAGCTCGTACTCATCGTATTAGCGTATCTTTTGATGTTCAATCCTTTAGATATACCTCAGAACAATTTCTGAAAGTAGCTCAAGGAGAAAGAGACATAGAAGATGTTTTTTATCTACGTCCTGTAGATTATTACACGAATCGTCAAGGCAAAAAATATTACTATTCACCCGAACAAAGAGAAGCCGATTTAAATTGGTGTATGGAGGCTGTAAAGCGATACAAAATTGATTTTGATAACGGCATTTCTGAAGAACATATTAGAGGAAAAATGCCATTTGATTATCGTCAACATTTCGTAGTTAGTTTCAATTTAAGGTCTTTGATGCATTTCTTAGATATGAGAAATAAAAAAGATGCTCAACTTGAAATTCAAAAACTATGCGAATTAATGTTAATACATTTTGAAAATTGGGTTCCAGCAATCGCAGAATGGTATAAAACTCATCGTTTAGCTAAAGCCAGATTGGCACCATAATCAGTTATCAGTTAACAGTTATCAGTTAACACTTATCAATTACCAATTCCCTATTTTAAATTCTTGCAATTGTTACTCTTTCAGGTTGGTCTTGATATTTACCCTTACGAGCTTCATAACTAATAGCACAAGGTTCACCTTCAAAAAATAATAACTGTACTACACCTTCATCAGCATAAATGCGGCAGTCTGCACTTGAAGAATTAGAAAATTCTAAAGTTAAATGACCCCTCCACGCAGCTTCAGCAGGTGTAAGATTAGCAATTATCCCACATCTAGCATACGTGGATTTACCTATACAAATTACCGAAATATTATCTGGAACTTCCAGTCGTTCCAAAGCAACACCCAAACCGTAAGAATGAGCAGGTAAGATAAAATAATTTCCAGCTTCAGAGGTGTGTAGCTGTGTTAACTCTAAATTTTGCGGATTGAAATTTTTCGGATCTACTACAGTACCCGGAATATGTCGAAAGATGCGAAACTCATTTCCAGAAAGACGTATATCATAGCCGTAGGAAGACAAACCGTAACTAATAACCCGATTCGGCGGTAAACTACCTTCGTGACGGTCAACTTCTCTAATTAAGTTGGGTTCAAAAGGATTAATCATCCCCTTTTGAGCCATTTCAGAAATCCAGATATCGTTTTTAATCACAGAGTAAAATAATTAAAGGTCAAAAAGGTTATGGACTATAGGTTAGTGAGTTAAGACTAACGGAGTTAATCATTACGAATTTATAATACTCCTTTTCATTAGTTTTGATTGCTTTTGTTTGTCTACCGACGTAATGTAGAGACGTTATATATAACGTCTTTATAAGATTTCTGGTAAAATCAGACTACTAGTAAGGTTATATTAATTAAGCCATCATAACTAATGACATGAACTACTAATTACGCATTACGAATTACGCTGTTCGGACGACGAATTTCTGTAATTTCGTCTGCTAAATCCAATATAGATTTAGGCATCTCCGCTCCCGTAAGCATAATATCAACACTTTGGGGACGGTTGACCAAAAATTCTAAAACTTCCGCTTCAGGAATTAAACCAAAGTTCATCGCTAAACTTAACTCGTCTAATACAACCAAAGAATACTTACCCTGATTTACTACACTTAACGTATGCTCCCACAACAAGTGTAATGCTTCAGTTTCAGCATCATCTAGATGGGGTGTGTCAATACAACGCGGTAAATTACAGCGAATCCAATGCAAATTTTGCCCCAAAATAATAGGATTATCTTGTCCCTGACCAATACCACCTTTGAGAAATTGCACTATCAATACTGGTGTACCTTGACCAGCTATTCTCAGTGCTTGCGCCATGACGCTCGTAAAAAAACTACGATAAGAACTAGTGAAAACCTTTACTAATCCTTTGGTTGTATGGGATGGACTAACAGTCGAATTTATACTTAGAGTTTCTAGCTGAGCAACCATAAATTAATGTAAAAAAACAATATAATAAATTAAGCATTTTTGCTGATGTATTTTTTAGTAAACTTACTTATCTATTAAGTCCACTAACTTAAAATATGTAATATTTAAAAATCAACTGCATTCTTAGTCAACCACTACATTTACGCTTAAGTCAATAGTTATTAAAAATTATATTTATATTGTCAAAAATAACGATATATGGTAAAGGGAATTTGATTTGAACAACAAAGCTAAATTCATTAATAAAACTCAAAAAAGTAGCTCTCAGATTAAGTTGTTGTACAAATAAACAGACTAAAGCCATATCGATGTAAATAAGGATGTATAATTGATGTTTTCTTGCCATCGCGATTAGCAAATTTAATTTAGAGTAAAACGGCGTATCACCCCATACCCAAAACAACACTAGTTATTAATTTCACTGTTCAATATTCGGTCGAGAATACCCAACTAAACTACATAACGTTCGGTAGTGCTAAGATGGCATGATAGTACATATATTCTATTAAGTTTATCAAACCAAAATCCCAAATCAATCTATTTTAGAGGCTCAAATGGCGGTTAACACAGATAACGCAAGCAAAGAGAATGCAGGTAAGCAAAAAGCTCTCAACATGGTACTTAGCCAAATAGAGCGTACTTTTGGTAAAGGTACAATCATGCGTCTTGGAGATGCAACCCAGATGCGTGTTGAGACGATTTCCAGCGGCGCACTTACCTTGGATTTAGCTTTAGGTGGTGGTTTACCAAAGGGACGAGTAGTTGAAATTTACGGACCAGAAAGTTCTGGTAAAACAACAGTAGCATTGCACGCAGTCGCTGAAGTACAAAAACAAGGTGGAATTGCCGCTTATGTAGACGCGGAACACGCTCTTGATCCTACTTATGCTGCGGCTTTAGGTGTCGATATTGAAAACTTGTTAATTTCCCAACCAGACACCGGAGAAGCTGCTTTAGAAATCGTAGATCAATTAGTACGTTCTGCTGCGGTTGACATCGTAGTCATTGACTCGGTAGCAGCCCTAGTTCCCCGCGCAGAAATTGAGGGCGATATGGGCGATGCTCATGTAGGCCTCCAAGCGCGATTGATGAGCCAAGCTTTACGTAAAATTACTGGGAATATTGGTAAATCTGGCTGCACAGTCATGTTTATCAACCAGTTGCGGATGAAAATTGGTGTCAGCTATGGTAATCCCGAAACTACTACTGGTGGTAACGCTTTAAAATATTACTCTTCCGTGCGTTTAGATATTCGACGCATTCAAACCTTAAAAAAAGGTACGGAAGAATTTGGTATCCGTGTTAAAGTCAAAGTTGCTAAAAATAAAGTTGCACCACCTTTCAGAATTGCCGAGTTCGATGTCATTTTCGGTAAAGGTATTTCAACCCTAGGCTGTATTGTTGACCTTGCAGAAGAAACTGGGGTGATTAACCGTAAGGGAGCTTGGTACAGTTACAATGGTGATAATATTTCTCAAGGAAGGGATAATGCCATCAAATTTCTTGAAGAAAAGCCAGAAATGCTCGAAGAAATTAAGTTAAAAGTTCTTGAGAAACTCGAACTAGGTGCTGTTGTTTCTGCTAATTCTGTAGTACAATCAAGCGACGAAGATCAAGAATCTGAAGAAGAAGAAGTATTTGAAGAAGAATAACGTCTGATATCATGTCCCCGATAACACTTATCTTATTTGTAAAGGTGAGTGATACCTAATAAGTAATTCGCCGGACTTGAGATTTCAGATCAATTTTAATTTTTATTCTATAAATAAGACGGCTAATTACCATTAGCCGTCTTTGCTCATGTTTTACACAGTCATATTTTGTCACGATTTTAAGATAATTGATTTTTTAATTATCAATTTAATCATCAATAAGATATTTATCTAATTACACTTCATGAACCTTATGCAGCCCAAACCATAAAACCTTCTCAACTCTTTGTCAAATCCCGATTAAATAGAATCTTTCGGTGTTTGTTTACGATAAAAAGTTTCTAAAATATCAGATTTCCACTGTTGACTTAATTGCTCCTCAAAAGTCTGTATTCTAGTTATTTCATTAACTAAACTTTCCTCTTGGATGCATTCACTATCCGAAAGCTTGCGAGTTTTAGTGTTGTTCTTATAGTAAGCTAATGTTTCTGTTTTATCGTTACCTGTTTTAGGTACCAACTGCATCAATAACTCTACAGCTACTGTAGGTAAAACACAGCAACTATGATTAACAAAAAAACAAAAAGTAATATTACCTATCCGAACAATATCTCCATCTTCTAGCTTTGTCGGTTGGTAAATCTGTTCGCCATTAATAGAAGTACCGTTAGTACTGTTAAAATCTACTAAATAAAATCCTTGCTTAATGTATCGAATAGCAGCATGGCGACGAGATACGTATTTATTATTAATATGGATTCCGCTGTTGCGATCGCGCCCTATAGTCCAAGTATACTGAGACTGTCGTAAACTTTCGCTTTTTCCATCACGTAGATTTGTGGTGACATAAACTATATCGTCATCAAGGACAGCTTGTATATAATGTGACTGATTTATCTTCAATGAAGATTGGGATAAATTTTCTAATTTCAGAATTTCTTCTAAAAGACTGCCATGATTTTCATACAACTTAACAAAAACCTGATATAGACTTAATCGCTGCTGTAAGTCTTTTGTGATGGATTCGGGTGTTATGGGTGAGCCTTTCACTGATAAAAAATTTAACTCGCTAATATCGCTCATAACTATTTAGTCTCAGCCTACAATCAGGGACAGCTAATTATATCGGTTTCCATACATATCTTTACTGAGATTCCAGGCGCACTGAGTTGTTTTGAAGTAGAATAGATTACCTTAACCCCAGTAGCGAAAAGAACACTACCGCTTTTGCTAACATCTGCATTTTCGCGCAACATTATGAAACTTTTATTTAATAATTTTAACCTTTATTTACTTAGTCTTATATTGTACATTTTTTTATGCACATAATAAGAAGATTATTTATTAAAAATATCTTAAGCTTTTAAAAAGTATCAACCTTAGTATAGAAGCTTGTTTAAATAAAAGATTCCTCTACAGCAATCTTAAAATTAAAGGAACTGTAGAGGAATCTTTTATTATGCACTTAAAAATTTTTTATTTGCGGAGCGTCTATTTATTTGCTTGTAGAAAATCCTTGAAGAATTTTCAAACAACCCACTCCCATTCCAAATATAGCGATATTGATATGATGATTTGGAGCTGTTTTCCTCGTCTTGAGGATTATTATTTCAACGCTAAAATTTTCGCCTGTTTTATTAAAGGTTAATATATTAAGGTTTATGATGATTGAAGCATTAAATAAAATTAGGTAGAACTCAGAAATGTTTATCAATTTTTGTCTTAAATCACAATAAACCTCTTCTACCGTTAGGACGTATAGTCATCCAGTTAGTTTTAGCTAATGCTAACTGTTCTGGAGAAATTTTAGCTCCAGTAAGATTCGCACCACACAAATTAGCTCCACGAAGATTAGCATTACTTAGATGAGCATAACTGAGGTCTGCACCTCGGAGGTCTGCCGATTCCAAATCAGCATGATTGAAATAAGCTTTACTTAAATTAGTATCTTTAAGATTAGCTTTGTTTAAATTAGCTCTTCCAAAATCGCTATTGTAAAGATTTGTGCCTTGTAAGTTAGCTTTTTCCAGCTTAGAAGAATGAAAATTTGTTTCTGATAAATCCGAGCCTTGGAGGTTTAGCAAACTTAAATTGTGCGAAGCAAAATCCCTCCTGCCCTTCAAGTAAGCAGCTAGTAAGCTTTCAGAATTTAAGCGACGCTCTGGATTTGATTTATAAGCAGAAGATTTAGTCGAATCCGAGATAGAAGCTGCTGTTTTGGATGTCACTACACCCCTGTTAACACTTCGGGTTGTTAAAGTATTACCAGAAGCCGCTTTAGCTTTTCTTGCTCGAATAGCTGCTGCAACTTGAGCTACTCCGGCACTAGAGAAATTAGTCGAGGAATTGTTGCTATTCGTACTAGAATCATCAAAACCAGTGGAAGTTTTCTGACTGCCAACAAGGTTTGATGGAACAGCTAAACCAGAAGCCAAACTATCAAGATAAGGCTCCATCTCCATCGCTCTGAGAACTTCCTCCGCTGACTGGTAACGGTTACGAACAGAGACATCCATCATCTTTGTTAGGACTTGTACAAAGTGATCGCTTAAATGTACAAGATGTTGCCACATCACCTCACCCGTCGCGGGATTATATTCCAAATCCTTGGGAGATTTTCCAGTCAGTAAGTATATACACGTAATACCCAAAGCATAAATATCGCTAGCGTAAACCGGACGCATCGCCATTTGCTCTGGAGGCGCAAAACCAGGAGTACCAATAGCATAGGCAGTTAATGCTGTTTGTCCCGATTGCATCGCTGCTGTCTGACTAACTTGATTTTTCACAGCACCAAAATCAATCATCACTAATCTTAAATCTTGAGCGCGACGAATCAAGTTAGCGGGTTTAATATCGCGGTGAATCACTTTTTGGGAATGGATGTATTGCAGTAATGGTAAGATTTCACTTAGAAACTGCTTGACTCCTACTTCACCTAATATTCCGTTGCGTTTCACCTCCTGCTGTATAGTTGAACCGTGGACATATTCTTGAATTAAATAAAAATTTTCCCGGTCTTCAAAATAGTCTAGTAAACGTGGAACTTGGGGATGATTCCCAATCTTGCCTAGGGTGGCGGCTTCTCGCTCAAATAATTCCCGTGCCATTTGTAAAACATGAGGTGCAGTTCCCGAAGGACGTAGTTGCTTGATTACGCAACTCGGTTCCCCCGGCAAAGCTTCATCTTGTGCCAGAAAAGTCGCTCCAAAGCCACCTTGACCCAAAGATTTGGTGACTCGGTAGCGATCGCGCAACATAATTCGCGCTCCACAAGATTGGCATCTTTCACTAAATGGCAGGTTTTCAGGATTGAGACAGTTCGGATTTAAACAGTAGCTCATGCACTGTCAACTCGCTACAAAAATAACGGTGAGTAATTACTCTATTTTTATTATCAACAGATGTATTCGGGGATGCCAGGTGTAAATTGCTGATTTAGTTTTGAAGAGTTTCTAAACTTACGTATTTATTTGATTAATTCTCCGTATATATACTGGTTTTTTAACTGGTGTGCGATGAAATCGGAATATTAAAACAAAACTACAGTCTTTATCGGTTTCATCCATCCATCAAAAACTATGCTATTATTCATGTGAACAGATGTTCAATTGTTTTGAAATATTTGTAATTAAAAAGTATTTTCCGGAGGCTAAGGAAAAATGACAACTACCGTAGATTTAATGAAATGTGCTTGCGAAAAATGTTTGTGTATTGTCAGTGTTGAAAATGCAGTCAATAAAGATGGTCAATACTATTGCTCCGAGGCTTGCGCTGAAGGTCATAAAACCATGAAAGGTTGTGGACACAGTGGCTGCGGTTGTAATTAATCGAGTTAAATTTTTGGTAAAAAGTTCAATCCCGTCTCAAAAATAAGCCGGGATTGATCAAATTAAATTTGTGTTTACAAGCTAGACATCACATTTCGTGCAGCTTGCAAAGTTCGTTCAATATCTTCTTGGGTGTGAGCTATAGAAGTAAATCCAGCTTCAAATTGAGAAGGTGCTAAGTAGATACCGTGTTCCAACATCCCGCGATGGAAGCGTCCAAACTTTGCAGTGTCCGAAGCTTTCGCATCTTCATAATTATGAACCGGACCGCTGGTGAAGAACATTCCAAACATCCCGCTGATATTACCACCACAAGCATCATGACCAGTTTCGCGAGCGACTTGCAATAAGCCATCCGCTAACTTTTTGGTAATTTGTTCTAAGTAGTCGTAAGTACCAGGCTTTTGCAGCAATTCTAATGTTTTAATTCCGGCAGTCATTGCCAAAGGATTACCACTGAGGGTTCCGGCTTGATACATTGGTCCTGCGGGTGCAACCATAGACATAATATCTCGACGACCGCCGTAAGCTCCTACAGGTAAACCACCGCCGATAATTTTACCTAAAGTAGTTAAATCTGGAGTCACGCCAAACTTTTCTTGAGCGCCACCATAGGAAATACGGAAACCCGTCATTACTTCATCAAATACTAATAATGCACCGTGTTCGTGAGTGAGTTCGCGGAGTCCTTCCAAAAATCCAGCATCCGGAGTCACAAAACCAGCATTTCCTACCACTGGTTCTAAAATTACGCCAGCAATTTGGTCGCGGTTTTGTTCAAATAATACTTTTACAGCTTCGAGGTCATTGAAGGGTGCGGTTAGAGTATCGCTAGTAACAGATTTGGGAACTCCCGGAGAGTCGGGTAAACCCAAAGTTGCAACTCCAGAACCCGCTTTCACCAAAAACATATCCGCGTGACCGTGGTAACAGCCTTCAAATTTGATTATTTTATCTCGTTTGGTAAAAGCTCGCATCAGCCTTAACACAGCCATACAAGCTTCTGTTCCAGAGTTAACAAATCTTACCATTTCAATACTGGGGACAGCATCGATCACCATTTCCGCTAAGACATTTTCGAGTATCGAAGGAGCGCCAAAGCTGGTACCTTTTTCCAGAGCCGAATGTAAAGCCGCAATTACTTCAGGGTTGGCATGACCGCAAATTGCCGGACCCCAAGTACCAACATAGTCAATGTATTCGTTACCATCCACATCCCAAATATACGCGCCTTTTACTCGGTCAAAAACAATCGGTTGTCCGCCTACAGATTTAAACGCACGCACGGGAGAATTAACTCCTCCGGGCATCAAGCTTTGAGCTGCTGCAAAGATTTCTTGTGATTTGGTAGTTTTAATCGTTGTATTTACCAAGGCTGTCTCCTAAAGTGTGGTTATAATGGTCTATTTTCGGATAAGGGCTAATACTGGTTCAAACTTACATCGTAGTAAAGCAGCCAGGCTTAGCGTTCCCAAAAAAATAACAGTATGTTATGTAAATCAAATCGGGATTTGTTGT
Organism: Rivularia sp. T60_A2020_040; assembly: GCA_015272215.1. GTDB lineage: Bacteria > Cyanobacteriota > Cyanobacteriia > Cyanobacteriales > Nostocaceae > Rivularia. The sequence continues at coordinate 66,871 of JACYMD010000078.1, read as the reverse complement.
ATTGAAATTCGCGATCGCTATTAGTTAACTGTTCAGGATGTATACGAGGTGGCTTTTAACTCGACTGATCAATTAGCATAAAGAAAAACATCCTATTAAGATATACCATACAGAATGATATCGTGAATTTATCAATCATTCTTACTAAAGGGCGGTATGTTTCTTTCTGTAACAGATTCGCAAAACAACATCCCCGTTGACAAAATTCGCTACGATGAACGAGGTTTGGTGCCAGCTATAGTCCAAGATTATTTAGATGGCACTGTTTTAATGATGGCGTGGATGAACCAAGAATCTTTAATCAAGACTTTGGACTCTGGTGAAACTTGGTTTTGGAGCCGTTCTCGTCAAGAATTATGGCATAAGGGTGCCACGAGTGGACATATTCAAGTGGTGCATAGTCTCCGCTACGACTGCGATAGTGATGCTCTTTTAATTGGTGTAGAACAAGTGGGAGATATTGCTTGTCATACCGGCGAAAGAAGTTGTTTTCATCAGGTTGACAGCAAAATTATTCCTCCTCCTGCTGATACTTTGTCACAGTTATTTAATGTCATCTCTCACCGACGGGATAATCCTACTGACGATTCTTACACTTGCAAGTTATTTGAAGGTGGCGATAACAAGATTTTAAAAAAAATTGGTGAAGAATCCGCTGAAGTCGTTATGGCTTGCAAGGATGACGATGCAGATGCCATCGCTGGCGAGGTTGCTGATTTGCTGTATCACACTTTAGTCGCTTTGGCTCATCATCATGTTGATTTAAAATCTGTTTATCGCAAGTTGCAAGAACGTCGCAAGTAATATCTGTTACGATTTGTCATGCTTGTTTAAATAGCTTTGAATCATCGCTTATTTTTGATTCAAGGCTCTTATCCTCCATTCATTTTTTTTATTTTTCTCCCCGCGCGAATTTTTTTCTCTGCCGGGGGTAGATTTTTTTCCGGTCGAATGATATAATTTTTATAATGGAAATATTGACGAAAATAATATTTGAAGCAACATTCCCATTGTAAAAATTGTACTACGAATCCGCCGCCAACTCAATAGTTATAGTTAATATTCTTTTGAAAAAATTTATACATCACAAAGCGATACTAAGGTTACTGATTAAAATCGAAAATTAAAATTTCATAAATTAAAATTTAAAGACAATACTCGTTAAGTAGTTGCGGAGAAAGGTCTTTACAGAGAAGAAAGGAGTAAGGGGGCAATTTTTTTGTAATTCTTATTATTAACGAGAATTTTCCTCACCGATTCCACATGATTTCCACAGACTTTTAAGGAGTTCTCCACAGGTTTTTGACGTTTAAACAGGGTTTAGAAGATATTGTTGGGGATTGTTGGACAGTAACAGCAAAGACTTACAAGGACTGAGTTATTATTAAGTGTTGTAACAATATAGAGCATCTAAGCTTGATTATTCCGTGAAGCAGAAAATTTTATACCGAGATTTGTAACATTTCGCAGCATTGACAAACCTACCCCCCTTTAGCGCAAAATGATGCGACAAGATTTTTTCGTCAACCCAAGTATTGAATGTAATACTACAGTTTGCCAACACCTTTAGACAACAATGTTCTTTGGGCTTTGTATGGTGACGATAAAGGTCTTTGTCCGCTCAAAATCCCTTTTGATAGCCCGATTTTAGGAGAAGAATTATGAACGCTACAATTAGTCTCGCAGCACAAGTCCCCGAAACACTTCACGAATCCTTGAAAAATTACTTAGAAACACATCCAGATTGGAACCAAGACCGAGTACTCACAGCCGCTCTGTCTTTGTTTCTACTTCAAAATGGAGATAGCGATCGCCGTGCAGCCCGCGTTTATTTAGAAACGTTGTTTCAAAATTTTTAGTACATAAAGGCATAAATTCAGAAGGCAGCTTTGTAAAAAAGTGTAAAGTCTCGTGAGACAAACGATTTAGCTGCTTTTTAATCGGTGATTTATTTGCTTGATGTTGTAATAGCAATTAAGTTAGTAATTAAGTAATCGTCGATATGTCCCTTCATGGCACACAACTAAAAGGGAAATACTTGTAAAAATATTTCTTTATCATAGTTGGGTGCTAATATCAAGGGATGTTATTATTTAATTACAGCTATAGACTCAAGTAAAAATAAAAAACATTTTTTTGATTATATTTTTTTGATTAAAAATCCTCGCTGAAGAAATTTAAGTAATAATATCTAAAAAATATCAATAAAAAAATATCCTCCGAAAAGAGGATTAATTATAAAACTTTAAGGTTTAAATTTTTCTTTAAAATAAAAAATTATTAAACAGAGAAAGCTAAAAATCAAATAGATTCAACACATTTATCAAGAATGTATTGTTGGTTTTCCCGTTATGATTGACATCTTGATGTAATTAAATTTGTCATCTTTAAACTGATTGAGAGTTAAAAATACGTAAAAGGAGGTTTGACCTCCTGTTACATTAAACTACTTTATCAGGCTGCTGATCTGGAGCTGGGCATTCAAATTTATAGCCAACACCACGCACCGTCTGAATCAATGCAGGCTGGGCAGCATCAGCTTCAATCTTTTTACGAATTTGACCGATATGTACGTCTACAACCCTTTGGTCGCCAACATATTCATAATCCCATACCTCTTGGATAAGTTCAGCACGTCGCCAAACTCTACCGGGATGACTGGCTAGGAAATGCAGTAAATCAAACTCCAACGCAGTTAAAGGAACTGGTAGATTATTGAGTGAAACTTCTCTTCGCACAGGGTCTATCATCAATTTTTCAAAAACCAAACGTTTCTGTTCCGCTGTGGTTACAACGCGCTGACGGCGCAGAATAGCTGCGACTCTGACTTCTAACTCTCCCAAACCAAAAGGCTTGGTAAGATAGTCGTCAGCACCTTTAGAGAAGCCGCGAATTTTATCGGCTTCATCCGCACGACTAGTCAGCATGAGAACAAAAACACCGTTACGACTCTGCATTTCTTGGCAAAGATTAAACCCGATTACATCTGGTAAATTAACATCTAAAATTACCAAATCCGGGTTAAATTGCTCGAAGAGAGCTAATGCGGTTTTGCCATCTTCGGCAGCTTCCACTTGATAGCTCTGCTTCATCAAGAAGCGTTGAATTAAATTTCTAACGGCAGGATCGTCGTCAACTACAAGAATCTTGGCAGCAGGAGCCATGACCATCACTTTACAAAAAAATTCATAGGATTTACAGACGGATTGCATTTTTTAGACGCGAATATCCGTTTTTGGGCAATAATAATCTACAAGGCTAAAACTCTCCTAACCCGTTATTCCAAACACATACTAGTGTAATGCCTTGGCTTCGGTAATCAGAGCCTAAATTTTCTTTTTCATGCAACCCTGGGGATAAAACAACAATGCTCTTCTTGGTTTACAAGAGTATCTAACAATTATAGATACATAATCTAATATGCCACCGTGTTAATTGAAGATTAAACTAGAAAATAGTTTACTTCAAGTTACAAAGTCATTAAACGCTATCAATTTTAAATCTATATGCGGTTAAACGGCACAAAACAAAGAAAGAGGATTATCGATTAAAACCTCCCTCCGGAGAAAAACAACAACTTTACATAAAACACAAAATTTAATTTTTTGATGAAAAATCTTCGCTTTTTGTGTTTTTATCTCAAATTCTAGAGTAAAGCCCTTCAGACTCAACGGCATGAGGGGATACACGGAGTTATTGCGATATGTTAAAGTGAGTTTTAGTAAAAATCACTTGTGTTAATTCCGTTCCTGTTATAGCCTAATCTAGGTAAGATTATTAAAATTGACTGTAATAATATTGGTTTCTACTAAAATAAATCATAAAATAGTTTTTATTAACCAAGAAACTGCTGCCGACCTCGCAATCAGTAATTAACTCCCATGAGCGACCAAAATCCCTACGAAAAACTTGGGGTATCGGAAGACGCTAGCTTTGAAGAAATTCAAGATACACGCAATCGTCTAGTAGAACAATATAGTGGCGATACATCGCGTATTGAAATTATTGAAGCTGCTTATGATGCCGTACTGATGAACCGCTTGCGGATGCGTCAAGAAGGTAAGATTAAAGTACCCGAACGTATTCGCTTCCCCGAAACCAGAGTGCAGGTAACTCCCGATTTAAGTCCAGTTACCAAAAAGCAGTCACCCCCATGGCTGCAACGTATGATAGATAAACCTAGTACCCTTGACATAGTTGTACCTGGTATTTGGTATCTTGGTTTGAGTGCCAACAGTTTGTTTTATCGAACTGGAGGCGACCAAGTTTTACAATTAATGTTGGTAATCGGAGTTGGAGTAAGCATTTATTTTCTCAATCGCAAGGAAAATAAATTCGGTAGAGCGGTTTTATTTACTTTAGTAGGTTTGATAGTTGGTTTAATTATCGGAGGACTTATAGCTAGTTCTCTTACAGAACTGTTAAATTCGGCTAATTTCACAACGAATCAGTTTGCTACGGTGGTAACGTTTATATTATTGTGGCTAATTTGTAGTTTTCTCAAGTAATTTGAATTGGGGAAAATAGGGAATAGGACTATAAATTCCCTGTTTTCCGATTTTTTCATTGTTACTTTTGAATATTAAATTATAAGGGCGAACCTTTGAGCAAAACATTCACCGCTTCTGTTAAATTTTTGACAATCATATCTGGATGATCTGCTTCGAGTTGAGCGCGATCGCGAATACCGCACTCTACAGCTATGGACTTTACACCATGCCTTTTAGCCGCAGCGATATCAGCTTCAGTATCTCCAACCATCCAAGTCTCTTCTGCGGGGGGTAGTTCTTTTAAAGCCTGTGCCATAAGTAACGGTTTATCATCGATATCGCGGGTTTTTACGTAATCATTACTAAGACAGTAACGACGATTTTCAGGAAAAAATTGGTATAAATCAAATTTTTGTAGCGCGTATTCTAATTCTCTAACTCGGCGCATAGTCATTACCGCCAAATCAATTCCAGCTTGTTGAACTTTTTGCAAGGCTTCTACAGCGCCAGGTGCGAGGATATCATATTCAAAATAAGGCTGGGTATGTACGGTTTGTTTGCGTAATTGAGCAAAATTTTCTGCTTGTGCTGATTCTAAACCGGATATAATGCCTATTTGTTTTTCTGGCACACGCGAACGTTTTAACTGCCAAAATTCATCTTTGGAAAGTATACGTATTTGTTGATTTTGACGGTGGTTTTTCTTTAAAGAAAGTAAATACACCTGGTAATAACGTTCGGAAACATCGCAAATAGGTCCATCAAAATCCGATATCAATCTGATCATTGGCAATAAATGTAAATTTTATTTACAAAATATCACAATTCTTGTCATATTCTGATTGTGAATGTACCTGATAATTGATAACGGGCAGGGATGCCCATCCCACAAGACAGCGTTAAAAGTTCCTGAATTATGGCGATTTGAGAACGGTAAATTACAAATAAATTTATTACAAAATGATTCTTATGTGGTGTCAGAGCAAAGCAAAAACTTTCCTAACTTACCTTTAGCTGAAATTTTACCCCAATATCTTGAGCAGAGTAAAACGGCAGGTAGGAATACTGTAATTAGGGCTTTTAGACATTGGGTGAGAGCGCAAATACAAAATTAACCTCACCCCCTTCCCCTCTCCTTACTAAGGAGAGGGGTGGAAGGAGAGGGGTGAAGTTCAATGTGTACTTTACTTAACTGAAATTTGCTATATATATTAGAGTTCCCGTGCAATGATAGTTTTTAGCGTCAGCAGTTGTTCCCTGAACCCTACCAATTGTTGACCAAGGGTATTTATTGCTACTCATGAGAATGCGATCATCTACACCATCGGGTATTCCTCGACTTGTGCTTTCATTTGGTTTGATTGATTGTTCTACATCATTTGGAATAAAAGGTTTTCCCTTACTTGGTAATTTAAAATTACCTCCCTCCTCGGATTGAATAAATTTGGGATTGGAAATTTTGGGATTATTTTGTGCTTGTACCGATGAACTTATGGCGATCGCACAAGTAATTACAGTTGTCAAAAATAGAACAATAAATTTGTTGTTGATAGTAATATTCACGGTTATTTATCCTTCCTGTTTGTAAACGTAAAATTAATCTCTTTACATCTCCGGCATTTCCCCCTCTCCTTGACAAGGAGAGGGCTGGGGTGAGGTTACTTCCACTCACCCTGTAAGGTAAAAGCACCCCAATAATAAGGATTGCGCCAATCCGGATTAGCCCATAATTTGCGCTGTGCAGCCCGTAACGCTTCGCTAGGAGTTTTATTCTCCTGCAACATCTGTTTATAAAACTCTTGCATCAATACCGATGTACCTTCATCGTCAACCTGCCACAACGACAAAGCCACTCTTGCCGCACCTGCATACATCAAGCCTCTTGTCAAGCCCACTAGACCTTCACCACTGACATTTTTCCCAAGTCCAGTTTCGCAAGCACTTAATACAATTAATTCTGCGGGGTAATCTTGTTCAAATAAATCTGCTAAACGTAAATAACCGGGTATTTGTTTACCGTCTTGATTAACTAAGGATAAAACAATTCCTGATAATTCGGGTTGATTGGGATTAACAAAACCGTGGGTTGCAAAGTGTAAAATTTGGTATTGATTAAGATTTTTACTAGTTGCAAAATTATAATTAGCATCGAAGCTAAATGCTTGTAGTGTGTCGGTAGAAGGAAAGAGTTTTAATATTTCTTCGGCTTCTGTTTTTGTATTTGGTAATGGAAGCCAACCGCTACGGTTAAGACTTTTCGCAGAGCGTTGCAGAGCAGAACGTTCTAAATCAAGTTCGGGACTGATAGTTTCTTCTTTACCTGTAACTCGTTGGTCATTGGAAGTGTATACTGGGTCTGCAAGGATAGCGATTTTTTTAGGTGCTATTTTACGTTTGGCGATTTTTTCCCGTTGGATAGCAATAGTTGATGCTGAAGGTAAATTAACAATTTCGTGATTGAGCATCAAAGGTTGATAATTAGTATTATTAATATTTACCCCTGGATTTGCTTCGGGAATCAGTCCACCTCTGGCATTTCCCCCAGCCCTAAGAGGAGAGGGGAGTTGATCTTGCTCCCCATTCTCTTGTAGGGAAGGGGTTTGGGGGGTTAAGTCAGCTAATGCTGCAAAAGGAATTTGTTGCAACACACCATCAGCAACGATGACTAATCTTTTTCCAGTTATCTGATCTTTTACAGGTTTAAGAATAATTTCGCTGAGTTTTTGGGCTGAATCAACCGGGAAACCATTGCTTGATAATTGACTGTGGAATCTATTAGCAATTTGCTCAATTTCTTCACCTTTTGGTAATTCGTAGCTAGTCAGGGAAGTTGGTGTAACTAACCATAAATAACTGCGTTCTTTACCGAGGGAATATTGCAGCAAAACGGTATCTTTATCTAATTGCTGTTGAATTTCAGGCAGTTTTAACGGTTCTGGATTAGTAATTTTATCTCGTTCTGGGTTTTGAGCGCGGATTTTTGCTTTAAGTTGTTTTTGTTGATTAATTATATTTTGAATTTCGGTTTCGGTTTCTTTAATTTTGTCTTTTGGTAGTGAAGTTTGATTGATTAATTGAACCAGAATTTTTTCTTGAGCTTGACGTTTTAGTTGTAATTCTTGTTCTTCAGCGATGAATTTAGGGTCAACATTTTTGCTGAGTTTGGCGTTAGCTTGAGCTAAAAGTTCGATTAAACCACGAGCGCGGGAACGTTCTGAAATGTGTAGCGCTATAGCATCGTATCCTTGTGATGGGTTTTTCTTGTGTAAATCCATCAAGATGTTAATGTACCCTCTGTAGTAATCTTGGACTGTGGAGAAGTAGCTGGTTTTTAAGTCTTGGTTGGTGTAGGTTGTGCGTAACTCTTCGATAATTGCGATCGCGCTTTCGATATATTTGAGGGATGCTTGTAAATTACCTTGTTTGTGTTCTAGGTAAGCAAGACTGTTTAAGTTAATCACTTCTCCACCCCTGTCTCCCACCGCACGATATAAAGGTAAAGCTTGGTTGTAGGATTGCAGAGCTTTCTGCTTTTCTCCTAAATCGTCGTAGACTGAACCAATATTATTGAGGGTAAGAGCTTCTCCACCTTTGTCTCCCACCGCACGATATAAATCTAAAGCTTGCTTGAATTCTTGCAGAGCTTTCTGCTTTTCTCCTAAATGCTCCGAGTAGATTCGACCAATATTATTGAGTGTAGCGGCTTCTCCACCTTTGTCTGCCACTTCACGTCTCAATGGTAAAGCTTGCTCATAAAATTCTAGAGCTTTCTGCTTTTCTCCTAAATCACTGTAGACTGAACCAATATTATTGAGTGTAGTGGCTTCTCTACGCCTGTCTCCCAGCGCACGAGATAAAGGTAAAGCTTGCTCGTAAAATTCTAGAGCTTTCTGTTTTTCTCCTAAATCATCGTAGACTAGACCAATATTATTGAGTGCAGTGGCTTCTCCACCCCTGTTTCTCACTGCACGTAATACAGGTAAAGCTTGATTGTAAAATTGTAGAGCTTTCTGTTTTTCTCCTACATCGTCGTAGATTCGACCGATATTTAGAAGAGTAACAACTTGCCCTGTTTTATTCCCCAGCTTTTGCCACAAAACCAGCGCTGCTTCATGTTTCTTCCTAGCTGCTAGCAGTGATTCCTTACTTCCTTGCTTCTGTAATTGGAATCCTTCTTGTGTTAACTTTAGTGCTTCAGCCTCGGTTGCATCCGATGGCGAACTTTCTCTCTGTTGAGTTCCTAAATCCGAGTAGACTACAGCAATATTATTGAGTATGGTAGCTTCTCCACTCCTGTCTCCCACTTCACGATATAAAGGTAAAGCTTGGTTGTAGTATTGCAGAGCCTTCTGCTTTTCTGCTAAATCCGAGTAGATTCGACCGATACCTAGAAGAGTAGCAGCTTGGAATGTCTTATCCCCCAACTTTTGCCACAAAACCAGCGCTGCTTCAAGTTTCTTCCTCGCTGCTAGCAGTGATTCCTTACCTCCTTGCTTATTAAATAACTCCAATCCTTCTTCTGTTAACTTTACTGCTTCAGCGCGAGTTACATCCGGTTGCGTTTCTCCCTGTTGAGCAATGATTTCTAAATTCCTAGAAGCATATACTCTCCCCACATCGGAAATCAAAAATACAGTTAAAAATACAGCAAAGGCGCGATGCATTATAACTCGGACATCGTGATGTTTTTTGCTCATGTTTTCTGATTTTACTTTAAGTGATTTTTGTTACTGCTATATATATCTATATCTAGCGCCTTTCTAATTATGCAATTACTCTTTTATCCGCAAAATTACTGATGAACAAACCTTACTAGACGCGGAGGGCGCGGAGGAAGGAGGTCAGGAGAGATAAGGAGTAAGCAGTAGATAACCTGAGAAAACTAATATTCTTGACATATCGAAAAGGATATAACATTAGCTACAGGGTATAGTAAGTTTGATTTACTAGAATGGCAAGTGATTAAAATTACAGATTGATTGTATTTTTCGGTCAATCTTGCTTTTTTGGGTTGTTTTTTTTGTATAAGGAAATACTTGGAATGGAGCTTATGCACCATACCTCGATTATAGAGAAACCTTCAATTAACTTTTCTGTTCCTAATCCGCTGGATGTCTTCCCAAAACTCTTCTCTTGTTACCTTATCCAGAATTTCTTTCCTTTCTTGAGTATAGTCACCACTTCCCCATCCAGCTTGTTGTAAAAAGCGAATAGCATCAACTTCTCCCAAATGCTCAACTAAAATCTCATACCCTTTTTTTCTCAATTCTACTGGTGTCATCATTTATTTTTCCTCATAATTAAGATTGCAAAATATTCATTAACCAAGTAACAGAATTGGCAACAGTTACTTTTAACACATTTTGATAAAGCATAAATAAAATCTCCCACAGGTGGAGTAAGCTTCACCCATAGAAGAATTTGTACAATTTTATGATGTTTTGACAAGTTTATTAATGTCAGTAATTGCACTTACTCGACAGTCACAGATTTAGCCAAGTTTCTCGGTTGATCGACATCTAAACCGCGACGGGCTGCAATGTGATAAGCCAATAACTGTAAAGGAATTACGGTTAAAATTGGTGAAAGTAATTCATCTACAGTGGAAACGGGAATTAAATCGTTGAATATTTCTGCTACTTCTTCATCGTCAGCAGGTGCAATTCCAATCAACCGGGAATCGCGGGCTTTGGCTTCCTGAGCGTTGGAAATCACTTTTTCGTGTACGCTACCTGGCATTGCAATGGCAACTACTGGCACTTTCTCATCTAACAGTGCAATGGGGCCATGTTTCATCTCTCCTGCGGGATATCCTTCGGCATGAATGTAGCTGATTTCTTTTAATTTTAAAGCTCCTTCTAAAGCAATGGGGAAGTTAATTCCTCTTCCTAAAAAGATGAAATCTCTAGTTTCGGTGAATTCGTGAGCCAGTTGTTCGGTTAATTCTTCTTGTTTTTGGAGAGTTTCTTCAATTTCTTTGGGAATCATCCGCAATCCGGCTATTGTCTCGTTGATTCTTTCAATTGAAACAGTTTTACAGCGATAAGCTAAATCTAATGTTAAAGCATAAAATGCCATCAATTGAGCAACAAAAGTTTTGGTTGCTGCTACCCCAATTTCAATTCCGGCAAAGGTATTAATAATATGGGGTATCATCAATCCCAAACTACTTTCTGGGCGATTGGTAATACCTAGTAATCTGGGTTGATATTTAGGTTCTTTCCCTTCCCGGCGTTGTTTCTCCATTGATAGAGCTGCCAAAGTATCGGCAGTTTCACCGGATTGAGTGACACCAATTATCAATGTATTGGGAGTTAAAGGTGTTGGGGAATAGCGAAATTCAGAAGCGTAATGTACCTGAGTGGGAATTCCGGCAAACTGTTCTAACAAGTATTTTCCGACTAATGCCGCGTGCCAACTAGTACCACAAGCAACTATTTGTATTTGTTCTAAATCAGTATAAAGTTCATTTGGTAAACCGAGATTTACCGGGGAATTTGTATAATCAACAGTATCGTGATGGTTGAAATAAGCATCTAAACAAGCTCTGACTACACCAGGCTGCTCGTAGATTTCCTTGAGCATAAAGTGCTTGAATCCCTGTTTTTCTACCATCACAGGATTCATATTCAGCAATCTGGGTTGTTTCTTTAATCTTTCACCGGCAAAGTTATAAACCTCTACACCCAAAGGTGTTAAACGCGCCATTTCCCCATTATCTAAATTCAGTACCGCACGGGTATGAGAAACAATTGCTGGAGTATCGGAAGCACAGAAAAACTCACCTTGTCCAAAACCAATTACTAAGGGAGCTTGCTGACGTATTAAAATAATTTCATCGGGAAAATCAGCACAAATCACCGCAACAGCAAAAGCACCACTCAGTTGATTTACTGCTTTGCGTACTGCTTCCAAAAACATTAAATCTGGATAAGTTTTCTGTAGGGCAACTTCTTCCTTGAGAAACTGAGCAATTAAATGAGGAATAACCTCAGTATCTGTATCCGAACGAAACTCATGACCTTGAGTCTTTAAATCTTCACGCAACTCGCGGTAATTTTCCACAATACCATTTTGCACTACCGCCACCCGCATAGCAGTATCCATATGGGGATGAGCGTTGTATTCTTCTGGCTTACCATGAGTAGCCCATCTAGTATGTCCGATACCGACACGAGCGGGATTTTCTAAGTGTTCTAACTTAGAGCGCAAATTATGTAACTTACCCTTAGCCCTAACGCAACTAATTTCACCTTCTGATATCGTAGCGATTCCAGCAGAATCGTAACCCCGATACTCCAACTTTTCCAATCCTGCCAGTAAAACTTCCGTCGCTGTTTGCGTGCCGATATAGCCAACAATTCCGCACATAATTCACACCACTCCGTTTTCCGTTTGGACTTAACTGGTTATAGTAGTTAACACATCCTTCAGGGTTTAGCCAAGGATAAAAGGAGTAAATTATGATTTATTTTACACAGGGGATGGGGGGACAAGGGGACAAGGGGATGGGGAGACAAGGGGACAAGAGGAGATGGGAGTAGATAACTCCTCACTCCTAACTCCTAACTCCTCACTCCTAACTCCATTCCCCATTCCCCATCTTAATTAGTAAGCTAAACCCATACTGCGAGTTGTTTCAGCACCAAGATAGACTCGGATACTTAAAAAGTCAGTAGGGCAAGCTGTTTCACAGCGTTTGCAGCCGACACAATCTTCAGTACGGGGAGAAGAGGCTACTTGCTGAGCCTTACAGCCATCCCAGGGAACCATTTCTAGTACGTCAGTAGGGCAAGCGCGAACGCACTGAGTGCAGCCAATGCAGGTATCGTAAATTTTAACGGTATGAGACATTTAAAAAAGCTCCTTTCCGAGTGTTCTTCTCTGAAAAAGAATAATAATCAAAGCTTAGTTTACCCCAGTATCTGAGCCATTGTATTCAAAAGGCGATATAACTTTAAAGAACGTAATAACTCAACTGGGGATTTTAGATTTTAGATTTTAGATTAAAGGAGTGAGGACTACCGGATTGAAGAGTTATTGGTTAGTTGATATCTTGCATCATAGAAACCTCTTGTCAAAATAATTACTAATTGTTTGACTTCGTTCTTCCCCGCCTGGGGTTGTAAACCCCACTCTGGTAAAACAATTCCATTAAAATGGACTAAAAGTATTACATTTTTATGTAAGCAATATTTTTGTTAATAGTTTGTATTATCTAGTTAATTCTACTTAAAGGGCAATATATAAACTAGAAATTTTTGACCTTTGACCTTTGACCTTTAACCTTTAACCTTTAAAAATGTATTTAGGTATAGATTTCGGAACTTCTGGTGCTAGGGGTATTGTAATCGACTCTGCGGCAAAAATCGTAGCGGAGGTCAGATTCGTTTTTGACGTGTCTTGCGAGACTGATTTAACAAATTTAACAAATTGCTGGCAAACTGCTTTATTTACTCTTCTAGAGCAAATTAACAAGGAATTACGGCGACAAATTACCCGGATTGCGATTAACGGTACTTCTTCCACAGTTTTATTGTGCGATGCTGGGGGAAATCCCGTGGATGCACCTTTACTCTACAATGATGCACGGGGAGCGGTGATGGGAGAAAAATTAAAAGACATTGCACCGGCAAATCATACTGTATTGAGCGCTACTTCTAGCCTTGTAAAGCTGTTGTGGATGATGGAATTACCTTCTTTTACAAAAGCTAAATATTTTTTACATCAAGCAGATTGGTTAGGATTTCTTTTGCATGGGAAGTTGGGTATTAGTGATTATCACAATGCTTTAAAACTAGGTTATGACGTAGAAGCTTTAGAATATCCGGAATGGTTAAGCAAATTACAGATATCAATTCATCTACCAAAAGTAACAATTCCGGGAAATGCTGTTGGTGAATTGCGTTGCGATATTGCTAATAAATATAACTTTCCTAAAAATTGTTTAGTGTGTGCGGGTACGACAGATAGTATTGCAGCATTTATTGCAAGTGGTGCAAATTCTCCAGGGTTAGGGGTGACTTCTTTGGGTTCTACATTAGTTTTAAAACTGTTGAGTCGTACTCGTGTAGATAATTTTAAATACGGAATTTATAGTCATCGTTTTGGAGATTTATGGTTAACCGGAGGTGCTTCTAATACGGGTGGTGCTGTACTAAAGCAATTTTTTAGTAATGAGGAATTAGAAAAAATTAGTGGTGAAATAGATGTAAAAAAATCAAGTGGTTTGGATTATTATCCATTATTAAAAACTGGGGAACGTTTTCCAATCAATGACTCTAATTTACCACCACAATTAGAACCGCGTCCGGATAATTCTGTAGAATTTCTACATGGTTTGTTAGAAAGTATGGCTCGAATTGAAGCGCGGGGATATGAGTTATTGCAAGAGCTTGGAGCAGATAATTTAAATTGTGTTTACACCGCTGGGGGTGGTGCAAAAAATCTTGTTTGGAGCGAGATTAGAAAGCAATATTTGGGAGTTCCAGTAATTTCTTCTATAAATACAGAAGCCGCTTATGGTAGTGCTTTATTAGCTATGAAAGGTTTAAAAAGTGCAGAAATGTAGAGACGGGGGGGCGTATTGCTACGTCTCATTCAAAAATCGATGATTAAAAAATAAATTTTATAGATTAATATTTCAAAGGTATTTTCAAAAATTTAGATATAGTTTTTGCAATGATAAAAGATTTTTTGGATGTTGCAAAATAGCCGATATTTATATATTTGTGAGATTTAAAATATAGTCTAACTAAATAATTTTTTTCATCATCGCGATGAATACTAGTTCTTTTAATAGCGATAAATCTTATATTTTTTAAAGGATATTCAGCAATATAAACTTTGTTAGCGAATAATTCTATACGTTTATGAATAAACTTATTAAGACTAGTGTTAATTGCAAAATAATTAGATTCGCTAGTATCAAAACGAATTAATAATATGCCAGGAATTAATAAAAATAAACTAAATAAAATTAAACTTAGTTTGACTTTTAAATTATCATAACCGGACAGAATCCCAAAAAATCCTGCCATTATAAATAAATTGATAATCAGTAAACGAAAAGAGAATTTTCTGCGATTTCTTACCTCTTTTAAATCACTTAATACCAGCAGACTAACCGTCTTTTTTACAACTCTCATTGACAAGTAGCCTGTTTCTACTCGTAAGTATTTTTTCTGAGTTATAACTCAGAAATTATATCTTGTAAAATAATACCTAAAAATATTCAGTTAATTTGATGCTGGTAATACGGATGAGAATATTTTATTATTAAACCGCAGAGAGCGCAAAGAGCGCAGAGGAAAGAGCTAGGAAGAGAGAATGAGGCGTTTTATGCCTTGTTTGAGAATGGGAACATTGAAATTTATTAATAAACCCAAAGGTTTTTTAGTCATTTTTAAGTAAGAAATAACTTGAGCTTCATGTTTCGGAGCTAAATTTTCTACAGCTTTCAATTCCACAACTAAAACATCATTAACTAAAAAATCTAATCTTCCTTCACCAACAGAATGCCCTTTATAACTGACAGCCACAGGAAATTCATCACGATAGGGTATTTTACGTTGTGAAAACTCTACAGCCAGCGCTTCTTGATAAACCGACTCCAAAAAACCCGCCCCCAAAATCCGATGCACCTCAATAGCAGCCCCAATTACACCATACGTCAACTGCTCCAACCCATCAAACTCTCTCATCTTCTCTTCCTCAGCGCCCTCAGCGCCTCTGCGGTTTTTTCTCTTCTCCTATTATTCCCCGCAAAAACCCAAAAATTACTCCTCCCCCAAACTCCTCAAAGCCAACAAACCAGCACCATAAACAGCTTCAAACCTCGGAAAAATCACCTTAATTTCAGGATTAATATAACTTACAAACCTCTCCCACATCTGACACTTACATTTCCAAACACTTCCCGTAGTAACTATCTCGAAAAACTCACCCTCAACAAAAATTTCATTAATAACAGTCACCGTAGCTTTCACCAACTCTTCGACAGCATGATCAATAATATTATTAGCAACTTCATCACCTTCTACTGCTGCATTATCAACAATTGGAGCTAAAGCAGCAATTTCCTTTACACCCCATCCCCGTCGATAAACTACTTCCATTAATTCTTCTATATTAATTAAACCAAGATGGTTTTTAAAAACTTCTATTAAACTAGTTGATTTTTCTCGTCCATCATCAGCTTTTAAAGCCGCTTGCATTCCCGCAACTGCAATTTTATAAGCTCCACCTTCATCACCCAAAATATATCCCCAACCACCGACTCTTTTAGTTTTTCCTTGATAATTTCTACCGAAAACTATTGAACCCGTACCCGCAGCAACAACAATTCCCACATCGTTACTAATTCCACCGATTAAAGCAATTAATGCATCGTGACAAATCACGATATTTTGCGATTTTATATTACTAATTATGGGTATATCTTTTACTATGTTTTTGATTAATTGAATATCTCTCGAACGTGCGACACCAGCTAATCCCAAACAAATTGCATCGATTTTAATATCATCTTTTACGGCAGAATTAATTGCAGATTCTATCGAATATTTTGCAGCTTCAATTCCCACACTTTGATAATTAGATGAACCAGCTTCACCACGTCCCAAAATTTGACGTTTGTCATCCATTAAGACGCAAATTGTTTTACTTCCACCACCATCAATTCCTAAAACGTAAACCATATTATTTGGAATTTATTTAATAGCGCTAAAGCATAACTAAAAATAAATCTTTTAAAAAAAAAGTGCGCTAATTTATCCATAACGCACTTTACAAAATAGTCAATAATATTAAACTTTTTCCAAATTTTTACTATTTGGTGCTTCTTCTAATGGAATAAAGAAGATAGTCGCCATACCAGGAATAGTTAGTAAACAAACAATCACAAAAAATACTGGATATCCCACCGATTGTTGAATTCCACCACTAATTGCACCGGGAAGCATCAAACCTAATGCCATTAATCCTGTAGATATGGCAAAGTGAGAGGTTTTATATTCGCCTTTGCAAATGTACATTAAGTACACTGTAAAAGCTGTAAATCCTAAACCGTAACCAAATTGTTCCAAGGAAACTAAAGGATAAACTAATTCTAATGGAGGCTTAGCATAAGCCATGTAAACATAAAATAAATCCGGTAAATTCAAGGCTAAAGCCATTGGTAAGAGGCATTTTTTTAATCCATATTTAGCAATTAATAATCCGCCTAAAATACCGCCGCTAATTAACGAGATGACACCAAATGTTCCATATACTAAACCGTATTGTGATGTAGTTAAACCCAAACCACCAGATGTTCTTTCATCTAGTAAAAACAAAGTTGCTATTTTGAGCAGCATCGCCTCACCCAATCGATAAAGTAAGATAAATCCTAAGATAGGAATGATATTACGTTGAGCAAAATACGAGCGAATTACTGTTACAAAAGGGATATCATTTTCTGTAGATTGCTGATTGATTATTCTTCCTGATTCTGGTTGTGGGAGAATAAAAATATGAAATATAAAAAGTATTGCAAAAATAAAAGATGCGAATCCAAGAGTAATACTCCAACTTAAAGGAATATTTTGGGTAGACTTTTCTAAGCTTCCTGCTAAATAAACTAAAAATCCCGTACTGAATATAATCGCAAGTCGATAGGATAGAGTGCGAATTCCCACAAAAAAGGCTTGTCTCTTTTCATTTAATGCCAACATATAAAAGCCATCTGTGGCAATATCATAAGTTGCAGAAATAAAGGCTCCAACTAATAATATTACCAAGGAAACAGAAAAGAAGCTTGATGTTGGTAATTGAAAAGATAAAGCTAATATACCCAAGCATATACACATAGCAAACTGCATAGTCAGCAGCCATCTTCTTTTGGTAGAATAAATATCAACCGCTGGTCCCCAAAACATTTTGACAACCCAAGGAAGGTTAATTATGCTTGTCCAAAATGTGATTTGAGCGTTATCAATTCCTAAATTTTTATAGAAAACCACCGATACCGCATTGATAATCATGTACGGCATTCCTTCAGCAAAATAAAGACTGGGAACAAAAGCCCACGGTGAGATAAATCTACTTTTCGGTTTATTAGTTTGAATTGTCATTCTATTTTAGATTTTAGATTTTAGATTTTGGATTAACTGTATGTCTAAAGCCAGAAGCTCGAAATAATTATACTGTCTGATTTTTTGGTGATAATTGCCATTAACTAATACTAAGAAGGTATATGTAATTAGACAGAACTTACGTAATTTTAGTCAGACGTAATATCGTTACAGCTTGTGCCACAAGTTCAAATGAAGGCAAGTCTAAATTATAAAATTCGCCTGCTGTGATGAAATTCAGATAATCTTTATAATTTATTACATTAATTACTTAGATGAGGTATTCTTTGCATAATTATTTTTCTAAGTCAATATTTGTTTATACAAGTTATCAGGAATCAGTTATCAGTGAATAGTGATCAGTTAGGAGTTAAAAATTATTAGTAAGTAGTGGGAGCATCCTGCTCCCTGTATATTATTTTCTATCTCCCCATCTCCTCATCCCGAAAGTCTCCCCATCTCCCCATCCCCTTGTCTCCTGCTCCCAATCACCAATTACCCATTACCAATTCCCAATTACCACTTCCTCATTCAACCACAATGAACAAATTAGATTTTTAATGATTTTGTCAAGATCAAGGCAAGCTTGTGGCAAAATTTATTAAAGTTTATAAGAGTCCCGACAAGCCGGAGTTTTCCCAACATGACTAGCAACCTTCCAAGTCTTTACGAGCCTTTTTCCACTGAAGCTAAATGGCAGAAGTTTTGGGAAGAGAAACTTTTGTACAAAGCTGATCCAAATCGCGATGGTAAACCTTACACTATCGTAATTCCGCCACCGAATGTTACCGGAAGCTTGCATATGGGACACGCTTTTGAGAATACTTTGATTGATTGTCTCACTCGCTATCACCGCATGAAGGGATGTAATGCGCTGTATCTTCCCGGAACTGACCACGCGAGTATAGCAGTACAAACAATCCTTGACAACCAACTAAAGGAAGAAGGTAAGACTCGTTTCGATGTCGGACGTGAAAAGTTTTTAGAACGTGCTTGGGAGTGGAAAAAGGAATCGGGAGGGACAATTGTCAATCAGTTGCGGCGTTTGGGTGTTTCGGTGGATTGGACGCGAGAACGCTTTACAATGGATGAAGGTTTATCCAAAGCTGTTCTTGAAGCTTTTGTCCGTCTTTATAATGAAGGACTTATTTATCGGGGAAATTACTTAGTTAATTGGTGTCCGGCTTCGCAATCGGCAGTTTCCGACTTAGAGGTTGATCAAAAAGAAGTTGACGGCAAACTTTGGCATTTTCGCTATCCTCTCACCGATGGTTCCGGCTATCTGGAAGTAGCTACAACTCGTCCAGAAACTATGTTAGGTGATACTGGAGTTGCTGTAAATCCCAATGACGATCGCTATCAACATTTAATCGGTAAGACATTAACTTTACCAATAATGAACCGCGAAATCCCAATTATTGCTGATGAATTAGTAGATCCGACCTTCGGTACAGGCTGTGTAAAAGTTACACCTGCTCACGACCCCAATGACTTTGAAATGGGTAAGCGTCACGATTTGCCGTTTATCAATATTATGAATAAAGACGGCACAATGAACGAAAATGCCGGAGATTTTCAAGGTCAAGACCGTTTTGTGGCTCGTAAGAATGTTATAGCTAAGTTAGAAGCGGATGGTGTTTTAGTTAAAATTGAAGATTACAAGCATAGTGTTCCCTACAGCGAACGCGGTAAAGTTCCTGTAGAACCGCTGCTTTCTACTCAGTGGTTCGTTAAAATTCGTCCGATGGCTGATCAAGCGTTGGAATTTTTCAATGAGAAGCAGTCTCCCGAATTTTATCCCGAACGTTGGGGAAAAGTTTACAAAGATTGGTTGGTAAAATTGAAAGATTGGTGTATTTCTCGTCAGTTGTGGTGGGGACATCAAATTCCGGCTTGGTATGCTGTGAGCGAAACTAATGGTGAAATTACGGATAATACACCGTTTATAGTCGCAACAAATGAAACAGAAGCTTGGGAAAAAGCTAAAGCACAATACGGCGAAAATGTCCAATTAGAAAGAGATGCGGACGTACTTGATACTTGGTTTTCTTCAGGATTGTGGCCCTTTTCTACCTTGGGATGGCCCGAATCAACTGAAGATTTGCAAAAATATTATCCTACCAGCGTTTTAGTAACTGGCTTTGATATCATCTTTTTCTGGGTAGCAAGAATGACCATGATGGCTAGTCATTTTACCGGAGAAATGCCCTTTAAAGACGTTTATATCCACGGTTTGATACTGGATGAAAACGGCAAAAAAATGTCCAAATCCAAGGGAAATGGTATCGATCCGTTATTATTAATGGATAAATACGGTACCGATGCTGTACGCTACACCTTGGTAAAAGAAGTTATTGGTGTCGGGCAAGATATTCGTTTTGATTACAACCGTAAAACCGATGAATCAGCATCTGTAGAAGCATCCCGTAACTTTGCCAATAAGTTGTGGAATGCCGCTCGATTTGTAATGATGAATTTGGACGAACAAACACCACAACAGTTAGGAGAACCCGTACCAACAGAATTAAGCGATAAATGGATTTTGTCTCGCTACCATCAAGTTGTCCAAGAAACTAACACTTACATGGACAAATATGGCATGGGAGAAGCTGCGAAGGGACTTTATGAATTTATCTGGGGTGACTTTTGTGATTGGTATATTGAACTAGTTAAATCTCGTTTACAAGAAGATGCAGAACCAACATCGAGACGAGTAGCACAACAAACTTTAGCTTACGTATTAGAAGGAATTTTAAAACTTCTTAGTCCCTTTATGCCTCATATTACCGAAGAAATTTGGCATACTTTAACTCAACAAGGAACATATTCCAATTTAAGTTTATCATTACAAAACTATCCCCAAACAGATACAAAATTCATTGACACCGAATTAGAAGCAGAATTTGAACTATTAATCGGGACAATTCGCACAATTCGCAACTTAAGAGCAGAAGCAGACGTTAAACCTGCTGTGAAAGTTACCGTTAATTTGCAAAGCGAAAGCGTTAAAGAACGGCAAATTCTGAATACTGGAGCATCTTACATTAAAGATTTGGCAAAGGTTGAGAATTTAACTATTGCTGACAAAACAAATAGCGATAAAGTAACGAAGAAAAAATCTCAAAGTGCCTTAAAATTAATTATCTTAGGTTTCCTAACAATTACCTTAGCTAGAGTAGCTTATGCTGTAGCAATTACCGTAGATGACATTCCTTTCTTTGGAACATTTTTTCAACTTGTAGGAATTGGTTATTCACTATGGTTCATCAGAATATACCTACTCTCTAGCCAAAAAAGACAAGAATTGTGGAAAAGATTCTTCAAATCATCTTCCGAATCAAATCTTCCGCAAGTAGAATCATCAAAACCCGCAGAATTAGGGGAAGTTGCAACAGGGGTTTTTGGTACAGTACAAATACTGCTTCCTCTAGAAGGTGTAATAGATATGGAAGCCTTGCGTGGCAAACTAGAGAAAAATCTCAGTAAGATAGAAACAGAAGTACAATCTTTGACTGGTAGATTGAGCAACCCTAAATTTGTTGATAAAGCACCCGCAGACGTGGTACAAGGAGCCAGAGATGCTTTGAGTGAAGCGGAAAAACAAGCCGAAATTTTGCGCTATCGCCTTAAAGGGATTCAATAGTTATGAGTTAGGAGTGATGAGTGATGAGTTTAAAAGAGTACAATGGCACCAGTAGGGATACCCATCCCATAAGATTTTGGATTATTTATCTTTGTAGCTCATTTAATTGCAAAGTTCTTTAATACCGCGAATTTGATTCCTAACTTTTAACTCCTAATTCCTAACTCCTAACTCCTAACTCCTAATTCCTAATTCCTAATTCCTAACTTTTTAAAATCATGTTATATCTAGCCCAGGTGCATAAAAATGAATTTTTAGTTCAATCCGAATTACGGTTGTTAGCGCGTCAAGAAACTGAAAATATGTGGGCGATGATTCCAGAAGAAGCTGTTATTCTTCTGGGAAAAGGTAAACATTTCACCGAAAAATTGCTCGTCTTAGTAGAACTTTCTTCCACAGGGGAAATTGAAAAAATTGAAGACGCTAGCAACTGGGTATTAGAAATAGTACAAAAATATCTAACCACCGGAATTTCTCCAGATTTCCTTCGTCAAGAAGCCGAACGTGCTGAATATTGGAGACAAAACTTGACTCTACAAAATCAAGATTTGGCACGTCGCACTTTAGAATTAGAAGCCCGTAGAGAACAAATTCAAGCTTTAGAAGAAGCCCTCAAACGTGATAAAAGTGAAACTCATCATCAAGATGAAAACGTTGAGTAGAGACGCGATATAACAGACGCGATATATCGCGTCTCTACATTATTTCTACAAACGACCGATATTAGTCAATCCTAAAACAATACCTACACCGAGAAGATGACCAAAGCACATGGCACCAACAAATGCTGGTACACTTAAAGGCAGAGGTAAACCGGGGAACTTTGGTCCTACCTGGGGATAGCTAATAATCCTGGGAGCTAGTAAAACTGTAATCAAACAGCAAACGCTAATGATTATTCCTACGGTAGGATTCCAACTAGGTGTGGAGGGAACTGTTGGTTGAACTGCTAATAATATTGATGAAATCAAAGCTTCTTCTCCTAAATGAAGAGACAAAATATATAAGCCATCAAAATTATAAAAATTGCTGAGAAAATAACCTAAATATGTCGTAAGAATTTACAATTTTTTCAAATTTCGCTACAAATATTCATATTCCTATTCATAATTATATGCGAGTCAAAATCTGCGGAATCACTCAACCACACCAGGGTAAAACCATTGCTTCTCTTGGTGCAACAGCATTAGGATTTATTTGCGTACCTTCATCACCGAGGTATGTCAACTCAGAGCAAATAAAAGCGGTAATCGAGCAGTTACCGCAGCAAACCGATAAAATTGGTGTTTTCGCGAACTCTAGTAAAGAAGAAATCGCTCAAACTGTCGCAGAAACTGGATTAACAGGTGTACAACTCCACGGAGATGAATCCCTTGACTTTTGTCAACAATTACGCAGTTCCTTACCTCATATAGAAATTATCAAAGCTTTACGAATCAAGACTGCCGATGATTTTGAACGAGCAAAAACCTACACAGAATATGTAGATACCTTATTACTTGATGCTTATCATCCCGAACAATTGGGAGGTACAGGTAAAACATTAAATTGGGATATGCTACAAAAATTTAACCCCGAATGTCCCTGGTTTCTCGCTGGAGGATTAAACCCTCAAAATGTTTTAGAAGCCCTAAATAAAGTAAAACCCAACGGCATTGATTTATCAAGCGGCGTAGAAACAGCACCAGGAGATAAGGATTTAGATAAAGTTCGTCAGTTGTTTGAGAAATTAAGGAAGTAGGGGTAATGGGTAATGGGTAATGGGTAATGGGTAATGGGCGAAATAATTAATAATCAGGGAGTTTTGACGGACACGCTACGCGCTTTTTAAAATATATACTTCAATTACCAATCCCCAATCCCCAATCCCCAATTACCAATTACCAATTACCAATTCCCTATTCCCTATTAAAAAAAGCTTGGTTGGTGACGAATCAAACTAAAAAATTCTTCACGGGTTTTCTGCTCTTGCTCGAAAACTCCTAACATAGCGCTGGTTACAGTCCAAGAACCGGGTTTTTGCACTCCCCGCATTACCATGCACATATGTGTAGCTTCCATGACTACGGCAACGCCTTGTGGTTCGAGAATTTCTTGAATAGCTTCGGCAATTTGTCGATTTAAACGTTCTTGTACTTGCAAACGACGAGAATACATTTCTACAATTCGAGCTAGTTTGCTTAATCCCACAACTTTTTGATTGGGAATATAAGCAACATGAGCTTTACCCATGAACGGTAACATATGGTGTTCACACAAACTAAAAAAGTTGATATCGCGAACCAATACCATTTCGTTATGACCTTCGTCAAATATAGCCCCATTAACTAGGTCTTCTAAAGATTGGCTGTAGCCACTGGTCAGAAATCGCATGGCTTCTGCTACCCGCTTGGGTGTTTTGAGTAACCCTTCTCTTTCGGGATCTTCTCCAACTCCTAAAAGCATTGTTCTGACAGCATCCTTCATTTGCTCCATGTCTTCCTCTGAGGGAGGATGTAAACTAGGTTGCGAGCCAGCTTTAGTATTACGATCTGGTCTGGGATTTACGGCATCTTCTAAGTTCGTAATCAGAGGAGATTGAGAAGCATTGGAACCGTTAGAACTAGCAATAGTCATGATGTCAGTCTTAATTAAAAGGGGGGTGAATGGGTGATAAATCAAGGTGTGAGCAATTACAATTTACAGTGACGAGATAATCCGCAATGGGAGTGAATATTGTATCCATTCAACCCATAGCAGACCACATAATTCTCCCTGGTATCAAACTGATAAAAGTAGTTGATTGGGGAATAATTACGTATCGCCAATTAGTAATTGTGCTATTAATTGTGAATTATTGTCGTGACTGGTAATTGATGACCAATCGAAGAATAGTTGACAACTGATAATTTATAAGACCCCAGCACTAGGCATTAAAATTAATTCATCAACAACAGCTTGTTTTGGTAGTAATGCGGTGTGGAGAATCGATTGAGCAACAATTTCTGGTGTAAGCATATTTGAACGGTCAAAGTCCGCATTTACGGTTTCTGAATCCCAAAGTTCTGTATTTACTGCACCGGGACAGACGGCTGTTACACGAATTCCATTCTTGCGTTCTTCTTGAGCGAGGGCTTGAGAAAGAGCAATTACACCTGCTTTGCTAACGCTGTAGGCTCCCCAGTTAGCAAATGCCTGTTTGCCCGCAATGGAAGCTACATTAATAATTGTGCCTGTTTTTTGTTCGCGCATCGAGGGTAAAATTCCCTTAATACATTCAAATACGCTGGTAAGATTCAAATCGATTACTTTTTGCCAGTCAGATAAAGATGTTTGGCTCAATGTGGCGGTATAACCCATACCAGCATTGTTTACTAGAATATCTATTTTACCAAAGTCCAATGCTACTTGAGATATTTGTTCTTGGACTTTCGATAGGTTTGCTAAATCCACTACATAAGTTTTAGCTTTGACTCCAGCTTTAATCGCAGCATTTTCTACTGCTGCTAATTTCTCGGTAGAACGACCTAATAAGGCAACATCTATTCCCGAAGATGCAAAAGCCAAAGCTGTTTGTTTGCCAATACCGCTGCTTGCACCAGTAATCAAGGCACATTTTTTATGTTCAACCATACCGTTATTTTGAAATCATTAGTTGTTTAGTCCTATTGATAAAAGGAATTACTCCATAAGAAAACAGCCTAAATAATATAGATTAACCCAACCAAAAACTGCGATGCTTCATTAACAAGGTAAATTTGTTTACTAAAACTTTTTCACAAGGGGCTGTCTTTTTTCACTATAAAAAATATTCCCTAGTGATGCGATCGAAATTTTAACTAAATGTTAAACAGCAATTTATCCATAAATGCCAGCTTCGATTCACTCTCAGATCACCAGAAGCGATCAATTGCAATTGCCTATGACATTAATTTCTGTTTGCCTATGACAAAACAAAGATTATTGTTAATAACTGTTAAGCAACATAGGCAATTATAACATTGCCGCAGTCAATGGCAATCTCTAGAAAGCTATCATTGTTCAGCTTCGGTTAAAATTCCCATTTTGCGGAATCTTTGGTAGCGCATTTCTTTTCTTTCTTCGTTGGTAAAACCGTTGAGTATTTCCAAGTTCTCTAATAACGCTGTTTTGAGAGTGCGAGCGGCTTGCAAAGGATCGGAATGAGCGCCACCAATTGGTTCTGTTAATATTTGGTCGATAATCCCCAAATTTTTCAGGTCGTGGGAAATTATTTTTAAAGCTGCCGTTGCTTGGGGTGCTTTCCCTGCATCTTTCCATAAAATCGCCGCACAAGCTTCAGGAGTTGCCACGGTGTATACAGAATGTTCAAACATCATAACGCGATCGCCAATGCCAATACCGAGGGCTCCCCCGGAACCACCTTCACCGATAACGGTACAGATAATGGGAACGTCGAAAGAAAACATTTCTCGTAAATTATAAGCAATTGCTTCACCTTGACCTTGCTGCTCAGCAATCACGGTAGGTAAAGCACCGGGAGTATCGATAAAAGTAACGATGGGCATTCCAAACTTGTTAGCGTGTTCCATCAACCGTAAGGCTTTGCGGTATCCTCCAGGAGAAGCCATGCCAAAATTACGAGCAATATTATCTTTGGTGTCTCGTCCTTTTTGATGCCCTAAAATTACTACAGATTGATTTAACAAACGTGCGACTCCACCGACTAAAGCCGGATCATCTGAACCACAGCGATCGCCATGTAATTCGATCCATTCATCAGTAATTGCTTGAATATAGTCCAGAGTACTGGGACGACGGGGATGACGAGCAACTTGTAGCCGCTGGGTAGGGGATAGACTGCTGAAAATTTCTTCCCGTAATTGCATAGCGCGTGCTTCTAATTGATGAATCTGAGTAGTCACATCAACGCCATTTTCTTCGGCAAGTTTACGAATCTGCTCAATTCGGCTTGCTAGTTCTGCAAGGGGCTTTTCAAAGTCCAAAAGTAGCGGTTTACGCTCTTGTGTTGTAGCCATTGTTTAAATAATTAGTTGTGAGTTATCAAGTTATGAATGTTATGAGTTATGAGTTGAGAAAATATATGAATAAATTCTGACTCTTAACTCATAACTATCAACCGTTAACCGTTAACTACTAAAGAACCCCGTCAGCAAAAATATCCTTTGTTGAGCAGGCAATAATAGCGGCTTGTCAAATCGGGATGATTTTTGGTAGCCCCTTTGTTAACTGTTAACCGTCGTCACACTAGCAGCGGTCGAAATCCATGCTTGACGGACACTTGACCAATCTGCTCCATTTTCTCTACGGTAATCTGATTGCGTCCCCAAGAAAAGTTAGTGTACAACTTTTCAAATTCAAGCAACATTGACTCGGCAAAACAAGCAAAAAGTTGACGTGCTGGAACATCCATGTTGACAATGTTCATGATTTTCCAGTCAATGTCGAGAGAATGCTCTACAATGCCGCCGTTGAGTACATACACTTCGGGATGCTGAATTTTGGTTCCTAAATTTTTAGGATAGCCGCCATCAATTAACAAGCAAGGTTTTTTCAACATCGTGGGGTCAATTTCCACACCTTTGGGCATACTAGCCACCCAAACGATAATGTCTGCTAGGGGCAACGCTTCCTCTAAACCCATTATTTTTCCACGACCGAGGTCAGATTGCAAGGATGAAAGGCGTTCGATGTTACGTGCTATCAACAACAGTTCCTTAACATTTGTCTTGGCATCCAACCAACGACAAACGGCGCTACCAATGTCTCCCGTAGCACCACATACCGCAACGGTTGCATTACTTAGTTCTATCCCAAGTTTTGTTGAGGCTTGCTCTACTTGCCGACAAATAATGTAAGCAGTATGAGTATTTCCTGTAGTAAACCGTTCAAACTCTAATTTGATGTTGCGGATTTGAGGAATTTGTTCTAACTTAAAATTCTCAAAAATAATCGAAGAAAAACCACCTAAAGCAGTAATATTTATACCATGCTTTTGGGCATGAGCCATGGCATTCAATATTTTGCGAGTGGCAGCCTTCATACGTCGAGAAGCCAGCATTTCCGGTAAAAAGCAAGATTCTACATACCGCCCTTCGATTTTTTGTCCGGTTACACTTGTTACCGTAATATTATCTACTATTTGGGGTGGAGCGCTACACCAAAAATCTAACCCCTGATCGGCATATTCTGGGTAGCCTAATTCTTTTGCTACTCTTTGCGCGTGTTCTAAACTTGTGAGATGTCCGATTAAACCAAACATGAACTGTTAATTTCGGCTTATGCTTTGTGAAAGGATTAAAGGTGTGGAATATAAATAAACACCATAAGAACTGCTCCTCTGGAAAACCGTAAACGGTACCCTATGATTTAGGGCGAGAAAAGCCGAGGAGCAATAAAATGGCAATTATTCCTGTTGTCAAACAAGACAGTCTACTGCGATTTATATGGCTCGGAGTCCGTATGCAGAAAGACGCATGATATCGCGAGTTGTGAAGCCAATATTACTCAATGCGTCTCCGTATTGAATCATAAAGTCTTCTACTAAAGCATCTTTACCCATTGCCATATTTTCGGCATCCTGCTCTACTTCATTAAGCATTCTCCAGATAATAGGCAGATTTTGGGCGTTGGCTTGTTCTAGTTCAGCTTTTGATTCTGCAAAATGTTCCTTTAACCAAACTTCTCCAAAGTTGAGGTGAGTATATTCATCTTGAACAACACCCTCAGTAATTTTACGAGAAAAGTCATCTGCGACTGGAATAAAAATATGGTAAGCGGCGATCGCAAAGCATTCAATAATCAAAGATTGAATTAGCAGACAAGTCACAACTTTTTCTTGTGCGGCTGCGTCTTGGAAATTTTGATGCAGTTGAGCAAAAAATTTCTTGGCAAATTCCATATCAGCCGTTACTTCAAGATTTTTAGCACAAGCTTGAAAACCTTTTTTGTGACGCATCTCCATTTTTGAAAGACGAACTAAATCATCTTTTTTATCTGGTAGTAATTGCGCTAGTGATAAATAATTATCGTATGCCTCTTGTTCTCCCTCAACCACAATGGCGTTAATGCGGCTAAAAGCGTCTTTATATGTTTCGCTGCGATAATCTAGTTCAGATGGGGCTATAAGCTCCTGCATCTTGGGTTCCCTCCTAAATATGATATTTGATACAAAATGATGAAGTTTGAATGAAGTCATGAGATTTGTCACAAATCAACCTTTACGGATATCAAGTCAGAGGTATAAATTGCTTTATGTTAATAACCAGCATCAGTTAGGTTCAGTTTTGCGCTTCATGGTTTACCCTTCATCATTAACGGAATTTACGTGGTTTAATTTTACTTAACAAGCCACTATGTTATAGATTAGCTGTTGCTGGGGGCGATTGCTCTAGTAACAGGAAAACTAATGCTTGGATAAAGATTTATTTATGTTTAAACCAAGCCGGACGCGAAAATACGGTAATTTTTTGACCCTAGGAGTACTATTGCTGTTGGCGGTGATTATCCTATTACCGCTAATTGTGGTGTTCCTAACATCATTCGCAACCACCGGAACGACTCAAGATGTGTTACCAAGAAATAACTGGGATGTAACCAATTACCGCGATGCATGGGGGCGAGGTAAGTTTTTACTAGCGTTTGCTAACTCTACCTTAGTCGCTGTTTGTGTAACCTCTTTTCAAATTATAACTTCGGCATTGGCTGGTTACGCATTGGCGAGGTTGAAGTTTCAAGGACGTTCACTATTACTATTGATTGTTTTAGCGACTCTGGTAATTCCTTTTCAATTACTAGTGATTCCTGTATTCTTAGTACTCAAGTGGGGACATTTAATAAATACCTACTGGGCGCTGATTTTACCCACTGCGGCGAATGGTTTCGGTATTTTCTTACTGCGGCAGTATTTTCAGAGTATTCCCGTAGAATTAGAAGAGGCAGCAGCCATAGACGGAGCAAATAGATTACAAATATTGTGGCAGGTAATGTTACCTTTAGCTCGTCCGGCATTGGTAACGCTGTTTTTATTTACTTTTATTGGTGAATGGAACGATTTATTTAAGCCTTTAGTATTTACAACTAAACCGGAATTAAGAACGGTACAACTGGCTTTAGCTGAGTTTCAGGAGCAATTTACCAATAATTGGCCTTTATTAATGGCAGCAGTCACCATTGCCACCGTACCTGTAATGTTACTATTCCTCGTCGGACAGCGCCAATTTATACGCGGTATCGCAACAACCGGAATTAAAAATTGATCATTGGTAATGGGTAATGGGTTAACTGTCAACTGTCAACTGTCAACTAACTCCTCTTTCCCAAACTATGCCACTGTGTGAAGTGTCATATATCCGTAATAACTCGGTGCTAAGACAATTGCCTTTAGAGGTAATCTTTTTAAGACAGTCAAATAAACTGTCATCAGTAAAGAGTAATATTTAAAGATTTTTGAATTAAGCTTTAAATTGAATTCAAGCGTAAGCAGTCAAATGAATCACGTGGATGATGAGAAACTACCTGCTGTATTAATGGCATCAAGTTCAACTGAACTACTTCAACGTTATGCAGTAGGAGAAAGAGATTTTCCTGGTAGCAGATTAAATGGTGCCAATCTAACTCGCGCTAATCTTAGCGGTGCTGATTTGAGCAGAGTTCATCTGCAATACGCTTATTTAGCAGGTGCTAATATGCGGAATACTAATCTTAGCCAAACCTTGCTCAATGGAATTCAATTAGTGGGTGCCGATTTACGAGAAGCTAACTTGAGTATTTCAAATGTGAGTGAGGCTGATTTGTCTGGTAGTGATTTGAGCAATGCTGTTTTAAGAAATGCTGACTTACGCGGTACTGATATCAGTAATGCAAATCTTAGCTGTGTGAATTTATCAGGTGCGGATTTGCGCTACGCGAATTTAGTTAATTCTAATTTCAGCTATACAAACTTTCGCAATGCATTTTTAGCTGCGGCAAATTTAAGTAGTGCTTATTTGGTTGGTGCTAATTTAAGCCATGCTGACCTCAGTGGAGCAAATGTAGAGAACGCTTTATTTGGATATAACAAAGGACTCGACAAGGCTGCAAAGCTTCATCTACAACTGCGTGGAGCAATATTTATAATTGATGATAATTGAGCGATTATCATGTTGTCTGGTTAGAAACTTGTAATAAAGGGAACAGGGAACAGGGAACAGGGAATAGGGAATAGGGAATTGGGAATAGGTTTTGCTGTGGATTTTCTGGTGATTATTCTGTTTCTTGGATTTGCAAACGGACTGTACGTTCAGTAGTACCACTAATCCTTAATTCCATGACTTCACCACCGAGGGGTTCTAAACAATCAAGTAGTAACCTCAACTGGGGTGTAGAAGCACCTGTATCGACATAAAGCCGATCTGATAAATTAGCGATGCGTTTCCATGTCATGTATAACTTAGCGATGGTTTGCTCTATCTGGGATGCTTGATTAACTAAATCAGCAGCTATATTCATGCATCCGACTCTTTGGGCTTCCTCTAACGCTGTTTCGATATCGACTTCTTGGGAAGAAAGGGCTTGTACTTGTACGGCAGCTTTGAGATATTTTGCTAGATAACGAGCATCAGTTGTAGCCTGTTTGAGGGTTTCAACATCTGGATTAGCGGTAATTTCATCTTGAATGACTGCTTGATGGAGTTGTGGTAATTTTTCCATCTCTTTTACCAGTGGCGCGAGATAGCGGGGCGGAAGGGTATTATCCGCTGCTTTCTGTTTCACTGATTCGGGTAATAATTCCGAAGACATGGCAGTCCATTCTTCAGAAAGCTGCTTTACTTCTCGTCTAGTAATGCGATCGCCATTTTGTGCGGCTTCACTTACCATCACCTGCACTTCTGGTGATGCTTTAGCGGTTTCTACAAAGGCTCGTTTACTAAAATTGTTGATAGATTTTACTTCCAACTTACCGGATTGTAAAAGAGTATCGGCACTGTTTGCTAACTCAATTAAACTATAAGCATGGCTTTTACTAATTTCTCGTTCTTTGAGCCATTTGAGAAAGCCGGTACCGCGCCCATCTCCTCCTTTTTTTTCTCGATCGCGAATAGCGCGTAAAATTCTTCCTCGCCAGATATCAGTTTGTAAATCAAATTTATCGCATACCTGCCAAGCTACGTCTAACTGTTGAAGAAAATCTGTTTCTGGAATTGCTTCGTCTTCGGGATCGGGTAGCTCAAAAGCCAAATCTGCTGGCTGTTGTAAGGCTTCAACCAGTTCATTGATATTATCGGTTGACTGCACGGCAATTAAGGTTTAAGGAAAAGCGAATAGTTTGGTTATTATCACATAATCTGGGTACCGGATTTGCTTCTAATTTCTTTTTGTGTACAAATCATTCGTCGGTTTTTTTCAGATTATTGTCTTGTTATGATATCAAGTTCGGATAATTAGTTATTATTCCCTCTTGACTTCTCGTTCCATGTCTAGAAGTCGGGTTTTTATCGAAAATATTTGTCATACAAGATAATTATCATAAAAACCCGACTTCTCATTGCATAAAACTTAAATTACTCTTCTTTCATCACCTCAGCAGTTTTATTCCGATCTAATTTCAAAATTAATACGGATAATGGTGGTAGACATAAATCTAATGAGTATTGTTGATTGTGCATTGACCAATTATCCGTCCATTTACCGCCTAAATTACCCATATTACTACCTCCGTATTCTCGCGCATCACTGTTAAATAATTCGGTATAAAATCCTGGTTGCGGTACACCGATACGGTAGTGAGAATGGGGCTGGGGAGTGAAATTACAAACAGCTACGATGAAATCATCAGAATTTTTATCGCGACGGATAAATGAAACTACACTGTGACGATTATCGCTACAGTCAATCCACTCGAACCCAGGTTCTTCAAAGTCTTGAGTATATAGGGAGGGTTCACTACGGTAGAGTTGATTCAAATCTTGGAAGAATGTTTTTAACTGCTGATGTGGCTCAAATTGTAACAAGTTCCATTCTAAATCTGCCCAAACATTCCATTCGCTCCACTGCCCAAATTCCATGCTCATAAACATGGTTTTCTTGCCGGGGTGAGTAAACATAAAGCCAAATAAACAGCGCACATTGGCTAGCTTTTGCCATCGATCTCCGGGCATCTTGCCGATAATATTACTTTTACCATGCACCACTTCATCATGGGACAGCGCCAACATGAAGTTTTCGCTGTGGTGATACCACATACTAAAGGTCAGATTATTTTGATGAAACTGACGGAACCAAGGGTCCATGCTGAAATAATCGAGCATATCATGCATCCAGCCCATGTTCCACTTCAGGTTAAAGCCCAATCCGCCAGTATATGTAGGCCACGATACCATAGGCCATGAAGTCGATTCTTCTGCAATGGAAAGGGAACCGGGGAAATAACTAAATATCAGGTGATTTACACTACGAATAAATTCTACTGCTTCTAAATTCTCTCGACCGCCATATTCGTTTGTAACCCATTCTCCTGGTTCGCGACAGTAATCGAGATAAAGCATTGAAGCTACTGCATCAACACGAATGCCATCAATATGGTATTTATCAAACCAAAATAAAGCGTTGGCTGTCAAAAAATTACGTACTTCATGACGCGCATAATTAAATACTAGAGTTCCCCATTCTTTATGTTCGCCTTTGCGGGGGTCTGCGTGTTCGTATAAATGCGTACCATCAAAAAAAGCTAAACCGTGTCCATCTTTAGGAAAATGCCCAGGAACCCAATCTACAATTACGCCAATTTCGTTTTTATGACATTGATCAACAAAGTACATAAAATCTTCAGGATTACCAAAACGGGAGGTAGGAGCGTAATAACCAGTTACCTGATATCCCCAAGAACCATCAAAAGGATGTTCGGCAATTGGCAGCATTTCGATGTGGGTGTAGCCCAATTCTTTGACGTAGGGAATCAGTTTTTCTGCTAATTCCCGATAAGTTAAAAAGCGTGCGCCAGTTTTGAGTTCTGAAACTGCTACCACAGGTTCAACTTCACCATTCGGTAATTTATGTGGTTCATTCGTCCCAGCGTGCAACCAAGAACCCAAATGTACTTCATAAACTGAAATTGGCGCACTCAATTGGTCGGTATGACGGCGTTTTTCCATCCAATCGCGATCGTCCCATTGATAAGTATCCAAGTCAGTGACGATAGAGGCAGTTTTGGGACGAACTTCTTGAGCAAAACCGTAGGGATCGGATTTTTCGTAAATATGTCCGGCAGCATTTTTGATTTCGTATTTGTAATGTTCTCCTACTTGCAATTCGGGAATGAATAATTCCCAAACTCCAACATCAGAACTTTTACGCATTTGATGTTTACGTCCATCCCAATTATTGAAATCACCTAGCACTGACGCATTGCGTGCATTTGGAGCCCAAACGGCAAAGTAAACACCTTTTACACCTTTAATTTCAGTGGAATGCGCTCCTAATTTCTCGTAAATTCGGTGATGATTCCCTTCGTTAAACAGGTGTAAATCAAATTCTGTGAGTTTGGGAGAACGGAAAGCATAGGGATCGTAAAATACTCGTTCGTTGTCTCCTTCTTTAACCTTGATCTGGTAGTTAGTTAGTTCTTGAGTATCTATAATACATTCAAAAAACTGGGGGTCATGTACGCTGTGCATTTCTTGTTCTTTCCGTTCTTCCGGAAGAACTACCCAAGCAGCACTCGCATTGGGAAGGTAAGCTCGCACAACCCAGACTTTTTTGCCATCTTTCTCTATTTGATGGGAACCAAGTATTTCAAAAGGGTCTTGATGTTGGTTCCGAATAATGCTGTTAACTTGTTCTGGGGCAATAGTGGTCATAGACATGGAGCTATTACGCTGAATATTATGGATAACTGAATCTATTTTTTCTATATCTATATATATTCTTTACATTTATTTGTAGTTTTTGTGCGCTTTTTGAGAAATAAAGAAAATGGGAGACTTTCGGGATGGGGGGATAAGGAGATGGAGTTCGGGGGCGACAAGGGGAATTTTAACCTTAGATATGCAGACCTATCCCCAATATTTACTTAAAAATCTACGAAGGGGAAAAGGGTTCTCAATATCTTGCGTAAACGGAGCAAAAAGACCGTATCCCGAACTTTAGGACTGAGTTGGGGTGGATAGGGACGTGTTTTCAGTTCGGCTTGTAATTGAGCATATTCGGCGGGGCTTAGAGGTTTGCCATCAATTGGCGATCGCCCTTCTATGATAATTTCTGTTCTTAATATTTCTTCTGGAATATCTACCTTTGGGGGCAATGCAATTACAGATGTTTTATGGTAAGAAAATATCCCTACCAAAATACCTATTACGGTAGTTAAAAATATCAACAAAAGTGCTTTTCGAGGTTTTTGTCTCCTCATGTTTAATTATTTTTTTATTATTCAGCGCTACACCGTTCAAAAGTATTACCAAAGGATTTTTAATGTCCATTTTAGAACAGAGAAGTTTGAAAGATACGCTTTTAATTCCCATGCATTATAAAGTTTAATGCTTAA
This sequence comes from Rivularia sp. T60_A2020_040, assembly GCA_015272215.1. Taxonomy (GTDB): domain Bacteria; phylum Cyanobacteriota; class Cyanobacteriia; order Cyanobacteriales; family Nostocaceae; genus Rivularia. Next base: position 32,128 of record JACYMD010000078.1, on the reverse strand, counting down.
AGCTTAACGTTTAGCCTTATTCTCAAGATGAGAATGAGAAATTTTTGAGAAACTTTTGAGAAACTTTAGCAGAGTCAAATATCGGAGACGGACAAAAACACTTACTCACATAAAAACCTGGCAATCTCGATAATTATTACCAGGTTTACCTTTTCTACCAAAGCGAAATAGGGAAATCTCAAAAAATTTCAAATATTAGCCCTAAAACGCGATGCTAATTTCTCAAATTGTCAAAATCAACAGGTAAACCTGTATAACGTAATGAACAAAAAGAATGGGAGGAGCGACCTCTCAAAATAGTGATAATAGCCTAAATACTAATTATCAACTATGGGGCAGTAGTGGGAGTAGCTTCAGGTGTTGTTCCTGGAGCATCAACTGGTTCTCCAGCAGGAGGTGCAGTCTCAGTTCCCGCAGGGGTATCGCCTGCTCCTTCGCAAGCTCCAAGAATCGTAGCCAAACCTAACAATAAAGCAAAACCGAAGACTTTGATTTTCATAACTCCTCTTTCACCAATTCAATCAAGAAATATTTATAGCCTGTTGAATACGATACCTTATTTGTTGATTTTTTTAAATATTGTAGCTTTAATTAATTTCTATAAATAAATGATTCATTTTTATACTGACCAAACCTTACGTAGGGCGTTCTTATAGCTAAGACAATAAATTGATTATTTTTGGAGTTGGTTAACTGTTCCCTATTTGGCGACAAAGCGCGTTATCATACCAGAAATTCCCAAGTTATGGAAGCACAGTGCCTGTGACAGAACGAAGATGCTATGATGATGCGCCCAACTCAGGAGTAAATGCTGAGAATTGAATATTAGGTTGATTTCAATAATTTTTACAAATCTTTAAAAAGGGGTGTAGGATATGGAATCGATGTATTGTCAAAAATATTACTTATGCCCGAATACAAGTTTTGCAGCGATTTTCGGTTTACATTTATCTAACTAAAGCACAGTTTCTTTAATCTAAAAGTTTATGACTGCTATTCGCAAATCAAATTTAAGAGGTCAAAAACGTTGGTTAGGAAGAGATTCTACTAGTCAAGAGAATTTCAGAGGTTCTAAGATCAATGAACATAACAGCTTTCCACCTTTCTCAAAACCCACACCTGGATTTTTAGATAGATCAAAACCTTCGAGTATGGGTTCAAATAATCCGTCATCGGTAAAAGTTAAACCTCAACGGACAAATTATCATCCCCCATTGGATGTAAAAAATATAGAGCGTAAAAAACGCGATCGTAAAGATCGCTTTGCCATACCCTTAATGCCAGATGGTAGTAAAGTACCTATGTGGTTAATGCGTTGGAATTCTGTTCATCGTCACACTTCGGTTGCTAGTTTTCTGTTAGTAAGTGCTACCTTGATAGTCTACGGTTGGACGGTATATTCCCAGCATCTATGGAGTAGTTCCTATAAAAAACTGCAAGATTTACAGCGGGATGAACGTCAGTTGACAAAGCATGATGAGACGCTGAAAAATCAAATGGCACAAGAAGGGAAAAAACCCCATTCTGGACTAATTTCACCAACTCCAGCAAACACTATTTTTTTAGAAGAAACTGCACCGTCAAGCTCTCAGCAGGTTGATAAAAAGTCAGACGAAACAGAAACACAGCCTTTAAATGCGGGCGGATACTAAAATCGGCGTTAGCTACTCTTGCCCCAGATTTTCATTAAATCGGTTGGCATAGGAATTATATATTTGTTTAACTTTCAATCGTAAGAAGTCCTATACCTACCGAACATCGGAGGTGTTGGGATGAATTACGTTCACGAAGTGAGTCGTTAGACTAACCGGGTTTAGATTGCCCCTCAATGTATTTCCGCAAAGTTGAAACAGTTACGCCGCCACATGAGGCAATAAAATAAGAATCACTCCAAAATACTTCTTTCCAGTAAAACAAATGCGGACAAGTTATCAATACCGATTAAAACCTTCGGAAGAACAGCGAGAAATTATTGATGGGACGCTTGAAAAGTTGCGCTATCAATATAATTATCAATTGTCTCAAAGGTTTGATTGGTATGAAAGAAATCGTTGTTCTATTGATAGATGTCCGCTTGTTTGTCATTTGCCAGAGTTATCAGACAAACCTAACCGTTTTAGTCAGCAAGCCTCGTTAAAACAATTAAAAATAGACCGTCCTTGGTACAAGGAAATACACAGTCAAGTATTACAAGAAGTCCCTAAAAAAGTTGAGATTGCGTTTGATAGATGGCTAAAAGGTGATAGTAATGGTAAAAAATCTGGTAGACCTAGATTCAAGGCAGTAGGACAATATAAAACGTTTACCTACCCACAATTCAAGCAGCATCATTTTGTAAACAATAAAATTACATTGTCAAAAATTGGTGATGTAAAAGTAATCGTACATCGTCCTATTCCTGAAGGTTTTGTGATAAAAACCGTATCAGTTACAAAGAAAGCAAATGGTTATTACGTTACTTTGAGTCTTGATAATAAAGAAGTTCCAACAATTAAGCCAGATTTTAATGTTGATAATATTGTCGGTATTGACTTAGGACTAATTGACTTTTTTGTGACTTCTGATAATGAAAGAATATCAGCACCAAAATACTTACGTAAAGCTGAACGTAAATTAAAGTCAGCACAGCGCAAAGTATCGCGACGTAAAAAAGGTTCTAACAGAAGAAAGAAAGCAATTAAAAACCTAAGTATCAAACACAAAAAAGTTGCTGATACTAGAAAAGATTTTCACTTCAAAACAGCCAAACAATTACTATCTAAATATGATGTAATTGCTGTAGAGAAGTTGAATATAAAAGGGCTTGCTAGAACAAAATTAGCGTTCGCAGTTCATGATGCCGGTTGGAGTCAGTTTATAAATATACTTTCATTCAAAGCCGCAAATGCTGGATTGAAAGTAATACCTGTAAACCCAAACGGTACAAGTCAAGAATGTTCTAATTGTGGTCATAAAGTCACAAAGCCGCTGTCGCAAAGAATGCATAACTGTCCAATTTGCCATATTAGCCTTTGTCGAGATTTGAACGCAAGTTTAATTATAAAAGAGCGTGGGACACACGCCTTTCAAGCTCAGTCAATGTCGTCAATGACGAGTCACTGAGAAGTCTACACCTACTCGCAAGAGAAGTGTAGGTACGTCACCGCAAATTTTCCTCAAAGCATGATATTAGGACAAGCTTTATGCAGAAATTTCCCAGTAAAATCAGTAGAAATCTCAAGAGAGAACATATACAGTCGCGTTTTAATCGCAGTATTTTAAAGGATAAACAAAGGAAATTTGCAACAACATCTAGACGGGTTTCACCTAATTCGAGAAACCGATTGTTTATGGTTTGGGGTGTATTAATTGCGGCTTGTTTGGGTTTGGGGATTAATTTGTACCGTTTACAAATTGTTGACGGTGCGAAATTGACTCAACAGGCGCGAAATCAGCAGATGTTTCATATGCGTCCTTTTGTTCCTCGTCGTCAGATATTAGATCGTAACAACAGAGTTGTAGCAATGGATCAGCCGGTTTATACTTTATACGTACATCCAAAGCTGTTTGATAAAAACAAGTCTCCATCGGATATTGCACGTCAACTGGGAACTATTTTAAATCAAGATCCTGAAGAATTAGAAGCAAAATTTAAGAAACAAAAAAGCGGTATTTTTATTTCTTCCAAGTTAGCGGAAGAAGTTGCGGATCAAATTGCTGGATTGAAACTCAACGGTATAGATTTAACTAAAAAATACTCTCGATATTATCCCTATCAAGATTTAGTCTCAGATGTCGTTGGCTACGTAAATTCCGACCGTCGCGGAAAAGCGGGTATAGAATATTCCCAAGAAAAATTTCTGGAACGTTCCATGAAGACGGTGCGGATGTCAAAAGATGGTAATGGTAGATTAATCGCAAATGGCGCACCGGATGGTTTTTTGAATGTGGATAAATTGCAGATGCAATTAACCATTGATGTTCGTTTGCAACGCGCTACTAGAGAAGCACTCAAACAACAAATCGAAAAATATCAAGCCAAACGGGGAGCGGTAATTGTCATGGATTCATGGGATGGTTCCATCCTCGCTTTGGCTTGTCAACCGACTTACAATCCCAATAATAATTTTACCCAAGATGATATTTCTTTATTTAGAAATTGGGCAGTAGCCGATTTATACGAACCCGGTTCTACTTTTAAACCATTAAATGTGGCGATCGCTTTAGAAACTGGTAGTATCCAAGCAAATGATGTGTTTCGCGATACAGGGTTAATTAAAGTTGCAGATCGTGAAATCCGAAATGCGGAGAAAAACAGCAACGGAAATATCAGTGTTGCTCAAATTTTGCAAACTTCTAGCAATATTGGCATGGTAAAAATCATCCAGCGATTGCAGCCAAGTATTTACTACGGTTGGTTGGAAAGAATCGGATTGGGGCAGAAATCTGATGTAGATTTACCGTCTGAAACCAACAGTCGTCTCAAACCGCAAGAAGAATTTACGAATTCGCCTATTGAACCAGCAACAGCTTCTTTTGGTCAAGGTTTTTCCTTAACAGCATTACAATTAGTACAAATGCATGGAGCATTAGCTAATGGTGGAAAATTGGTTACTCCCCATGTGGTAAAGGGATTGATAGATAATAAGGGACAAATGCATACACAAGCAAATTTAAGCGTACCCCGACAAGTTTTCTCTCCTCAAACCACTCAAACTGTATTAGAAATGATGGAAAGCGTCGTTGAAAAAGGTTCTGGTAAACCTGCTCAAATTCCTGGATATCGGATTGCTGGTAAAACTGGTACAGCAGAAAAAGCTGGTGCGACTGGAGGCTATATTAGTGGTTCAAAAATTACTAGCTTTGTGAGTATTTTGCCGGTAGAATCACCGCGTTATGTAGTTTTAGCATTAGTAGACGAGCCGCAAGGAGAAAATACCTACGGTAGTACTGTAGCCGCACCCATTGCCAAAGAAGTGATGGAAGCGCTGATTAGTATTGAAAAAATTCCGCCAACTGGTTCGAGGTGATTTGATTTACCGTTAATTTGTAGAGACGTTATACATAACGTCTCCTAAATGTAAGCCGAGCAAACGTTATACATCACGTCTCCTAAATGTAAGCCGAGCAAACGAAATACATAATCCCAAATGTTTGACATCTTTTGTTTTTTGAATTAATAATATTACTGCTCTATAAATATCGGTTGTAGTTTAGCGGCGAAGTATCTACAAGAGAAGCTTATTAAATAACTCTATCGTCTAATAATGATTTATAGAGCGAGAACTATTTTAACCAGAAGAAAGCAGCTAATTCAAACTAGTTAATCATTTCCTTGTTTCATCGATTCCCAAATCTTCGTCACCGCTCTTTTAGTAAAACTAGAAAACTCTTTTTCCATCATCCATTTATAATAATTTGGTTCTTTTTTAAATGCTTCTGTAACCAGTTCACCTTTATATTTACCAAAGTTGAATATTACTTGATTATTATCGTCATAAACTAGTTTTTTTGTTGGATCAAGAAAATCAAATGGTGTGAATTCCTGTAACTTTTCTATATCATTTTTTATCGGATAAGATTTATTGCCGTCTTTATCTTCATGTTCTACATTTTCGTAACGTTCTAATTGTGATTTTAGGACTTCGTAGGTAGCGCGAATATCATTTTCTGCGTCGTGAGCGCCGATTAAGTCTTCTCCACAATAGTATTTGTAAGCTGCTCTTAAACTGCGAGGTTCCATTTTATGAAAAATGGTTTGTACATCAATAATATTTCTGTTTTCAAGTTGAAAATCGATGTTGACACGTAAAAATTCTGCTATCAATAAAGGAATATCAAATCTATTCGAGTTGTATCCTGCTAAATCGCTATCGTTAATGTAGTCCGCTAAACTATTGGCAATATTTGCAAAAGTAGGTTTATCTTTGACATCTTTGTCGTAGATACCGTGGATTTCTGATGATGCAATAGGTATAGGAATAGTAGGGTTAATTATCCAGGTTTTCATTTCTTCTTTATCATCAGGAAATACTTTTAATACGGCAATTTGGATAATTCTGTCTCTGACAATATCTATTCCTGTTGTTTCTAAATCAATAAATGCAATGGGACGTTTTAAGTTTAACTTCATATGACAATAAATAGATATGTTTAGATAAATGGTAACGGGAAATGGGGAAATGTTCTAACAATACAACTAGAGCTACTGTTATAACAACATAAAAATAGACCAAATTAATCATTTGGTCACTAATTAATTAAATTATTAGTACTGATATACCGTTAAACTATAGCAACTATCAACTTTTAATGAGAAATTTGCGAAACTGCTCGTTTTTTCAAATTTAATTGAGTGCGATCGCCACTTTTTGGTTCGAGTACTTGGGCTGCAATATTGTGTTGTTGTAACAGCAAACGAAAATCTGCAACGGTTCCCTCTGACTTAAGAAAGTTGATTAGCAACCCTTCAAAGGTGACATCACCACCTGCTGCTGTTGGTAACATTACTTGAGGTTCTAACCATTTAGCAACTTCTAAAGCTTTTTCTTTACCTTTAATAATTGGTCCAATCAAAGGTAAACCTAAATCTATCAATGGGGTGATGACAACATCTATAGGAGCAGATTTTTTCAGCAACTCAGAATGATAACCATGAGGTTCGTAGTAAAGAGTAAAACCGCTTTCCAGTTCCTTGAGAAGATATCCGTTTTCTACCGAAGTCGGACCGATAGGAGAACCAGGAGTAGCCGTAATTTCCACACCACCGTTCAGAGTAAAACTTTCACCATGAGCTAGAGTATTTACCTGCTGGTAGTTTAATTGATTAACGACTTTCGCAGCATTTACGGAAGCGACAACAGGGATATTGCGATCGAGTTGTTTTAAAGTAGGAGGATGAGCATGGTCTTCCAAACCTTGAGATAGTAAAATCAGGTCAATTTTTTCCGGTATGGCACGTTCTTGAGGACGAGAACCTTTAAACAGCCAATCCAAATTACCAAAAGTTAAGGAACCAACCAGCCAAGGGTCAATTAATATATTTTGACCACCAATTTCCACCAACCAACTATTGCTGTCTAAATAAGTTAAGTACATTGCTTTTGTGGGAGTGAGCTTTTACTTATTATGAAGTATATTAGCTGCACGAAGGGATGGGGGGAAGTGTTAACAGCTATATAACTGAGTCGTAAATATACAATTAATGAAGGAAATATACCCTATGCTAACCTTACTTGAAAGAATTACTATTAATCCTAGGCAGTGCGGTGGTCGCCCCTGTATTCGAGGAATGAGAATCCGAGTGTCAGATGTGCTGGATCTGTTTGCAGCAGGTCTTAGTGCAGAAGATATCTTAGAGGAGATGCCCGATCTTGAAGCAGATGATCTAAAGGCATCACTTTTATATGCTTCGCGGAAACTTAACCACCCAGTTTTAGTAGCATGACAATCTGGGTAGATGCACACTTGTCTCCGGCAATAGCGACTTGGATTAGCAGCACCTTTGGGGTTGAAGCAATAGCCTTGCGTGATCTTGGGTTAAGAGATGCGGAAGACTCCGAAATTTTTGAAGCAGCTAAGGTTCAAGAAGTCATTGTGATGACTAAAGACAGTGACTTTGTAGATTTAGTGGATCGCCTGGGTGCGCCGCCACAAATTATTTGGTTAACTTGTGGCAATACTTCCAATACTAGGTTGCGTGAAATTCTCAGCGAGACGTTACCCAGAGCTTTAGAACTCTTAGCTGCTGGTGAGACACTAGTAGAAATCAGCGGAGACTAGCTGTGCAGGCTAATACGACATGGCAGGGGACGATCAAAAGTTGCTGGTGCTTAGTTTGAGTTTATCTACCTCCGCTGCATTTTGCCATTACAAATCTAAAACTAAACGCGAATGACTTACGTCGCGCAAGCTCCCCAGTAACTACTCCTCATCGGATTATCTGATCGCAATTACTCCAAAATATTGCCTATCTCCCAATTCCCCATTCCCCCAATTAAGTACGATTGTTCTACCATAACAACAGTAAGGATAGTATTATTAATGATTGTCCCTTGCCGCCCTCACTCCCTGCTGATATGTCAGAAAATAAGTTAGCTGCATCCTTAAATGGACAACTTCCTAAATCTAATAATCAAAATACAATCCGTATTCGCGGTGCTAGGCAGCATAATTTAAAAAATGTTGATTTAGAAATACCGGCGCGTCAGTTAATTGTTTTTACTGGTGTTTCTGGTTCTGGTAAGTCTTCTTTGGCTTTTGATACGATTTTCGCTGAAGGGCAACGCCGTTATGTTGAGTCCCTGAGTTCCTATGCGCGGCAGTTTTTGGGACAAATGGATAAGCCGGATGTGGAAGCTATTGAAGGTTTAAGTCCGGCAATTTCTATTGATCAAAAGTCCACTTCTCATAATCCGCGTTCGACTGTAGGAACTGTTACCGAAATTTACGATTATCTACGTCTGCTGTTTGGTCGGGCTGGTGAACCCCATTGTCCCATATGCGACAGGTCTATTGCTCCCCAAACGATAGATGAAATGGTCGATAAAATTATGGAGCTACCGGAACGGACTAAGTTTCAAATTCTGGCTCCAGTAGTTCGCGGAAAAAAAGGTACTCACGTTAAGTTATTATCTAGTCTTGCTTCTCAAGGTTTTGTCCGAGTTCGCATTGATGGTGAGGTGCGAGAACTTTCGGATTCTATAGAATTAGATAAAAAATATACTCATACTATAGAAGTTGTTATCGACCGCTTGATTAAAAAAGATGGGATTGAAGAGCGTTTGGTAGATTCGCTTTCTACGTGTTTAAAGCAGTCAAACGGCATTGCAGTAATCATCTATACTTTAGAAGATGATCAGGAATCAACTAACCAAGACCAAGAATTAGTATTTTCGGAAAACTTTGCTTGTCCGGAACATGGTGCGGTAATGGAAGAATTATCACCGCGCTTATTTTCCTTTAATTCACCTTATGGTGCTTGCCCTAATTGTCATGGAATCGGCACATTAAAAAGATTTTCTGCCGATTTAGTAGTACCAGATCCCCAAGTACCAGTTTACGCTGCGATCGCGCCGTGGTCGGATAAGGATAATTCCTATTATTTAGAGCTACTTTACTCTCTAGGACAGGATTACGGCTTTGAGCTACAGACGCAGTGGCAAAATTTGACTCCGGAACAGCAGGAGATAATTTTACAAGGTGAGGAGAAGGCACCGGAATCGGAACGTACTAAGAAATTCAAGGGTGTGTTACCGATTTTACAACGGCAGTACGAGGGTGGTTCAGAGTTAATTAAGCAAAAATTGGAGCAATATATCATTGACCAACCTTGTCCGGTATGCGATGGTAAAAAGTTGAAACCGGAAGCTTTAGCCGTGAGGTTGGGACAGTACAGAATTTTAGATTTAACCGGAGTTTCAATTCGGGATACTCAGGAAAGAATTAATAATTTACAGTTGAGTCAGCGTCAATTCCAAATTGCAGACTTGGTATTACGAGAAATCAAAGCGCGGTTGCAGTTTCTCTTGGATGTTGGTTTGGATTACCTGACTTTAAATCGGACTGCGATGACGCTCTCAGGGGGGGAAGCGCAACGAATTCGCTTAGCAACGCAAATCGGTTCGGGGTTAACTGGGGTGTTGTATGTACTGGATGAGCCGAGTATCGGTTTGCACCAGCGCGACAACGGCAGATTGTTGCAAACTTTATTTAGATTGCGTGATTTGGGCAACACTTTGATTGTGGTAGAACACGATGAAGAAACCATCCGTGCTGCTGACTACGTTGTTGATATCGGTCCGGGTGCGGGTATTCACGGAGGACATATTGTTGCTCAAGGTGATTTACAAGCATTATTAGATGCGGAAAATTCTTTGACTGGTGCTTATTTATCGGGAAGGAGAGTAATTGCAACTCCTGCACAAAGAAGAGAAGGAAATGGCATAAATTTAGTTATTCAAAATGCTCGTTTGAATAATTTGCGGAATATAGATGTAGAAATTCCTTTGGGTAAATTAGTTACAGTAACGGGTGTTTCTGGTTCTGGTAAATCAACTTTAGTTAACGAATTACTTTATCCAGCACTACAACACCACCTGAGTAAAAAAGTGCCGATGCCCAAAGAAATAGATGGTATAAAGGGATTAAAAGCAGTTGATAAAGCAATTGTAATTGACCAATCTCCCATCGGTAGAACTCCTCGTTCCAACCCAGCAACTTATACGGGTATATTTGATGCAATTCGCACGGTATTTTCCGAAACCATCGAAGCCAAAGCGCGGGGTTATAAACCAGGTCAATTTTCGTTTAACGTAAAAGGTGGACGTTGCGAAGCTTGTGCAGGACAAGGTGTTAACGTCATCGAAATGAATTTTTTACCCGACGTTTACGTACAGTGTGAAGTTTGTAAAGGTGCTAGATATAACCGCGAAACCTTGCAGGTTAAATATAAAGATAAATCGATTTCCGATGTTCTCAACATGACAGTTGAAGAAGCATTAGATTTTTTCATCAATATTCCTAAAGCTGCGAGCAAACTGCAAACTCTCGTAGATGTCGGTTTGGGATACGTACAGTTAGGACAACCAGCCACAACTTTATCCGGTGGTGAAGCGCAGCGAGTCAAATTAGCCACAGAATTATCTCGTAGAGCTACCGGGAAGACACTTTACTTAATAGATGAACCGACAACGGGATTATCATTTTACGATGTACATAAGCTATTAGATGTACTGCAAAGATTAGTAGATAAAGGTAACTCAATATTAGTTATTGAACACAACTTAGATGTAATTCGTTGTGCGGATTGGGTAATAGATTTAGGTCCCGAAGGAGGAGATAAAGGAGGAGAAATTATTGCTGTGGGGACTCCGGAAGATGTTGCGAACAATGAAAAATCTTATACGGGGAGGTATTTGAAGCAGGTATTAAAACAGTATCCAGTTGTGGCTGTAAAGAAATAAAATAGGTATTTTATATTTAATAAGGAGACTTGTATTAATAGAATTTATTTGATCAGATTCTGGAGATAATAATCCCCCAGAGAGACTGATATGGAAATCAATGATTAGTATCTAATAAATACATTATTCAAATGGATTTTCTTCATCAAATTTAGCTTTGCCACGAGTAGCATATACTGATTGAAGACATTTCTCAAAATCGTCACCTTCCCAAGTTCCTGCGTGTCGGAGGATGGAACGTCCTGAAGCAGGACGGTATGTTAGTTGTTTTTGATTATCGTCATCAATAGATTCACTTGAAGAAACAGGTTCTTGCTGTGCTATTTTTAACTGATGAATATGACTAGTTTTAATAGCGCGAATCAAATTGAGTGTTTCTGTAAACAATTCCGGTGGTAAAGTTTCTATTTCTTGAATTAATAATTCTTTGTTAGTCATAAAACACTTCCAGTTATTCCCCTTTTATTGTATCGGAAAGTATGATATTCCTCAGTCAATTACATTAATTTCAAGCAGATGAATAAAAATTAAGATGTTAATGTTGAATTTATTAGATTTTATGACGCAAGCGTTACGAGAAGCTGGACTAAGAGAATGATTTTAATAAGTGCGTAAATTATTAATTATCACCCAAATTCAATACAAGCTGTTTTGGCTCTAATTGAGGAATTGCTGTACTTTTAATATATTCAATGATTGAATTAGCAACATACTCGGCTAATTTGACTGGTACTGCATTACCAATCATTTGTTCTAAATCTGTTTTTGATTGATTTTCAATATCAAAATTAAAGTTTTTAGGGAATGTTTGTATGTAGCTTCTTTCAATTGTCGTCAGGGGTCGAATTTCCTTGATTAAAGAACTTGCATCTGCTTGATGTAACTTATATGTTTTTGGTATTGGTCTATTGACACCCCTAATAGTAGGACTTGGTTCATCAATACTAAAAATACCTCTCCTAGCATAAGTTCTAGGATGTCTATAATAATATTCTATTCCTAAACTATCTCCTAAATAATCTCTCACCGACATAGGATTTTCAGCTAAATTTTTATTGATATATGGTAATAGTTCATCATCTTTACCATTCATTTTACCTATACAAATATATCTTTTTCTATTCTGAGGAACACCACAAAGACTTGCTTTAATTACTGTTTCAGTTAGACCATAATTATTTGCTTTAAATATGTTCAATACCTGACATCTTTTTCCGCTTTTTTTATATCTTTCCACATTTTCCATGACAAACCATTGAGGTTGAACAAAAGAAATTATTTTAGCGAAAACAATACTTAAATCACCTCTACCCAAATTTTCATTTCTTTTACCTGCACTGGAAAAATCTTGACAAGGTGGCCCTCCAATTATTACGTCACAATCCATTTTTGAAAAAGTTGAATAGTCATCATTTAAGCTACTCAAATCACAGTTATATATCGGATGATGAAAATTTTTCTGATAAACTTGAATCGCTGGTTGCCAATTATCAAAAGCACTTATGATTTTAAATCCAGCATTCTGAAATCCAAGTGATAAACCTCCACATCCAGCGAAAATATCAATTGCTTTTAAGTTTAATAATTTTCTGTCAATAGAAGATTGCATAATGGTATTTTCTAGATATCTTTCAAGGATTCATCAAAAATTTCTGGATTACTTAAAACAATAACCTCTATTTGTTATGTATTTTACTTTACCTAACTCATTCACGAATTACGTTACTCTGACGAGTCAGTAAACTGAACGCGTAGCGTCTCCCGGAGGGAGATATTACGAATTCTATTCACATTATCTTTACATCTTTAATCCCAATACGAAAGGTAGTAAAATGGAACTGTATAACTAAATAATTATTAATTAGCACAAAGTTAAATTAAACTTTAAATAAATCGTGTAATGCAATTTACCTCTAACCTCAAAAAAATTTTACTAGCAACTTTTTTTGTAATTATTTTATATTTAATCATAGCATTTTCCTTACAAAATATAGGTTTAGAGAATGCTCAACAGTTTATCAAAGAAACTGGAGTATGGTCTCCTATAGTATTTATCGCATTATGCGCTTTCAGTTTAATTATTGCACCTTTGAGCGGAAGTTCCTTATTTGTTGTTGGTGGAACTTTATTCGGTAAACATAATGCTTTTTTACTCAGTTATATAGCTACTCTTATTGGATGCAGTGCTAACTTTTGGATATCCAGAAAATTTGGCAGAAAAGTAGCTCAAAGATTTATCGGTAAAGCTAATTTAGATGAATTAGATAGATTTATTGATAGATTCAAAAGGAATCGTAGTATTTTTTATATAATAATAATCATGCCTCTTTCTCAAGATATAGTCAGCTACGCGATTGGTTTAACAAAAATTAAATATAGCCATTTTTTAATCGCTTTAATATTAAGTAGTACTATAATTATTTCTGTGTATGTATATATTGGTTCGAGTATATTAGAAATGTTTATTTAACCAGAATATACCTAAATAACAGTCAAAGCTGCTAAAATTACCACAGTTGGAATCAAAATATTATCAATTTCTTTGGGGCTACAAGCTTCCACTACCGTAGCAATTATAGTTAAGATAAAAATTCGCATAATATTCAATTCGCTTGGAATAATCAACCAAACAAAAAACACGCTTGCAGCAAAAGCCGCAACCAACATTGACACAGTTCCTTGTACACTTTTACTGCTAAGTACTTCATATTTCAACTTACCGTAACGAGAACCGATAATAGGTGCAATTCCATCTCCCCAACCAAGAGTTGTCATTGCAATTATTCCCGGAAAGGTTTTATAAAATAAAGTACCGCAAATAGTTGCTACAATTACAAAGTATAAAGGACCTTTGAGAAGCTCGCTTTTATCTCCATTACGAGTCATAGTTTTAACAGCTTCATCTTCATCCTTAGCAAACAAACCTTTCTGTATCAAGAGGACTATCCACACCACAAAAATAGTCACATTTAAATATTTAGACCAGTGTAAATCATTATAAAGCGGCAGAAACCCAATTAAAGAACCCGCACCAATATGAGTAACTTTACGACTAATATCCGGTGATAAATTTAAGCGAGTTACACAGAAATTCATCACTGCGACAAGTCCGAAAACGTAAATAAATGTCAGTGCAGTTACAATTAAATTTTGTAAAAAAGGAGTCATTAACTTCAAATTAGTTTGAATTTATCATACCGTTTTTTACTAGCTTTTAGTTCCTTGACCAATTAGATTACACTTTTGTACATATTAACACCAGAATTCCTCTATATCCTCTTACTCTGTGTCCTCAGCGTCTAGTAAGGTTTATTATAATTAATCTTAAAATCAAAACCAATTTTTTAAAAACGTAAACAAACCCTTCTTCTGATTAACAACTTCTTCCCTAATTTCATCACCCCCATGCAACTCTTTCAAACTAGGAAATGCAGCCGACTGAGCATAATAACCATTCCGTAACACCTTGGCTAAAGCATTGTGATTATCTCGCAAACCTTCATAAAAGAAAAACACTTCTCCCCGAATACCACAGCTACGATTATATTCAATCACCTGCGTCAAATAGTCGGAATTAATATTATAAGAACCCAACTTCATTAAAACTCCCGGTGCAAGTCTTCCTCGTGTTTTAGTGGTAAACTGCTGCTTGACTAACCTATCAACAATACCTTTATAACTATTAAAATCACGCCGATAAATTTGCGGATGAATAATATCTACTAACCCTTTTTCTAACCAGGTTTGTGAATCTTGTAAATATTCTTTTAATGCCCAATCATGAATATTGGGAGCCATAGATACAAATAAATTATTATTTATAGCTTTAACTTCACCATATAAACGCGCTAAAAAATCAGTTAAAATATTAGCACGCCACTGTAACCATTGACTATCTTTAGAATTTTGCGGTGGATGTTTACCGAATTCTTGTTGATATCTTTGTACAGTACCCATATCATAACCACCTTCACATGGTAGAGCAGGTAATCGATCATCTCCTTGAATACCATCAACATCATAATTATTCACAACTTCGAGTATTAAACTTAATATAAAATCCTGTACTTCAAAATCAAGAGCATTAAGCCATTCAAAACCATTTTTATTCAACAAATTACCCTTACAATCTCGTGCAGCCCATTGTGGTTTTTTAGCAATTAACATTCCTCCATTAGAATTATAAGAACTAGCAAAGCCATATTCAAACCAAGGAATGACTTTTAAATTTACTCGATGCGCTGCGGTAATTACTTCTGCTAAAATATCCCTTCCTTGATATTGCGGATTGATTTCTACACCAAAATTTTGCTGCATTACTTGAGAAGGAAATTGGGTAACTGCTTTATTCCATACCACTGGAAACACAACATTAAACCCTGTTTCGGCAAGAAAATCCATCGCTTCCACGACATTATCGCGAGAATCAAAAACTTTACTCCCAGTAGTAGTTAACCAAACACCGCGTATTTCAGTTAGAGACATTTTAAATAAGTACCTGTGCAAAATTAGTTGAACATTTTGTGTGCTTAGGATTCGGGTAAATAATTATATAACTAAAATCTCAAAAAAATCATTATTTCTCACTTGAGCAGAAACTTTTTTACCTTAATTAAAATCTAAGTGTATAACACCATAAAAAATATTTAGAATGTTTCAAATATCCCGCAGAAAATTATTAAAACAAAGTACAACTGCTTTGATTAGTCTTTCTTCTATCAGCTTACTTAACCTACTTGCTAATTCTACTTCCGCAGCAGAAACAGTAATTAGCAATTTAGAAACACAAATTCCCAAGTTAATGCAAAATGCTTTAATTCCAGGAATTTCTATAGCGATGATTCGGGATGGTGAACTTTTCTGGAATAAAAGCTTTGGAGTTACCCACAAATATACCAAAAAACCCGTTAGCAACGAAACTATTTTTGCTGCTGCATCTCTGACTAAACCATTATTTGCTTATGCAGTATTAAAAATGGTCGAACGAGGAGAAATTGATTTAGATAAACCTTTAACAGAATATACCGATACACCGTTAATTTCCGACTCTAGAATCAAACTTGTAACTGCTCGTCATGTATTATCTCACACGACTGGTTTTCCTAATTGGAGTGGTGACAAACCAGTTTGGTTTAACAACAATCCAGGAGTAAAATTTGCTTATTCTAGTGAAGGTTTTCTATATTTACAAAGTGTATTAGAAAAGATAACTGGACAACCTTTAGAAACATATTTACAACAGCAAATATTAAAGCCTTTGGAGATGAATCGTAGTAGTTTAATTTGGCAATCGGAATATGAAAAAATTGCTAGTTATGGACACAATCGGCAAAATCAACCTAAACCGATGAGTAAACCAAAAACTGCCGGAGCCGCAGGAAGTTTACGTACTACTGCTTCCGAATACGCTCAATTGCTGATTGCAATGATGAAACCAGAAACAAGTTTACAGGAGATGTTAACTCCGCAAATAAAGTTGAGCAATTCTCTCGATTGGGGTTTAGGTTGGGGATTAGAAAAAACAAATCAAGGTAACTTTTTTTGGCATTGGGGAGATTTAACTACTTTTAAGAATTTCACTGTAGCTTCCAAAGATTTACAAACGGGAATTGTAATTTTAACTAATAGTCAAAACGGTTTAAAAATTTGTGAAAATATTGTTAACCAAGCTCTTGGAGGAAAACATCCGGCATTTAAATACTGGATGATTGATTATTAATTAATATTTTGTGAAAAACCAACAATTAATGTAGAGACGTAGCAATGCTACGTCTCCCAACGTTTAGCGGGAAAACGAACCATTCTAAGTTGATATTGTCCTAAATTACCAATCCTAACCAAAATATAGAAAGATGTTGCACTGCTACGTCTCCATAAATTAGGGTTGATATTGTCTTAAATTACCAATCCTAACCAAAATACAGAAAGACGTTGCATTGCAACGTCTCTACATTCAATATTTTTAAAAATTAATTATTTAGTTTTTGCTAACATCAAATTTGACTGATTGACGGCGAATTGATAACCTATACCAAAATCCAAAGGTTTAATTACTTTATTGCTTGCATAAACCTGTCTCAAATCTGACTGATAGCGATTGCTAAATAAGCCAATTGGACGAGTATAAGCACCATAAAATGTTAAATTCCATTTAGCATTATCAAAAGATTTTAAAGGCATTCCAGAATCATCTTGTAATAAATGACTGCTGTTAGCCAAAATGGTATCTCTAATATTTGAAAAGCTGTCGTTGTACATTAAATAGGAAGCTGCTTTCAAATAAGTAACTGGATTTTCCAGGTTAGTCACAAATTTTGTTAACTCTGGATGCTTCTTCAAACCATCATTTGATAAATCCGTGGAGAAATAATACAAATTACGAGGAACTGATTCTCCTTCGGGGACAAAAGTAATTTTTACTCCTGGAACCATTCCTTCCTTAAATTGTTGAATACCAGCATTTTTATCCAATCCAATATATTGCAAATCGAGAATACGATTGTTAGTACGTGCCATAAATATGTACAAAATCGGTAAAACTCCTTGTTTTTGCAAATCAACTTTCATATCGTTGGTACGGAAGAAGCTAAATTGCAAAATTTCTGATAGAGAACTTCTGGCTTTACTTAATGCATTATTGCTTTCGTTTGCAGAAAGTTTGGCAAAATCTGGAACACTACCCACTGGTTCTAAACCTATTAAAACCATCTCCTTAGCTTGAGGAAATAAAGAGTAACTGTAGAGAAAATCTGGTCCACTAAAAGGATAAAAAACAGATGGAGACTTAGCATTAATCTCTTTTAATTCACTTTCAGTCCATTTTCTCACCTTTGCTAACTGTTGATTTTCTAACTTAGACCAAGCATTTTTATAATAATTTTGATGGGAATTCCAACCTTGATTTTGCTGTACTTTTGCTAAAGTACTTTGACTATCAACTTCTATTCCAGCAAGCAGTTTTGCAGTATCTGTTAATTGAGCAGATTTTGCCCGATCAAATTTTGCTAAAGGGTCTACAGATGTAGTTGATTCCGCTTTTTTAATCGCATTATCTGTATTATAGTTAGTGTTGAGATTTTCGCTATAACTACAACCTTGTAATAACAAAAATGCGCCAATACTAGTACCTAAAAAGGTAGAAGTTAATTGATTATTTTTCATTGTTTTAGTTTTCGAGAATATTTTTCCAATTTATTCAAAAATCAAATTTATTCTGATATTTCTTTAACTGAAGACCAGCCTTTTTTCGCCGCAAAGAAATAGACAATCAAACCGATAGCTACTGTTCCCAATCCCGTTAAAGATTCAACTGGTTTATCAATCAAGATAAATACCAACATCCATAAACTAATAGCTAAAAACACAATTGGTGTAAAAGGATAACCCCAAGTTTGATAAGGCCGAGGTGCTTCGGGATATCGCAAACGGTAAACAAAAATCCCTAAAACTGTAATAAATGAAGATAATGTGAGGGTAAATCCTAAATAAGTAATTACTGCTTGAAAACTTGATGTCAAGATTAAAACAGTAACAATAAATAACTGTAAAAGAATTGCAAAATATGGAATTCCGCTGCTATTTTTTCTCGCAAGTAGTTTAAATAAAGGAATATCTTCACCAATTGCTTGAGTAACTCTCGGCCCTGCTAAAACCATCGAACTAATTGAAGATATTAGTCCAAAAGAAATCAGTATACCCATTACTTTTGCTCCAAAAGTACCAAAAATTTGATTAGCAGCTATATACCCAACTTCTAATTCTCCTACTAATTTATTAATTGGTGTTGTATGCAAAAATATAAAGTTTAAGAGTAAATACAACACCATTACAATCAAAGTTCCAGCAATTAGAGAACGAGGTAAATTCTTTTCCGGTTCTTCTACTTCACTAGCTAAATAAACCGCTGCATTCCACCCCGAATATGAATAAGTGACGTAAACTAATGATATTGCAAAAGGAGAACTGAAGATTAAATTAACATCTCCAATTGATGGTAAAAATCCTAACTGTTGAGGTTCTGCTAAAAATAAACCACACACAATTAAAACAACAATTAATAAGACTTTTAAGATAGTAAATATCTGTTGAAAGTAGCTACCAAATGCTTTATTTCTACTATGAATTAAGGAAACAAAGATAACTACACCTAACGCAATAGCTGTGGAAGATATTAACGGAAATACACTTTTGAAATATGCTCCCAAAGCCATCGCTGCGGCTGCTATTGGTGCTGCAAAACCTACTGTTACCGATACCCATCCAGATAAAAAACCTACCACTGGATGATAAATACGGGATAAATAGTAGTATTCACCACCAGAATAAGGCATTGCTGCACCTAATTCACCGTAACTTAAAGCACCGCACAAAGCGAAAATTCCACCTACCATCCACAAAAATAACAGCGTGAAACCAGATTTAATATCTACTACTTGAAAACCTAAGCTAGTGAATACACCTGTACCTATCATATTGGCTACCACAATACAAGTTGCAGTAAACAAGCCAATTGGTCTTTGTTGCTGATTTACAGTCATGCAATTTAAGTAAAAATACTCAATTATATTCCTTGAAACAATTTAATTTTTAACTCAGCAAATGCTTAGATGCCATCCTGGTAAATGCTGATATTTATACAAAGTAAATTTATGAAAATTCTAATCTTAGCTATTTTTTCGGTATTAAATCTTACATTTAATGTATTAAATAGTTTAAAATTGATTACTGTCAAGGACTAGATGATAGCAAAATCATGTATACACTTATTTTTTAAAATACTCAGCAATAAAACGGAAGAAGTATTTAGGATTACTTTTTTCTGGGTAGGAGATTACCGATTTAAAAAAACCTTACTAGACAAGCCACTGCGTTGGGCGGGTTCCCCGACTTGTAGCAAGTGGCGCGCAGAGAGCGCTGAGGGAAGAGGTGAAGAGAGAAGGAAGTAAGTAAATATGATGAAAATGACTGATGATTTTTTCTGTTCTAGCTGTTAATTTTAGATAAGTTTTGGGAATACTAGAAATATACTCCTAAGTTAATTAGGAAAAGATAATATTTCAATTATGAGTTAGCATTCAAATATTTTTATTTATGTAAATACAAGCATAAAAATCAACTTGTTTTTGATGATTTTTTATCTAAGTATCTTCGAGGGTGACATTTTATTTGATGAAAGATTAAACTAGGAATAACGTTTTTATTTGATTAGACCTCTGGGCAAAATTATTTATTATGTATTAGTTAAAGACTAAAAATAGAAAAGGCTTTTACCCTGGTGTTTTAGTCTTTTTTATTTTCCTTTTGCTAATTTAATCAACAAGTCTATTTTGTTAAAAGCAACTTTTAGTTAGAATGCAGGCGGATTTATCACCTGCAAAGAATCAAATAATAAAACAAATTTTATCTCCAAAGGCAGTTATGTCAGTCTACCAAACTAGTCGCAGTCAAGCCGCTGATTTAATTATTAGCGCGAATAATCAAGCGGAGCGTGACTTAATTCAAAATTCGGCTCGATTGGATGCTCTAAGTCATCAACAGGAAGGAACTATATCAAGTTTTCTTGCTCCTTTAACCCAAGATACTTTTAAACAAGTTGTTAAAGATGTAGAGCATAAATTGCAGATTGTTAATCAAACCTTGTCAATGTTGGATTCTAAAGGTTTTGAAGCAATTTTACAAGAAATGTTGCAATCTATCACTCTCAAAACTGGCGAGTTATTAGGTGCTGATAGAACAACAATATTTCTGTTAGATGAAGAAAAACAACAGCTATACACAATTGTTGCTGAAGGAGAAGGAAAACGTTCTTTAGAAATTCGCATACCAGCAAACAAAGGTATTGCTGGTGAAGTTGCAACTCATAAAAAAGTTGTCAATATTCCCTTTGATTTTTACGATGATGTTCGTTCTTCTTTTGCACGGGAACACGAAAAAAGAACGGACTACCGTACTTTTACCATGCTGGCTTTACCTTTGCTTGATGAACAAGGTAAACTAATCGCCGTGGTACAGTTGTTAAACAAGTTAAAACCTGATACTAACTGTAATGCTCCTTTGTGCGAACGTATTGATATTAGGGGCTTTACTGATGCTGACGAGCAATTATTTCAAGAATTTGCACCATCTATCGGCTTAATTTTGGAATCATCCCGCTCCTTTTATGCAGCAACTCAGAAACAACGAGCTGCTGAAGCCTTGATGAAAGCAATTAAATCCCTTTCTCAAAGCAGTCTCGATTTAGAAGAGACACTCAAACGGGTGATGAATGAAGCTAAACAACTGATGAATGCAGATCGTTCTACTTTATGGCTAATAGATCGCGATCGCCAAGAATTATGGACTAAAATTACTTTGGGTGATGGTTCGACTAAAGAGTTGCGTGTACCGATGGGTAAGGGTTTTGTCGGTCAAGTCGCGTCAAGTGGTAAAATATTAAATATTCCTTTCGATTTATACGATCATCCCGATTCCGATACTGCTAAACAAATAGACCAGCAAACAGCGTATCGTACTTGTAGTTTACTGTGTATGCCAGTATTTAATGGCGATCGCGAATTAATTGGTGTAACTCAACTGGTAAATAAAAAGAATAAAACCGAATTTCCCCCCTACAACCCCGAAAATTGGCCCCAAGCACCCGAATGCTTCCAAGCTAGTTTTGATCGTAACGACGAACAGTTTATGGAGGCTTTTAATATACAAGCAGGTGTAGCGCTACAAAACGCTCAATTGTTCGCGACTATCAAGCAACAAGAACAAATGCAGCGCGATATTCTCCGCAGTCTTTCTAATGGTGTGATTTTTACTGATAGTAAAGGCTACATCCTTGCTGCGAATGAAAGCGCTTTACGTTTGTTGGGATTAGAAGCAGAAGAACGTTTAGAAGGCAAATTAATCAACGATATTATCAATATCAAAGAAAACGACTTTGATAAATGGTGTCACGATGCTTTAAATATTAATAACGATCATAAATTACGCGAGCAATATTATCCCGATCGCACTCTTCTCACCCATCAAGCTGTAGAAAACAGTATTAACTTGTCAATTAACACCATTGCAGACGCTAGCGACAATCAACAAGTTAGGGGTGCGCTGGTAGTAATGGATGATATCAGCGACGAAAAGCGGCTCAAAAGTACCATGTACCGCTACATGACTCAGGAATTAGCCGAAGAATTACTCAAATTAGACGACGCAAAACTCGGTGGCGATCGCAAAGAAGTTTCGATTTTATTTTCCGATATTCGCGGTTATACCACTTTAACAGAAAACCTGGAAGCAGAAGAAGTGGTAGGTATGCTCAACGAATACTTTGAGTCAATGGTAGAAGCGGTTTTCAAGCATAAAGGTACCTTAGATAAATACATTGGTGATGCCATCATGGCTGTATACGGTTCCCCTTTACCTTTAGAAAACCATGCTTGGATGGCAGTACAAACATCCTTAGAAATGCGTCATCGTTTAAAAGAATTTAACGCTCGTCGTCATGCAGATAATAAACAACAAATCAAAATTGGTATAGGTATCAACTCAGACGTTGTTATCAGTGGAAATATTGGTTCAAGCAAACGGATGGAATTTACCGCAATTGGTGATGGTGTCAACCTGGGTTCGCGTTTAGAAAGCATTACCAAGCAGTACGGCTGTGACATTATTATCAGCGATAATACTCATGAACCTTGTAAAGATTTCATCTGGGCAAGAGAATTAGACTACATTCGCGTCAAAGGTCGTAAAGAACCAGTGTCAATATACGAACTTATCGGTTTGCGTGAAGAGAGCGTCAGGGGCGACAAACTAACGGCGATCGAACATTACCACAAAGGACGCGAATACTATATCAATCGTCAATTTAATTCCGCTAAAAACCAATTCGCGAAGGTATTGGAAATCCATGAACATGACAAAGCAGCAATCGTGCATTTAAAACGCTGTGAGCATTGGTTGGAGAATCCCCTATCCGATAGCGAATGGGATGATGGTGTGTGGACGTTCAAAGAAAAGTAGTATTTTACTAATTGATAATTACAATCAGAAGTCGGGTTTTTAGTTTAAAAATAGCGGTTTTCGGTTGGATAGAATACAGATGAACCTCACCCCCTTCCCCTCTCCTTAACAAGGAGAGGGGTGTCCGCAGGACGATTGGACTCAACTGAAAACTGCTATATCTGTTAAACAAAACAATCATCCTAAAAACCCGACGAATCAAGCCAAAAAATCCACCACAGCTTGAGCAATAACTTCATTGCCATCAATTGCGATCGCTTTTTGAGAGCGTGGTGCTTCTAATGGCTGCTTGAGAAATTCCCAGGAACTCTCAAACAGTTCCGAAGGAGTCAAAATTTGATGATAATTATAATCTGATATACCTTCTATGAGAAAAGCTGCTTCCGCAAAATTGTCTCTAGTTACAGAAACAATCGGCACTCCTAATTTAGTTGCTTCCGAGAATGTACCGAAACCCGGTTTAGAAATTACTCTCCCACAAATTGGCATAAAGTCAACAGGACGAGTTCTGACATCTTGAACTTTGATTAAATTGGGTAAATCTGGTGCTGATTTATCAAAAGTAATAAATTGCCAATCTGGAAAATAAGTCAGATTTTCATAGGGTAATTGCTGTAAACCCAAACCACCAAAGCTAAGCAACACAGTCTTTTCACGAGATGTCGTGATTTGCCATTGGGATTTGATTTGATCAGCATCACAAACAGGAGAACCACCAGTTAAACCAACATCAGTGATATTCCCAAACGCTTGCATCGGTTCATGAAAAGGAAGACGAAAAAGGCGATCGCACTGGGAATAACATTCCCCAATCCAATCGGCAATGTCAATAAAATCACCACCCCAATCACGATAAATAAAATCCCAGCCAAAATTACTGATCATCCAACAAGGAACATTAGCTGCTTTCCCAATTTCGGCGGCTAAGAAGGGAATATCAGCCAAAATTAAATTAACGCGATTCTGATGAATAAAATCAACTTCGGAAGCAATAATAGAACGATGATTTTTCTTAATTTCTAATAATTTTTCTAAAGTAGCTTGCTGATCCATTTTCAAACTATCAGCTTGAACAACCCCCAAATCATAAGCACGGGGACGATGAATAAAATCACCTTTGATATAGCATTCCAACAACCAACGTGGTGCAGTTGTCACCATAATTAACAATACTTCCGGACATAACTCTTGAATAGTCGCTGCAACAGCAGCAGTACGAGTTGCGTGTCCGAAACCGTGATTAGTAATTGCAATATATAAAATAGGACGTTGCATATTTGGGAATTTAGTTGTTAGTTGTTAGTTGATGGTTGATGGTTGATGGTTGATGGTTGTTAGTTGATGGTTGATATGCACCAACCACCAACCACTATCCACTATCCACCAACCACTAACTAAATTACATCATCCCCATTCCTCCCATTCCGGGCATACCCATGCCGCCCATACCGCCCATGCCGCCCATGCCACCCATGTCGGGGGCACCAGCACCTTTGGGATCTGGTTTTTCTACTATCAAAGCTTCGGTAGTTAATACCATTGCGGCAATGGAACCAGCATTTTGCAACGAGGAACGTACAACTTTGGCAGGATCAATAATTCCCGCAGCAATTAAATCTTCAAACTCGCCGGTAGCTGCATTGTAACCAATGTTAAGTTCGCTTTGTTTAACTGTGGAAACAATCACTGAACCTTCAACACCAGCATTCTCTGCGATTTGACGTAATGGTGCTTCTAAGGCTAACGCTACTATATCGGCACCAATTCTTTCTTCTTCGCCAAGGCTCTTTTTGATTTCGGCTACTTTCTTAATTAGGTGAATCAAGGTAGTACCACCACCGGGAACGATACCTTCTTCTACGGCTGCTTTAGTTGCATTTAATGCATCTTCAATCCGTAATTTCCGGTCTTTCAGTTCGGTTTCGGTTGCCGCACCAACTTTGATTACAGCAATACCACCCGCTAGTTTGGCGATACGCTCTTGTAATTTTTCTTTATCGTATTCCGAATCGGTTTCTGCTAATTGTTTGCGAATTTGACCAATCCGTTTTTCGACATCAGCTTTCAAATCTCCAGCAGCAACGATAACGGTGTTTTCTTTGTCAATTTCGATTTTGCGAGCGGTTCCTAACATTTCCAAAGTTGCGGTATCTAAGCTTAAGCCGATTTCTTCGGAAATCATTTGTCCGCCGGTCAGAATAGCAATATCTTGTAACATCGCTTTGCGACGTTCGCCAAAACCGGGGGCTTTGATGGCGCAAACTGTCAATACACCTCTGGCTTTATTAACCACTAAAGTTGCTAAAGCTTCACCTTCAACATCTTCAGCGATAATTAACAAAGGTTGACCGCTACGAGCAACTTTTTCCAACACCGGCACTAAATCTTGAATATTGCTGATTTTTTTATCAGTAATCAAGATGCGAGCATTTTCAAATTCTACAGTCATCCGGTCGTTGTTGGTGATGAAATAGGGAGAAGTGTATCCCCTGTCAATTTGCATCCCTTCCACAACTTCTAATTCAGTAGATAAAGATTTAGATTCCTCAACGGTAATTACACCGTCTTTAGTAACCTTCTCCATGGCTTCAGAAATCATGCTACCGACTTCTTCATCGTTACCAGCAGATACGGTGGCAACTTGCGCGATGGCACTTCCTTCGACTGGTTTAGCAATCTTGGTGATTTCCTGTACCAGGGCTTCGATGGTTTTGTCGATACCGCGCTTCAAGCTCATGGGATTAGAACCAGCAGCAACGTTTTTCAAGCCACCCCGAATCATCGCCTGAGCCAAAACTGTCGCGGTAGTAGTACCATCTCCGGCGATTTCTTTGGTTTTTTCAGCTACTTCCTGGATTAATTTTGCTCCAGCGTTCTCTGAAGGATCGGATAGTTCAATTTCTTTGGCAACGGTGATACCATCGTTTACAATTTGAGGCGCACCAAATTTCTTTTCTAAAAGAACGTTGCGACCTTTTGGTCCCAGGGTAATCTTGACGGCATCAGCAAGGGCGTTAATTCCCCTTTCTAGTGACCGACGTGACTCTTCATTAAAGGAAACGATTTTCGCCATTTTTTAACTCACAAGCATTATCATTTTACAATTTAGCACTCACTGCTCAAGAGTGCTAACTAAACAAGCCTTTCAGATTACAGATATTTGGAACAAAAATGATTAATATACAGTTGATAGTCATGATAGATACTGGCAGTAATCAAGGAATCGGGAGATGAATATATACAGTTTCCTTAAGTCTCTCGGTATTGCTGAACCAAGCGGCTCCGGCTGGTTAGCAGTAGTGTTTACATTTTTATTAGCTTTGAGTGTAACCTGGAGTTTAATTCCGAAAATTCGGAAATTTGCTTTGCGTGTAGGTTGGGCTGATCAGCCAAATGCAAGGCGTTTGAACCGAGAACCTTTACCAAATGCGGGAGGATTAGCAATTTACGCCGGAGTAATCGCCGCTGTCACCCTTGCTAGTTTATTACGACCAATTGAATTAGAAAATGTTTTAGCGCAGGTTTTAACCGTGTTGCTGGGTGGTTCAATACTAGTTTTGGTTGGTTTCATTGATGACCAATATGGCTTACCCGCTTCTTTCCGATTGTTGGTACAAATTTTAACCGCATTGTTATTAGTTGCTAACAAAATTGGATTCGATATAACTTTTGGCACTCCCATCGATTCTACTCTGTCAACATTATTGACGGTGTTGTGGGTGGTAGGAATTACGAATGCAATTAATTTGATGGATGGAATGGATGGTTTAGCAGGGGGAGTTAGCTTTATCACGGCGATGAGTTTGCTAGCAGTTTCTGCCCAATTTCCCAACCGTGCGGCAGCGATTTTAGTTCTGGCAGCTTTGGGTGGTTCCGCACTAGGCTTTTTGCGCCACAATTTCCATCCCTCAAAAATTATTATGGGTGATGCCGGAGCCTATTTCTTCGGTTATGTATTGGCAGCAACCAGTATTCTGGGTGAATTACAAATAACTACAGTGTTATCTATTTTACCTCCAGTTGTGTTTCTTCTACTGCCGGTACTTGATACTACTCAAGTTTTTGTGCGGCGTTTGGCAGCGGGGAAAAACCCACTCAGCACTCCTGGAAAAGACCATTTACACCATCGTTTGTTAGCTTGGGGTTTATCTCAACGCCATGCAGCGCTTATCCTGTGGTCGATAACTTTAGTTTTTAACTGCTTCGGAATGTCTATACGAGGGATGTCTCCTGTAGTAATTTTTAGTACTATTTTTACAATTTGTATACTTTTAGCTTTTACCGTTTGGCGAAAAGTCCAAAAAGCGTAAAGGGGGAATTGGTAATTGGTAATTGGGCATGGGGCATGGGGCATGGTAAATGCTTTCTCGGCTTTCTTTGCTTCCTATGCCTGATAGGTTCCTCAATCTACCAAATTACATTTGGATAAAAATTTCTTATTTCCCGATCTGCTGTAATAATTGAAGCTTGATTACTGCTGGCTAATGCTACAACAACTCGATCTACTGGATCTCGATGAACCCATTCTAACTTGACACTTTCTAACCACAAATCTTCATTGATAGGGACAATACCTATAACATTAGATTTTTTCAAAGAGGCGACATATTCGTTAAGATCGACTCCTAAATCTAGTTTTCGATTTTTGATTTTGATGGCGATTTCCCAGATACAAATGGATGGAACAATACCATTTTTATTAGTCTCCATTTGCTGGAGGGCTTCTGTTGCAGCGCTCGTAAGTTTATCTGGATCTATGCTCCACCAAATCAAAGCGCAAGTATCAAGGACAATTTTCAAAATTCGCTCCATTCCTCAGTTGTTGGAGTCGTTAAATCCTCAAAATACTTGACTTTACCGCGCATTTGTGCAAACAACTCTTCTGTTGATGGTGAATCACCGCCATATTTAGAAATTTTCACTACTGGTTTTCCCCTATCGGTTACGACAATTTCTTCCCCTGACTCTACAAGACGCAAAAACTCTAATAGTTTACTTTTTAGTTTACTTTTGGAAATTGTTTTCATCGTGTCCCTAGTCATGACTGTGGTCATATTTAGAATATATCACGATTGCTCTATACAAATTATGGGGAGATGGGGAGATGGGGAGACAAGGGGACAAGGGCATGGGGAGAAATAAATAATAACTGTCAACTGTCAACTAACTCCTTTTCAAATCTGATTCCGTGCTTTCAACTGTAAATACCGATCGACTAACTGATCTGTAATTTGATTTGCTGGGGCATCTAGTACTAATACACCTTTTTGTTTGAGTTGAGCAAATGCTAGTTTTCGTTGGGATAATAAATCTAAAGCTACCGCACGATTGTAAGCACCTGTAACTGTTTGTTCCCTTACATTCGTATGAGCCAAGTTATCTACTTTTGGATCGCGTAATGTAACGCAAAATGGTAGATAACGAGGTGATAATTTGGTGAGTGCGGCTAAAAGTTCGGTGGAAGCGGTAACATCAATGATGTCCGTAATTATCACTACAAGACAGCGCCTAGTTTGTTGCTGTACGACTTTTGTGACTGCACCTAAATAATCTGATTCGAGTAAAACTGGTTGAATTGGCGTTAATCTATCAATTAAATTATTTAATTGGTGCTGTCCGCGTTGTGGGGGAATCCACGTATATATTTTGCGGTCAAATATACCAACTCCCACTTTATCCCCTCGATGTAATCCGGCTAAAGCTAAAGATAAAGCAGCATTTAAACCCCAGTCAAATCGCTGTAAATTCTCGACTCTCGCTGTCATTAAGCGTCCCCTATCGAGCAAAATCATCAAAGTTTGCTCTTGTTCGGGTTCTAACACCCTCACCAATGGTGAATTACCGTATGTAGCTTTACGTGCGGTAGCTTTCCAGTCAATATACCGTAAATCGTCCCCGGTGCGGTAGTTTCGCAATTCTGCAAATTCAGTACCGATACCCAAATTACGAAGTTTACGCATCGAGCCGGATGATTTTAATGTCAAGCGAATCGATAACGATCGCAATCCCATTAAATCTGGATAAACTTTGATTTTGAAACTTTGAGGAATTTTCCAATTATTCCACGCTAATCCCCAAACACCAAGTTGACGTACCTGGATATCTCCCCAAGCAAATTCTCCTCGTTGAGTGGGATGGACTGTATATGTTAGTTCTTGGGTATTATTAGGAGGAATAGTAGCGCGGAGTTTAACAGCAGATGCTGCGAATCCACTGGGGTAATAGTCGCAAATTTCCACAATAGCTAGGGATTTTTGCGATTTTACCGTTAGCTCTACGGGGTTATCTCTGGCAATCGAAAGTCTTGGGGGTACTTTACGGGTGATTTCCACACGATGATTTTGCGATCGCCAACTATCTACAAACATTAATAGCAGTATTGTGGCATCAAATACTAAAATAACCGCAATACTTGTAGAAATTCCCATAAAAATAGTCAGAATCGGAGCAATGATAATCCCTGCTATGAATAAAAAATAACTACGTCTGGAAGGAATCATAATCAAATAATTACTCGAATATTTCTGATCAAAAATAGAGTTTTGGGCATTTAAAACTCTGCGTACTTTTGCGTATACCTGATTCGTGACTTTGCGTTCAAAAGCATATTATTGCTTACCTAGGCACCGGAACTTTATTAAGTATGGAAGCAATTACTGCGTCAATTTCCAAACCATCTAACATTGCTTCCGGTTTCAAAATCAGTCGATGTCGTAACAAAGGAAGTGCAACCGCTTTCACGTCATCAGGAGTAACGAAATCTCTCCCTGCTAAATATGCTGCTGCTTGGGATGTCACAAACCAGGCATTTGCAGCCCGTGGTGAAGCACCTAATGCTAAATCGGGATTTTGACGTGATATTCTGACTAATGCTAAAAGATAATCAATAATCGCTTCGGTAACTTTAACTTGTTTTACGGCTTTTCTTAATTCAATAATTTCCTCTACTTGAGCAACAGGTTTTATACTTGCAATATCTGTGCGTCTGGCGGAAAATCCGGCTTGACGGTTGAGTAGCATTTGTTTTTCGGAAGCTTCGTCGGGATAATCCACTACCAATTTAAATAAAAACCTGTCTAATTGCGCTTCTGGTAAAGGATAAGTACCTTCAAATTCTAAAGGGTTTTGTGTGGCGATTGTCCAAAATAATTCGGGTAAAGGCAAGCTTTCACCATCTAATGTTACCTGTAATTCTTCCATACCTTCGAGCAGCGCGGCTTGTGTCTTGGGAGGGGTACGGTTAATTTCGTCTGCTAATAATATTTGAGTAAATATTGGTCCTTTTTTTAAACTGAAACTGCGAGTATTTAAGTCAAAAATATTCGTACCCGTAATATCTGAAGGTAATACATCCGGGGTTAATTGAATGCGGCGAAAATCGGCTTGGATTAACTGAGCTATAACTTTTACTAGGAGTGTTTTACCTGTTCCCGGTACTCCTTCCAATATAATATGTCCACCCGCTAGTAATGCAATAAGTAGTTGATTTACTAAGGTAGATTGTCCCACAACCACTTTATTTAGAGATTGAGCAAGGTTATTAATTACGGGATTGGTTTGATTCATTATGATATTAGAACTAAATTTAGGTCGATATTCCCAGAGGCATGGATGTAAGTAGATATTTTATATTCAAATGATAAATTTGTAGATTCTAAAATCATATTTTCCCAAAATCTTGCAGTTTGAGCCAGAATTTTCTCTTTCTTGCACATTCTTTTTACAAAGGTAGAGCAGGCATATTTTGCGATTTTTCTATTTCTTGATGTATAGATTGCCATTTTTTCAACCAGTTTAACAGTTGTCGTTCGCTGATGCGGCGTTTTTCATTGTTCATACTTAAGACTTCATTAAGTTGCGCGGTAGGAGTTTTAATTTGTTCCATCCAAGCATTAATTATTATTTGTTTATCAACTAATTGTTGACCTAAAGATAAAGCTTTTTGTAATTTTAACTGTTCTTTTTTGCCGATCATTTCTACCACAAAGTCGTTACAATCAGCTTTTTCTAATACTTGTGCTAGAGCTTGAATATATTCTTCACTATTATCTACAACACGTGTTTTTAAATTGATTGGTTGACCAAAACGCCGATTCTGCACCCAAATTATTACTAATAATAAAAATCCTATCTGTATCAATGCTGGAAATAAAGGAGTTTTGGCAAGATAAGCGAATAAATTTCCTTCTCCTTCCCTGTCTCTAACTTGAGAGTCTTTGTAACCGTGGATATATTCATCTACATATATTATGTTTTCGTCTTGTTTAACTAAATCAGCTAAATACTTAAAGTTATTAAGATTATCTTGATAAGCATTAGCAGCGATAAAAGGAGTTGTGGAATAAATAACTTTTCCTTTGCCGATTTTTTGTTGCCAAATAACAGCACCAAAACTATCTTTTAAATCAGATTCTTCATTTTTATTTAGTTGGTGTCGTCGTCGTGTTTCAATTTCCACATCCACTCTGTTTGATTTGAGAGTTGAGGTGAATGGAGCATTAGTCACTGGTTGAAATACACCTAAAATTACCAAATTATTTCCAGCTTTTACCCATTCTGTTTGTGAATCATCAACAAATAAAGGTTGTAATTTACCATTTATTTGTAACAGAGTACCTGTCAATTTTTCATCTTCTAAATCTTTAAAATATTTTTGCCAACGTACAATTTTAGTATCCTGCTGTTCCATAAAAGCATACCAAGCACCATAGCCAGCAGGAGCGCGATTATATGTAGAGCCAGTATATATTTTGTTACTACTAGGAGCCGCAATAAAAGTAATTAAAATTATTATTCCTAAAACTATTAATCCTATGAAAATAGGACGTTTTGGTTTTTTCATTATTGGGGAATGGGGAATGGGGAATGGGGAATAGGGAATAGGGAATAGGGAATAGGGAATAGGGAATAGGGAATCAAATATCTAGACTTTTAATTTGGTTCTTCAGTACATAGTATGCTAAAAATAAAAATTAAAAACTTGAAACTCTTACTGTGCTTTATAAATTAGCTTTATTAATCGGTTTTAGGAATCAATACTATTTTTTATTCCCTCTTCCCTCTTCCCTCTTCCCTTTTTTTACTATTTTTTTAGCATACTAACTACTGATGAGCCTTTAATTTTAACCTTTAACCTTTAACCTTTAACCTTTAACCTTTAACCTTTAACCTTTAAC